>NZ_JACRAW010000065.1 GCF_016213215.1 Bradyrhizobium sp. | reverse complement strand
GGCCGGCGAGGTCCTGTTCTACAAGGACGAGAAGGCCGAGGACATGGCCTACATCGTGAGCGGCCGTTTCAGGCTGGTCGAATCGGGCATCGAGCTGCCGGTCGGCGCCATTGTCGGCGAGCTCGGCATGCTTTCGCCCTCGAACAAGCGCACCCAAACCCTGGAATGTATCGAGTCGGGCGTGGTCCTGAGTGTCGGCTACAACAAGGTCGAGGAACTCTACGTGCAAAATCCAGCCTTCGGATTCTACTTCCTGCGGCTCGCCAGCGCGCGGCTGTTTCAGAACCTCGAAACGCTGGAGCGGCGGCTTGCGCAGCAGAGCGCACCGGTGGCTGCTTCAGTGAAGCCGGCCTGAGTACCCAGGTGGATTGTTTGAACGGGGCTTAAGTCGTGTCGAACGATGGCATCCTGTCCTCGCTGCGCTATCTCTTCGCCGATGTGCTCGGCGGCGAAGACGATCCGCCGCCAGTTCTTCCGGAGGGCCTGCCGGAGGCTGCCAAGCCGATCGTCAACGACGGCATCCAGCTTTTGATCGAGTATCAGGGCACGAGCTACGCCCATCTGTACGTCGACAGGGTGAGCCGCTTCATCGGACGGCCGGGCGTCGATGCGGCCATGCTGTGCGATATCGCGCGATTGATGGCGGAGCGGATGAGCTATGAGGATCCAATCCGGATTGCGGAGTTGAAGCTGGCGGAGCTTGACGAAGGCCGGCCGCCGTCAGCCGAGGTGAAGAAGTTCCGGTTGGATGAATTGATCGGGGCGCTGCCGGCTGCCGTCGCCGAGCCCATCCTTGATGGGCTCGACCTCGTGGGCTGGCGACACAAACGCGTATCCATCCGCTATTCCAACGCCGGCTGGTGGGGCATTCGCCGCCTGAAGCTGGAAGCGGGCCTGAAGCGCTGGCGGCGGTTCTCGATCCGCTATGCGGAAGAGAAGACCTGGGTCGAGCGCTGGCTGCACATGATCTCGCGCAGTCTCGTCAAGCAGCCGAAGGCGGCGTCGGCCGTCATCGACACCGCGACCATGATCAAGGGCTATGGCGATCCTTACCGTCAGGGCCTGGCCGATTGGCACGCGATCATCGACGGCCTGGTCAAGCCGACCTTCGATGGCGTGCTGCCACTGCCGGATCTTGCCGCTGCAATTGCCGAAGCGCGCGCCGCCGTGACGCCGGACCGGCGTCAGATCGCCCTGAAGCGCACGATCGCGCAGATCCGGACCCGGACGCCCGGCGCCGAGGCCGCCGCAACGAGATAGCTTCGGTGGTGGCTGCTACTTGTATCGCGGCGGCTCGTCGTAGCCGCGGCGGCTGCTGAAGAACAACAGCGCCATCAAACCTATGCCGACGATGAGCGAAAACACCACCCCGAGCGTCAGGGCGATGTAGCCCTGCGCCGGCATCGCTTCGCCCGGCACGGTCATGCCCGAATAGGCGAAATAGCCGACCCCTGCGAGCAGGGCCAGCAACACGACGATCAGCAGCGTGCGCATGCGATGCTCCAACTGATTTGCAGCGTGCGGTCAGGGCTGACCCAACCCTCGCGACATGGATGATGATGTGGCTTTGCCTGTCATCGATCTCTCCGCTGATTCAGCAAAACCAACGGCGGCGGCGCGGCGCAGTTCCTGGAGCAGGCCTGAAGGGCCGCGTTATCGTAAACCTGGAACCGGCCTTCCTTCGCGACAAACGCAAAACGGTTTTGCGAAGCTCGTGCTCAATTGCGAAATGGTGTGGGCGCGCACGAAGGCGAGATAACGAAGGCAGGTTCCGGCCGGCGGAAGAACGATCAGCCGCTCTGGGCCGTCTTCACGATAACGACGTTGCTGTCGTCTTGATGGGCGTCGTCCCTGCCGACGCTTCCGCTTTCGCTGGCATGCCGCGCCAGGTGCTCGCGGCGCATGCCGATTTGGTCTCGGACGAATTCATAGCCGAGCTTGAACGTATCGATCCCGTCGGTACTGATGCTGCCGTCTCGCAAACCTATCACCGCGCCGCGCAGGATGTCCTCCAGCTCGTTCTGCAGCGATTCCAGCGCGTCCAGCGTCTGGGCATGCTCTATTCGCTCGCCGATGTTGAGAACGGCGGTAGCGAGTTCGCCGGCCTTCTCCGGCGCGATCCGGGTGATCTTGGCGTAGATCGCCGCGAAGATGGAGCCGATCACGCTGAGGGCGCCGAGGCCGACATACATCAGGTCGCTGTAGCGGTCCACGAACGACTTGGTGTCGTCGTTGATGTATTCGGCGGCACCGGGATGGGCGATGATGAAGGCGTCCTTGTCGGTCTCGGCCGGCTCGATCCTGGAGGCAAAGCCGTTGTCGAGCGCAAGCTCGGACTTGTTCTCGTAAATGATGCGGGCGAGGTCCGTCGCGGTGGCCGTGGATATCCGCGATTGCGTAACCAGCAGCCATTGCAGCCCGACCGTATCGAGGTCGTCGTCGGGAATTTCGGGCGCGGAGGACACCGTGCCGGTGGTGAGCGTCTCCTGCGAAATGCCGGGAATCTTGCGCTCCAGCGCCTTGGCCTCGTCGATCGGGTTCAAGGTGAAGCCGCCGCGCTTGGCCGCCTGTTCGTAGGCCTTGTCCCTGACCGTCCTCGATGTGTGGACGATCGCGATGACCGCGCCGTAGCCGGAGGCGAACAGCTTGTCGAGCGTTGAGCCGGGTGGCGCCATCTGCACCCTGGAGGCCGCATCCGATCCGTCGGCAATGTCGAGGATGTTGCGGACGAAGCTGAGCGAGCTGTCGCTGGCGGCCAGCACCGCGACCTTTTTCTTTTTCAGCTCGGCAAGTGACTTGATCTTCTTGCTGCCGGGACTGAGCAGCAGCACGACGTCGTGCTCCAGGATCGCCAGCGCGCGCGCTCGCGGCGGCACCTTGGCGTCGGTGCGCAGCACCGCAAGGTCGGCTTGCCTGCGCTCGAACTGCGCGAGTGCCCTGGTGTTGTCCGGATTGTTGATGATCTTGAGCCGCAGCCGCGACGAGTTGTTCTTCAGTACGGTCGCGAGCTTGGTCGCGAACCGGGCCTCCTCGCTGTCGGCATCGCCGACAGCGAAGGTCAGCGTTTCGGAATTCCGCAGCCACGCCCGGCCGCCCCACACGGTGGCGAAGGACAAGATTACGGTGAGCAGCACGTAGATCAGCACCTGCTGCTGGTTCGTCCTGAACATATGCGATCGGGCGGCGGGTTGCTCCGTCGGTGGCTTCTGGCCTTCTGTACTCATGGCCTACCCCCGGGTGTCCGGCTTCCATCGCTACCAAAACGGCCGCGGATCGCCTGACGAGATCGTAAATACTTAAAAAAGAAAGACTATTCCCAGTAGCGAATGATAACCGCCTTCAACAAGAATGCAAACCATGGGGCCGGAGTAGCGTTACCCCCTCACAAGTATCGGGGTTATGGGCATGTATGCTCATTGGCCACACCCCGGGTTTTTTCGGGTTCCCGATACGTGCATTCCGGCGCGGGAGATGTCATAAATACTGAGCATCGATCCGGGGTGATTTGGCCGGATCCAACGAGAAGTTGCGTCGAACGCCTCCAGCTTTTCGAGCGTTTTCCAGATCCACGAGGGCGTCAGCTTTGCTTTTTCCACCTATGTCGTCGGCGGTTCCGGTCGGAGCGCTCATTGGATGGATGTTGCTGCTCACCTTCAAGCACATCATCGCCGACTTCGTTCTGCAAAACGGCTGGATGGCGTACGGCAAGGACAGCAAGTCCGGCTGGGCGCTGCCCTTGTTGGTCCATTGTCTGATCCACCTTACGGTGGGAATGATGCTGATCCTGATCGTGGCGCCTCGGTTCTGGTTCGTCCCCCTGATCGACTTCGCCATCCACATGACGATCGATCGCATCAAGGGCTTCATCTCGGCCAATTTCGGCGTGAACCAGGAGCATCCCTGGTTCTGGACCCTGATCGGCGTCGACCAGGCTCTTCACCACTTCACCGATTTCGGCCTGTCGATCTTCATGGCGGTGAACTGAGCCGGACTCTCCCGAGGCGGCCGTTCCGATTCGCAGCGCCGGCGCAAGCACCCCGTGCGACTACCGGGATCCTTGGTTAACCCTTCGTTAGAGTATTGCGCGGCATCTTCCCAAGTCAGGGAGAACCGCAATGTTTTCAAGCCGCGACACCTACGAAAGCGACTTCTGCCCGGTCCGCGATGAACTGCTCGGCGAGATGTACCGCGCCAATGCCAATGGCTTGCCGCGCCTCGTCGAGACTGTCTCTCCCGACGTCAGGGCAAGGCTCGCGCTGTTCTGCTACCGCCGCAGCCATCTGCATTCGCTGGCGCTCGCCATCGCTACGAGCTGCAGCGAGCGTGACCTGGTCGAGGCTGGCGGGCGGGTCGGCGCTACGCTCTTTGCGCAGTCTCGCCAGGAAGAGGCGCGATCCGCACCCTCGCTGGCCAACGGCCGCAAGCCGATCACGCTGTCGACCAAGCCGCTGGCGACCTTCTCGCCGCTCGATGACGACGTCGAGGACGAGGAATTCACGGATCCTTTGACGGCATAGGCCGACACCCTTCAAATCGCCGGCAGTCCGAACTTTCGCCGCGCCATGGTGCATTCGGCGTCACCGGGCATGCAGGTGCGACACACTTCCGGCCGCAGGGCGTAAATCCCGCATGAAGTGGCGACCCCGATCTCGCCTTGAAGCGCCGCGCAGCGGTCGTCCTGGCAGCGCATGCCGGACATTCGCTCGTTGATGAAGCGTTCCGGGATGAGCTCGAGCTCATCATCCGGTTCGATCGAAAAGCGCGGCCAGTTCGCCGAGTAGGCGCAGCAGGCGCCGCACTGCTGGCAGCAGTTCGTTCGGTCGATGGCGGATTCGCAATCCATGCCGTGATCTAGCGTGCGGCACCTCGACGATCAATTCACGAAGCCGCTGATCAGTTGTCTTTCGGGGGACCCCAGACCAGGCTCTGCCGCCATTTCGCCCGCAGCACGTCGCGCCGCTCCGGATATCTCTCGTCGAGATAGGTGGCGTCGATGACCCGATCGGTGCGGAAGCTGCGAAAGTCGTTGCGCAATTCGCACCAGGCGGCGAGCAGCCGCACCGCTTCGAGATAGCCGATCGCGATCGGCCATATGGTGCGCTCGCTGTCGCGGCCCTGCTCGTCGCGATAGCGCAGCGCGATCTTCTTGCCCTCGTGAATCTGCGTCCTTGTCCGTACCATGTCCATGCGGTCCGGCTCGCGGTTCCAGCTCGGCCGCGCGCGGCTTGCCGGTTCCAGCACGAAGGGGCGCAGGCGCTCGGGCACGGTGTCGGCGATCTTCGCCATGAGGTCCTCGGCGGCGCGCGCCAGCGCAGTGTCGGCGTGTCCCGCCACCCATTGCGCGCCTAGTACCGCGGCCTCGATCTCGTCCGGCGTCAGCATCAACGGCGGCAGGTCGAATCCCTTCTCCAGGATGTAGCCCATGCCGGCCTCGCCGCGGATCGGCACGCGCTGGCCGATCAGGGTGGCGATGTCGCGATAGATCGTCCGTTTCGAGGTCTCGAGCTCGGCGGCAATGGCGTCGGCGGTCATCGGTCTGCGGCTGCGCCTTAGCACCTGAATGATCTGAAACAGCCGGTCGGCGCGTCTCATGAGCAGTTCTCTTTCGGCGAGCTCAGCGATGCTGACAGCATGTTGTCAGCAGGAGCCATCTATACCGGGACAACACGCGAACTGAAGAGGGTTTGTCCATGGCCGTTCTCATCAACTTCGGTATTACCGCCTCGTTGTGGCGCGCCCAGTTCTGGGCCTTGCAACGACCCGCCGCCATCGATTGCCTGTTCGGCGATCTCCGTCTTGCTGTCGCTGCCTTCGTCTCGTGGTCCATCCAGTCGGCATGCGAAGCGCTGTTCCGCAGCATCGCCTGCCGTGCCTTCAGGGGGGCGCGGTTCGTCCACGATATCACTGCTGCTGCCACCATGGTGGCAGCAGCCAGACGTTAGCCTTCGGCCATGTTCGGAACTGGGAGCGCCACATGATCACGCTTTACGGCTTCGGCGCCGGCTTCGGCCTGCCTGAAATCAGCCCGTTCGTCACAAAGACGGAGGTCCAGCTCAAGATGGCGGGGCTTTCCTGTCGCAAGGAGCGGGCAATGCCGCCCGCTTCCCCCAAGGGACAGTTGCCCTTCATCGAGGATGACGGCGAACGGATCGCCGACTCCACCTTCATTCGCGCCCATATCGAGCGCAAATACGGCTTCGACTTCGACGCCGGCCTTTCCTTGCAGGCCCGCGCGCAGGCCTGGGCGTTCGAGCGGATGATCGAGCATCATGTCTATTGGGCGCTGATCGGCGCCCGCTGGGTCGATCCGGTCAATTTCGCCAAGGGGCCGGCGCATTTCTTCGATGGCGCGCCGGCGCACCGCCGCGACAAGCTGCGCGAGGACGCGCAATTCCGCGTCGCCGAGAACTATCTCTTGAGTGGCCTAGGCCGCCACGCCCCCGATGACGATGTCGAGCTTGCGGTGCGTTCGCTGCTCGCGCTATCGGTGCAGCTTGGCGGCAAGCCCTACCTGATGGGTGAGATGCCGTGCGGCGTCGATGCAACCGCATTCGGCGCGCTAGCCGGCGTCCTGACGCCCTTCTTTGAGTCGCGTTTGCGCGACCGCGCCGAACATTTCGGGAACCTCACAGCCTACGTCGACCGCATGATGACGCAGTATTATCCCGACTTCGCCTGGACCCCGCTGCGCGCGGCCGCGTGATATTCACCTCGTCGACGCCGGCGGTTGCTTGAGCGCCGCCAGCTCGGCCTCGAGCTCGGCAACGCGCGCCTCGCGTGCGGCGAGCGCGATCGCAACGTCGGCGGCATCGAACTTCTGCGGAATGTGCTGCGGGCAGTTGGTGTCCCAGGCGGAGATCGTGAACAGGATGACCTGCTCCGGCCGCGCCCGGTATTCTCTGGGCATCAGCGACTGCGTCAGCGCCGGATCGTCCTCGACCACGCGGGCCGTGCCCCAGATCTTCACCCGGCGGCGATGGGCATAGTCCATCACGAAGATATACGCGCTGGGATTTTCCGACAGGTTGCCCTGCGTGATGTATTGCCGGTTGCCGCTGTAGTCGGCAAAAGCGAGCGTCTTTTTGTCCAGCATCCTGAGAAAGCCCTTCGGGCCGCCGCGATGCTGGATATAGGGCTGGCCGTCGCGGGAAGCGGTTGCAAGATAGAAGCTGTTGCTCTCGGCGAGAAACGCCGCGAGATCCTCGTTGATCTCCGTGCGCCAGCCCCGCCGCTCGGCCGCAGCATAGGCCTCGCGCGAGCCCTTGCGCGCCTGGATGGCTTTCACGGCCGGCGTAAAGGCGACGTCGCTCGGAAATGAATGCGCGTCGGTCATCTCAGCTTCTCCTAAAGGTGCAGCGTCTCTGCCTGTCCCTGGCCAAGATGGACCTTTCTTGCCCGTAAACAATCAAGCTCCTTGACACTTCTTCGTTGCAGCATATGCAATAATGCCATGGACCGTCTCGATGCCATGCAAGCCTTCGTCACGGTGGCCGACCTCAAGGGCTTCGCGCCCGCCGCGCGCCGGCTCGGGCTGTCGCCCTCGGGCGTGACGCGGCTGGTCGCCGCGCTCGAGGAGCATCTCGGTGCGCGGCTGCTGCAGCGGACCACGCGCCAGGTCTCCCTGACCGACGTCGGTACGCGCTACCTGGAGCGGGTGCGGGCCATCCTCGCCGACGTCGAGGAGGCGGAGAATTCGGCCCAGCAGGAACGAACCCGGCCCTCCGGGCGCCTCGTGGTCTCGGCGCCGTTCGGCTTCGGCCGGCTTCACGTCAGCCCGGTAATGTCGGCCTATCTGAAGCGCTACCCCGATGTCTCCGGCGAGCTCAGGCTTTCGGACAACATCATCAACCTCGTCGAGGACGGCGTCGACCTCGCGGTCAGGATCGGCCATCTCGCCGATTCCTCTCTGGTGGTGCGCCAGGTCGGCGAGATGCGGCGCATCGTGGTGGCCTCGCCCGCCTATCTGAAGGCGCATGGCGAGCCGAAGACCCCGGAGGCCGTGGTCACGCATCAGAGCATCCGGTTCGGACTCTCCACGGACTGGAGCTTCGTCCGGGACGGGCGCAAGCTGCAGGTGGCGGTGAATCCGCGCTTCATCAGCAACAGCGCCGATGCCGCCATTCAATATGCCGAGCAGGGCGGCGGCCTGACGCGGGTGCTGGCCTATCAGGCGGCGGAAGGCGTCAAGCGCGGCCGGCTCAAGATCGTGCTGGCGAAATTCGAAGAGCCGGCATTGCCGATCCACATCGTCTACCCGACCTCGCGCCTGCTCTCGGCCAAGGTGCGCGCCTTCATCGACCTCGTGGTCGAGATCACCAATTGGCGGTTCGGGTGAGGTCGCTTAGTCCTTTTTCGGCACCACGCGAAAGGTGGCGCTGGCGCGCGCGATCACGACTTCGTCGGCCTTGATCAGGCTCTGCGCGAAGCAGATCGTGCTGCCGGTCTTGATCACGTCGCTCTCGACCGCGAGCCACTGACCGATTTCGGCCGAGCCGATGAAATCGACCGAAAGGCTGACTGTCACCAGTGACGACGTCCAGCCCATCACGTGCGCGCAGCTATAGCCCATCGCGTTGTCGGCGAGCGCGGCGATCAATCCGCCGTGAATGAGGCCGCGGGCGTTGGTGTGCGGCCGGGCGAGCCGCAGTCCCATGATCACGGCCTTGTCGGTGCGCCTGGAATAAAGCGGCTCCCAGGGATCGGTGAGGGGACTCTTGCGAAAGTGCGGCTCGAAACCTTCGGGAATGTCGGTTGGCGTCATGCGGTGTGCCTCGCTCTCCGGTTCATCGCCATTCAACTGGATCCCCGTGCAGATTTCACCACCTACAAAGTTTTAAACGAGATTTGCGTCGCCGTTTGAAACGGCTCCATCTGGTCATCACCCGCGCAAGCGGACGATCCCGGTATTTTGGAGGTCCAGTCATAAAATCGTGAGACCAAGGCGGGACCGCATGCCCCGCATTCGCCGGGCATGACCGTTGCCCTGAACGCCGGTCACGGCGACCCTCGCACCGTGCCGCTTTTGTCCGCATTGCTCGCCCCTGCCGCTGCAACAGGCTCTAACCTATTTGCCTCCGGCAGCCATTGCCGGCTTGATCAGGTAATTATCTCATATAACAATAGCCCCAAAGGACCAGAAAAAGGTCCGTGGTCACGAGGGAGAGAATGTCGATGAGGAAAGCGGTTTTGACGTTGCTGCTGGCAGCGTGTGTGACGCCGGCGTTCGGGCAGGAAAAGAACTTCGACCTGAAGATATCGCACTGGGTGCCCGCCTCGCATCCCCTGCAGAAATCGCTCGAAGACTGGGGCGCCGCGGTCGAGAAGGCGTCCGGCGGCACCATCAAGTCCAAGGTGTTTCCGGCCCAGCAGCTCGGCAAGGCCTTCGACCATTACGACATGGCGCGCGACGGCATCGCCGACGTCACTTACGTCAATCCCGGCTATCAGCCCGGCCGCTTCCCGATCATCGGCGCGGGCGAGCTTCCGTTCCTGATCTCGGACGCCAAGGGCGGCTCGATGGGGCTGGACGCCTGGTACCGCAAGTATGCCGAGAAGGAGATGAAGGACGTCAAGTACTGCCTCGCCTTCGTCCACTCGCCGTCTTCCTTTCACTCCCGCACCAAGAAGATCATGACGCCTGAGGACGTGAAGGGCATGAAGATTCGTCCCGCCCACGCGACGATGGCAAATTTCGTCACCTCGCTCGGCGGCACCAACGTGCAGTCCTCTGCGCCCGAGGTGCGCGACGTCATCGAGCGTGGGGTCGCCGACGGCGTCACCTTCCCCTGGGGCTCGCTGCTCCTGTTCGGCATCGACAAGGTGACGAAGTACGACATGGAGGCGCCGCTCTATGTCACCACCTTCGTCTTCGTCATCAACAAGGACAAGTACAACCAGATGTCCGACCGTCAGAAGAAGGCGATCGACGACAATTGCACGGTCGAGATGGCCGGGCAGGTCGGCGAGCACTGGGGCAAGTTCGAGGATGCCGGCATCGAAAAGATAAAGGCCCAATCCGATCACGACGTCTACAAGCTCACGGCGGAACAGACCGCCGCCTGGAAGAAGGCCGCCGAGCCGCTGGTCAAGACCTGGTCCGACGGCGTCAAGAAGAGCGGCGTCGATGCGGACGCGGCTCTGGCGGACCTCAAGGCCTCGCTCAAGAAATACAACGCGCTGGCGCAGTAAAGCCGACGCCATGATCCGTCGGAGGGGCGGCGCCCCCTCTTTCCCGTTCGCGGGAAGAGGGGCGGGGTGAGGGGGAGTCTCCGCAGGGGTACTGGTGGAGAGACCCCCTCACCCGATTTGCTGCGATAATCAACTCTCCCCACAAGCGGGGCGAGGTGATCTGCCGGAGACTGACCAATCAACAACCAGCCTGTGATAGGAACCCATTGCCCATGAAGCGCGCCTGGATGGATCGTTTCATCGACACCATCGAGTGGATCGCGGCCGGATTCGTCGGCCTCGTCGCGCTCAACATCTTCGTGTCCGTCCTGCTGCGCAACACGCTGAACTATTCGATTCCCGACTCCTTCGACATCGGGCGCATGCTGCTCGGCATCCTGATCTTCTGGGGCATCGCCGCGACCTCCTATCGCGGCACGCACATCACGGTCGACCTGGTGTGGGCCAACGTCGGGCCGCGCTACCAGCGCTGGATCGACGTGTTCGCGACCCTGGTCCTGCTGTTCGTGGTGACCGTGCAGACCTGGACGCTGTTCGACAAGGTGCGCGGCACCTACAACGACAACGTCCAGACCTTCGATCTGCACATGCCGACCTGGCCGTTCTTCGCGGTGGCCTGGATCGGCGACGTTTCCGCCGTGCTGTTGATCGCCATCCGCACCTATCGGCTGATCTTCGAGCCCGAAGAGGTGCGCGATCCAAAATTCAAGGCGACGGAGTAAGCATGAGCACGGACGCCGTCGCGATCATCGGATTTGTCTCGCTGTTCGCACTGATGCTGTTGCGCGTGCCTGTCGGCATGGCCATGGGCCTCGTCGGGGTGTGCGGCTTTTCCTATCTCGTCGGCGGTACGCCGGCGCTGAAGATGGTCGGCCAGACCTCGATGCGCACGGTCACGGACTATACGTTCGGCGTCATTCCGATGTTCCTTCTGATGGGAACCTTCGTTTCCAATTCAGGCATGAGCCGTGAGCTCTTCCGTGCCGCCAACGGCTTTGTCGGGCACCTGCGCGGCGGGCTTGGGATCGCGACGGTTGCCGCCTGCGGCGGGTTTGCCGCGATCAGCGGCTCCTCGGTCGCGACCGCCGCCACCTTTTCCGCGGTCGCCTACCCCGAGATGCGCCGCTTCGGCTATCCGCAATCCTTCGCCACCGGCGTGATCGCGGCCGGCGGCACGCTGGGGGCCATGCTGCCGCCGTCGACCGTGCTTGCGGTCTACGGCATCATCACCGAGCAGGACATCGGCAAATTGTTCATCGCCGGCATCATTCCCGGCCTGCTCGCGATGACCATGTACATGGTCACGATCTCCCTGATCGGCTATTTCCGACCCGATTTTCTCCCCGCCGGCAAGAAGATTTCGTGGCGCGAGCGCTTTGCCGGCCTGAAGGACATCTGGGCGCCGGTGCTGCTCTTCATCTTCGTCATCGGCGGACTTTACGGCCTGCCTTTCCTGCCGCGCTTCACGCCGACCGAAGCCGGCGGCGTCGGCGCAACCGGAGCGTTCCTGATCGGCGTGTTCACGCGAAGGCTGGACAGGAGCGCGATCCTGATCTCGCTGCTGCAGGCGACGCGCACCGCGGCCGCCGTGTTCACCGTCCTGATCGGCGCGCTGATCTTCGGCTATTTCCTCACGGTGACGCAGACCCCGCAGAAGGTCACCGAATTCCTCACCGGCCTGGGGCTCGGCAGCTACGGCGTGCTCGCGCTGATCATGGTGATGTATCTCGTGCTCGGCTGCCTGATGGACGCCATGGCGATGATCATCCTCACGGTGCCGATCATCTTCCCGGTGATCAGCCATCTCGGCTTCGATCCGATCTGGTTCGGCGTCATCATCGTAATGACCGTCGAGCTCGGCCTGATCCACCCCCCGGTCGGCATGAACGTCTTCGTGATCAAGAGCGTGGTGAAGGACGTGTCCTTCTCCACCATCTTCAAGGGCGTGATCCCGTTCGTCGTGACCGACTTGATCCGTCTGGTGATCCTGATCGCCTTCCCCCTGCTCGCCACCTGGCTGCCCCAGCGCATGATGGCGCACTGAGTGTGATGAGCTCTTGGTGCCATATCGAACGTGGTTCACCTCTCCCGTTGGGAGAGGTCGCGCCGAAGGCGCGGGTGAGGGGTTACGGCCTCTCATGGGACTTGCGGCCCCTCCCCCGGCACGCTCAGCCGCGCGAGGGCGCGGCCAAGCGCGCCGACCTCTCCCCATGGGGAAGAGCTGAAGTGCCCGCGGTTAGACCATTCAATCCAACTTCATCCCGGTCCAATGACCCCATCCTTGAAACCAGATACGTCTTCACCATCACCGCGCGCATCGGCGACGTCGTCAGCGCCGGCGAGACCGGCATCGGCGTCCGCCGCATCATCCCGATCATCGGCGGCGAGGTGCGCGGGGCCATCAACGGCAAGGTCCTGCCGTTCGGCGCCGACTTCCAGGTCATCCGGCCCAACGAGCTGATCGAGCTGGAAGCGAAATATGCCTTTGAGACTGACGACGGCGCTGTCGTTTATGTCGAGAACAAGGGCATGCGCTTCGGTCCCGTCGATCTGTTACAGAAGCTCAAGCGCGGCGAACCGGTCGACCCTGCGCTGATCTATTTCCGCACCGTGCCGAAATTCGAGACCGGCCACGAGAAGTATCGCTGGCTGATGCAGAACATTTTTGTCGCCTCCGCCGCGCGGCATGCGGACCGAGTCGTGATCGACGTGCATCAGGTGATGTGATTGCGAAACTCGTCCTGCCCCAGGTGGCGGCTGTTACCCCTGGAGAGGCCCTCCAAGGAGGGTGGACCCCGGGCAGCCGCGACCGGTTCTTATTGACTCCACCGGAATTCGTTATAAAACATAACTATTCTTGAAGGACACAATAGATCCATGGGAAACGCCTCTACCGCAGCCGCGGATCCGGCTGCGCTGCTCAAGATCGAGAGGGCAGGTCGGGTACTGACCGTTGGCCTCAACCGTCCGGCCAAGCGCAATGCGCTGAACGATGGCATTATCCTCGAGATCGGCAAATGTTTTTCGCAACTGCCCGAGGACATCGGTGCGGTCGTCATCCATGGTATCGGCGATCATTTCTCATCCGGCCTTGACCTATCGGAACTGACCGAGCATGACGCGACCGGCGGCCTCATTCATTCCCAAATGTGGCACCGGGTGTTCGACCGCATCCAGTACAGCCGCGTGCCGGTCATTGCCGCGCTCAAGGGCGCGGTGATCGGCGGCGGGCTGGAACTCGCCTGCGCTGCGCATATCCGCGTCGCCGAGCCCTCGGCCTATTTCGCGCTGCCGGAAGGCACGCGCGGCATCTTCGTCGGAGGCGGCGGCTCGGTGCGCCTGCCGCGGCTGATCGGGGTCGCGCGCATGACCGACATGATGCTGACCGGCCGCGTCTATTCGGCGACCGAAGGCGCTTCCTACGGTTTTGCCCAGTATCTCGTCGAGGCCGGCGGCGGGCTGGCGAAGGCGATGGAACTGGCCGAGCGGATCGCCTCGAATGCGCCGCTGACCAATTTCGCCGTGCTCCAGGCGCTGCCGATGATCGCGGAAGCCAATCCGCAGACCGGCCTGTTGATGGAGTCCCTGATGGCCACGGTGGCGCAGAGCGACAAGGAGGCCAAGCGCCGGATCCGCGAGTTCCTCGAACACAAGACCGCCAAGGTGAAGCCGAAAAAATGAGCGCACAGGCGAACATCTCCGATCTCGACCGCAACGCGGGCGCCTATCCGCTGCGGCCGATCTCGTTCGGCGATCCCAAGGTCACGATCGAGCGGCGCGACGACGGCACGATCTATCTGCGCCCGGAAAAGCCGCTCGGCGATTTCCCGAGGCGCCTCACCGACCGCCTGCATCATTGGGCGAGCGTCGCGCCGGACCGCACCTTCATGGCCGAGCGCGAAGGCGGCCGCGGCTGGCGCCGGATCACCTATGCCGAGTTGCTCGCTTCATCGCGTCACATCGCCTCAGGCCTGCTCAGGCGCGGGCTGTCGGCCGAGCGGCCGGTGGTCATCCTGTCCGGCAATTCGATCGACCATGCGCTGCTGGCGTTCGGCGCCTTTTATGCCGGCGTGCCGTTCTGTCCGGTGTCGCCGGCCTATTCGCTGATCTCGCGCGATTACGGCAAATTGTCCTACCTGATGAAGCTGCTGACGCCGGGCCTCGTCTTTGCCGAGGACGGCGACAAGTTTGCCGAAGCGCTTGGTGCCAACGTGCCTGATGGCACGGAGATCGCGGTATCCTATGGCGAAGTGGCGGGGCGCGAGGTGACGCTGCTTGCCGATCTGATGGCGACGCCGCTCCATCCCAGGCTCGACGAAGTGCATGAGGCTATCGGGCCGGACACCATCGCGAAGTTTCTCCTGACCTCCGGCTCGACCGGCAATCCCAAGGCCGTCATCAACACCCAGCGCATGATCTGCGCCAACCAGGTGATGCTGGCCGAGACGCTGGCCTTCCTGAAGGACGAGCCGCCGGTGATCGTCGACTGGCTGCCATGGAATCACACCTTCGGCGGCAACCACAACGTTGGGCTCACGCTCTTCAACGGTGGTTCGATGTATCTCGATCAGGGCAAGCCGATGCCCGGCGGCATCGAGGAAACGGTGCGCAATCTTCAGGAGATTTCGCCGACGGTCTATTTCAACGTGCCCAAGGGCTATGAAGCGCTGCTGCCGTACTTGCGCGACGACCAGGCGCTGCGGGCGAAATTCTTCGAGCGCCTGCACGCGATGTTCTTCTCGGGCGCGGCCATGTCGCCCTTCGTCTGGAACAGCCTCGACGAACTCGCCGTGAAGGAGAAGGGCTATCGTGTGCCGATGCTGACCGGGCTGGGGTCAACCGAGACCGCGCCGTTCTTCATGTCGGTCAATCCGCGCACCAGCCGCTCCGGCCATGTCGGGCTGCCCGTGTCCGGCAACGAGGCCAAGCTCGTGCCCAACAACGGCAAGCTCGAGGTCCGTGCCAGGGGCCCGAACATCACGCCGGGCTATTGGCGCCAGAGCGAGGTGACCAAGGCGGCGTTCGACGAGGAAGGCTTCTACTGCATGGGTGATGCGCTCAAGCCGGCCGACCCCAACGACCTGCATGCCGGCTTCGATTTCGACGGCCGCATTGCCGAGGACTTCAAACTCGCGAGCGGCACTTGGGTCAGCGTCGGACCGCTGCGCGCGCGCTTCATCGCTGCCTGCGCGCCGCTGGTGCGCGACGTCGTGATCGCCGGCATCAACCGCGACGAGGTCTCGGCGCTGGTCGTGCTCGACCTCGACGGCTGTCGCCTCATCAACCCGACGCTGCCGATGGACGATCTGGCCCTGACCGCGGCCGATCCGTTGGTCCGCGATGCCTTTGCCGAGCGCTTTGTGCGCTTTCTCGCCACCTCGACCGGCTCGTCGACGCGGATCACCCGCGCCATCCTGCTCGACATGCCGCTGTCGATCGATCGCGGCGAGGTCACGGACAAAGGCTCGATCAACCAGCGTGCGGTGCTGGAGCACCGCAGTTCACTGATCGAGGAACTTTATTCAGCCACACGATCAGACCGTGTCATCGCGGTAGGTTAGAGCAGGATGAGTTTTGGTTTGAATCCATCGGCGCACGCCCTCACCTTACCTCGCCCCGCTTGCGGGGAGAGGTCGGCGCTCAAGCGCCGGGTGAGGGGGG
>NZ_JACRAW010000064.1 GCF_016213215.1 Bradyrhizobium sp. | reverse complement strand
GGCCAGCACTTCCTTGATCTCGTTCAGCGACTTGCGGCCGAAGTTCGGGGTGCGGAGCATTTCCGCTTCCGACTTCTGCACGAGGTCGCCGATATAGACGATGTTGTCGTTCTTCAGGCAGTTGGCCGAACGCACCGACAGTTCGAGCTCGTCGACCTTCTTGAGGAACGCCGGGTTGAAGGCGAGATCGGGGATGATCTCCTGCGCGACTTCCTTGCGCGGCTCCTCGAAGTTGACGAACACGTTGAGCTGATCCTGCAGGATCCGCGCGGCGTAGGCGACCGAATCGTCCGGCGTGATCGCGCCGTTGGTCTCGATCGTCATGGTCAGCTTGTCGTAGTCGAGGATCTGGCCCTCGCGGGTATTCTCGACCTTGTAGGAGACCTTGCGCACCGGCGAGAACAGGCTGTCGACCGGGATCAGCCCGATCGGCGCGTCCTCGGGACGATTGCGCTCGGCGGGCACATAGCCCTTGCCGGTCGCGACGGTGAACTCCATGCGGATCTCCGCGCCCTCGTCCAGGGTGCAGATCTGCAGGTCCGGATTGAGCACGACCACGTCGCCGACGGTCTGGATGTCGCCGGCGGTGACGACCCCCGGACCCTGCTTCTTCACGACCATGCGCTTGGGGCCTTCGCCCTGCATCTTGATCGAGATGTACTTGATGTTGAGGACGATGTCGGTGACGTCCTCGCGGACGCCGGCGATCGAGGAGAACTCGTGGAGCACGCCGTCGATGTGCACCGACTGCACCGCCGCGCCCTGCAGCGAGGACAGCAGGATGCGACGCAGCGCGTTGCCGAGCGTTTGGCCGAAGCCACGCTCGAGCGGCTCGGCCACGAGGGTGGCAAAGCGCGACGCATCAGCCCCGGGGGCCACCTGGAGCTTGTTCGGCCGGATCAGTTCTTGCCAATTTTTCTGGATTGTCACTGTTTCACCCATACAGGCCAGCTAATTGGTCAAATTCAATTACTGGCGTTGGAGAGACCCGCAGAAAGGCTGCGGCATTTTCATAACGTCACAAAGCCATCGCGAACGGCAACGCCGCCCGCAACTCGTATCAAACGCGCCGACGCTTGCGCGGACGGCAACCATTGTGCGGGATCGTGGTCACGTCACGGATCGACGTGACGGTGAAGCCCGCCGCCTGCAGCGCGCGAAGCGCCGACTCGCGGCCCGAACCGGGACCGGCAACCTCGACTTCCAGCGTGCGCATGCCGTGTTCCTGCGCCTTCTTGGAAACGTCCTCCGCGGCAACCTGCGCCGCATACGGGGTCGACTTGCGCGAACCCTTGAAACCCATGGTGCCCGCCGACGACCAGGCAATCGTGTTGCCCTGCGCGTCGGTGATGGTGATCGTCGTGTTGTTGAACGACGAGTTCACATGCGCGACGCCGGAGGCGATGTTCTTGCGCTCACGACGGCGAACGCGGGTGGCTTCCTTGCCCATTGATTACCTTTCCTACGATCTCAAACGCCGCCGTAATGCCAGCGGCTACACCAAAAACGCGATTAGCGAATGGCGAGAAGCGAATGGAACTACTCGCCACTCCCTGCTCGCTATTCGCCGAAAATCACTTCTTCTTGCCGGCGATGGCCTTGGCCGGGCCCTTGCGCGTGCGCGCATTGGTGTGGGTGCGCTGACCGCGCACCGGCAGGCCGCGACGATGACGCAGGCCGCGATAGCAGCCGAGGTCCATCAGACGCTTGATGTTGATGCCGGTCTCACGACGCAGGTCGCCCTCGACGAGGTAGTCGCGGTCGATCACTTCGCGGATCTGCAGGACTTCCTGGTCGGTCAGCTGGTTGACGCGACGATCCACCGGAATCTTGACCTTCTCCATGATCTCGGCCGCGCTCTTGGAACCGATGCCATGAATGTACTGAAGCGCGATCAGGGCGCGCTTGTTGGTAGGAATATTCACGCCGGCAATACGAGCCACGGCCATCTCTCCTGTTGCCGGCCTCTCTTAAGGCCGGCGCTTAAGTTCTTGCTATCTCGGGCAGGTGTCCACAAACGCGAACACGACGCCCTTCCCCGGTCTTCCTGGGGCCCGGCATCGTCTAGAACTATCCGACTTGGATGCGGGGCTTATTAAAGGATTCAACCCGGTTTCGTCAACCGCTGCTACGCTTTAGCTCGCTTTTTCGTGACCTTTTTTGGGATCTTCCGGGCGGGCTTCCTGCCCCCCTTCTTGGCTCCCTTCCGGGAGGCCTTCCTGGCGCCCCTCGAAGCCGCCTTGGACGCCTTGCGGGAGGCTTTGGCCTTCTTGGCCGCTCCGGCCCGCTTGCCAGAGGCCGATTTGGCCTTCTTCGCCGGCCTGGTGGCCTTCTTGACGGCCTTGGCGGCCTTCTTCCCGGCCTTTTTGGCAGCCTTCCTGGAGCCCTTGGCAGCCTTCCTGGCGGGTTTGGCCGCCCGCCCGGCCGGGCCCCCGGCCTTCCTGGCCGGCTTGTTCTTTCCCTTGGCCGGCTTGGCGACATTGCCGGTCCCGATCGCGGACAGGATGCGCTCGATCTCCTCGGTCACGTGCTCGATGGGCATCATGCCATCGACCGTCACCAGCATGCGGCGCTCGGAATAGTACTCGATCAACGGCTCGGTCAGCTTACGGTAGCTGGCAAGGCGGTTGCTGAGCACCTCCGGGGTATCGTCGGCGCGGACCTCCTCGCCCCTCTCCCGCATCTGGGCGACGCGCGTTTCGACGCGCTGCAGAAGCGCGCTCTCGTTCACGCGGAGCTCGATCGCCGCGTCGAGTTGCAGATTCTTTTCCTTGAGCAGCTGGTCGAGAGCCTCGGCCTGCGGCACCGTGCGCGGAAAGCCGTCGAGGATAAAGCCGTTCTGAGCGTCTGGCTGGTCGATGCGGTCGGAAATGATGCCGATCACGATGTCGTCGGGCACGAGGCCCCCGGCCGCCATGATGTCCTTGGCCTTCAGCCCGATCGGCGTCTGCGCCGCCACTGCGGCGCGCAGCATGTCACCAGTGGAAAGCTGGACGATGCCATGGCGCTGCACCAGCCGCTGGGCCTGGGTTCCCTTGCCCGACCCGGGCGGCCCAAGAAGAATAATTCTCATTTGTATTCACCCCCCCGATTGGTGCGCAACAAACCGCGCGCCTGTGTTCGAATATCAAGAACTGTGCAAACCACAAGCAGGGTTGCAGCACCACTTATACTGTAGGGGAGCCCGATGCCGTAGGCGATCAGGGCCTCCGGAATCAGCGTCAAGGCCGTGAGGTAGACGGCTCCGATCAAGGTCGTGAACGACACCGTGCGATCCAGATAGGCCACCGTCGGCTCGCCCGGTTCTACGCCCGGAATTGTGCCACCCAGCTTGTGAAGCCGCTGTGCGGCATGCTCGGGATCCAGCACGTAGGAGGTGTAAAAAAAAGCGAGACCGAATACTGCAATCGACCCCAGTATGAGGTGGAGCGGTTGGCCGTACTCCAGTTGTTTGAATGCAGCGGCAACCCAGGGCGTAGCGCCGCCAAACATGAATCCGGCCGCGACCAGGGGCAAGAACAGCACCCACGACTCCAGCGTGATCGGCATCAGGAATCCGGCGCTGTTGAT
The DNA here is from genome assembly GCF_016213215.1 of Bradyrhizobium sp. Classification (GTDB taxonomy): domain Bacteria; phylum Pseudomonadota; class Alphaproteobacteria; order Rhizobiales; family Xanthobacteraceae; genus Bradyrhizobium. The sequence goes on along the minus strand of NZ_JACRAW010000064.1, from coordinate 9,022 downwards.
CTTGATCGAGAGCGCGCCGGTTTGCGCCGGAAGCGAACGGTCTTTGAGCTTTCGTTCGGCAAAAGCAAGCGGCACGCGGCGACGCGCGCTTTCCACGAAGACCATCAGAACGAGGAAAGCCAGCGCGAGAACGCAGTGAAGCAACAGGAAAGCGCCGGAAATCTCGCCTCGTTGAATGAGATCGAAGGTGCCTGCAACGATGGACGGCAGTGAGGTGACCGTGCCCACGCACAGGATGAGAGCAAGGCCGTTGCCGATGCCATGGCAAGTGATCAGCTCGCTCAACCAGACTAGAAAAAAGACACCTCCGACCAGCGAGGCCGTCGCCGAAAGCAGGAACCAGACGCCGGGATCGGCGACGATACCGGGAATTTGCTGGAGAGCAGAAGCGACGCCGTACGCCTGGAAAGCCGCAATGAACAATGTCAGCAGCAACGTGTAGCGAGCAAGCCTGCGCCGGCCTTCCTCGCCCGATCGTTCGGCCGAGGTCAGCTTTCCCGACACCATCGCCAGCACGCGAATGAATATCGCCGCGCTCAGATAGGGGGCGAGAGCAAGCGCGAAAATCGCCATGCGCTGGACGGCGCCGCCGGAGATCGTGTTGAACATGCCGAGAATGCCGCCCGCCTGGGAACTGAACAATTGGACCAGCAGGTCGGAGTCGATGCCGGGCAGCGGGATGTAGGTGCCCAGCCTGAAAACGAGCAGCGCGCCGATCGTGAAGACGATACGGCGCGCCAGCTGTTGGTTCATTGCGACGTCTTTTGGTGGCGTTTACCGGTTGCGCCGCCCACCGCGCAGCTTCGACTTCCTGATGAGCCCTTCATACTGATGGGCGAGCAGATAACCCTGGACCTGCGCCACGGTGTCCATCGTGACACTGACCACGATCAGAAGCGACGTGCCGCCGAAATAGAACGGCACCGACGCGTAGGAGATCAGGATCTCCGGAATCAGACAGACGACCGCAAGGTAGATCGCGCCGACTACGGTGATGCGCGACAGCACGTAGTCGATGTACTCGGCGGTGCGCTCGCCGGGCCGGATGCCCGGAATGAAACCGCCATGCTTCTTCAGGTTTTCAGCGGTCTCGGTCGGATTGAACACGATCGCCGTGTAGAAGAAGGCAAAGAAAACGATCATCGCGAGGTAGAGCACCAGGAACAGCGGACGGCCGTGGCTGAGCTGGGTGTTGATCCACTGGAACCATTCCGGCCCGCTGCCGGCGTTGAAGTTCGCGACTGTCGTGGGCAGCAGCAGCAGCGAGGACGCAAAGATCGGCGGAATGACGCCGGAGGTGTTCAGCTTCAGCGGCAGGTGCGAGGACTGGCCCTCGAACATCTTGTTGCCGACCTGGCGCTTGGGATACTGGATCAGCAGCCGGCGCTGGGCGCGCTCCACGAACACGATGACGGCGATTACCGCCACTGCCATCACGATGACGATCAGGATCAGGCCGGTCGACATGGCGCCCTGGCGACCGAGTTCGAGCATGTTGGCGAGCGCCGAGGGCAATTCCGCCACGATGCCGGCGAGGATGATGAGTGAGATACCGTTGCCGATGCCGCGCGAGGTGACCTGCTCGCCCAGCCACATCAGGAACATGGTGCCGCCGGTCAGGGTGATGGTGGTGGACAGGCGGAAGAACAGGCCGGGGTCGCTGACCACGTTGCCCGCGCCCTCAAGGCCGACGGCGATGCCGTAGGACTGGAACGCGGCGAGGATGACCGTCAGGTAGCGCGTGTACTGGTTAAGGGTCTTGCGGCCCGCCTCGCCTTCCTTCTTCAGCGCTTCGAGCTGCGGCGAGACCGTCGTCAGGAGCTGGATAATGATCGAGGCGGAAATATACGGCATGATGTTCAACGCAAAGATCGCCATGCGGTGAATTCCACCGCCGGCGAACATGTTGAACATGCCGAGAATGCCGCCCGCCTGGGACTTGAACACCTGCTCCCAGATGTTGGGATCGATGCCGGGCAGCGGAATGTAGGTGCCAAGCCGGTAAACAAGCAGCGCACCCAGCGTGAACCAGATGCGCTTCTTCAGTTCGTCGGCCTTGGCAAGCGACCCGAAATTGAGGTTTGCCGCCAGTTGTTCCGCTGCTGAGACCATTTGGGCTTTCTCCCGCCGCCTTGCTCGCCCTCATGCCCAACCCATGGGTGGGGCGACAGGCAGACGCCGGACATTATCTGGTGCTCGGCTTCGATAAGTCCATTGTCGTCATGCGCCAAGCGCCCGCGAAAGCGGGCAATGACGCAGTTGTTACGCCGCCTCGCCTTCCTGCTTTGCCGGGGCCAGGATCTTGACCGTGCCGCCGGCCTTTTCGACCGCAGCGATCGCGGACTTCGAGGCGCCATGCACCTCGATGTTGAGCTTGGCCTTGAGCTCGCCGCGGCCGAGCAGCCGAACGCCGTCCTTGGCGCGGCGGAGCACGCCGGCCTTCACCAGCGACTCGGCGTTCACGACGCTGCCGGCATCGACCAGCTTGGCATCGACCGCCTCTTGCAGCCGATCGAGATTGATCTCGGCGAACTCGAGCCGGAAGATGTTGTTGAAGCCACGCTTGGGCAGGCGCCGATGCAGCGGCATCTGGCCGCCCTCGAAGCCCTTGATGCGCACGCCGGAGCGCGCGGTCTGGCCCTTGCCGCCGCGACCGGAGGTCTTGCCCTTGCCCGACCCGATGCCGCGGCCGACCCGCATGCGCTTCTTGCGCGAGCCGGCGTTGTCGGCGATATCGCTGAGCTTCATCGCCCTTCTCCTTGTTGCTTACTTCTCGCCGACGATGCGGACGAGATGGTGAACCTTTTCGATCATGCCGCGGACCGCCGGGGTGTCCGGCAGTTCGGCGACGCGGCCGATCTTGTTGAGCCTGAGCCCGATCAGCGTAGAACGCTGCGAGTGGTGGCGGCGGATTGCGCTGCCGGTCTGCTCGACCTTGATCGTCTTTGCGGCCTTAGCCATCGCATTTACTCCGAAAAGCTTCCGTTAGTCGGCGGCCGCCTCGGCATCGCCGCCGATGCGGCGGGCCTGCAGGGTGGATACCTTGATGCTGCGGCGCGCCGCGACCGAACGCGGCGAGTCCAGGTGCTTGAGCGCATCGAAGGTCGCGCGCACCATGTTGTAGGGGTTGGACGAGCCGATCGACTTCGCCACCACGTCCTGGATCCCGAGCGTCTCGAAGACCGCGCGCATCGGGCCGCCGGCGATGATGCCGGTACCGGCCGGAGCCGCGCGCAGGTAGACGCGCCCTGCCCCGTGGCGGCCGGCGATGTCGTGGTGCAGGGTGCGGCCCTCGCGCAACGGAACGCGGGTCAGGTTGCGCTTGGCGGCGTCGGTCGCCTTGCGGATCGCTTCCGGAACCTCGCGCGCCTTGCCGTGACCGAAGCCCACGCGGCCCTTCTGGTCGCCGATCACGACCAGCGCCGCGAAACCGAAGCGCTTGCCGCCCTTGACGACCTTCGCCACGCGATTGATGTGGACGAGCTTGTCGACGAACTCGCTGTCGCGCTCCTCGCGCTCCCTGCTCCGTTCGCGTCCGCCGCGTTCGCGTTCAGCTGCCATGGTGTTTTCCAATCCTTGAGAGGCGCAAGGCCCCTTATCCTCAAATCCGTTGTTAGAAGCTCAGACCGCTTTCCCGCGCGGCATCGGCCAGCGCCTTGACGCGACCGTGATAGAGATAGCCGCCGCGATCGAACACGACTTCCTTGACGCCCTTCTGCACGGCACGTTCGGCAAGCAGCTTGCCGACCGCCTTCGCCGCATCGATGTCGGCGCCGGTCTTGCCGGAATCCCGCATCGCCTTCTCCAGCGAGGAGGCCGACGCCACCGTCTCGCCCTTCAGGTCGTCGATGACCTGGGCATAGATGTGCTTGGACGAACGGAACACCGACAGGCGCGGACGGCCGTTGGCGGAACGGCGCAGCGAAAGACGCACGCGCTGCTTGCGCCGGGCATTCGTGACCTTGTTTCTGGACATGACCGGCTCCGTTACTTCTTCTTGCCTTCCTTGCGGAAGATGAATTCGTCGACATACTTCACGCCCTTGCCCTTGTAGGGCTCCGGCGGACGGTAAGCGCGGATCTCGGCAGCGACCTGGCCGACGCGCTGGATATCGGTGCCCGAGACCGTGATCTCGGTCGGCTTCGGCACGGTAATCGTGATGCCCTCCGGGATCGCATAGACCACGTCGTGGCTGTAGCCCAGCGCGAGCTGCAGGTTCTTGCCCTGCATCGCGGCGCGATAGCCGACGCCGGTGATCTCGAGCTTCCTCTCGAAACCCTTGGTAACGCCGGCGACGAGGTTGGCGACCTGCGCACGGGCGGTGCCATACAGCGCGATCGCGCGGTTGGTCTCCACCCGCGGAGCGACCTTGACCTGGCCGTTCTCGAGCTTCACCTCGACGTCGTCATGCACGACGAACTGAAGCTGGCCCTTCGGCCCCTTCATCTTGACGGTCTGCCCGTCGACGGTCGCGGTGACGCCCGCCGGCACCGTCACTGGCTTCTTGCCAACACGTGACATGGCTCAATCCTTCTCAGAAGACCGTAAAGAGAACTTCGCCGCCCACATTCGCCTCGCGAGCTTCGTGGTCAGCCATGATTCCCTTCGGCGTCGATAACACCGAAATGCCGAGGCCGTTGTTCACCCGCGGCAGATTCTTCACCGAGGTGTAGACGCGGCGCCCGGGCTTCGACACCCGCTCGATCTCGCGAATGACGGGCTCGCCGTCGAAATACTTCAGCTCGATCTCGAGCTCGCTGCGGCCGGACTGGTGCTCCACCGTGGCGTAGCCGCGGATGTAGCCTTCGGCCTTCAGCACCTCGAGCACGTTCTGGCGCATCTTGGAGCCGGGAGTCGTGACCTTGGTCTTGGAACGCATCTGCGCGTTGCGGATGCGGGTGATCAGATCGCTGATCGGATCGTGCGTTGACATGTGACGACCCTCCTTACCAGCTCGACTTCACGAGCCCGGGAATCAGGCCCTTGGACCCGAGTTCACGCAGCGCGATGCGGGACAGCTTGTTCTTGCGATAGTTCGAGCGCGGACGACCGGTGAGCTCGCAACGGTTGCGGATGCGGGTCGGCGACGAGTTGCGCGGCATTTCCGCCAGCTTCAGCGTCGCCGCGAAGCGCTCCTCCATCGGTTTGTTCTTGTCGGCGATGATGGCCTTCAGCTTCGCCCGCCTGGGCGCGGCATTCTTGGCCATCCGCTTGCGCCGGTTGTTCTTCTCGACTGAACTCTTCTTTGCCATGCTTGGTTGGCTCCTGGGTTTCCGCGTTTGAGGGGCTGCTCTTCAGCGACTCACTGCCGGAACGGGAAATTGAAAGCGGTCAACAAGGCCCGCGCCTCGTCGTCGGTCTTGGCCGTGGTGCAGACGGTGATGTCCATGCCACGCGCCTCCGAGACCTTGTCGAAGTCGATCTCGGGGAAAATGATGTGCTCCTTGATGCCGAGCGAGTAGTTGCCGCGGCCGTCGAAGCTCTTCGGGTTCAGCCCGCGGAAGTCGCGGACGCGCGGCAGGGCGACGTTCACCAGACGATCGATGAACTCGTACATGCGCGCCTTGCGCAGCGTGACCTTGCAGCCGATCGGCTGGTTCTCGCGCAGCTTGAAGGTCGCAATGGCGACGCGCGAATAGGTCACGATGGCCTTCTGGCCGGCGATCTGCGTCAGCTCGGCAGCGGCGGTCTCGGCCTTCTTGCGGTCGTTGACCGAGTCGCCGACGCCCATGTTGAGCACGACCTTCTCCAGTCGCGGCACCTGCATGACGTTCTGGTAGCCGAATTTCTCGGTCAGCATACCGCGGATCTTGCTGTCATATTCCGCGCGCAGGCGCGGCACGTAAACCGTATCAGCCATCGATCTCTGCTCCCGAGCTCTTGGCGACGCGGACCTTCTTGCCGTCCGCGTGAATTTTGAATCCGATGCGCGTCGGCTTTCCGTCCTTGCCGAGATACGCAATGTTCGACAGTTGGACCGGCGCCTCCTTGGAGATGATGCCGCCCTCCTGGTTCTGGGTCTGCTTCTGGTGGCGCTTCACCATGTTGACGCCGCGCACCAGGGCCGTGCCCTGTTCGGGGCGCACCTCGAACACTTCGCCGGTGCGGCCCTTGTCGCGACCGGTCAGCACGATGACCTTGTCGCCTTTGCGAATCTTCGCGGCCATTACAACACCTCCGGCGCGAGCGAGATGATCTTCATGTGGTTCTTGGCGCGCAGCTCGCGCGGCACCGGCCCGAAGATACGGGTACCGACCGGCTCGGCCTGGTTGTTGATCAGGACGGCGGCGTTGCGGTCGAAGCGGATGACGGAGCCGTCGGGACGGCGGATGTCCTTGCGGACCCGCACCACCACGGCCTTCATCACGTCACCCTTCTTCACCTTGCCGCGCGGAATGGCTTCCTTGATCGACACGACGATGATGTCGCCCACGGTGGCGTAGCGGCGCTTGGAGCCACCAAGCACCTTGATACACATGACACGGCGTGCGCCAGAATTGTCGGCCACGTCGAGGTTGGTCTGCATCTGAATCATTGATGCACCTCGTCCTCTTCATCTGCGGGGCAGGCTGGCTGCGCCCTTGAATTTTCCCAAGTCCCTGCCGGCTGCCGCCGAAACGGGCTCAGGCGGTTTTCTTGTGCTCGCCCCGGATCACGACCCAGCGCTTGAGCTTGGAGATCGGCTTCGACTCCTCGATCCAGACCACATCGCCCGGCTTGAACTCGTTCGTCTCGTCGTGCGCGTGATAGTTCTTCGAACGGCGGATCGTCTTCTTGTAGATCGGGTGCGTGAAGCGGCGGTCGACGCGCACCACGATCGTCTTGGCTTGCTTGTCGCTGACGACCACGCCCTGCAGGGTACGTTTCGGCATTGCTTTGAGCCCCTTACTTCTTCTTCGCGCGCTTCTGCGCGGCGATGGTCTTGATCCGGGCGATGTCGCGGCGAGCCTCACGCATGCGCGAGGTGTTCTCGAGCTGCCCGGTGGCGCGCTGGAAGCGCAGGTTGAACCGCTCCTTCTTCAGATTGAGGATGGCATCCTCCATCTGGTCGGGGATCATCGCGCGGATATCGGAGATCTTCATCTGGGCCATGGCAGTCACTCCGCAATGCGCTCGACGAAGCGAGTCTTGATCGGCAGCTTGGCGGCGGCCAGCGACAGCGCCTCGCGCGCCGTCTGCGTGTTCACGCCGTCGATCTCGAACAGCACCCTGCCCGGCTTGACCCGCGCCACCCACAATTCCGGCGCACCCTTGCCCGAGCCCATGCGGACTTCGGCGGGCTTCTTCGACACCGGAACGTCGGGGAACACGCGGATCCAGACGCGGCCGGCGCGCTTCATGTGACGGGTCAGCGCGCGGCGGGCGGCCTCGATCTGGCGCGCGGTGACGCGATCGGGCTCGGTGGCCTTCAGGCCGTACTGGCCGAAGGACAACGTCGCGCCCGAAGTCGCAACGCCGTGGATACGGCCCTTATGCGCCTTCCGGAACTTCGTTTTCTTAGGTTGCATCATGGCGTTAAGCCCTCAAACTTTCTGTCAGGCCGTTACTCAGGCGGCATCGCGGCGCTGCCGCCCGCCGCCGCCTTCGCCCTCGGCCATTCTCTTGTCCTGGGCCATCGGATCGTGCTCGAGGATCTCGCCCTTGAAGATCCAGACCTTGACGCCGCAGGTGCCGAAGGTCGTGAACGCGGTCGCAACGCCGTAGTCGATGTCGGCGCGCAGGGTGTGCAGCGGCACGCGGCCCTCGCGGTACCACTCCATGCGGGCGATTTCAGCGCCGCCCAGACGACCCGAGCAGTTGATGCGGATGCCCTCGGCACCGAGGCGCATCGCCGACTGCACCGCGCGCTTCATGGCGCGGCGGAACGCGACGCGGCGCTCGAGCTGCTGGGCGATCGATTCAGCCACCAGCGTGGCGTCGAGCTCGGGCTTGCGGATCTCGACGATGTTGATGACGACGTCCGACGAGGTGATGTCGGCGACCTTCTTGCGCAACTTGTCGATGTCGGCGCCCTTTTTGCCGATCACGACGCCCGGACGCGCCGAGTGGATGGTGACGCGGCATTTCTTGTGCGGACGCTCGATCACGATTCGGGCAACGGCGGCCTGCTTGAGCTCCTTGTGCAGGATCTCGCGGATCTTGACGTCCTCGTGGAGCAGCTTGCCGTACTCGGCCTTGCCGGCGAACCAGCGCGAATCCCAGGTCCGGTTGATGCCGAGACGCAGACCGATCGGATTGATCTTTTGACCCATCGTTTTCTCCTGCGCCTTACGCGCTCGCCTCGACCTGACGAACGACGATCGTCAGCTGCGAAAATGGTTTGAACACGCGGCCCGAGCGGCCACGGCCGCGCGCCGCAAAACGCTTCATGACGATGCCGTTGCCAACGTGCGCCTCGGAGACGATCAGATCGTCGACATCGAGGTCGTGGTTGTTCTCGGCATTGGCGATGGCCGATTCCAGGCACTTCTTGACATCGACCGCGATCCGCTTGCGCGAGAACTGCAGGTCGGCAAGAGCGGCCGAAACCTTCCGGCCCCGGATCAGCTGCGCAACCAGGTTGAGCTTCTGCGGGCTCACCCGCAGCATCCGGGCGACCGCCTTGGCCTCGTTCTCGGCGAGGCTCCGTTCGCGCTTTGGTTTGCTCATCGTCTAATCCTCAAGCCTTCTTGGCTTTCTTGTCGCCCGAGTGGCCATGGAAGGTCCGGGTCGGCGAGAACTCGCCGAACTTGTGACCCACCATTTCCTCGTTGACCGAGACGGGCACGTGCTTCTGTCCGTTGTAGACGCCGAAGGTCAGCCCCACGAACTGCGGCAGGATGGTCGAGCGACGGCTCCAGATCTTTATGACGTCGTGACGGCCTGACGCGCGCGCGGCATCCGCCTTCTTGAGCAGCGAAGCCTCGACGAACGGGCCTTTCCAGACTGAACGAACCATGTCCGGCGTTCCTTACTTCTTCCGCTTGTGGCGGCTTAGGAGAATGAATTTGTCGGTCGACTTGTTGGTGCGGGTCTTCTTGCC
>NZ_JACRAW010000003.1 GCF_016213215.1 Bradyrhizobium sp. | reverse complement strand
TCTCGCGGCACATGGAGGAGAAGTTCGATATTCCGTGGTGCGAGTACAACTTCTTCGGCCCGACCAAGATCGTGGAATCGTTGCGCAAGATCGCCAGCTATTTCGACGACAAGATCAAGGAAGGCGCCGAGCGCGTCATCGCCAAGTACCAGCCGCTGATGGACGCGGTGATCGCGAAGTACCGGCCTCGCCTCGAAGGCAAGACGGTGATGCTGTTCGTCGGCGGCCTCCGCCCGCGTCACGTGATCGGCGCCTATGAGGACCTCGGCATGGAGGTGGTCGGCACCGGCTACGAGTTCGGCCACAACGACGACTATCAGCGCACGGCCCAGCACTACGTCAAGGACGGCACGCTGATCTACGACGACGTCACCGGCTACGAGTTCGAACGCTTCGTCGAGAAGGTCCAGCCCGACCTCGTCGGCTCCGGCATCAAGGAGAAGTACATCTTCCAGAAGATGGGTGTGCCGTTCCGGCAGATGCACTCCTGGGACTATTCCGGCCCGTATCACGGCTATGACGGGTTCGCGATCTTCGCACGCGACATGGACATGGCGATCAACTCCCCGATCTGGAAGAAGACCAAGGCGCCCTGGAAGGATGCCCCGCGGCCGAACCTGATGGCGGCGGAATAGCAGGGCCAGTCCGGCTCCGCCCATGCGGGCGGAGCGGCGATCGGCGATCGAATACGATATTTGAAAGGGTGCACGATGACACAGAATGCCGAACACGTGCTCGATCACTTCGAGCTGTTCCGCGGTCCGGAATACCAGGACATGCTGGCGAACAAGAGGAAGATGTTCGAGAACCAGCGCGATCCCGCCGAAGTCGAGCGAATCCGCGAATGGACCAAGACGCCGGAATATCGCGAAAAGAACTTTGCGCGCGAAACGCTCAGCATCAACCCGGCGAAGGCCTGTCAGCCGCTGGGCGCCGTGTTCGCTTCGGTCGGCTTCGAGGGCACGCTGCCCTTCGTGCACGGCTCGCAGGGGTGTGTCGCCTATTATCGCAGTCATTTGTCGCGCCACTTCAAGGAGCCGGCCTCCTGCGTCTCCTCGTCCATGACCGAGGACGCCGCGGTGTTCGGCGGCCTGAACAACATGATCGACGGGCTGGCCAACAGCTACAACATGTACAAGCCGAAGATGATCGCGGTCTCCACGACCTGCATGGCAGAGGTCATCGGCGACGACCTCAACGCTTTCATCAAGACGTCCAAGGAGAAGGGCTCGCTGCCGGCGGAGTTCGACGTTCCCTTCGCCCACACGCCCGCCTTCGTCGGCAGTCATGTCACCGGCTATGACAACGCGCTGAAGGGCATCCTCGAACACTTCTGGGACGGCAAGGCCGCGACCGCGCCGAAGCTCGAGCGCAAGCCGAACGACAAGATCAACTTCATCGGGGGCTTCGACGGCTACACCGTCGGCAACATCCGCGAGATCAAGCGCATCTTCGCCCTGATGGGGATCGAATACACGATCCTGTCCGACAACAGCGACGTGTTCGACACGCCGACCGACGGCGAGTTCCGTATGTATGACGGCGGCACCAGTCTGGAAGACGCCGCCAATGCGATCCACGCCAAGGCGACGATCTCCATGCAGCAATACTGCACGGAAAAGACATTGCCCTTCATTGCCGGTCACGGCCAGGAAGTCGTCGCGTTCAACCATCCGGTCGGCGTTTCCGCCACCGACGAGTTCCTGATGGCGCTGTCGCGCATTTCCGGCAAGCCGATCCCGGAGGCGCTCGAGCGCGAGCGCGGACGCCTGGTCGACGCCATGGCCGACTCCAGCGCGCATATCCACGGCAAGAAGTTCGCGATCTACGGCGATCCGGACCTGTGCTACGGGCTCGCCGCCTTCCTGCTCGAACTCGGCGCCGAGCCGATCCACGTGCTGTCGACCAACGGCAACAAGGCCTGGGAAGGGAAGATGAAGGCGCTGTTCGCCAGCTCGCCCTACGGGGCGAACTGCAACGTCTATCCGGGCAAGGATCTGTGGCACATGCGTTCGCTGCTGTTCACCGAGCCGGTCGATTTCCTGATCGGCAACACCTACGGCAAGTATCTGGAGCGCGACACCGGCACACCGCTGATCCGCATTGGCTTTCCGATCTTCGATCGTCATCACCATCACCGTTACCCGGTGTGGGGATATCAGGGCGGGATGAACGTGCTGGTGAAGGTTCTCGACAAGATCTTCGACGAGATGGACAGGAATACAAACATCCCGGGCAAGACCGACTACAGCTTCGACATCATCCGCTGATGCAAGCGCACCGGTCGCCGGTCTCGACAAACGGAGCCGGCGACGGGGAGAGCGGCGAAGAGATCAGCCCGGCAACCGTCGTTGCCCGAACCAGAGTTCGGGGTCCGTGGAGAGGAGGCAAACAATGAGTTCACTGTCGGCCACCATCCAGGATGTCTTCAACGAGCCGGGCTGCGCCAAGAACGTCAACAAGACGCAAGGAGAGCGCAAGAAGGGTTGCACCAAGCAACTGCAGCCGGGCGGGGCCGCCGGCGGCTGCGCCTTCGACGGCGCCAAGATCGCGCTGCAGCCGTTCACGGACGTCGCCCATCTCGTCCACGGGCCGATCGCCTGCGAGGGAAATTCCTGGGACAACCGCAGCTCGGTCTCCTCCGGCTCCAACCTGTGGCGGACCGGCTTTACCACCGACATGAACGAAACTGACATCGTGTTCGGCGGCGAGAAGCGACTCTACAAGGCGATCCGCGAGATCATCGCAAAATACGATCCGCCGGCGATCTTCGTCTACCAGACCTGCATCCCCGCCATGATCGGCGACGACATCAACGCGGTCTGCAAGGCCGCTGCGGCCAAGTTCGGCAAGCCGGTCATTCCGGTGATTGCGCCAGGGTTCGTCGGTTCGAAGAATCTCGGCAACAAGCTTGCCGGCGAGGCGCTGCTGCAGCACGTCATCGGCACCGAAGAGCCGGACTACACCACGCCGTACGACATCAACATCATCGGCGAATACAACCTTTCGGGCGAGCTCTGGCAGGTCAAGCCGCTGCTGGACGAGCTCGGCATTCGCATCCTGTCCTGTATCTCCGGAGACGCCAAATATCGCGAGGTCGCCCGTTCGCACCGGGCGCGCGCCGCGATGATGGTGTGTTCGCGAGCGATGATCAACGTCGCGCGCAAGATGGAGGAGCGCTACGGCATCCCGTTCTTCGAGGGCTCGTTCTACGGGATCGGCGATACCAGCGACTCGCTGCGCGAGATCGCACGGCTGCTGGTCGAGCGCGGTGCGCCGGAGGAAATGCTGGCGCGCACCGAAGCGGTGATCGCGCGCGAGGAGGCGCGCGCCTGGGCGGCGATCGAGCGCTTCAAGCCGCGCTTTGCGGGCAAGAAGGTCCTGCTGATCACCGGCGGCGTGAAATCGTGGTCGGTAGTCGCGGCACTCCAGGAGGCTGGACTTGAGATCGCCGGCACCTCCGTGAAGAAGTCCACCAAGGAGGACAAGGAGCGGATCAAGGAGCTGATGGGCGAGGACGCCCACATGATCGACGAGATGCCGCCGCGCGAGATGTACAAGATGCTCAAGGACGCGAGAGCGGACATCATGCTTTCGGGCGGAAAGTCACAATTCGTCGCGCTGAAGGCGGCGATGCCATGGCTCGACATCAACCAGGAGCGCTGGAACGCCTACATGGGCTATGTCGGTATGGTCAAACTGTTGGAGGAGATCGAGAAGGCGCTGTTCAACCCGATGTGGGAGCAGCTTCGCCTCCCGGCGCCGTGGGAGAGCAAGTCCGACAACTGGCAGACAAGAGCGCTCGCGCAGATGGACGCGCAGGCCGCCGAGCTTGCCGCCAACCCGGAGCAGGCGCGCCGCGCCAACAAGATCTGTCACTGCAGGACGGTGGATCTCGGTACGATCGAGGATGCGATAAAGGCCCATGGGCTGACGACGGTCGACGGCGTCAAGGAGCACACCAATGCCTCCGGTGGCTGCGGTGCCTGCAAGTTGCGCATCGAGGACGTTCTCGCCGCAACCTCGGGCGCACCCGACAAGCCCGTGCTTCAGGCCGCGGAGTAGCTACGATGGCCGTCGTCACCACTGCCAAGAAGGCCTGCGCGGTCAACCCGCTCAAGATGAGCCAGCCCCTCGGCGGCGCCTACGCCTTCCTCGGACTGCGTCGGGCGATGCCGCTCCTGCACGGCTCGCAGGGCTGCACCTCGTTCGGGCTCACGCTGTTCGTGCGTCACTTCAAGGAACCGGTGCCGCTGCAGACTACCGCGATGAGCGAAGTCGCGACGGTGCTCGGCGGCTATGACAACCTCGAGCAGGCGATCCTGAACATCCATAACCGCACCAAGCCGGAGATCATCGGCATCTGCTCGACGGGCGTGACCGAAATAAAGGGCGACGACGTCGAAGCCTTCATCCGCCTCGTCCGCCAGAAACATCCTCAGCTTGCGGATTTTCCGCTCGTCTATGTGTCGACGCCCGATTTCAAGGGTGCGTTTCAGGACGGCTGGGAGAAGACGGTGGCGCGGATGATCGAGGTGCTGGTCGAGCCGAGGGAGGCGAAC
>NZ_JACRAW010000063.1 GCF_016213215.1 Bradyrhizobium sp. | reverse complement strand
GCGAAGGCGTCGTTGAAGGCGCGCTCGCCGGGCGAACCCTTCTCTATCGCGACGATGGCACGCCGCTGGTTGGTGTAGACCAGCGGCAGGTCGAACCACGAGCGCTCCTTCAGGAGCTGGATGTTGCGCGAGCGATCGGCGTCGACGTTGGACAGGCCGACCAGGAAGAAGCCGTCGGTCACCTTGACCGCCAGTCCCGCGAGCGGAGTGCCGCGCGCCTGCTCGTTGGACTTCATCAGGATGCCGGGCACGTTGGAGACGCCGCCGCCGGAAAAGTCCTGCGGCAGGATGAAGGTCAGCTCGGCCGTGTGGCTCGCCGGCAGCGATGAATCCGTGTTGCGGCGGAACGACAACGTCATCTTGAACTTGCGATCGGGGATGTCGATGTCGGCCCGCACGGTGATGTCGGGCTTCTGGTTGCCGGACGCCTTGATCGGCTCAGTGCGCCACACGACCGAACCGACATACTGCTTGCCCTTGGGATCGGACGGATCCTCGTCATAGAGCACGACGCGCTGGGCCACCGGCGCGACCGGGTGATCGGACGACGGCTGTCCGACGCGATCGGTGATCTTCGGCTTCACCGCGGGCGCCGAACTATCTTTGGGCGTCTCGACCGCCACCGGCGTCGACTTGAACAGGCCGGTCACGGTCTGCACGACCGACTTGCCCCACAGGATCCCTGCACCGACCAGGATCAGCACGATGCCGACGGCGATCGCACTCTTGAAGGGGAAGGCCGCGGCGGAGCGGGCGCGCTTCTTCGGCTCGCGATCGGTGGAGATGCGCGGACGCGGCGATGGCGGCTGCGGCTGGGGCGCGTAGCGCTCCGCCTCCTCCATCGATTCATCGTAGGAATAAGGTACGTCGGGCTCGCCGCCGCGATTGTCCAGGTTCGGCTCGAGCCGGTCGAACTCGGACGAGGGCGACGGCACGTTGGCATAGGTGCGGCGCGCGGCGCGGGAAGCCTGCGCGGCGGCACGGCCCAGATCATCGGCATCGGCGGTGATGTCGCGGAAGCCGCGCACGCCGGGCGCCTGAGGAAGCGGCGGCGGGCCGTTTTCCGCGCCCCGGCGTCCCGCGCGATCGCGGGTCGGAGGCAGTGGCGGCTCCGCCATTGGCGGCTGCGGCCGCGGCGCCGGCGGCTCGGGGCGAAACGCGCGCGAAGCGCGTTGTCCTTCGCGCTCGCCATTGCCCTCCGACCCGAGCGGCGGACGCTCGTTGCGCGGCGGAGCGGGTCGCGAACGCGGTGTGGCGGGCGGCTGGGAAGCTGCGGCGGCCGATTCACCCGGACGGGTAGTAGCCCTGCTGCGGAAGGCATCGCCGGCGCGCCCCGCCGGGCGCGAGGCATCGCGGGCACGCTGCGCGGATTCCGATTCCACCTTGCGCACCGCCTCTTCCAGCGACAACCGCTCGCGGGTGATCTCCGATTCGGAGAGCGGCGGCTGCACGCTGCGGAGCTGCGCAATCAGCGCCGTCCGCGCCCGCTCATAGAGCGCACGGCGGCTTTCGCCGGGAGCGTTGGGGTCCAGGCCGGCGATAGCTCGGGCGATCAGCGGATAGTAATCAGCCATTTCAACTCAACTATGCGCGCTTCCCTGCAACACTTCACTAAGCTTCGAACGGATTTTGCACCAGAATAGTATCCTCGCGTTCCGGGCTCGTGGAAAGAAGGGCGATGGGGCAACCCACGAGTTCCTCAACGCGACGGACATATTTCACCGCCTGGGCAGGCAGGTCCGCCCAGGAGCGGGCGTTGGCGGTGGGCTGCTGCCAGCCCTCGATGGTCTCATAGATCGGCTCGACCCGGGCCTGCGCGCCCTCGCCCGCCGGCAGATGGTCGATCTCCTTACCGTCCAGCCGGTAGCCGGTGCAGACCTCGATCTTCTCGAAGCCGTCCAGAATATCGAGCTTGGTCAGCGCCAGGCCGTTGATGCCGCAGGTCCGCACCGTCTGGCGCACCAGCGCGGCGTCGAACCAGCCGCAGCGGCGGGGACGGCCGGTGTTGGTGCCAAATTCCCGGCCACGCTCGCCGATCTTGCGGCCGATCTCGTTGTCCTGCTCGGTCGGGAACGGTCCCTGGCCGACCCGGGTCGTGTAGGCCTTGCAGATACCCAGGACATAGCCGATCGCTGCGGGACCAAGTCCGGTGCCGGTCGCCGCCTGCGCCGCCACCGTGTTGGACGAGGTCACATAAGGATAGGTTCCGTGGTCGACGTCGAGCAGCGCGCCCTGCGCGCCCTCGAACAGGATGCGCTTGCCCTCGCGCCGCTTCTGATCGAGCAGCCGCCACACCGTCTCTGCATAGGGCAGAAGCTTCGGCGCCATGCCCGACAGCTCGCGCAGGATCTCGCCGCCGTCGATCTCCGGCAGGTTGAGCCCGCGGCGCAGCGCATTGTGATGCGCCAGCAGGCGATCGATCTTGTGCGGCAGCGTGGAGATGTCGGCCAGGTCCATCAGGCGGATGGCGCGGCGGCCGACCTTGTCCTCATAGGCGGGGCCGATGCCGCGCTTGGTGGTGCCGATCGCGGTGACGGCACTGGCGGATTCGCGCAACGCATCGAGCTCGCGATGCAGCGGCAGGATCAGGGTGACGTTCTCGGCAATGCGCAGGTTCTGCGGGCTGACTGCAACGCCCTGGCCCTTGAGCTTCTCGACCTCGTCGAGGAAGGCCTGCGGGTCGAACACCACGCCATTGCCGATCACCGCAAGTTTCGACGGCCGCAGCACGCCCGACGGCAGCAGTGCAAGCTTGTAGGTCTCGCCGTTGATCACCAGGGTGTGGCCGGCATTGTGGCCTCCCTGGAAGCGCACAACGATGTCGGCCTGCTCCGACAACCAGTCGACGATCTTGCCCTTTCCTTCGTCGCCCCATTGGGCGCCGACGACGACAACATTGGCCATTCGCGGGTATTCCCTCTGCAACTATCGCGTCATACGAGCATGAACCTCTCGGGGAAACGATGCCCATCCTTCCCGGGAGATCATGCCGCCTCGGCCTAAATCACGGCCGGGGCCGCTCGCATGCGAGGCAGTCACCCGGATAAAGGAAGCGGCCGGCCTAGGCAAGCAAGAACGGGGGTTTAGCGGGGTTGGAAAGTGGGTTCAAGCCATTGATATCCCCCGAAAATCCGACAGGAGCCGCCCGGGGCGCCCCCTCAGAGGCTGTGAATCAACCCAAGTCCGCAACGTTGCCGACCCTCATGGTGAGGAGCGCCGAAGGCGCGTCTCGAACCATGAGGCCCGGACCCGGGCCTTCATCCTTCGAGACGCTTGCTTCGCAAGCTCCTCAGGATGACGTGATACATTGTGCGCCTCAGGCGTGGATACGGCCGTCGACCACTTCGATGATGCGGTCGCAGCGCCGCGCCAGCTCCATATTGTGGGTGACCAGGAGGAAGCTGGTGCCGGCCTCGCGGTTGACCTGCCGCATCAGTTCGAACACCGCGTCCGCCGACTTGGTGTCGAGATTTCCGGTCGGCTCGTCCGCGAGCACGAGGTCGGGATTCATGGCCAGCGCCCGCGCCACCGCGACGCGCTGCTGTTGCCCGCCCGACATGTTGTTGGCGAGGTTGTTCGCGAACTTCTCCAGGCCCACCTGGGCCAGAAGCTGCTGCGCGCGGGTTTCAATTTCCGCGCTGGGAAAGCGGCGGTCGACCAGCATGGGCATCATGACGTTTTCCCGCGCCGTAAAGGCCGAGATCAGAAGGTGGTACTGGAACACGAAGCCGATGGTGTGGCCGCGCAGGTGGGTGATGGCAGCGTCCCCCAGCGCGCTGGTGTCCTCGCCCTTGATCAGGAGCCGGCCGGAGGTCGGGCGGTCGAGCAGGCCGACTATGTTGAGCAGGGTGCTCTTGCCCGAGCCGGACGGACCCATCAGCGCCAGGAACTCGCCGTGATCGAGCCGCAGATCGACATCGTGCAGCACCTCGGTCTCTGTCGGCAGACCGACATTGTAGGATTTGCAGACCTTCTCCAGCCGCAGGAGTTCGCTAGCCACGGATCGCCACCACCGGATCGAGCCTTGCTGCGCGCACCGCCGGCGCCATGGCCGCAAGCAGACCGGTGACGGTGGCGAGCAGCGCGGTCAGGATGAAGAGCCGCCGTTCAAGGATCAGCGGAAACAATTCCGAGCCGTCGGCCTGGCGCGCGATCGAGTGCCAATAGATCAGCGCAGCGGCGCCCATGGCAGCCCCGACCAGCGAGCCGACAAAGCCCAGCAGGCCGCCCTGCAGCAAGAAGACGCGCAGGATCTGGCCGCGCGAGGTTCCCATGGCGCGCAAGATCCCGATGTCCTTGGAGCGCTGGATCACCGACACGACCAGCACCGCGGCGATGCCGAAGGCGACCGACAGGCCGACGAACAGGCGGATCAAGGTATTGGATGTTTCCTGCGCCCGCACCGCGGTGAAGAACTGTGCATTGGTCGCGATCCAGCTGTCGGCCTCGACCGGGTTGGCCGCCTCGATGCGCTTGGCGATCTCTTCCGCCGCGTAGATGTCCTTGACCGTCATGTCGATGGTGGTGACGCCGCCGATCATGCCGAGCAGCGATTGCCCCGTGCGCAGGGCAACGAACGTGGCGCGCTGGTTGGTCCCCTTGTTGCCGAAATCGACCAGCCCGGCGATCGTCAGCACCCGGATGGCACCGGAGGCCGCCTGGATGTTCAGCTTGTCGCCGACGGTCGCGCCGAGAATTCTCGCCAGCTCGATGCCGATGACGATGTCGTCGCTGGTCAGGCGCGCTTGGCCCGCCACGATGTAGTCGGGCACCCTGACGATGTTGAAGTAGGTGTCGGGTTCGACGCCGGTCAGCGTGACGGCGCGGCTGGAGTCGCCGCGCACTGCCAGCACCGAGCCCGCGATGGTGGGCGAGACCGCGGTGATCTCCGGCATCGCCAGCATCTGGCTCCGGATCTTCGGCCACTGGTCGATCGAGATCACGCGCTGGCTCGGGCGCTGCACGACGGCGTCCTCGATCTCGCCGGGCCCGTTGCGCAGCGGACGGGCGACCTGGTCGGGCCGCAAGAGCTGGATCTGCGGCTGCGAGGTCAGCACGCGCTTGATGAAGTTCGCTTGCAGTCCCGCGAGCATCGCCGACATGAAGACGATGACGGCGACGCCGATGGCGATGCCGCCGATGATGAAGATGGTCTGCAGCCGCCCCTCGCGCAGAAAGCGCACCGCCGTGACCCATTCGAACGGCAGCCAGCGGTTCATGGCAGCACGGGCCGCACGCGCTGGCCGGTGACGACCCGCGAATTCTGGGGGATAGCAACCTCACCGGCGGAAAGACCTTCGACGATCTCGATGTGGCTGTTGCCGCGCAGCCCGACCTTCACCGGCCGCTTCACGGCGCGGCCGTCCTTGATGCCGAGCACCCACGGCTGCCCCGACAGTATATCGTGCACCGAGCGCACCGGCAGCACCAGGGCGTCGTTCTTCGCCGCCACTTCGATGTCGACGGAGACCGTCATGTCCTGGCGCAGATAGGCCGGCGGATCAGCCACCGTCAGCTTCACCTCGACCGAAGCGCGGGAGATGTCGATGCCCGGATTGATGTAGGTGATGACGGCGGCAAAGCGCTTGTCGGGATAGGCGTCGGCCGAGGCGAGCGCCTTCTGGCCGAGCGCGATCTTGCCGAGATTGCGCTCGTCGATCTGCAGCACGAGCTGCGCGTCGCCCGCCGGCGCGAGCACCAGTAGCGCCTTGCCCGGCTGCGCCACCGTGCCGCGCTCGACACTGCGCGTGATCAGCACGCCGTCGCGCGGCGCCGTGATCGTGGCATAGCCGAGCCGCGACTGCGCGGTGTCGAGATTGGCGCGCGCCTGGTTGAGCTGGGTCTGCGCCATCACATGATCGCTGCCGCCCGGGCTTGCGGTATAGACCTGGAACTCCGCGGCGCGCTTCAGAGCGCGCGCGACATCGAGCGTCTTTTGCGCGTCCTCGAGCGCGGCGCGCGTCGCATAGCCGTTGCGTTCGAGCTGAGAGGTGCGGTCGAAGATCTGCTGGGCGTTGCGCATGTTCGCCTCGGCTTGCGCCAACGATTCCTTCGCAGAAGGCAACGTCAGCTCCTGGAGCTGCCGTATGCGAGCTTCGGCCTGCTCCACCGCGCCCTGCGCCTGAACCACGGCTGCCTTGAGCTCGCGCGCTTCCAGCGAAATCAGCGGCTGACCCTTGGTGACAGGCTGGCCTTGATTGACCAGCACGTCCTCGACCGTCCCGGTGATCTGGCTGCCGATCTCGACCCGGAACGGCGTCTCGACATGGCCGCTGGCAACGACCGACTCGACCAGCTTGCCGCTCCTGACCTGGTCGACGACGACCGCCGGTCCCAGGACCATCCGCACGCCCTGCGAGGCGCCAAAGACCAGCAGCACCGCCACCGTCAGGATGAACCATTTGTGGGCGAGAATTCCCGACCACAGCGGGCGGAACGGGAAGCGGCTCTTTTGCGCGAGTGGCAGCGGTTGATCGAGCATGACCGGAATGCGACACGCGCGACGATTCCGCGCGGATGTGTGTTCGTTTTGATGCGTGTTCCCCCGGAAATCGCAGAAATCCGAGGACGTTGCAGTTCAAAAGCTAGACCCCTGCCGGAAGGATATGTTGCGGTAGGTCAATGGTTTCCGAACCGTAATGACGTCTACACTGCCGTTCTTGTGGTGCCGCTTGAAGTCGGGCGGAGGTCCACCCACGCAATTACCGCTCGACATGTCCCGTATGACGCTGCCGCCTTTCACCTGATCCTCGCCTCTTCGGGAGCCTGCCGTGCCGGAAGGTCCGACGCGTACTGACAAGGGTTTCTGGCATCAGTCGCCTGAAGAGCTCTCCCGCCAGTTCGGCTGCGGACTGGAAGGCCTGAGCACGGCGGAAGCGGCCGGACGACTCAAGCGCTTCGGCCCGAACAGCGATGCGCCGGCGCGGGCCGACAGCGTGCTGCGCGCGATCCTGCGCCGGCTGCTCGAACCGCTCTCCCTCATCCTGATGGTCGCCGGCATCATCTCGATGCTGACGGGCGATGCGATCGGCGGTTCGATCATCGTGCTGATCCTCACCCTCTCGATTGGGCTCGACACCGTGCAGGAAGGGCACGCGGCACGGGCGGCGGAGATCCTGCGGCGTTCGGTGGCGCTGAAGGCCGAGGTGAAGCGCGACGGCGCGTTCCGCCAGATCGACGTCGAAGGCGTCGTTCCCGGCGACCTCCTGCGCATTCGCGCCGGCGACATCGTCCCGGCGGACGCCCTGATCCTGCACAGCGAAGCCTTTACCGCGGGCGAGGCGGCGCTGACCGGCGAACCGTATCCGGTGGCGAAGCGCGCGGGGGCGGTCGCCGATCGGGACGATACTTCCAACGTGCTGTTCCGCGGGTCGGTGGCGCAGACGGGCGAAGCGATCGCGCTCGCGGTCAAGACCGGGCGCGAGACGGTGTTCGGGGCGGCGGCTTCCGCGCTCGGCGAGGGCGAACCGCCCTCGCCGTTCGAGCGCGACCTGCGCGAATTCGGCCTCGTCGTCGCGCGCCTGACGCTGGCGCTGGTGCTGATTGTGCTGACCATCCGCGTCCTGGCGGGCCGGCCTGCGCTGGATTCGCTGCTGTTCGCCGTCGCGCTCGCCGTCGGGCTGACGCCGGAGCTGCTGCCGATGATCACGACCGTGACGCTGTCGCGCGGGGCGCTGCGCATGGCATCGCGCAAGGTGATCGTCAAGCGCCTTGCCGCGATCCACGACCTCGGCGCGATGACCATCCTGTGCACGGACAAGACCGGCACGCTGACGTCGGCGCAGATCGCGTTGTCGAAGAGTCTCGATCCAGATGGCCATGATGATCCCCGCGCCGCGCGACTGGGCGCGGTGGCCGCCGCGCTCGGTGGCGATCGTGGCTCGCTCGATGCGGCGCTGGTCGCGGGTACCACGGAGGCCGCGAAGGGCTGGAAACTCGAAGGCCGCCAGGCCTTCGATTTCGCGCGCAGGCTCGGATCCGTACTGGCGACCGATCACGAAGGTCCGCTCCTCATCGTCAAGGGCGCGCCCGAAGCGGTGCTCGCGCTGTGCACGCAGCAGCGCCGCGGCGGCAGCACGGCGGCCATGGACGACGGCGCGCGCGAGGATGCGCTCAGGCGTGTGCATGAGCTTGCCAGCGAGGGGCTCCGTACCGTCGCCATCGCCTCGCGGCCGTGGCAGGGCCCAACCCGGGAGGTCGAGACGGAGGATGAGGTCGACCTGGTCTTTGAAGGCCTCTGCGCCTTCATCGACCCGCCCAAGCCGACCGCGGCGGCAGCCATCGAAGATCTTGCCAGAAGCGGGGTGAAGCTGAAGATCCTGTCCGGCGACGATCCCGTGGTAGTGAAGCGGCTCGCCGGCCTCGTCGGCCTCAATGCCGAGCGCGTGCTGTCCGGCAGCGAAATCGCCGAGCTCAGCGACGAGGCACTGGCCGTCCAGGTGCAATCGGCCGATGCCTTCGGCCGCCTCGCGCCCGACCAGAAGTCACGCATCGTCAAGGCGCTGCAGGCGAGCGGCGAAGTGGTCGGCTTCCTCGGCGACGGCATCAACGATGCGCCGGCGCTGAAGACCGCAGATATCGGGCTCTCCGTCGAAGGTGCCAGCGGCGTGGCACAGGCCGCCGCCGACATGATCCTGCTGGCCGCGGACCTGGAAGTGGTCGCCGACGGGGTCGAGGAAGGCCGCCGCACCTTTGCGAACATCCTCAAATATGTGCGCATGGGCGCGAGCTCGAATTTCGGCAACATGCTGTCGATGGCAATCGCCTCCATCGTGCTGCCGTTCCTGCCGATGCTGCCGACCCAGATACTGCTCAACAACCTGCTCTATGACCTTTCCGAGCTCGGCATCCCCTTCGACCGGGTCAGCCGGCACGCCACAGCGCGCCCGCAGGTGTGGAGCATGAAGCGGCTGGTCCGCTTTGCGGCCATCATGGGGCCGCTGTCCTCGCTGTTCGACTTCCTTACTTTCGCGGCGCTGATCCTGCTGTTTCACGCATCGCCCGACGAATTCCGTACCGCCTGGTTCGTCGAATCGATGGCGACGCAGATTCTCGTCATCTTCATCATCCGCACCAACCGCGCGCCGTGGCAGAACCTGCCGGATCCGGTGCTGACGGCCTCCTCGCTGATGGCGCTCATCGTCGCAATGGTGGTGCCGTTCACGCCTGTTGGCACCTGGTTCGGCTTCGTCACGCCGCCGCCGCTCATGATGGCCACCATCGCATTGCTCGTTGTCGTCTATCTTGCCTGCGCCGAACTCCTGAAAGCCTTTGCCACCGGCTCGGAAAGCCGTCGCTGAATCGGCTGGCGCCGGTCGGTTCCATCGTTCACCCCTGCATGGTCGCGATGCATCCGACCCCATTGATGCCAGGCGCATTTCCGTGTCTGTGGTCGGGCCGGGCAAGAAGCCGGCCCGGAGCGGTCTGGGCCGGGGGCTCGGCGTGCGCACCGGGCCAACAACCAGCCAATGTCTGCCTCCGACCCGCCTCCTGCTTCTGCGTCAGCCACTTCGGGGCATTGGATCGCCAATCAGCCTTATGTGCTGCTCAGCATCACGGCGCTGTGCTGGGCGGGCAATGCGATCGTCGGACGGCTGGCCGCCGGACATATTCCGCCGGTCACGCTGTCATTCCTGCGCTGGGCATTCGCGTTCCTCATCGTGCTGCCGTTGGCCTGGAAGCACCTCGTCCAGGACTGGCCGGCGATCCGCTCAAAGCTCGGGGTGATGCTGCTATTGTCGCTGACCGGCATCGGCGCGTTCAACACGCTGCAATACTGGTCGCTGGAACATACCCAGGCGATCAACACGCTGCTGCTGCAGTCAGCCGGGCCGCTGGTGATCGCGGTGTGGTCGCTGATTTTGCTGCGCGTCCACCTCACGTTAGCGCAGGCCTTCGGCGTGCTGTTGTCCTTGATCGGCGTGCTGGTGATCCTCCTGCGCGGCGACCTCACCGCGCTGTCCAGCATCACGTTCAACAAGGGCGACCTGATCTTCAGCGCGGCGCTGGTGATCTTCGGATTCTATTCCGTGATGACACTGAAGCGTCCCGCCATACACGGGCTCTCGTTTGTCGCCTTCACCTTCGGCTGCGGCGCGGCGAGCCTGCTGCCCCTGCTCGCATGGGAGTTGTTCGCCCGCCCGCGCATGGCGCTCGATCTGCCGAACCTCTTGACGCTGTTCTATGTCTCCGTCTTCCCGTCGGTGGTTGCCTATCTCTGCTTCAATCGCGGTGTGCAGCTGATCGGCGCCAACCGGGCCGCTCCCTTCTTTCACGTCACGCCGGTGTTCGGCTCGGTCATGGCAATTGTCTTTTTGGGCGAGCGCCTGCAAGCCTTCCACGTCATCGGGTTCACACTGGTGCTGTCCGGGGTGTTCGTCGCCTCGCGAAAGCCGGCCGCCGCCAGGACGCGATGAAGTCTCGCTTGTCGCCGTATCGATCGGCCAACCTGTCCCCATTGGGAGAAGTGGCGAACTCGCGAAAGCGGGCTAGCCGGTCCTGAACTTGCTGTAGGCCTCGCTGGTCGCGATAATGACGTGTTCGGCGCAGCCGTTGCGCCGGTGCGGATCGGCCTGCGTCTCGTATTCCGCCGAGGTCATCATGTCGAGGAAGGCCGCAACAGTGGGATAGTAGACGAGCGCGACGAAATCCCACTGGTTGCCCTCCTCTCGCCCGAGCGCGACCGCCCTGGCATTCCCGGTCCACAGCAGGGTGCCGCCTCTAGCCTTGATCATGGGCACGGTCACCGCGCTGTAGCGCAAGTAGGCGTCCCAGCCGGAGCCGTCGCCGTCGAGCGACTTGTCACGGAAGCGCATCAGGTTGAGCATCACGACGGGCTCCTGCTGCCCGAGCGCCTTCAGCCCCTTTACATTCAACAGATCCACGCTCATCGTCGGCCTCCCTTCCCGAAATCCGGCGCATTGTAGCATTGCGAAGGCGGGACTTGTCCTGCGAGACTTATCAAGGACAAGCTCCTCCAGAAACACACAATGACGATCTCCGCGCCCAAGCCAACGGGCTCCGCCCCGGGCCACTGGCTCAACAACCAGCCCTATCTGCTCCTGAGCCTGACGTCGCTGTTCTGGGCCGGCAACATCGTGCTCGCCCGGCATGTCGGCAGCCACGTCCCGCCGATCACACTGACCACGATCCGCTGGCTTGGCGTCTTTCTCATCCTGCTGCCGTTCGCCTGGCCACACCTCAAGCGCGACTGGCCGGCGTTGCGTGCCCATTTGCCGCTGATGATGTTCCTGTCGCTGATCGGATTTGCCTTCAACAATGCGATCTCCTATTGGGCGATGCAGTACACGGAAGCGCTGAACGCGCTCCTCATCCAGTCGTCCGGACCGCTGTTCGTGGCGCTGTGGTCGCTCGTTCTGTTCGGCGTGCGGCTGACCGGCGCCCAGCTCGCCGGCATCGCCGTCTCGCTCGCCGGCGTGCTGACGATCATTCTGCGCGGCGATTTCGCCGCGCTCGCCACTATCACCTTCAACAAGGGGGATCTGATGTTCGCGAGCGCGCTGGTGTCGTTCGGACTCTATTCGGCGCTGATCCCGCGCCGGCCCGTCATCCACCAGCTGTCTTTCATTTCATTCACCACCTGCTGCGGCGCCTTCATGCTCATGCCGGGCGCGTTGTGGGAATTTTTCAACGGCGCAACGCTCAAGTTCGACGCGCTGACGCTGGCGACAATGTCCTATATCCTGATCTTTCCATCGACGCTCGCCTATCTGTTCTTTAACCGCGGTGTGGCGCTGATCGGGCCGAACCGTGCCGCACCGTTCTTCCATCTGGTTCCGGTGTTCGGCTCGGCGATGGCGATTTTGCTGCTCGGGGAAATGCTGCAGCTCTTTCATCTCATCGGCTATGCCCTGGTGCTGGCGGGCGTCATCACCGCCTCGCGTCAGGGCTCGGCGAAGTGACGCAAATTCCGCGTCACGGACGCGGGCGGCTGCGCCGGCCTGAGATGCGAAAAAACGGCAACTCGCGCCTTTCGCTCCTACCCGGCGCAGGCTATTTGTCCGGCAACCGAACAACAGACCGGAGGAAAAGGACGAAAATGATCGCACGATTCGAACGATATTGCCGCCTCGCTGCAGCTGCATCCCTGATGATGATGGCGCTGGCGTCCGGCGCAGCGGTTGCCCAGAACTATCCCAACCGCAACATCACGCTGGTGCTGCCGTTTGCGGCCGGCAGCGGCACCGACACCACGACGCGGATCATCTCGCAGCATCTTTCCGCGGCGCTCGGCGTCGGGATTGTCATCGAGAACAAGGCCGGCGCCAACGGCATGCTGGCCGCGACCTACGTCGCGCGCGCCGCGCCGGACGGCTATACGCTGCTGGTGACCACCAACACCACGCATTCGGCCAACCCCTATCTGCTGAAGACGCTGACCTACGATCCGGTCAAGGATTTCACGCCGATCGCGCGGACCGGCGACCTGCCGTTCATGCTGGTGATCAATCCCGAGCTGCCTACGAAAACCGTCGGCGAGCTGGTCGCCTATGGCAAGGCCAATCCGGGCAAGCTGAGCTATGCGAGCGGCAGCTCGGCCGCCATCGTGTCCGGCGCAACCTTTGCCCACAATGCCGGCATCGATCTGTTGCACGTGCCCTACAAGAGCTCACCGCCGGCACTCAACGACGTGATCGGCGGCCGTGTCAGCATGATGTTCGTGGATATCCTGACGGGCCTGCCGCATGTCAATGGCGGCGCGCTGCGCGCGCTTGCGGTCACCACCAAGAACCGCTCGCCGCTGGCGCCGAACCTGCCGTCAATGCAGGAGGCCGGCGTGCCCGACTTCGACATCACCTCATGGCAGGGCTATTTCGGCCCCGCCGGCGTGCCCAAGGAGATCGTGACGCGGCTCAACGCCGAGATCCGCAAGATCGTCGAGAAGCCGGAAATCAAGGCCCAGCTCGCCACCTTGGGCATGGACGCCTTCTCCGGCACGCCGGAACAACTCGACGCATTCGTCAAGGATCAGCTCGTGCTGTGGGAAAAGCTGATCAAGAACGCCCGCATCGAGAAGCAGTAGCTGCGACCAAACGCTTGAGGGTGGGCAGCCGAGGCATGCCCGCCCTCCTCCGTGCGCCTCACGAACGAGGTGGGCACGCCGCCATCGCCCAAGGTATAATGCTCCAGCATCTGCTGACTGGACCGCTCGCGGCAGTCCCGGCTCTTTGCCGGACGCGAGGAGGTCCAGGCGCCAGAGCGCGAAGTCGTGGCAGCAGCACGGCGGCCGATCAAGAAACAATAACATCGGGAGCAGGAAATGCCGAGATACAGGGTGGTGACGCCGAAGGGAGCCAGCTTCACGGTCGCCGGCAGCGACTATTCCTATGAACGGGAGGCGCTCGAGCCGATCGACGCCGAAATTATCGAGGCGCCGGCCAACGAAGCGGAATTCATCACCGCCGCGAGGACGGCCGATGCGATCTACGCGAAGGGCATGCCGATCACCAAGACGGTCATCGACGCCCTCGAGAACTGCAAGGTGATCACGTTGGGCAGCGTCGGCGTCGACAGCGTCGACGTCAAGGCCGCGACCGCGCGCGGCATTCCCGTCACCAACATTCCCGACACCTTCATCGAGGAGGTCGCCGACCATGCCATGATGCTGCTGCTGGCGGGCTTTCGCCGCCTGGTCGAGCAGGACAAAATGGTTCGGCAGGGCCGCTGGGCCGAAGGCCGTCCGGCGCTTCTGAAGATCCCGCGCCTGATGGGGCAGACGCTCGGCTTCATTTCGTTCGGACGCGTCGCCCGTGCGTTCGCCAGGCGCGCCGCGCCGTTCGGCCTGAGGATGATGGCCTACGATCCCTTCATCCAGGAAACGCTGATGTCCGACCACGGCGTCATGCCGGCCACGCTGTCGGAGGTGCTGTCGCAATCGGACTTCGTCTCGATGCACGCCCCTGCCCGTCCCGAGGTCCATCACATGCTGACCGAAAAGCACTTCCGGCAGATGAAGAAAAGCGCGATCTTCATCAATACCGGGCGCGGCGCCACGGTCGACGAAGCGGCGCTGATCAAGGCGCTGCAGGAGGGCTGGATCGCGCATGCCGCGCTCGACGTCCTGGAGAAGGAGCCGCCGTCGCCCGACAACCCGCTGCTCGCCATGGAGAACGTGACCCTGACGGCCCATGTCGCGTCCGCATCGGCACGGTTCGACGAGGCGCGCAAACGCCGTGTCGGCTACGAATTGTCGCTGGTGCTGTCGGGAATGTGGCCGGTGAGCTGCGTCAACCCGTCGGTGCTGCAGAACACCACATTGCGGCGCTGGCAGCCGGTCGGCATGGACCGCGGCCCGAACAGCTAGGGCCAGAGCGTCGGGTTGAGGCGGTCTGCCCACGAACTCGTTTCACCTCTCCCCGCGCGTGGGGAGAGGTGAGTAGGATCGGCGGCCTCGTTCAGCCCGCCGGCGCGATTACGACGGTCTTTTCCTTGGGCCAGCGCACGCGCCAGGCGAAGTCGATCGCCCTGACCTCGCCGGGCTTGGCGTCGAAGGCCCATTCCAGCACGCCGCGCTTGTCGCGCAGGTTGGTCGTTGTCGGCGGTGTGGTCAACGGCAGCATCTCGACGACGATCTCCTCGTTCTCGCTGACCGGAAGCTGATCCTCGATCGCGACCCGAACCGGGAAGTCATGGCCGTTGCGGATCGTGGTCTTGAACGAGCGCTCGTCGGTCTTCGACGTCACCAAGAGGCCCGTGGAGCCCTCGTTGCGCTTGACCACGGAGCGCTCGATCTTGACCTTGTCGTCGGCGCCGAAGCCGAGCCGCACGGTCTCGTTCTTGCCGGCCGGGGTGATCCGGCTGCGGCCGACAAAGGCGCCGTCGCGATAGATCGCAACACGTCCGGGGAGCAGCGGCGCATCCTCCGCCTGCTTGAAGCTGGCTTCGAGGAAGGCGGTCGGATCGATCACCGGCGCGGCGCGAACGGCAAGATCCGGCGCGACCGTCGTGGTCGCGATGCGCAGGGCCTTCGCGCCTTCGTTGGCGCCCAGGCTGACGCGGCCGGGAATCCTGAAGGTGACCTGGAAGTCGCTGACCTCCGCGGTCGCTTCCTGCTCGCGCGCCCGCTCCTCAGCCTGTTCGGCCATGGCCTTGGCGATCGGCGCCGACGCCGGTGCGTGAGCCGGGGCTCGGGACATCTGCCTTAGTGTGCCGTCCGACGAAGCGCCCAGCGCCACGGGTCGCGGCGGCTGTGGATATTGCGCCATCAGCGTGCCGAGTTCAGGCGCGCTGCCGCCGCGGGCGATGCGCAGCGTCGAGACGCCGAGCGCAACGTTCGACCAGTCTTCTCCCGTCGACTGTGTGATCTCGGCGCGACGCACCAGTTCCAGCGAGGGCTTGCGGTCCTTTGCGCCGGTGTCGAGCCGCGCATCGTAGAGCGGCGCCCAGCGCGCATTGCGTACGGCATAGGTCACCCGCAGCGTGGCCTTGGTGGCCCCTGCGGCGGCAACATCGATCCGCACCTCGAGCTTGGCGGGCGGCTTGGCCGAACGGTCGGCTTCCAGCCGCGCGATCTCGCGATCAAGGTCGCGCTGCTTGCGTTTGGCATCGCGGATCGCGGTGTCGGCCGCCGCGATCTCCTCCGAAACCGCAGCAAAAGCGGCGCGCCATTCGGAGATCGGCCGCGCCTCGGCCTTTTCGCCCAATCCAGCCGGCGAGGCTTCGGCAAAGCGCTCGGCAAACTTCCGCCGCGCATGTGCGGCATCGATCGCGCCCTGCAGATTGGCCCGCTCGTCCTTCAGCGCCTCGATGCGCTTGTCGAGCTCGGGCAGGTTCACCGGCGGCGCCGCTTTCGGCGGACGGGCGTCGATACCGCCGATCGTCAGCTTGGCACCGCCTTCGCCCTCGACACGCAAGGAGGAGGTGTCCAGCGACAGAGGGAAATCCTTCGCGACCAGCGTGGTGTCGCCCGCGGGAATGTCGACATTGATGATGCGGGTGACGCTCGCGCCATCGGGATAGACCGTCACCGCATCAATCGCCGAGCTTGCGTTCATGTCGGCGGAAAGCGCCGGGAGCGCGGCAAAGGCCGTCACCAGCACCAGGCTGGTGGTTGCAAGACACTTGGTAATCGTTCGCATAAAAAATCTCTCCTGCCAGTCACACGTTTCGTTAGACGGACGCGCGACAAAAAAACACCCTCACCACTAGGTGAGACGAGGCGGGAAAGAAACCGGTTCGACCGAGGTATCCGTTCGGCGCCGCGGGTGGAGCCGGCGGAAAAGACCATGGCCGAACCACCCGAGAAGGTTGGCCCTCACGGTGAGGAGCGCGCGTTTGCGCGCGTCTCCGGACGATGCTCCGCATCGCCGGCAGAACCATGAGGCCCCGCTTCATCTCAGGCCTCACCCCTCGAGACGCTTGCTACGCAAGCTCCTCAGGGGTGAGGGGAAAGAGATGGAACGCGACAGGGGATCAGAACGCCAGCGCCTTGACCTGCTTGACCTGCGGCAGCGCCTGCACCTTGGCGAGCACATCCGCAGGCACGGGGCCGTCGACCTCGACCAGCGCGATGGCGTCGCTGCCCGGGGCGACGCGGCCGAGATGGAAGGTCGCGATGTTGATCTTGGCGTCGCCGAGAAGGCTGGCGAACTTGCCGATGAAGCCCGGCTTGTCCTCGTTGGTGACGTAGATCATGGACTTGCCGAATTCGGCATCGACGCGGATGCCCTTGATGTCGACGAGACGCGGCTTGCCGTCGGCATAGACGGTGCCGGACACCGACCGCTCCTGCCGCTCGGTCGTCACCGTGACCGTGATCAGGCTTTCATAGTCGCTTTCCGCCGCGCGCACGATCTCGTCCATGACCATGCCGCGCTCCTTGGCGATGACCGGCGCGGACACGACGTTGATCTCGCCCAGCATCGGCCGCAGCAGCCCCGCCAGCACCGCCGAGGTCAGCGCCTTGATCTTCATTTGGCCGACGTGACCTTCATAGGTGATCTGAACCTTGAGGATGCCGGTTTCGGTGAGCTGGCCGGCAAAGGAGCCGAGCTTCTCGGCAAGCGCGATGAACGGCTTGAGCTTCGGCGCCTCTTCGGCCGTGATCGAGGGGAAGTTGATGGCGTTGGAGATGGCGCCGGAGAGCAGGTAATCCGACATCTGCTCGGCGATCTGCAGCGCGACGTTCTCCTGCGCCTCGGTAGTGGAGGCGCCGAGATGCGGCGTGCAGATCACGTTGGGATGGCCGAACAGCACGTTCTTGTTGGCGGGCTCCTCGGTGAACACGTCGAAGGCGGCACCGGCGATGTGCTTGGAATTGAGCGCATCCACCACCGCCTGCTCGTCCACCAGGCCGCCGCGGGCGCAGTTGATGAGCCGCACGCCCTTCTTCATCTTGGCGATCGCAGTCGCGTCGATGATGTTGCGCGTCTTGTCGGTAAGCGGAGTGTGCAGGGTAATGAAGTCGGCACGCCTGAGCAATTCGTCCAGCTCGACCTTGTCGACGCCGATATCCTTGGCGCGCTCGGGCGAAAGGAACGGGTCATAGGCGATCACCTTCATGCGCAGGCCCTGGGCGCGATCGGCGACGATCGAGCCGATGTTGCCGCAGCCGATGACGCCGAGCACCTTGCCGGTGATCTCGACGCCCATGAAGCGGTTCTTCTCCCACTTGCCGGCCTGGGTCGAGACGTCGGCCTGCGGAATCTCGCGCGCCAGTGCCAGCATCAGGCTGATGGCGTGTTCGGCGGTCGTGATCGAGTTGCCGAACGGCGTGTTCATCACGATGATGCCCTTGGCCGTCGCCGCGGGAATCTCCACGTTGTCGACGCCGATGCCGGCGCGGCCGATCACCTTCAGCCGCTTGGCGCGCTCGATGATCTTGGCGGTTGCTTTGGTCGCGGAGCGGATCGCAAGACCGTCATAGTGGCCGATGATTTCGGCGAGCTTGTCCTTGTCCTTGCCGAGATTGGGCTGGAAGTCGACCTCGAGGCCGCGATCCTTGAAGATCTGCACGGCGGCGGGCGACAGGGCGTCGGAAATGAGAACCTTGGGTTTGTGCATCTGAATGTCTCCTTGACCCTCCCCTGGAGGGGTCGAGTCGAGCGAAGCTCGCTCTTGGGTCGGCGCGTAGCGCCGGGGTGGGGTGAAGCTGTCGATCTATTTTCAACGGTGCGCCGAGAGGAGAGATCACCCCACCCCGACGCACGCTCTTTTGTTTGAGCATGATCTTGTTGGAAAACCGGTACCCACTTTTCCGGATCATGCTCGCGGTGCGTCGACCCTCCCCTCGAGGGGAGGGTCAAGAAGATCACGCCGCCTTGGCCAGCTGTGCCTTGGTCTCGGCGAAGGCCCAGTCGATCCACTGGGTCAGAAGCTCTACATCCCTGGCTTCAACGGTTGCGCCGCACCAGATGCGCAGGCCCGCCGGCGCGTCGCGGTAATGCGCGAAATCGAAGCCGGCGTTTTCCTTCTCGACCAAAGCAACGAGCTTCTTGACGAAGTCGGCTTGCGCGTCCGGCGCGAGCGCGGAGATGACCGGATCGGTGAACTTCAGGCAAACCGAGGTGTTGGAGCGGATCGCGGGATCCTTCGCCAGGAAATCGATCCACGGCGTCTGCGCTTTCCAGTCGGCGAGCACCTTGGTGTTGGCGTCGGCGCGCGCGATCAGCGCCTTCAGGCCGCCGACCGACTTCGCCCAGTTCAGCGCGTCGAGATAGTCCTCGACGCAGAGCATCGACGGCGTGTTGATGGTCTCGCCGACGAAAATGCCTTCATTGATCTTGCCGCCCTTGGTCATGCGGAAGATCTTCGGCAGCGGCCAGGCGGGCTTGTAGGTCTCGAGCCGCTGCACCGCGCGCGGTGACAGGATCAGCATGCCGTGCGCGGCCTCGCCGCCCAGCGCCTTCTGCCAGGAGAAGGTGACGACGTCGAGCTTCGGCCAGTCGAGCGGCTGGGCAAAGGCGGCCGAGGTCGCGTCGCAAATGGTCAGCCCCTCGCGGGTCGCGCTGATCCAGTCGGCGTTGGGAACGCGCACGCCGGAGGTGGTGCCGTTCCAGGTGAAGACGACGTCGGTCGCGGGATCGACCTTGGAGAGATCCGGGATCTCG
Organism: Bradyrhizobium sp.; assembly: GCF_016213215.1. Classification (GTDB taxonomy): domain Bacteria; phylum Pseudomonadota; class Alphaproteobacteria; order Rhizobiales; family Xanthobacteraceae; genus Bradyrhizobium. The sequence goes on along the minus strand of NZ_JACRAW010000063.1, from coordinate 41,703 downwards.
CCATAGCCTGCATTGAGCTTGGTGACGTCCTTGAGCTTCAGTTCCTTGACGATGTCGCTGACCCAGCCCTCGCCGAAGGACTCCCAGGCGAGCGTGGTGACGGGGCGCGCTCCCAACAGCGACCACAGCGCCATCTCGACCGCGCCGGTATCCGACGCCGGCACGATGCCGATGCGGTAATCGGCGGGAACTTCAAGCACCTCGCGCGTCAGGTCGATCGCGAGCTTGAGTTTCGCCTTGCCGATCTTCGCGCGATGCGAGCGGCCGAGAGCTGCGTCCTTGAGATTTTGGGGATTCCAGCCAGGGCGCTTGGCGCAGGGGCCGGAGGAGAAATGCGGCACGTTCGGCCGCGAAGCGGGCTTCGCCTTAGTCATCGTCTACCCTTCCAGATAGTGAGCCTCCCGTTGGGGGGAGGTGTCCCGCGGCGGCTAATACGGGAATCGGCTGGAATGGTCAAGGAGCTTCGGGCGTCTCACTGTCGATCGATATCTCGGCGGGCGTTTGCGCCTGCGATCGTTCGGCCGCCGCATCGGCGTCAAGTAGTACCGCCGCCTGGCTGATCAGCCGCGCCGCCTTGCTGCGGCTTGCGATCTTCAAAATGCACTGATCGTCGGCCCGCACCACGTAGACGTTGCCGACCTTGATCAAGGAAAATGTTGTCATTGATATCCCCGAACCAACCCGAGCCCGGCGGGATACACATTTTTAGCACCAATGGTTCCCCAACAAACATGAATGAACTCGAGTTAGTTTATCAGCCATTAACCAGATCGAATGTGCGGCGCGATTCCGCAACACGCACAGCGTGCAGCGCACGGTGCATCAAAAGCGGACAGTCATGCCGACATGGCTCGGCTCAAATCCAAGCCGCTTGTAGAAGCGCTGGGCGTCGACTCGCGACTGGTGGGTGAACAGTTCGACGAGCTTGCAGCCCTCCTCGCGGGCGGTCGCAACCGCCCATTGCACGAGCTGCTCGCCGATGCCGCGGCTACGGCAATCGGACGCGACGCGAACGTCCTCGATCAGGCCGCGCGAGGCGCCTTGCGAACTCAGCCCCGGCATGATGCAGAGCTGCAGGCACCCCACGACCCTGCCCTCGCCGTCCTGCGCCACCACAAGCCGGATGCCGGGATCGCGGCCGAGCGTTTCGAACGCCTCGAAATAGGACGCCGGCAAGGGATCATCGATCAGCTCGCGGGCCCGACCGAGGTGGTCGTCGGCCAGCATCGCGACGATGGCGGCAACGTCGTCGCGGCGGGCGCGCCGGATCGAGATGGAGAGATCGGGCATATTGGTCTCCTCAGCGCGCCGCCGGCAATCCGAGGAAACTTTCGGTCTCGCCGATCCAGCGGCGAATGGCGGGATAGCCGCGCATGTCGAAGCCGCCCTCGTGGGCGACACGCGTGTAGGCAACAAGCGCGACGTCAGCGAGCGAAAGGGCGTCATCAACGATGAAGCGGCTGGCCACGAGCTGCAGCTCCATGCGTGCCAGCGCCGCATGTCCGCGCTTCACCTTTTCGGGATCGAGCTCGGAGACGGACTTGCCGAGGTAGACCATCTGGAAGCGGCACACCGCGATGTAAGGCTCGTGGCTGTACTGCTCCCAGAACAGCCACTCGTCCATTTTCGCCTCGGCAAAGGCGTCGCACGGGATGAGATCGCTGCCGCGTGCAATATAGCGGATGATGGCGTTGGATTGGGCGAGCGTCCGGCCGTCATCGAACACGATCGTCGGCACCTGCCCGGCGCTGTTCAGCTTCAGGAAGGCGGGCGTGCGCGTCTCCCCCTTGGTGATATCGACGGGAACCCAGGTGTAAGGCAGGCGCAGCTTGTCGCAAACCCACTTCACCTTCAGGCAATTGCCGGAATTGCTGTCGCCGTAGATCTTCATGCGCGTCGCCCTTGTTTCGGCGACACAGCATCAGGACGATCGAATCCTGTCAACAGCCCAGCGACAGGCCGTCAGAACTTGTAGCCGAGGCCGGCGCGGACGGTGTTGATGTTTGTCTCGACGTCAGACGTCACGCGCTGATATTCATATTCCGCCCGGGCAAACAGCCCCCCGATCAGCATGATGTCGAGGCCGACGCCCGCGGAGTAACCGTAGACCAGCTTCGTGTTCAATGCGTGGTCCGTTGGAGTGCGTATCGGGTCGGGAGAGACCCAGACTAGACGCTCGATTGTCTGGGAACCAAATCCGGCGCCGCCAAACACATAGGGCAGGAAACATCCCATGGCATAGCCGGCCCGCAGCCGGAGTGACCCGAAGTCGGACAAGCTTACGATCGCCATCGAGTTCGTCCACGAATGGGGCACGCCGTTTGCGTCGAAAGCCCAGTACGCGCTAGCAAACGCTGTGGAGCGAAATCCACCGTGCAGGTAATTCCCCTCCACGCCGAGAATGACGTCATCCCATTGCCAGTTGTATCCCGCGAAAGCTCCGTACCCGCTGCTCTCGCTGTGCGGTTCGGGAAGCCCCCGGAACAAGTAGGGCGTGCCGGGCGGCGATACAAAAGTCCCGGACAGATCGTCGTTGATAGTTGATGGAATCCGCGGCGTAGTGGTGCCATAGCTGGCCTGGCCGCCGATATAGAACCCCTGCCAGTTCACCCTGGAGGTGGTGAGACCCTCGGTGAAGGCGCCGCGCAGGATGGGAAGATCGGGAAGATCGGCGGCATGCGCGGCGGACACCGCTCCCCACATCGCCGCCACCAGCACAAGCCTACGCATCGCAAACGCTCCATCGAACACACGAACTGTCGCGATGATCATCGCCCGTTAACCTTAACCAATGGTTGTCGCGGGCCTTCTTCGGACGATCCAATCGTAAAAATCGGCGCAACAAAAAACGGCGCGGGAAGCTCCCGCGCCGTTTATGCTGTTAAGAAGTCTTAGGCGCTCAGCCCTTGGTGACCAGCGGCGGATGATACATCGGCGCCGGCGACTCGAGGTTCCAGCGCACGCCGAGCTTCACGTCATGCGACGTGATGTTCTTGAACGTCATCGGGTTATAGACTGCGTTGGTGCCGTCGAAAGTCCTGAGATCGCCGGTCACACCATCGCCCAGGTCAAGATAGCGATAGGCGAGTTCGACCGTGAAGCTCGGAGAGACCTTGTAGGCGAGACCGGCATGCAGCGCCCAAGCAAGATTCCACTTCGAGGCGTTATCGCCGTAGGCTAGCCCCGGCAGCGCGCCGCCCCCATTGTTCGCGATGCCTTGGTCCGTGAAGTTGGCGATCGAGACGCGCGCCATGCCGACACCAGCGCCAACGAATGGCGTGATGCACCACCAGGTGCCGAGATCGACGTATGCGTTGGCGAGAGCAGCCCATTCGGACTTGGTAGCATGATAAGTGTCGGTGCCTAAGCCGCCGACATAGGTGATATGGTCGGTGCCGAAGAACTGCGAGTTACCGCGATATTCACCGGTCAGATCGGCACGGAACCAGTTGTTGAACTGATAGCCGACGCCAAGTCCGAAGATGCCGGCGGTGTTGAAGCCAAGGCTCTGAACCGATGACGTATTGTTGGCATCGAGCACATTGCTGAGCCGATCAACTCTCTGATTGCTGAAGCCGATATCGCCGCGCAGGTACCATCCGCCGAAGTCGGCGGGCGGCGGCGGCGCGTACATTGGAGGCGGAGCGATGGGCAAGTCGGCGGCGAACACCACCGTGGACAACAGAGATGCCGCACCCGCGGCAATCAGAGACTTCACGCTACGCATTGGCTTCGTCCTTTTGGCCGGTGAGGCAACTGGAAAGCCCCACTTCGAAAACTCACGGCTGGACGATCGCACCAAATACTTAAGTGCCGCTTAACCCTAATTATTAAGGTTGATTTTTTGTGACGCCCTGCGCGCAAAGGTTAACGGAATAGGCCGAGAGATCGCCACAAACACTAACGAAGCGTGAAGAGATTCGTCGCGCGCAGGCTTCAGCGCGCTTGATGCGGAAGCTTGGGCAGGAACACCGCAAGCAAGCCGATCGCGGGAAGATAGGCACAGACCTGGTAGACGAAGCCAAGCGAGGTGTGATCGGCAAGCTCGCCGAGCACGGCAGCGCCCAAACCCCCGATGCCGAACGCGACGCCGAAGAACACACCCGAGATCATGCCGAAGCGATGCGGCACCAATTCCTGCGCGAACACGATGATCGAAGAGGTCGCCGAAGAAATCACGAGGCCGATGATGATGGTCAGCACCGCGCTCAAGGCAAGGCCGGCGTAGGGCAGCGCGAGCGTGAACGGAAGCGCGCCGAGGATCGAGAACCAGATCACGTATTTGCGGCCGAAGCGGTCGCCGACCGGCCCGCCCAGGAACGCTCCGACCGCATTCGCGGCGAGGAAGGCGAAGAGATAGATCTGCGCCGCCTGCGTCGAGACGCCGAACTTGTCGATCAGGTAGAAGATATAATAGCTCGACAGGCTGGACACGTAGAGCTGCTTCGAAAACAGCAGCGCCACCAGCACCGCAAGCGCGATCGCGACGCGGCGCGAGCTCGGCCCGTCCGGATGCGCATGGATCGGCATCGGTTTCTTTGCGGTGATCTGCGGCCCGTACCATCGGCCGATGCGCCACAGGATCAGGATCGCGACGAACGCAATCGAGGAGAACCACGCGATGCTCGCCTGCCCGAACGGCACCACGATCGCTGCCGCCAGCAGCGGTCCCATCGACGTGCCGAAGCTGCCGCCGACCTGGAACACCGATTGCGCGAAGCCGTAACGTCCGCCTGAGGCCAGGCGCGCGATGCGCGCTGACTCCGGATGGAACACCGCCGAGCCCAGCCCGACCAGAGCGGCCGCGAGCAGGATCACGAGGTAATGCTGCGCGATGCTGAGCAGCAACAGGCCGAAGAAGGTCGATCCCATCCCGATCGCCAGCGAGAACGGCTGCGCCTTTTTGTCGGTGAAATGCCCGACCAGCGGCTGCAAGAGCGAGGCGGTGAACTGGAACGCCAGCGTGATCATTCCGATCTGCGCGAAGTCGAGCGCGTAGGAATCCTTCAGGATCGGATAGACCGACGGAATCAACGACTGCATGGTGTCGTTGAGGAAATGCGAGAGGCTGATGCCGGCGAGCACGACATAGGCCGGTCCCACTGTGCGCGCCTTCGCGGCCGCAGTTACATCAGTAATCGGCTCTGTCAGCGTTTCTTGTGAGACGACGGCAGGCTTGTTCAATGGTTCGGTCCCGGCGGGCCGGACTTGAGGGCCCGCATGGTTCCTACGACGGTGGCATCGATTGCACCACCGCCGTCAGCCGATGGCTGGGATGCGATCAGGCGGCGGCCTGGCCGAGCGCCGAGACGATGGTGTCGACCACGTCCTCGACCAGGATGCGGTCCTCGCCCTCGCCCATCACGCGGATGACCGGCTCGGTGCCGGACGAGCGGATCAAAAGGCGGCCGTGGCCGTTGAGCCGCTTCTCACCGTCCGCGATCGCCGACTTCACCTCGGCGTCCTCGAGCGGCTTGCCCTTGCCCTTGCGGTAGCGCACGTTCTTGAGGATCTGCGGCAGCGGGTCGAAGCGGTGGCAGACCTCCGAGACCGGTCGGCGCAGCTTCTGCACGACCGCCAACACCTGCAGTGCCGCAACGAAGCCGTCACCGGTCGTCGCATAGTCGGACAGGATGATGTGGCCGGACTGCTCGCCGCCGAGATTGTAGCCGCCGCTCAGCATCTGCTCGAGCACGTAGCGATCGCCAACGGGCGTGCGGACGAGTTCGATACCCTGCTCTTTCAGGAAGCGCTCGAGCCCGAGATTGGACATCACGGTCGCGACGATGCCGGGCCGCGACAGCCTGCCGTCTTCCTTCCAGCTCTGCGCGATCACCGCGAGCAGCTGGTCGCCGTCGACCAGATGGCCGCGCTCGTCGACCAGGATGACGCGATCGGCATCGCCGTCGAGCGCAATGCCGATGTCGGCGCGCATCTCGCGGACCTTTCTTGCCAGCGCTTCCGGCGAGGTCGAGCCGCATTCCTTGTTGATGTTGAAGCCGTCGGGCTCGACACCGATCGGCACGACGTCGGCACCCAGTTCCCACAGTGCTTCCGGCACCACCTTGTAGGCGGCGCCGTTGGCGCAATCGACCACCACGCGCAGCCCGTCGAGGCTCAGATCGCGCGGCAGCGTGCGCTTGGCGAATTCGATGTAGCGGTCATGCACGCCGTCGATACGGCGGGCGCGGCCGAGGCTGGCACTCTGCGCGAGGCGCTTGTCGAGGCATTCGTCGAGCAGCTGCTCGATCTGCTTCTCGACGTCGTCGGAAAGCTTGAAGCCCTGCGGGCCGAACAGTTTGATGCCGTTGTCTTCGAACAGATTGTGGGAGGCCGAGATCATGACGCCGAGATCGGCGCGCATCGACTTGGTCAGCATCGCGACCGCAGGCGTCGGCATGGGGCCAACCAGGAGCACGTCCATACCCACCGAGGTAAAGCCGGCCACCATGGCGTATTCGATCATGTAGCCGGAGAGACGGGTGTCCTTGCCGATCACGACACGGTGACGATGTTCACCCCGCTGAAAGACCAGCCCGGCCGCCTGGCCGACCTTGAGCGCTAGTTCCGGCGTGATCAAACCATTGGCGCGGCCCCGAATCCCGTCCGTACCGAAATATTTGCGGCTCATTTGACCCCCAAGCAACAATCAGGGACCCCACGACAACGGCGAATGACCTCTTTTGGGCCCGCCGTCCCTGACTTGCCGGGGTCTTATAATGCCATCACAGCTAAAATGGCTTCAAAAAATATGATGAATCATTACGGAACCCGGCCGCCGACCGGTTCCCTAAAGCCTTGGAACTGCTACGATTGCCCCATCCGGCAGCGCCCGATATGGAACTTGCGTTAACCGGTCCGCTTCACATGATGGTCGCCGCGGGTGGGCGGCGGCTGGATGACGTTGACGGGATCGGAGGCGGGAAAGGTCTCTTCCAGCCCCTCCTCCAGCGCCTCCTCGAGCTGGCGCTTCTCGGTCGTTTCGGCCTGTCGGACGATTGCCTGGCGTCTCGTCATGGAGCCTCCGCAAACGATTTGGCTGGCTTTCCAACCATGCTAGATGACGATCAAATCCGTGGACGCAAGAAGGCCGGGGGACGCTTATGAAGTACATCACCTGCATCGACGACCTGCGACAGTTGCATAAACGGCGCGTGCCGAAGGCGTTCTTCGATTACTGCGACCGCGGCTCCTACGCCGAGGAGACGCTGCGCGCCAATCGCGAGGACCTGCAGCAGATCAAGTTTCGCCAGCGCATCCTGGTCGATGTGTCGAAACGCGACCTGTCGACCACCATTCTCGGCGAGCCGGCCAGCATGCCGCTGATCCTCGCGCCTGTCGGACTGCTCGGCATGCAGCACGGCGACGGCGAGATCCTCGCCTGTCGCGCCGCGCAGGCGGCCGGCATTCCGTTCACGCAAAGCACGATGTCGATCTGTTCGATCGAGGACATCGCCTCCAGTGTCGAAAAGCCGTTCTGGTTCCAGCTCTACGTCATGAAGGACCGGGGCTTCATCAAGGCGCTGGTCGAGCGCGCGATCGCGGCCAAGTGCAGTGCGCTGGTTCTGACCGTCGACCTGCAGGTGATCGGACAGCGGCACCAGGACATCAAGAACGGAATGACCGTCCCGCCGCAATGGACCGTATCGAAGCTTCTGGATTTCGCCAGCAGGCCGGCGTGGGTCGCGGGCATCCTGCGCGGCAAGCGCCGCACCTTCGGCAACATCGCCGGACACATCAAGAATGCCGATGACCTGAACCGGCTTTCGGAATGGACTGCATCGCAGTTCGACACCACGCTGAGCTGGAAGGACGTCGCCTGGATCCGCAGCATCTGGCCGGGCAAGCTGGTGATCAAAGGCATCCTCGACGTCGAGGACGCCGAGGAAGCCGCCAAGACCGGCGCGCAGGCGCTGGTTGTGTCCAACCATGGCGGCCGGCAGCTCGACGGCGCGCCGTCGTCGATCGAAGTGCTGCCGGAGATCGCCGACGCGGTCGGCTCCAGGATGGAGATCCTGTTCGACGGCGGGATCCGCTCCGGGCAGGACGTCATGCGCGCGCTCGCGCTCGGCGCCAAGGCCTGCATGATCGGCCGCGCCTATGCCTATGGCCTTGGCGCCGGGGGCCAGGCCGGCGTCGCCAAGGCGATCGAGATCATCCAGAAGGAGCTGTTGACGACGATGGGCCTGTGCGGCGTCAACACGGTTGCCGAGATCGACGACCGCGTGATCGCGGTGTGATCGCCATCGATGTTGCCCCTCATGGTGAGGCGCGTTAGCGCTCGAACCATGAGGCCCCAGGCGCATCCATCGCGGCCTTCATCCTTCGAGACGCGCTCCTTCGGGAGCGCTGCACAGGATGAGGAGCCAAAGCGGATGACGCGATCAATCCGATCGATCAACGGCGAGCCATTCTCTCAAGACTTTGCAAGATCGGCTTCGACCAGCGCGCGCAGTTCCGGCGTGACCTCCGGCCGCTTGCCGAACCACAATTCGAAGCCGCGCACGGCCTGATGCAGCAACATGCCGAGCCCGTCAGCGGTCTTCAGCCCGCGCGCTTGCGCCGCCGCCAACAACGGCGTGATCAGGGGAACATAGACGAGATCGGCGACGACGGCATTGACAGGCAATTTGGTGACGTCGACGTCGAGCGGCGGCTGCCCGTGCATGCCGAGCGAAGTCGTGTTCACCAGCAGTTGCGCCCGCGGCAGGACCTCGCCGATTGCATCCCATCCAAGCGGATGGACTTTCGCACCGAACTGCCGCACCAATGCTTCGGCCCGCTCGAGGGTGCGATTGGCGACGTGCACGCGCTTGATGCCGCGCTCGAGCAGTCCGAAGACGACGGCGCGCGATGAGCCGCCGGCGCCCAGCACGAGCGCCTCGTCGGCCGCGTCCCACCCCGGCGCAAAGGCATCGAGATTGTTGATGAAGCCTTCGATGTCGGTGTTGGTCGAGCGCAGGTCCTCGCCTTCGTACCACAGCGTATTGGCGGCGCCGACGGCACGCGCGCGCTCGTCGGGAAGCGTCAATGCCAGCGCACGTTCCTTGTGCGGGATCGTGACATTGGCGCCGACGAAACCATGTATCGAAAGATGGCTCACGAATTCGGCGAGCTCTTCCGGCGGCACCGCTTCGATGTTGTAGCCGCCTTCGATGCCCAGCTTGCGCAGCCAGTAATGATGGATCAGCGGCGAACGCGAATGCGCCGCCGGCCATCCGATCAGACACGCGGCGGGAGGCTTAGGCACCATGTCCCCCTGAAGCGCAGCCTTGCAGCACGACCCCTCCCGAAATCATCTTGCAGGCGATCCATTTCCTGTCCTGCCTAGCCTGTCAAGAACATGACTGACGGGCTGCGCCTAAAGGCGCAGTCCGTCAGGCCTCACACATTGTCGTGACCGCGGATGACCGGGCGCGCCGCCTTGCGGCGCCCCGGAATGGCAGGGATCACGCGGCAGCGCGATGCGCGGCGATGATCTGGTCGGCAGCACGCCCGGTGACCTCGGCCATATGGTCGAACTGCCGGGTGAAACTGCCGGCGCCGGCGGTGGCCGAACGCAGCTCGACGATGAGCTCGCCGATCTCCGCTTCGGGCATCATGGCGCGAACGCAATCCCAGCCGGTCCAGCCCTCGCGGGTGTCGAAGCCGAGAATCTGGCCGCGCCGCGCCGACAGGATCGCATTGATCTTGGCGGTGGCCTCGTTCGGACAGACAATCTCCACCACGTGGATCGGCTCCAGCAGCACCGGCTGGCACTGCGGCAACCCTTCGCTGAGGCCGACCCGCGCCGCGGTACGGAACGCAAGGTCGGAAGAGTCGACGCTGTGGTAGGAGCCGTCGGTCAGCGTCACCTGCAGATCGGTGACGGGGAAGCCGAGCGGGCCGCGCACCAATCCGTCGACCACGCCTTCCTCCACGGCCGGGATGTAGTTGCGTGGCACCGCCCCGCCGACCACCGTTTCGAAGAACTTGAAGCCTTCGCCGCGCGGCAGCGGCTTGATATCGAGAACGACGTCGCCGAACTGGCCGTGGCCACCCGACTGCTTCTTGTGGCGGCCGCGCTGGGTGATCGACTTGCGAATGGTCTCCTGATAGCCGATCGCCGGCGGATGCGATTTGACATTGACACCGAAGCGATCGCGCAGGCGTTCGTTCGCGACCCGCAGGTGCATCTCGCCCTGCCCCCACAGCACGATGTCGTGGGTGCGGGCGTTCTGGACCATGCCGAGCGAGGGATCTTCCTCGTGCAGCCGGGCGAGCGCCTGGCCGAGCTTGACGTCGTCCTTGCGGTCGGTCGCCGCAATGGAGATCGCAAGCACCGGCGGAGTCGGCTCGACCTGGACCAGCGCCGAGGGCGCTGTCTTGCCGGAACAGACGGTTTCACCGGTCTTGATCGCATCGAGCTTGCCGAGCGCGACGGTGTCGCCGGCTTCCGCCGAGGCACGCTTGGTGTCGTGAGCGCCGTTGACGGCGAGAATGCCGGAAACGCGCCCCGCTCCGCCGCCGGAGGATTGCAGCGTGGCCCCGTCGTCGAGATGGCCCGAAAGCAGCCGCGTCAGCGACAGCTTGCCGCCGTGCTGCGAATGGATCGTCTTGAAGACGTAGCCGAGCGCATCTTTCGACGGCGGCGCGCCGAGGCGCCCGGCGGTTTCGGCAATCCCGGGCGCTTCATGACGCAGCGCCTTCATCAGACGCAGCACGCCATTTTCGCGCGTCGCCGAGCCGAGCAACACCGGGCAGATCAGCCCTTCACGCAGCTCGCGAGCGAGATCGTCGAACACGGCGTCGCGCGGCGGCTGGATGTCCTCGAGCAGCTGCTCCATCAGGGCGTCGTCGTGATCGGCCAGCTTCTCCAGCATCGAGAAGCGCGCTTCCTTCTCGCGGTCGAGGTCGCCGCCTTCCAGCGCAATCACCTCGGACGCCTTGTGCTCGCGATAGACGAAGGCGCGCTCCAGCGCGAGATCGACAAAACCTTCGATCAGTTCGCCCTTCCAGATCGGGATTTGCCGCAGCACCAGCGGTACGCGCGAGGCCGGTTGCAGGAAGGCAAGCGTCTCGCGGATGCGCTTGTTGGCGCGGTCAATCTTGTTGAGAAACAGAAAGCGCGGGATCTTGAGATCCTCGAGTTCGCGCAGGATGATCTGCAGTTGCGGCAGCTTCTTCTCATCGGCCTCGCACACCACGACAGCGGCGTCGACGGCGGGCAGCGCGGCGCGCATGTCATGCGCGAATTCCACGGAGCCTGGGCAGTCGATGAAGGTGTAGCTGTCGCCCATGAAATTCATACTGGCGGCAGTCAACCCGACACTCATCTTGTGATGCCGGGCCTCGGGGCTGGCGTCGCCGACCGAAGTGCCGGCATCGACGCTGCCGACGCGCGGGATCGCTCCCGTTCGCGCCAATATTGCTTCAAGAAGTGTGGTTTTACCGCTTTGGAAAGGGCCCACCAGTGCGATGCACCGTGGACCGCGGGGACTTCTGACGTCTTGTCCCATTCGCCGTCTCCTTTGTTGGAGCTCGGCCCTTGATTGGGTCGGCAAAGCCCGATGCTCTGCCCCTCCTACGGATTTGGCAAGCACGAAAAAACACGGCGGTGCATAGTCGCGAAACGGCGTGAAACTTGCGCCATTGCTATGCGTTCGCCGCGTCGCAGGCGGACGCCGGACCGCGCTCGATCAGTTCATATGAATTATTTTACCGCCCTGGACGAAGTTCCAGGCTCTCGAGGCCAGCCGCTACGTTAAGGCCGATCTGACCCTGGATGCTGAGCGGTTGCAAGGCGATCGAATTGTTCGAGCCGCCCCATAGTGCGTTGCCGCCGATACCAACGCCGAGCGACGCGCTGCCCTGCGCACCGGCATAGTTGCCGGCGAGATCACCCGGCCCGATTCGGTTCACAGGTGCGAACACAGCCCAAGCCAGTGCGGTTTCCGCGGTGATGCCGAGGTCCAGACCCACCTTGCGGACCGTGGCGACGTAGCGATCCTCCGGCATGCCGTCGGCGCGCAGCACGCAGCCGAGATGTGTCACGGAGCCCACAATGAAGCCAATGCTCGCCCCGCCCCGACATTCGAGAACACCGACCCGAACCATGGCTTGCTGCGACTGTGCGCTGACCAAGGACGCGACCAGGCCCGCGGCGGCGAGCCCGGCAAGGAGGATTGAGCGGCGCATGGGAAATCTCCGGCTGAATATGTGGTGCGAGCACAGAATCGTGACGCCGTACCTGCGGCGATAGCGGCCTCTATGCCACAACATCCCGCCCGGTTCCAGATTTCGGGCGGTGCATCCGGAGGCGAACCGAACGTGCGACCAACAAAACACGAAGGCCTGGCTCGGCGGGCCTTTACCGGGTGCTGCAGTGGATCAGCCGTGATCGCGGTGCCGGCGATCCGGCGCGTCAACAGGACACCGACATGTGCCCCACGTCCGGCGATGCCGCCGCGACGTCAACCCGTCAACCCGTTCTGACAGTTGCAATTGCGGAGCCGACAGAAAGGAAGCGCCATGTCCGAAACCTGGCACTCGCCGAAATTGCCGTCAAAAGACGGATCGCTCCATCAATGCCATTTGATCATTTCAAATTGCCGCAGAATCGCTGGATGCGCTTGCACGCGTCCTCGAGATCGGAGGTCTTGGTCGCGTAGGAGATCCGGAATGCAGGCCCGAGGCCGAAGGCCGAACCCTGCACGACGGCGACGCCCTCGCTCTCCAGCAGCTCGGTGACGAACTCCTCGTCATTGGTGATCACCTTGCCCGACGGCGCGGTCTTGCCGATCGTGCCGGCGCAGGACGGATAGACGTAGAACGCGCCTTCCGGTCGCGGGCAGTCGATGCCCTTGGCCTGGTTGAGCATCGACACGACGAGATCGCGCCGTTCCTTGAACACCTGGTTGTTCACCGGGATGAAGTCCTGAGGACCGTTCAGCGCTTCGACCGCTGCCCATTGCGCGATCGAGCACGGGTTCGAGGTAGACTGCGACTGGATGGTCGCCATCGCCTTGATCAACTGCGCAGGACCACCGGCATAGCCGATCCGCCAGCCGGTCATGCAATAGGCTTTCGACACGCCGTTCACCGTCAGCGTGCGGTCGAACAGTTTCGGTTCGATCTGTGCCGGCGTCGTGAACTGGAAGTCGTCGTAGACGAGGTGCTCGTACATGTCGTCGGTCATGACCCAGACATGCGGATGCTTCACCAGGACGTCGGTGAGCGCCTTGAGCTCGGCGCGCGTATAGGCGGCGCCGGTCGGGTTCGACGGCGAGTTGAGGACGATCCACTTGGTCTTCGGCGTGATCGCCCGCTCCAGGGGCTCAGGCTGCAGCTTGAATCCGGTCTCGGCGGTGCAGATGATCGGCACGGATTCCCCGCCGGCCAGCGCCACCATCTCCGGATAGCTGACCCAATAGGGCGCCGGGATGATCACCTCGTCGCCCGGATTGATGGTCGCCATCAGCGCGTTGTACAGCACCTGCTTGCCGCCGGTGCCGACGATGACCTGGTTCGGCTTGTAGGTCAGCCCGTTCTCGCGCTGAAACTTGGCGATGATCGCCTCCTTCAGCTCCGGAATGCCGTCGACCGCGGTGTACTTGGTCTTGCCGGCCTCGATGGCGCGAATGGCCGCCAGCTTGACGTTGGCGGGCGTGTCGAAGTCCGGCTCGCCCGCGCCGAGCCCGATGACGTTGCGGCCCGCCGCTTTCAGCGCGCGTGCTTTGTCCGTGACCGCGATGGTCGCGGACGGCTTCACACGGTCAAGCGCAGCGGCAAGGAAGGACATCATCTTCTCCTGGCAAACGTCGTGGCCCGTCAAAAGTCACGACTCTGATGGTGGGAATGATGCACCCTAGGACGGGTGCCGCTGCACCGCAAGAAGCTTCGGCACCGTCGAGGAAAGTTTAGGAAGCCCTAAAGGCGGCAGCGTACGGTCGGCGCAACATTCCTAAAGTTCCGCGGCGAAATGGCTCATATCTGACAAGCGTTGCGATCCGGCGACTGGCTGACGCCCGCGCGGGCGCGCGGCTACAGCCTGATCCTGCTTGTGATCTGCGGCCTTGCCATCGTGGGATGGATCGCGATGTCGGACGGTCGATCGCAACGGCAAGCCGATCGGTATCGATTTCTCCAGCTTCTATGCGGCCGGCTCGGCTGGCCCTGGAAGGCCGCCAAAGCCTACGACATCCCCGCTCACCACGCCCGCGAGCAAGAGCTGTTCGGCGCGGGGACACCATACTATGCGTGGCTCTGTCCCCCCGCTCTTCCTGCTGGTCGCCGCACCGCTCTCCCTGTTGCCCTATCCGGTGGCGCTCGCGGCTTGGCAGGGTGGTACCCTGGCGCTGCATCTGGCCGTCATCGCCGCGATTGTGCGGCGGATGCGACAGGCTCAAGGTGCCATGACTGAGCTCTGCCGGTTGCTGCCGCCTTTCCCGCCCTCTTCATCAATCTCGGCCAGGGTCGGAACGGCTTTCTCACAGCGGCGCTACTGGGCGGCGCGACGCTCGCCTTGCCAGGGCGGCCGATCGCCGCCGGCGTGCTGATCGGCCTTCTTGCCTGCAAGCCGCAATTTGCAGCCGTCGTTCCGTTTGCGCTGCTGGCGGCTCGCCAATGGCGGACGATAACGGTTGCCGCCGCCACCGTCATCGCACTCACCGCCATTTCGCTCGTGCTGTTCGGGCCGGAGTGCTGGTCGTCCTTCCTCGCGTCGGACGATTTGCCCTGATCATGCGCGGCGCGCTGCACGAACGCAGCGGCTCGGGCCTCACCGCGCTAGAGGTAGCGAAAGCGTGATCCGATTTGTTCTGGCGGGTTGAAATGATCTTCCGCGCCGCTGCGATGCGGTAGAGGTTTTCGACTTTTTCCAATCGTCGGGCCTTGCGGCGGATTTGCAACGGCATCATTGTTTAGCCGCCTTGCGGGACGACAAACGTTTCCGCGGCGCACCGCCTCCACCGCTCGAACGGTCAGAATGTACAAGCTCTATTCGATGCAACGCTCCGGCAACAGCTACAAGGTCCGCCTTGCGCTGGCGCTTGTGAACGTGCCCTACGAATCGATCGAGATCGACATTCTGCGCGGCGAGAGCCGCACGCCGGAGTTTCTGGCCAAGAATCCGTCCGGCCAGGTGCCGCTGCTCGAGGTGGGCGAAGATCGCTACCTCGCCGAGTCCAATGCCATCCTGTGGTACGTGGCAGGCGGCACGCCGCTGGCGCCGGAGTCGCGAATCGATCGCGCCGAGGCCCTGCAGTGGATGTTCTTCGAGCAGCACGCGCTGGAGCCGAATATCGGCGCCGCCTATTTCTGGCTGTCGCTGGTCAGGGGCGGGCGTGACCTGCAAACGCATGCGCTCGAGGACTGGATGGAGCGCGGTTATGCGGCGCTTCAGGTGATGGAGAATCACCTCAAGACCAACGAATACTTTGCGGCGGGTCAGCTCACAGTCGCGGACATCGCGCTCTACGGCTACACCCACCTGGCCGAACGCTGCGACTTCGACCTCTCGACGTTTCCGGCGATCCGGAAATGGCTGCGGCGGGTAGAACAGACGCCGGGCTTCGTGCCGATGGACGGGCGGCCGGCGCGTATCGACAACCCCGCCAGCATCGCGGCCGGGATCTGAGAATTGCGGGCAGAATGTTAATCCTTGTCGCGATTTCGCCATGTTCGACGCGGCGCTTGCCGCAATGTTGCCGGCTCTGGCGGTGAGATTCTTCGGAATTGCGAGTGATTCGCTCGCGCT
Source organism: Bradyrhizobium sp. (assembly GCF_016213215.1). Taxonomy (GTDB): domain Bacteria; phylum Pseudomonadota; class Alphaproteobacteria; order Rhizobiales; family Xanthobacteraceae; genus Bradyrhizobium. Next base: position 25,967 of record NZ_JACRAW010000063.1, on the reverse strand, counting down.
TTGAAGGATTTGGACCATGATGCGGGCGTACGGCACGCCGGGCCTCACCGGCCGGGCTGCGCAATCCGCCTTTTCCCGGCTGACCGGCGCGGTCGCAGCATCGCTGGCGATCGGCGCCCTGTCGCCCTGATCGTCACCCTGACGGTGCTGTCGACCAAGGCGACTATGGCCATGTCGTTGCCGACCTGAGCGCTTTCACCTTTCAACCTGGGCCGTTCCCCGAGTCATTGGTGATCGGCGGCCTCGTGATCAGGACATCGATGAAGTCACCGGTGGTAGTCGTTGCGCTCGCGCTTGCCGCGGCCATTGTGGTTGCCGCGTCGCTGTTGATCCTGACTGAAACGCGCAAGAGCAGCGGCCATTCAACGCTGAACATCCCGTCCGTGGCAGCGGCCAGCGGATGAACGCGCAAGGCGCGCCGTGCGACAAAGGACGGTGGCCGGATGCGGCCGTCTCTTCGGTCCGTTCGCAATGAACTGTTCTCGATTCTTTGCCAACCTCGCCGCGGCGGCTGTGTTCGTAGGCCCCATCGCGCTGCAGAGTGGCACGGCAAAATGCGGCGAAATGGGCAACGTCGAATTCGTCAGGGCGCTCTACGAAAAACAGGCGCGGGCACAGGCGGCGAATGTCCCGCCCAGCGACAGCGAGTTCACCGCGCTTTTCTCCGACAAAAGCCGCCGGTTGATGCGCGCCCCGCGCGCCTACCCGGCCAACGCACCGATCGGACCAATTCTGAATGCGTTCTTCGGCTGGGGCGTGCTGCCGAAGACCGAGGTCGGGATCGGCACCGTCGCGCGAGTCGCAGGCGGCGATACCGGCCCGGCTACCATTGCGGTCGACGTGGTGCACCATGGCACCACGCATAAGGTGTTCGTGCACGTCCTTCGCGAAGACGGCGGCTGGCGCATTGACGATATCTGATTCCGGAGTGAGCATGATCGAGCATTATCGCAGCATCACCAGGCGCTGACTCCCTTCGCGATCGTCAGCATCGGCGTGTTCACCGACCTGCGGCTTCGCCGAATAGCCACGGCACCGATTGATCAGGACCTTGACAATCCCGTATGAAGGACGTCTCACCTCGCTTGCGCCTCGTTCCTCAAAAGATCGCGGAACTTCGACATGTCTCTCGCCATTCGCCCGGTCACCCGCCAGGACTACGATCAATGGCTTCCCTTGTGGGACGGATACAATGCATTCTATGGCCGGTCGGGCCCGACTGCGCTGGCCCCCGAAATCACGCACACGACGTGGATGCGCTTCTTCGACGCCTACGAGCCCATGCATGCACTGGTGGCGGAGAGCAATGGGAGGCTCCTCGGCCTGACCCACTACCTCTATCATCGCAGCACCACGGCGATCGAGCCGTCCTGTTATCTGCAGGATCTGTTCACGGACGAAGCCGCGCGCGGCACGGGCGTCGGCTCGGCGCTCATCAACGCGGTGTATGACGCAGCAAAGCGCGCGGGATCGCCGCGCGTCTATTGGCTGACCCACGAGACCAACCTGACCGCGCAGCGGCTTTACGATCAGGTTGCGGAGCGCTCCGGCTTCATCGTGTATCGCAAGATCTTCTGAGCGCGCGCGGTATCGGCATCGCAACAGCCTGTGGATAACTTCCGCTGTCACCCGCGTGTTACAATGCCGGGGTACCTTGCGGCTCGCGTCTGATCAAACCCCCGTCACCGATCAAGCGCCCCAAGCGGTCCCCGTCAGCAGCCGCGTCTGGTCGGGGCCGCATTTTTTTGCGGTGCGCTGCGGATGCGCGGCCCGCGAATGAGCCATTCCCGTCGCAACTTGCTGCCGGTCGGACCGGGCGCCACAATGCGCCCGTCTTTCATCCATTGTCCTACAGGGTCTGTCATGCAAATCCGCAATCTCGGCGCCTCCGGCCTGCGCGTTTCCGTCGTCGGGCTCGGCTGCAACAATTTCGGCCAGCGCACTGATCTCGAAACCTCGCGCAAGGTGATCCATCGCGCGCTCGACCTCGGCATTACCCTGTTCGACACCGCCGACATCTATGCCGGTATGGGCGGTTCGGAGACGGTGCTCGGGACCGTGCTCGGCGACCGCCGCAAGGACATCGTGCTGGCGACCAAGTTCTCCAAGCCCATGGCGACCGACGGCACCAGGCAGGGCGCTTCGCGGCGCTATATCATGAGCGCCGTGGAAGCGAGCCTGAAGCGGCTCAAGACCGACTATATCGATCTCTACCAGCAGCATGACCACGACCCGCTGACGCCGCTCGAAGAAACCCTGCGGGCGCTCGACGACCTCGTCCGCCAAGGGAAGGTACGCTACATCGGCAACTCGAACTTCCCGGCCTGGCGCATCGCGGAAGCAGAATTCACCGCGCGCGCCATGAACACGAACCGCTTCATCTCCTGCCAGGACGAATACAGCCTCGTCGTACGCGACATCGAGAAAGACCTGTTGCCGGCCGCGCAGGAATACGGGCTTGGCCTCCTGCCGTTCTTCCCGCTGGCCAGCGGGCTACTCACCGGCAAGTACCAGCGGGGAGCGGCGGCACCCGCGGACACCCGATTTGCGAAAGCGCCGGCCCTGCGCGACCGCTATGTCACCCAGCGCAATGAAGACATCGTCGACAAGCTCAAAGCCTTCGCGCAGGGGCGCGGACACACCCTGCTCGAGCTTGCCTTCTCCTGGCTCGCCGCGCGGCCACAGGTCGCAAGCGTGATCGCCTGGCGCGACGCAAGTCGAGCAGATCGATCAGAACGTCAAGGCGATCTCCTGGAGCCTGAGCACGGAAGACCTGGCCGAAATCGACGGCATCACGCGCGGCTGAGTTTTCGCTCAACGCCCTACTTCGCGCCACCTCGGACGGTCTGCCGCACTTCAAAGCCCTCGAATTGCGGTGGGCCGACGTAGAGCACCTTGTTGTCGCCGGCCTTGTGATGCGCCGCGCGAAACGCTTCCGACTTGGTCCAGGCTTCGAAAGCGGCATAGTCCGCCCAGACCGAGTGCGAGGCATAGAGCGTGTGATCCTCGGCCTCCGGACCTTTGAGCAGATGAAATTCGATGAAGCCCGGCACCTTGTGAAGGTGACTGTCGCGCTTCAGCCAGACCTGCTCGAATTCGGCTTCCGAACCTTTTGCGACGCGAAAACGATTCATGGCAATGAACATTCAGTCGATCTCCTGACCCGGACTATTCAGTATCTCGTCATTACGGGATGCGCCGCAAGGCGCAGACCGGAATCTATTGCTCCAGGAGGCATGGATTCCGGGTTCGCTCTGACGTGCGCCCGAAATGATGGTGTTTTTGTAAGCTCGGGGGATCAGCCAGCTCATCGACTTGGCGGCGGACGCGCCGAGCCGAACCCGATGAGCACAATGAGCGCGGCTCGCCAATCACGTGCAATCAGTCTCTGCGCTCCTTATGATTTTTAACCATCAGCAGCTATAGTGCCGGTTGAGATGAACCCGATGAAGAAGACTGCGAACCTTCGGCAAGATCGTGACAAATCAGAACGAATTCCTTCCTTCACGCCAGGTCCCTTCGCGCCAGGTCGTCTGTTCCCGCTGCGGCACGGAGTTCACCTGCGCGCTGTCCGGCGCCTGCTGGTGCACTGAGGAGACCGTGCGGCTGCCGATGCCGACCGACGGCGAGGATTGCCTGTGCCGGGATTGCCTGCACAAGCCGGCGGGAGCGCTCGCGCGTTCGTCACCGGACTGCTCCTGAGCCCTTACAGTCCTGCAGGCGGAAATCGGCGTCTTGACGGTCGGGGCACGGTTCGCCGGGGCTGACGTTCTTGACGAGCCCTACGCGGAATCGAAATTCCTGTCGGCCCACCTGACTATGCACTTCCAGTGTCAAACGGTAAGCCGGCGGCGCGCCACTCGGGGAATCCATCTTCGAGCCGCCGGGCGTTGAAGCCGCGCTTTCGAAGCGCCGCAACGGCTTCATAGGACAGAACGCAATAGGCCCCACGACAGTAGGCGACAATCTCGCTTGAGCGCTTGAGTTCTGACAGTCTCGATTCAAGCGCACGCAACGGGATATTGATGGCTCCCGCCAGATGACCGAGCGCGAACTCGTCCTCCGGCCGGACATCAAGAATGGTCACGGTGCCGGCGCGCGATCGTTTCAGAAGCTCCTTGCGCGACACCGGCTCGAAGCTGTCGCGTTGATCGAAATAACCGCGCACCACGCGCTCGACCTCGGCCACATTCTTCTCGGCGAGCCTTCGCAATGCGGCGATCGCCTCAAGCACTGCATCGTCGCTCAAACGATAGTTCACGAATTTGCCGTCGCGCCGGCTGGCGACAAGCCCGGCGCGCGTCATGCGCTGCAGATGCTGCGAGGCGTTGGCAACCGACAGGCCGGTCTTGCCGGCAAGCTGCTCGACGGTGCGCTCGCCTTGAGCCAGTTGCTCCAAAAGTTCAAGCCGATGCGGGTGCCCGATCGTCTTCGCCACCAGGGCGAACTGTTCGAACAGCGCTTGCTTGGGGCCGCTGCCTGACACGTTCTCGTGAAAACCTCGCTATATCATTCAAGCGAATACTTGAATGATATAGCTGCCCGTGTCAAGGTTGCCCGCAAGAGCCAGGGAGCGCCCCCAATGATCTTGCGTCAGTTTCTCCATACGGATCCTGTCGGGGCATCGTATTTTCTGGCTTGCGCCGGCCACGCCGCCGCCGCGGTTGTCGATCCGGTCGGCGACATCCGGCCGTATCGGGAGTTGGCCGAGGCCACCCACACCCGCATTCGATATGTCATCGATACTCACCTCCATGCCGATCACCGATCGGCGGGTCGTGAGCTCGCTGCCGCCACCGGCGCGGATTACGTGCTGTTTGCCGGAGCCAAGGTGGCGTTTCCGTTCCGCGGCGCCCGCGACGGCGAAGTGCTCGATCTCGGCAACGTATCGATCCAGGTGCTGCACACGCCGGGTCATACGCCCGAGCACATTTCGCTGCTCGTTACCGATCGCACGCGGGGCGACGAACCCTGGTTCGTGCTGACGGGTCATACGCTGATGGTCGGTGATCTCGGCCGGACCGAGCTTGCCACCAGCGCCGAGGACGGCGCACGCGATCTGTTCCGCAGCGTGCAGAGACTGAAAGCGCTGCCGGACTATCTGGAAGTTTTGCCGGGGGCGTACTCGGGCTCGGTGTGCGGGCGCAGCCTGAGCGGGAAGCCGACGTCGACGATCGGGTTCGAGAAGCGCCAGAACAAGGCCTTTCGTATCGATGATGAGGCCGCGTTCATCCGCGCCATGATCGTCGATATTCCACCGCCCCCGCCCGAAGCCGCGCGGCTTCGCGCCGCCAATTCCGGGATGATGGCAGCGGCAGAGTGAGCGTGCCCGATTCGTCGACCGCGCCAGGTAGCGGCGGAATCAGCCTTGGCCTGCGCGCCAACTGGCCACAATTCGCGTTGCTGGTGCTGATCAACGCCTTTGTCGGCGGCATGGTCGGAATCGAACGCACGGTCGTGCCGCTGATCGGCGCCGAGGAATTCCATCTGGCTTCGACCACACTGGTCGTTTCCTTCATCGTCAGTTTCGGCGTGGTGAAGGCATGCGCGAATCTGGTCTCCGGGCATCTCGCTGACGTGTGGGGCCGCAAGCGTGTGCTGATCCTTGGCTGGTTTGTCGGCTTGCCAGTACCGTTCATGATCATGTGGGCGCCGAGTTGGGAATGGGTGATCGCCGCCAATGCCCTGCTCGGCATCAACCAGGGATTTGCCTGGTCGATGACGGTGATCATGAAGGTGGACCTGGTGGGGCCCAAGTCGCGCGGTCTCGCGGTGGGGCTTAACGAATTTGCGGGCTATCTTGCGGTTGGCGCGACAGCCTTCCTGACCGGCTATCTTGCGGGTCAGTATGGTCTGCGGCCCGTACCGATCTATCTTGGCCTCGCCTATGCCGCGCTGGGCACGGCGCTTTCGATCCTGCTGGTCCGGGATACCCGCGATCATGTCCGCCTGGAAATCGGCAACGCGCCACAAGCTGTCCCTGCGGTCGGCTTCTGGGAGATCTTCACGCTTACGTCCTTTCGCGACCGAAACCTGTTTGCGGCGTCGCAGGCCGGACTCGTCAACAATCTCAACGACGGCATGAGCTGGGGTATCTTCCCATTGTTCTTTGCCACTTTCGGACTGGGGGTGGAGCGCATCGGCATCCTGAAAGCCGTGTATCCCGCAACATGGGGCATCCTTCAGGTCGCAACGGGTCCTTTGAGCGACCGCTGGGGCCGCAAGGGCCTTATCGTCGCTGGCATGTGGGTGCAGGCGGCCGGGCTGTTGTTGACCGCATTTACCTCCACCTTCTCCTTTTGGCTTGCCGGCAGCCTGCTGCTCGGGATCGGCACCGCGATGGTCTATCCGAGCCTGATCGCTGCGGTCTCCGACGCATCGCATCCGACCTGGCGCGCTCGCTCGCTGAGCGTCTATCGCTTTTGGCGCGATCTCGGCTACGCGATCGGCGCATTGTCCGCCGGACTCATAGCCGATCTCTTGGGAATGTCGGCAGCGATTGCAATCATCGGCGCGCTGACATTTGCATCGGGCGCCGTCGTGGCGCTGCTGATGCATGAGCGTCCGGCCGGTCCTGCCGGCGCCCAGGGCGCACCGACCACCACCACCTTGAATTCTTGAGAGAACGCGTGCGGCTGAAAAACCAGTCGTGAACCATACGAGTCTGCCGCTTCCAACTTTCCCTCCGGCATTTGACCTAGAGCAACACGCTTCTTTCGACTTTGCGCCTTCATCACACGTTCGCTGGTGCTGCGCTGCGAGGAGGCAGTCATGTTCGTGGTCCGTCTCAAACGGCTCAATGAGGATTTCGACCTCAAGGCTTTTCGAACCAGGAAGGCCGCATTGGCCCGTTTCCGAACCGCCCAAAGCCTGATGATCGACGGCGACCTCGAGGATTGCGAATTGTTCGAGGCGAATGCCGCCGACCCCGAGCAGGCGATGGAGATGGTGAATCAGGGTCATGCCACACTGGTCGAAGCCAACCTGGAAGATCCCAGGCCGCAGCCTCCGGTGCGAAACGCCCGGCAGGGCAAGTCGTCCGGCAAGACTAAGAAGAGACGGACGCGATGAGCACGCTGACAAAGCTGGCGCTCGGCGCCATGGGCCGCCTTCGGCCGAAACCGGCCAAGGGCGACGCGACGCCGAAGATCGCCCTGCCCGCTCCGGAAAAGACCGGCGGCATTGCGCTGATGGAAGCCATCGCCAGGCGCTGCTCGATGCGCGAATTCGCCAAGACCGAGTTGCCGCCGCAGATGCTGTCCAATCTCTTGTGGGCGGCGAACGGCATCAACCGCCCCGACGGCGGGCACACGGCGCCGTCGGCGATGCAAGCCTATGAGATCGACATCTACGTCGCGCTGCCGTCGGGCGCCTATCTGTACGATGCCGCTGGGAACGCGCTGCAGCTGGTTGCGGGCAGCGACATCAGGCGCATCACCGGCTACCAGGATTTCGTCGACGATGCCCCGCTCGACCTTGTCTACATCGCCGACCACGGCCGCATGGCACTGATTCCGGTGGGGAGCCGCGAGAGTTTTGCTTCCGCCGCAGCCGGCGCGATCGCGCAGAACGTCTATCTGTTCGCGGCAAGCTCCGGCCTCGCCACGGTGATCCGCGCCTGGATCGATCGCGAGGCGATCGCGGAAGCACTCGGACTCAGTCACGACCGGCAGGTGCTGCTGTCGCAGACCGTGGGGTTTCCGAAGGGGTGAGCGGCCAGGACGGGGCCACTCGCCGCTACCGCCGCGCCACACGACCTCGCAGGGCGCCATCGACCAGCGAACGAGCGGCTTCCCCCGCCGTCTCCATGTAGGACGGATCCCGATGCAGCAACACGACGGCGAAGGACCCGTCAAGCAACAGCAGGATCTGGCGAGACAATTGCGATGCGTCCGCAATGCCGGCCTGTTCGAAAACCTCGCGTAACCAGGCATCGAACTTCTTCTTGTGCGCGGCGCCGATCTTGATCGCGGGGTGGCCCGGCATGTTCGCCAATTCGGCCGAGGTACGCAGGAAGCCGCACCCTTTCCATTTCGGATGGCGCGCCGAGCGAGCGAGGTTGCGAAAGATCTGTTCGACCTTGGCCGGCAATGCTCCGTCGGCCTCCTCGAACCATTTCCTGAACAGCGCCAGATTGGGCTGATCCCGGCCGGCAAGATAGGCCGCCACGAGATCGTCCTTGCTTCTGAAATGGTAGTAGAGCGTCCGCTTGGTGACGCCGGCCTTCGCCGCGACCGCATCAAGACTGACGCCACGGATGCCGTCGCCGTAGAAGAGCTTGTTTGCCGCCGAAACAATGCGTTCGCGCGTCGATGTCGCGGAGCGAGCCATGGGTCCGGATGTATACCGACCAGTGAATATACTTCAAGATCCTTGTCGCCTAGGGCTGGCAGCACCTACCGACGCCACCTTGGAGACAAAGATGTCAGATCCCGTTCTGCTGGAAATCGACGGCGGCATTGCGCTCGTCACCCTCAATCGCCCGGACCAGCTCAATGCGCTGAGCTATGAGCTCATCGATCGTCTGATGGCGGTGCTGGACTTCATAGAGACGGAAGCCGAGGCACGCGTCGTGATCCTGACCGGGGCAGGCGAACGGGCATTCTCCGCCGGGGCCGACATTCATCAGTTCGCAAAGAGCGTGGAGCGCGGGGGTAATGCCGCCATTCGCGATTTCGTCAGCCGCGGACAGGCGATGACCTCGCGCCTGGAAGCATTCCGCAAGCCGATCATCGCGGCGGTGAACGGCCTCGCATTCGGCGGCGGCTGCGAGATCACCGAGGCGGTCCATCTCGCAATCGCCAGCAAGCGGGCAACGTTTGCAAAATCCGAGATCAAGCTCGGGATGCCGCCGACGTTCGGCGGAACGCAGCGGCTGCCGCGCCTCGCCGGGCGCAAGCGCGCGCTCGAACTGCTACTGACCGGCTCGCCCGTCCCGGCAGAACGCGCCCTGGAAATCGGGCTCGTCAACATGGTCGTTCCGCATCAGCAGCTTTCAGCGGCCGCGCGCGAACTGGCGGGACGCATCATGGTTCACTCGGAGCTCGCGCTCGGCAGCATCATCACCGCGGTCACGCGCGGATTGAACATGAGTATCGGCGAAGGGCTCCAGGTCGAAAGCGAGCAGTTCGCAGCCCTGGTGCCGACCAGCGATCTTCGCCGTGGGCTGGCGGCCTGGATCGACGCGCGACGCCCTGGAGGTGACGGCGATACGTAGTCGCCGCGGCGCTACACCGGATACCCCGGCAACTTGCGCGCCATGCCGTCGAAGGCGTCGAGCAGCTTTTCACGCCATCTATAGATCGGGTCGTCGGCCTCTAGCAGTTTGAACGGACTGACCACGCGCGCCCACTGGAAGCCGCCGAACACGATGTAGTCGGCGTAGTTCGGGGCCTCGGCGCCGAGGAACGCCTGCATTTTCAGCGTCTGCCGCAGCGGCTCGAGCGACTTGCGAAAGCCTGCGACAGTCGCGTCGCGTCCGGCCATGATACAGAAGCGCCATTGCGAGGAGCGGAAGCGACGAAGCAATCCCGACCGCTTCCGCGGAAAGATTCTGGATTGCTTCGCTTGCGCTCGCAATGACGAACCTCACCAGCCATCATGCCCCGCGAAGGCGGGGCATCCAGCGCGGCAGCGGTCGTGGGAAACTCCGCTGCCCAGTGTTCACTGGATCATCCGCTTTGACGGATGATGACCGCGAAGTTTACCTCACCACCGCGGCGGTTTGTCCGAACAGCAGCTTGCGCTCTTCCTCGGTGCGGATCGCGGGCTGGCCGAAGTTCGGATTGACCTCCTTGGCCAGCGCATAGGCGCGCATCGTGGCGGGCCGTGCGCGGATTGTCTCCAGCCAGCGCTTCAGGTGCGGGAAGTCGTCGATGTTCTGGCCCTGGTTCTGGTACGGCACGACCCAGGGATAGCAGGCCATGTCCGCGATCGAATATTCGCCGCCGATGAACTCGCGATCGGAAAGGCGCTTGTTGAGCACGCCGTAGAGCCGGTTGGTCTCATTGACATAGCGGTCGATGGCGTAGGGAATCTTCTCGGGCGCATAGTTGCGGAAGTGATGGTTCTGGCCGGCCATGGGACCTAAGCCCGCCATCTGCCAGAACGTCCACTGGATCACGTCGTAGCGGCCATAGATGTCGGCAGGGAGAAACTTGCCGGTCTTCTCGGCGAGATAAAGCAGGATGGCGCCGGATTCAAAGATCGATAGCGGCAGGCCGCCGCCCTTCGGTTCGTGATCGACGATGGCGGGAATGCGGTTGTTCGGCGCAACAGCCAGGAATTCCGGCTTGAACTGGTCGCCCTTGCCGATGTTGACCGGGATGATCTTGTATTTGAGCCCGGCTTCCTCGAGGAACATCGTGAGCTTGTGGCCGTTCGGCGTCGTCCAATAGTGCAGGTCGATCATGGGGCGTTCCTCGGAGGGCTTTGCTGGCAGCAATCGCAAAAAGATGCGACTGCATGAAGTTTCACCCGAGCGCCCCGTGCGAGTCAATGGCGGAGGAATTCGAGCGCGCGAAAGTGATCGGCGGTCGAAGGCCCAGTATGCGGCGCCTGCAATGCTGTCGCGCTTACGGCGCGCGCGTCACCGTGATGGTCTTGTTCTCTGTCTTCTGCAGATTCTGGCCGAGCGCCCTCACCGTGGTGACGGATTTCTCGCTGATCTTGCGCGTGATGCCGTCCTCGACCTCGAACACCGCGCGCTGATCCAGCGAGAGCGTCATCGCCTTGACGATCTCTTCGACCTGCGCCGGAGTCGCGCCACCGCCGGCCGTCGCAAGCAACTTCTTGCTCATCGACTGGGTGAACTCCTTGAGCGAATCGACGTCATAGGACGTGGTGTGGACATAGACCCGCTTCCCGGAAGCCGCATCGGCTTGCGTCAGCTCCAGCGTCATGTTCGATTTCAGCGGGCCTCCACCGAGCGGATTCTCGACGACGTTCGCCGAGCGCCTGGCCTCGCCGGGCTTCATTCCCGTCGCCTGGGCCTTGGCGAGCACCGGCATTTCGTCGACAAAGGTGGTCGCGGCCTTTTCGGCATCGACGTCGATCATTCCGGCAAATACCTGGCTGAGCATCGCGAAGACCTGGGGCTTGTCCTTGACCGGCGCGGTTATCTTTTCGGCCATGCTGCGCAGCGCCGTCTTGGCTTCATCCAGGTTGTCGATGCGGATCGGCTTGCCGGAACGATCGGTGGTGGCCCGGATCGGCACGTTCTCCAGCGCCTGGATCGCGGTACGCATCAACGCCACCGCCGGCGCATTGCCTTCGACCGTGGTCTTGCGACGGACGTAGGAGATGCGGAACCCATCCGACGTCTTCTCGTCAACGGTCACCTCGGCGCGTGATGTTACGACGGTGTTGCGGTTGCCGTCGGGCCGGGTTTCACGGCTGTCAGCTTCGCTTTCGATGATCCATCGGCTGCCGACCGGCGGATTGAACGGTCGCTCGGGTGCATCAGCGGCAAGGCCGCGGGCGCCGTTCAGACACAACGCGACGACAAGGGCGGCGCCAAAGGCAAGGCCAAGGCGCCGAAATGCAAGGAAGCTCGGTGATGTCATGTAGTCCTCCGGGCCTTGGTGGCTGCCCGGAGCATGCAGGTTCAAACCGGACGGGCATCAATACACCCGGCCGTGCTCGGGGCAGTTTTTCGCCGTCTTCGGTTACCGCAGGCCGATTCGGGGGATCGTTTCGCGGGTGACATAGCCGCGCTCGGCCGCGTCCTCCCAGATCGTCAGCCTCGGGCACGAGGTCTTTCAGGTCGCGATCGCCTACCAATATAGGCGCGCGGCTCGCGCGCGATCCATTCGACGAAATCGAGCACCAGGGGATCTGCTGCAGCCGTCATTGCATGCCCCCATGGTCAAACGCGGCCATCACCGGGGCGCGGACCAGCAGCCAGCTGCCATGGAGGATGTAGTAGCTCGCGATGGTTGTGATCAGCCGGCCCGCCCAGACGCGATATTGATGGTCGCTCATCCCTTCCAGGATGCGCCGCGCCAGCGTCGTGCCGAGCATGGAAGCGGCAACAGCGACCGCGGCCACTACCGGATCGAGGGTTGCGGCCTGCTCGATGATGCCGCCGAAATAGATCAGCTTGGTGAAATGGCTTGCGACCTGGCAGGCGGCCTTGGTCGCCACGATCTCGCGGCGGTCGAACCTGGCGCCGAGGAAGAAGGTGTCCATCAACGGGCCGGACACGCCGGTCATCAGCATCAACCCCATGCACACGGAGCCGTAGAAGGTGCCCTGCCAGATGCTGTCGGGGTTGGGTTTGAGGCCTTTTGGCGTGAGCCGTGCCATGAAAGGCGTGACGCCGAGCAGAAGCAGGGCGACCGGCTTGTCCGGCACGTAGCGCGCGAGCGACCACACCGCGAGCGCCAGCGCGCAGCCGATCAGGTAGACCGCAACCGGCCGCCAACGGATGTGGGCGCGCCACAGCAGGGCGCGCCAGCCGTTGGAGGCCATCTGCGTGATGGCGTGCAGCACCATCGCGGTCGGCAGCGGCATCAAGGCCAGAAGCACGCCGATCAGGATCAGCCCACCCGCCATGCCGAACAGGCCGGACAGGAACGCGGTCGCGACCATCAACATTCCGAGCGCGGCGATCATCAGCGGCGTCATGCGGTCCTCCCTCACCTATTCGTGCCTTGCTTGTGGCCGCGGCGCAAACTGAGTTATCTTGGCCTGCATCAGTTTTCCTGAGGGTAGGACCTTGCGGCGGCTGCTCTTTCTCAACGGGATCAAGGCATTCGAAGCCGCGGCGCGCACCGGCAGCTTTGCCGCGGCCGGCCTCGAGCTCAACGTGTCGGCGGCGGCCGTGAGCCGCATGGTGCACATCCTGGAAGAGCGCCTCGGCATTGCGCTGTTCGAGCGCAAGGCCAACCGGCTGGCGCTGACGGCACCCGGGCGCGCCTATCAGAGCGGGCTGACGCCGATCTTCGACGCGCTGGCGAGCCTCACCGCCCAAGTGACGGCGCCGTCCAGCATGCGGGTGCTCACGATCGGCGTCGGCCCGACCTTCGCGATGCGCTGGCTGATTCCGCGACTGTCGGAATTTCGCGCCGAGGAGCCCGACATCGACGTGCGCTTCACCACGGGAGGCGCGGCGGTGCCGTTCGGCGAGGACTGGAGCTGCGGCATCAAGCTCGGCACCGGGGAGTGGCCGGGGCTGGTGGCGGAGCCGCTGTTCGCCGGCGACCTGCTGCCGGTGTGCGTGCCGCGACTGGCCGCGGGGCTGAAGCGGCCAGCCGACCTGAAGGGACCGAGCCTGCTCCGGGTCGCCCATTCCCCCGATGACTGGCCGATCTGGCTGAAAGCCGCCGGCCTCGCCCGGGTCACGGCGCGCGGCCCCGAGTTCCAGTTCTACGGTCAGGCGCTGCAGGCCGCTGTCGACGGGCTAGGCGTTGCCATGGGCATTCGCCCCTATATCGACGACGATCTTGCCGCCGGTCGCCTCGTGGCGCCGTTTGCCCTCAGCGTTCCCAAGGGCATGCGCTGGTATCTCGTCTATCGCAGCTTCCAGACCGAGCAGCGCGACTTCGCCGCGTTCCGGCGCTGGATCATGCGCGCGGCGGCGGCCGGTCCCGCCGCGCCGGCCAGGCGAGGCGGTAGGTCAACGGCACGCGTTTAAACCGACGCGCTCTTCCGCGGCGTCATGCTGCGCAAAAATGCGCAGCCTGTGAACCGCTTCACATTCGATCCGCCGAAAATGTGGTCTCCTCGCAGCTCGACAACCGGGGACTTTCAATGACCGACCACTACGACTGCTTTGCCATCGATTCTTTCGAAGCCGAAGGCGCGTTCGGCGCGCGCATCCGGCGCGCCGGCTTCAGCCTCGTCGCTCTCGACGGCGTATTGTTTCCCGCCCTCGAAACCGGCTCGGCCTGGCCCAGCCCTGAGGCCGCAATTGCGGATGCCAGGCAGCGGATCGATGACTTCAGGCGGCGATAGCCAGCCGCCTGCTGCCAGCTGATGCCAGCTGAGCCGGCATCGCGCGGCCGGCGGCTTTTCCTGCGCTCTTTCATGTGTGTCGGACTCGTCCCATATTGCCGGGATGGCGAAGAAACCCGACACTCCGAAAAAGCCAGGCAAGTCTCCCAAGTCGAAGGCGCATCGCCCCGACGTGCAGCCGATCGGCCCGGCGCTGGCCGAATTGCTCAATCCCGCCATCAACCGCGGCGAAAGCGGCATCGGCTCATCCACCGGATTGCAGCCGCCGCCGGACAATTCGCGGGATCGCCGCGGCGGCGAGGCCGCGGTGCATCGGGCACGCGCCTCGACGCCGAAGGATTTCCTGCAAGACTCACAGCCACTGGCGGGGCACACATCGGACACGGTGTCCCGCGGCTCACCTCGCTCCCCGCCCCTCCCTTACAACGGGGAAGGGAGCACAGAGGCGCGAGCGGCAGGTGGTTTGGACGAGGCGCCACAGGCCAATTATGGCACCGCCGCCACCGTACCGTTCCTCGATCCGGAGTTGGCGCGGCAACTCGGCCTGCCGACCGCGGAGGATGACGAGGAGGCGCTGGCGCGACCGCCGCGCAGCAGGACCGAGGCGCTCGGTGTCGCCGCGACGGCCGAAGCGCTGGAGCGCCTGATCCGAGAAGGTCGTCCGGAATTCCGCAAGGACGACGGCACCATCAAGGTGTGGACGCCGCACCGGCCGCCGCGTCCGGAGAAGTCCGAAGGCGGCGTGCAATTTCAGATCAAGTCCGAGTATCAGCCCAAGGGCGACCAGCCCCAGGCGATCGCCGAACTGGTCGAAGGCATCAACCGCAACGACCGCACGCAGGTGCTGCTCGGCGTCACCGGATCGGGCAAGACCTACACCATGGCCAAGGTGATCGAGGCGACGCAGCGCCCCGCCCTTATCCTGGCGCCGAACAAGACGCTGGCGGCGCAGCTCTACGGCGAGTTCCGGAGCTTCTTCCCCGACAACGCGGTGGAGTACTTCGTCTCCTACTACGACTACTACCAGCCCGAAGCCTACGTGCCGCGCACCGACACCTATATCGAGAAGGACTCCTCGATCAACGAGCAGATCGACCGCATGCGCCATGCGGCGACGCGCGCCCTGCTCGAACGCGACGACGTCATCATCGTCGCCTCGGTGTCGTGCATCTACGGTATCGGCTCGGTCGAGACCTACACCGCGATGACCTTCGCCCTGAAGAAGGGCGAGCGCATCGACCAGCGGCAGCTCATCGCCGACCTCGTCGCCCTCCAGTACAAGCGCACCTCGGGCGACTTCGCCCGCGGCACCTTCCGCGTCCGCGGCGACGTCATCGATATCTTCCCCGCGCACTACGAGGACCGCGCCTGGCGCGTGAACCTGTTCGGCGACGTCGTCGAGAATATCGAGGAGTTCGATCCGCTCACCGGCCACAAGCAGGACGATCTGGAGTTCATCAAGGTCTACGCCAATTCGCACTACGTGACGCCGCGGCCGACGCTGGTGCAGGCGATCAAGGCGATCAAGGTCGAACTGAAGCAGCGGCTCGACCAGCTCTACAACCAGGGACGCCTTCTCGAGGCACAGCGGCTGGAGCAGCGCACCACCTTCGACCTCGAGATGATGGAAGCGACGGGAAGCTGCGCCGGCATCGAGAACTACTCGCGCTATCTCACCGGCCGCCGTCCCGGCGAGCCGCCGCCGACGCTGTTCGAATACGTGCCCGACGACGCCTTGGTGTTCGCTGACGAAAGCCACGTCACCATCCCGCAGATCGGCGCCATGTTCCGCGGCGACTTCCGCCGCAAGGCAACGCTCGCCGAATACGGCTTCCGCCTGCCCTCCTGCATGGACAACCGACCCCTGCGCTTCGAGGAATGGGACATGATGCGGCCGCAGACGGTCGCGGTGTCGGCCACTCCCAGCGGCTGGGAATTGAACGAAAGTGGCGGCGTGTTCGTCGAGCAGGTGATCCGCCCGACCGGCTTGATTGATCCGCCCGTGGACATCCGGCCCGCCCGCACCCAGGTCGACGACCTCGTCGGCGAAGTACGCGCCACCGCCGCCGCCGGCTATCGTTCGCTGGTCACGGTGCTGACGAAGCGCATGGCGGAGGATCTCACCGAATATTTGCACGAGCAGGGCATCCGCGTGCGCTACATGCATTCGGACATCGACACCATCGAGCGCATCGAGATCATCCGCGACCTTCGCCTGGGTGCGTTCGACGCGCTGGTCGGCATCAACCTGTTGCGCGAGGGCCTCGACATTCCCGAATGCGCGCTGGTCGCGATCCTGGATGCCGACAAGGAAGGTTTCCTGCGCAGCGAGACCTCGCTGATCCAGACCATCGGCCGCGCCGCGCGCAACGTCGACGGCAAGGTGGTGCTCTATGCCGACACGATTACCGGCTCGATGGAGCGCGCGATCGCCGAGACCAATCGCCGCCGCGAAAAGCAGGTGGAGTACAACAAGGCCAACGGCATCACGCCGGAGAGCGTCAAGAAATCGATCGGCGACATCCTCAACTCCGTCTACGAGCGCGACCACGTACTGGTCGAGGTCGGCGACGCTGCGGGCGCCGGCTGGTCGGAGGACGTCATCTCGATCGGGCACAATTTCGAAGCTGTGCTGGCCGACCTCGAGACGCGGATGCGCGAGGCCGCCGCCGATCTCAATTTCGAGGAAGCCGCGCGCCTGCGCGACGAGGTCAAGCGCCTGCGCGCCACCGAGCTCGCGGTGGTCGACGATCCCACGGCCAAGCAGCGTTCGGTGCAGACCAAAGCTGGCGCCTATGCCGGCACCAAGAAATATGGCGAGGCGGCGAATTTGCCGGTGAGCGCCATGAAGAAGCGCGGCGTCTCTTCGGCCATGAAGGCCAGCGGCAGCTCCGGGTCAAAGGTCCACAAGCCTCATCTCGACGAGATGCACGGTCCGGAATCCCTGCCCTACCGCCCCGATCGCGCACCCCCCCGCAAGTCGCCATTCGGCGAGGCGAGCAAGATCTTCCAGCCGACCGACTCGCGCCAATCCGGCCCCGAGTTCGGCCCCGCCCCGCGCTCGACCGGCGGCACGCCGGGTCGAAGAGGCGGGTGGAAGAAGAGGTAGAAAAGCTGGCAGCTCAGTCGAGTGCCGCTACGCTGGTGTCACGAAACTCGGGCTCCAAGAAACTTACGCGTGACGGTGAAAGCCGGGGAGGTTTTCGAGATCGCGATGTTTGCGCATGACGCCCTCCATTGGTTCAAAAGCGGCCCGTTGCCGCGCGGCGTAGCTATCACAGCATTCGTCATTCCGGAAGCCGCGCAGCGGCTGTCCGGAATCCATACTCCCTGTCGTGGTTATTTGATTCCGGGCTCGCCCCTTCGCTGCGCCCCGGAATGACGGCGGTGGAAGATCGCCGCGATCTCACCCCACGCTCGCCACTCCCACCGCCAGCACAGACAGCATCAGCACGATCGCAACCAGTTGCAGCGAGGCGATGGGTTGCGTGCGCCATTGCGTGATCTTGTCAGAGAGTGACAGGCGCAAGTCGAAGAACAGCGGCTCGTAAACGGTCTTGAAGAGGTTTGGAAACTTCGGCCCTAGCAAGCCCGCGAGCAGCGCGTGACACAGCGAGGCAAAGCTGACGAAGATGGCGACACCGGGATCGCCGACCAGATCGTGGCTGCCGGCGAGCTTGAGCAGCAGGACGGCGGCAGCGAAGGTTGGTAAACTCTGGAAGATCGTGGTCAGCGCAAATCCCTCGAGCTGGTTCTGCACGCGGGATCTTCGAGCAATGGTGGCGTTCATGGCGCGGCTCCGGTGACGACACGTGCGAAGCTAGCCGCATGAGGATGCCTATGATGTGAGATGGATCACGCCCCGCTGTGGCGCCGGAGCAAGCAGCGCTGATTTTTGATCGAACGCAACGGCGTCCCGGGCGAATCACATGAGATCAGAGTGCGTTGGCTCTCACCGATCGCGCAGCTGCACATGATTTTATTTCGCAAAATAAAAACAATCTGTGGTTGTCATACCTTTTCCCGATTGAAGGGAATCGCGGTTGCACGATACCGTGTCGGTGGGCCGGCCAACCAACTCATGTGGGAGTGGCAGACATGGTCGAGCATTTGAACCGTCGACGCGCCTTGAACCTCCTCAACGCGCTGTCCGCCCGCGATATCGGGGGCGCGCTCGAATGCTGCACCGAAGACGTCGATTTTCTCTCCCATGCCCCAATCGACGTCCTGCCCCATATGGGTCCTCGCCATGGCAAGGCCGAACTGAAAGACCTGTGGCAGACCGTGATGTCGCGCTATTCAGAGCTGCGCTACGAGATTCCGCTGATCGTGGCCGACGACGCCCAAGTGGCGGCCTATCTTCGCGCGTTCTTCCGCAAGCGCAGCAATAGCCGGATCGTGCAATTCGATATGGCCGTCTTCCTTGCTTTTCGCGACGGCCGGATCGCGCAGATCCGGGAGGTCATCGATTCCTACGACCTGGTCCAGCAGGTCATCGAGCGCGACATCGGTCCGCTGATCATGGGAAGACGGCCAGACTGAGTCTAAAGCGCGATGGGATTAGATTGAATTGCCATCGCGCTTTAGGACTTTGATTGAGCATGAGCTTTCGGAAAACCGGTCCCCACTTTTCCGGATCATGCTGCAGCGGCGAACCGCAACAAGGCCTGCCGGAATCGGCCGTGGCGATGAACCTGAGCGCCCGTGGCGAAGACTGATATCGGCATCGTACGCGCCCGTCGCGGTAGGAACCCATGAAGATTGCCTTGGTCGCCTTGTTGGGACTGTTTCTCGGCGCGCTGGGCGGAGCAGCCCTTGGCGTGGGCGCCGGTCTTGCCTGGGTCGAAATGTTCACAACCTCGAGTTTCGAAAGCCATAGCGGCATGCTGGTATTCTTCACCTTCATGCCGCTCGGCGCCGCCATCGGCGGCGTCGGTGGCGCGCTGCTGTTCGCGGTGATCGCGATCCACGACGCGGAGATCGCCATCGAGCGGGATCCGATGCGACGCCGGCAGAGCTGAACCGGCGTCCCGGGGCCACAGTCATGTCAAGCCGGCACTCAGCCTTGCGCAACCTGTGCTGACGGACACGTGAATCTGCCCGCCACAATTTTGCGCCGATGTCTATCGCATTGTTCCCCATCTGGGCTTCGGGCAGGCAAATGAAATTCAGCAACGGATATCGCTGGGCACGGCTGTCGACTGTCGCGGCGGCGCTCGTGCTGGCGTCAGTGGTAACGGCGGCCGCGCAGAACGTGCCTGCCGGCGAGCCGCAAGAAGCCGACACCGAATCTCCCGCCACCGAGTCCAATGACGCCGATGTGCTGAAGGACGTCGATGTGGACAAGCTCGACTGGAGCCAGGTCAACATCGACAGTTCGACATTCGCCGACGGCTTGAGTCCAAAAGCGAAACGAGCCCAGCGCGCCGCCGCCGGCAGCGAGACTGACTGGTCGTCCAGCACCAGGCCGGACGGTGCGTCGGCCGTCACCGTCAAGCAGTCGGTGTCGCCGTTCTGGGACACGCGGATCGGAGCCGACCTGACGGTCGCGCGCGAGCCAACCACGATGTCGGAATATCTGGCGCAAAAAGTCACCAACGGCGGCAACGTGCCGCAATCTTCGGGCACCGCATGGGCGACCATGACGGCGCCGGGCGCCGCCTCGATCTGGGACAAGACCGCGCTCGAAGCCCGCGTCGACCCGGCACAGGACCAGAGCAGGCTCGGCACCGCGCTCACCAAGTCGGTGCCGCTCTCCGAGCAATACTCGCTCACGCTGCAGAACGGCTACAACCTCACCCAGCAGGGCGGAGTGCCCTTGCCGGGGCTGCCGGGACATACGGTGCGAAGCTACGACACCGATCAATCGGCAAAGGTCAGCATCACCAGCACGGGCACGAGCTTCATCGCCGGCCAGAGCCTGTCGAGCACCGACGACAAATGGCTGCGCAAGTTCGGCGCCGAGCAGAAGCTGCTCGACGGCGTCACCATTGCCGGCTCGGTGGGTGAAACCGCGCAGGGCTCGACCAACAAGAGCGTCACGGCCGGATTCAAGCGCAGCTGGTGAGCTGTCCCTTCCGCTTCAGCTCTATCCCTCGCCCTGAGGAGCTTGCGCGAGCAAGCGTCTCGAAGGGCGCGGCCCCGCAGCAGCCGGGTCCCATGGTTCGAGACGGCGCTGACGCGCCTCCTCACCATGAGGATCAAGATCCCCTAAACATCGAATCATCTCGCCACGGCATTACCGTAGAATGGTCGATGATTGCCGCATCTCGGCCCAGATGCAGTCAAAATCCGACCTCCTGATACCTCTCGCCTACAACAGCTTCGTCGTGCGGGGACACCGCTCACGCGAAACAAGGAGCAGCAGCCGATGAACGTTCTTCGTTCGGAAAAGATTGAATCAGCCGCAATCGAGGCGGAACCCAACCACGCCGCGGTCTCGGAAGTCGAGGCGGGTATCCGCGAATTCGTCCGCAACGACGTCTCCTATCTGCGGCGGCCGATGTCGGCGAACGGCAGCGAGCCCGCGCTCGATCCGAACGCCGAAGCGACCGTCACCAACGTCAATTCGCTGATCCAGCGCGTTGCCGGGACCTCGCTTGCGGAGATCGAGAACCTGATCTCGGAACTGGAAACCCTGCGCGACCTGCTTCATGCAGAAGGCCAGCGCGTCCAGCGTGAGATCTCCGGCTACGCCCAGCTCAGCCAGGCCGCGATGAAGTCGACGCGCATGATCGCCGACAATGTCGCGCAATGGAAACGTGCCGCCGACGGCCTGCGCAACAGCTGACGCGCTTCGTTCCGTCCGTTGATGAACCGCCGCCTCCGGTCGGGAGAGCGGCGGTTCTGCTTCGGGGCGGCCACTGCTGTCCGCGAAACTGCGAATCGATTTGAACTTAACCTGTTCCCGTTACGACCAAGAGCGGGTGCGCTAAGCGCCCTTGTACGCGTCACGTTTCGGGGACAGTTCATGAGGCAGAGCATTCGGCCGGAAAATACGGATCCAATTCCGCTGCGCACCGCGCCGCCGCGAATGGGCACGATGATGATTCGTTTCGCCGGGTTGCTGCTCGTCGCCGTCGTCGTTCTGATGCTGCTGTGGAGCCGCTGACCGCGCGGCTGCCCTTGGCGCGATGCCAGGACTGAGATGACGGCTGATAGATAATTCTACCGGACGACGGCGGACGCGGTCTCGAGCGACAAGGCCCCGTCGGCATAGCCCTTCACCACCATGCCGGTGACCAGCATGACCGCCAGCGTCACGGAGGCGAAGATAACGCCTACCAGTTTAAGGCTGCTGCGATCTGCCATGATTCTCGCCCCTCGTCCTCTGCCTTCGTTAAAATAGACGGCGACAGGTTCATATTTGGTTAGCAAATGAAGGATTTCGGCGAACTCCCGCCGAAGGCGGGATACCGAATTAATTCGATAAGCGTCCGCCTTATTGCAGGTGAAGAAACCGCAGTCCATTGCACGCAGGCAACACTCGATCGCTTCTTCGCTTTCGCCGCTACCGCTGCCCTCAGCTGCCCTGTTGCAGCGGCACGAAGGCGGTAGCCAGGAAGGAAAACACTACCTCCCCGCGCTGGTTGGTGCCGACGTTGCGGGCCTGCAGGATGCCCCAGCCCGGCCGCGAATCCGACGTCCGCTTCGATACGACCTCGTTGGCATAGGCAATGGTGTCGCCGGCCAGCACCGGTTTGATCCAGCGCAGGTCGCGAAAGCCCGGCGAGGGCCCCCAGACCGCGACCTCTTCGCCGCGCGCTTCCGCTTCGTCGGCAAGGCAGTCGCGGTCGGTGACCAGGAGCTTCATGCACACCGAAGCGATATGCCAGCCGGAAGCAGCCAGCCCGCCGAACAGCGACTTGCGGCCTTCCTCCTCGTCGAGGTGAAAGCGCTGCGGATCGAATTGCGCGGCAAATTTCTTGATCGCGTCGGCGGTAAAAGTAAACGAACCGATCTCGCGCCGCTGGCCGACCTCAATATCCTCGAAGAAACGCATCAGTCCCGTCCCGTTTCCCGGCGCTTGACGATGATGGGCGAAACCATCTCGCACAGCACCTGCCCCGCCGCGTTGCGCGCCACCACCTTGAAGGTGACTATCCCGGTCTCGGGCCGGCTCCTGGACACCCGCGCCTCGGTGACGTCAACATCGATCGTCACGTCGTCCCCCGGCCGCAGCGGTGACAGCCAGCGCAGTTCGTTGACGCCCGGCGAGCCCAGGGAAGCGGTGCGGCCGATAAAGCCGTCGAACATCATTCGCATGGTCAGCGAGCAGAGATGCCAGCCCGAACCGGACAGGCCCTTGAGCATGGTCTGCCTGGCAGCCTCCTCGTCGAGGTGCATCGGCTGGGGATCGAATTCGGCGGCAAAGGCCAGGATCTCGTCACGCGTGACGTGGCACGGACCGTAGGTGCCTAAACGGCCCGGTGGAAAATCTTCAAAGGTCAGGGTCATCTTGAGGATAGCTGGTGGGAAGGTCAGATTGTGGCCGCACTTTGAGGCAATCTCAACCCGCGCGCCCGCATGGCTCGTGCTACATTGACGAGCAGCGGACCGCAATCTGCGCCGCGCCATATTGTCGCGACCGACGTTCGGAATTGCCGGGGGAGCACGATGTTCGATTTCCGCGATCTCTTTCAATGGGACCGCTTCATCACGCCGACGATCATCAAGACCTGCTATGGGCTGGCGATCGCGCTGATCTGCCTGTTCGGGATTTCCGGCATCTTCTCCGGCCTGGCAGCGATGGCGGTGAGCCCGTTCGGCGGGTTCATCGTGCTGTTGTCCTCGATCGCGGGCGTCGTCGTCGGCATCATCTTTGCGCGCATCGCGGCTGAGTTCATCCTGATCGTCTTCCGCATCAACGAGCACCTCGGCGCCATCCGCGACCAAAGCGGGACGCGGTAAGGACGAACGTAGGGTGGGTTAGCGAAGCGTAACCCACCACTTTTCTCGCCGCGGCAGGTGGGTTACGCCTTCGGCTAACCCACCCTACGGATCTTAGCTCCTCGCAACGACAGCGAGGGCGTCTGCGCTCAGGTATTAAACCTGAAATGCATCACGTCGCCGTCGGCGACGACGTAGTCCTTGCCTTCCAGCCGCAGCTTGCCGTTGTCGCGCGCGCCCGCCTCGCCGCCATAAGTGACATAGTCATCAAAGGCGATGGTCTCGGCGCGAATAAAACCCTTCTCGAAATCGGTATGGATGACGCCCGCCGCCTGCGGCGCCTTGGTGCCGCGGGTAATGGTCCAGGCGCGCGCTTCCTTGGGTCCAATCGTGAAGTAGGTGATGAGGTCGAGCAGCTTGTAGCCGGCGCGAATCAGCCGGTCCAGCCCGGCCTCTTCCAGGCCCAGCGTTTGCAGAAAGTCCGCGCGCTCCTCGCGCGACAGGGTCGCAATCTCAGATTCGATCTTGGCCGAGATCACCACGGCCACCGCCCCTTCCTCAGCGGCGCGCTGCTCGACCTGCCTGGAGAAGCTGTTGCCGGTCGCGGCCGAGCCCTCCTCGACATTGCAGACATAAAGCACCGGTTTCGAACTCAGCAGCCCGAGCATGGAGAAGGCTCGCTCCTCCTCGGCCTTGCGTTCGACCAGGCGCGCAGGCCGGCCTTCGCGCAGCAGCGCCAGCGTGCGATTGACGAGGTCCAGCTGCTCCTTGGCGTCCTTGTCGTTGCCCTTGGCCTTCTTGGCGAGGTTATCGACGCGCTTCTCCAGGCTGTCGAGATCGGCGAGCATCAGCTCGGTCTCGATGGTCTCGATGTCGGCGATCGGGGCAATCTTGCCCTCGACATGGGTGATGTCGGAATCCTCGAAGCAACGCACCACATGCGCGATGGCATCGACCTCGCGGATGTTGGCGAGGAACTGGTTGCCGAGGCCTTCGCCCTTGGAAGCGCCGCGCACGAGACCGGCGATGTCGACGAAAGTCAAACGCGTCGGGATGATCTGTCCCGACTTGGCGATTGCGGCGAGCGTCTCCAGCCGCGGATCGGGCACCGCGACCTCGCCGACATTCGGCTCGATGGTGCAGAATGGATAGTTCGCCGCCTGCGCCGCCGCCGTCTCGGTCAGCGCGTTGAACAGCGTCGACTTGCCGACATTGGGCAATCCGACGATACCGCATTTGAATCCCATCGTGCCTTCCTGTTTCCGTCTACCTCATGGCCGGGCTTGACCCGGCCATCCACGCCCTGCTTTCCCGGCCGCACGCGGACGCCCGGGACAAGCCCCGGGCATGACGGGGAAGTCGCGGAGTGCGCTAGTTCTGCGGCTCTCCGGCCTCGCCCTTGTTTAAAAATCCCTTGCCCTGCAACACCAGGTGCACCTTGTTCTGGAAGGTCGAATCCTTCCCGCTCGCAAGGAGCCCGGCGTTGTCGGCCATCGCTTCGCAGAGCGCGGTCACCCAGGCCGCATCCTCCTTGACGAAGTCGGACAAAACGTAACTGTGTACCAGCTCCTTCACCCCGGGATGACCGATCCCGAGCCGCACCCGGCGATACTCGTTGCCGATGTGAGCGGAGATCGAGCGCAGCCCGTTGTGGCCGGCGATGCCGCCACCAACCTTCACCCGGAGCTTGGCCGGCGGCAGCTCGAGCTCGTCGTGAAACACCGTGACGTCGCCGGACGAAAGCTTGAAGAAGTTCACGGCTTCCTGCACTGCCCGGCCGGACTCGTTCATGTAGGTCGTGGGCTTGAGCAGAATCACGCGTTCGCCGTCAAGCACCCCTTCCGACGTCTCGCCCTGAAAGCGGCGGCGCCACGGTGAGAAACCATGACGTCGCGCGATTTCGTCGACGGCCATGAAGCCGATGTTGTGCCGGTTGCGGGTGTATTTCGCGCCGGGATTGCCGAGGCCAACAAAGAGTCGCATGAGGCGGCATCCCGCGGCTTGAGGTTGCCGCAAGAAGCGGCAACCTTCGGGGCACGAGCCTTACTTCTTCTTCTCGCCGGCAGGAGCCTTGGCGCCGGCGGCCGGAGCCGCGGCACCGGCCGCAGGGGCAGCCACGCCACCTGCCGCGGGAGCCGCAGCCGCGGGCGCAGCGCCCGGGGCAGCCGCGCCGGCAGCAGCGGCCGCCGCCGCTTTCTGCTCTTCGGCGTAGCCGGACGGCGGCACGATGGTGACCAGCGTCACGTCCTCGCGCACGAGCGGCTTCACGCCCTTCGGCAGGTTGATGTCGGACAAATGCAGCGAGTGGCTGATTTCCAGCACGCCAACGTCCGCCTCGAGGAACTGCGGAATGTTGTCGACCGAGCATTCCAGGTCGATGGTGTGGGTGACGATGTTGACCGTCCCGCCGCGCTTCACGCCCGGCGAAACTTCCGCCTTGACGACATGCAGTGGCACGCTGACGCGGATGGTGGCGCCTTTACCGAGCCGCATGAAGTCGACATGGACCGGGAAATCGCGCACCGGATCGAGGTGGAAGTCGCGCGGAATCACGCGGTGCTTCTTGCCGTCGAGTTCGACGTCGAGCAGCGTCGTGAGAAAGCGGCCGGCGAGGATGCGCTGACGCAGTTCGCGATCATTGACCGAAATGGTCATCGGGGGCTGGTTGTCTCCGTAGATCACGGCCGGTACTCGGCCGGCGCGACGCTCTGCCCGGGCGGCCCCCTTGCCGCTCTTCGGACGCGCAGTCGCCTTCAATTCCATGACGGTCGCCATTGCGTAAGTCCTTGTTTTCGAAAAAGTTTATGGGCCGCGAGGCGGCCCATGGCTCATCCGCAGCAAGCCTCCAGGGGTGCGGGGGCCGCAGACGTCGCGGCGTTCTAACCGCAAAGTCCGGAAATGACAAGGAAATGAGCGGATTTTTTGCAGGTTAGGGCAATTCCCAGCCCCGGCATTCCGGTTCGATGCGGCCCCTCGAAACCCGGAATCACGAGCTAGTTGTGGAGCCTCAGGAGGTTGTTCCCGGCCAGACCGAGTCTGCTGATCGGTGGCTTTGATCCGATACTGCCATGAGGGCGATGCCAGTTGTAGCGGTGAAGCCATCTTGGCAGCTCGGTGGCGCG
>NZ_JACRAW010000061.1 GCF_016213215.1 Bradyrhizobium sp. | reverse complement strand
TCATCGTACTGACCACCTTTGTCGGCTTCACCACCAGCGTGTTCAGCGCGAGCTACATCAGTCACGAGATCGAGACCGGTCGCCTGACGCCGGCATTCGTGCGCTTCTATCACGCGATGTACCAGATGCTGATGTTCGCCATGAACCTCGCGCTGGTCGCCAACAATATCGGCCTGATGTGGGTCGCCGTGGAAGTCGCGACCCTGACCACGGTGCTGATGGTCGGTATCTATCGCACCCACGAGGCGCTGGAAGCGGCGTGGAAATACTTCATCCTCGGCAGCGTCGGCATCGCGCTGGCGCTGTTCGGCACCATCCTGGTCTACATGGCGGCGCGCCCGGTGGTCGGCGAGGGCCTGGACGCCATGGTGTGGACCGTGCTGGTCAAGCACGCCTCGCAATTCGATCCCGCGCTGCTCAACGTCGCCTTCGTCTTCCTTCTGCTCGGCTACGGCACCAAGGTCGGTCTGGCGCCGCTGCATGCCTGGCTTCCCGATGCCCACGCCGAAGGCCCGACGCCGATCTCGGCGGTGCTTTCCGGTCTGCTCCTGAACGTCGCGCTCTACGCGCTGCTGCGCTTCAAGATGATGCTGGCGGTCAACCTGGGGGCGATCGCGCCCGGTCCGCTGATGGTGACCATGGGCCTGATCTCGGTGATCTTCGCCGCACTGATGCTGTACCGCCGGCGCGATATCAAGCGCATGTTCGCCTATTCCTCGATCGAGCACATGGGCATCATCGTGTTCGCCTTCGGCATGGGCGGACCGCTGGCCAATTTCGCCGGCCTGCTGCACATGACCATGCACTCGCTGACCAAGTCGGCGATCTTCTTTGCCGTCGGCCATATCGCGCAGGTGAAGGGCACGCAGAAGATTGCCGACATCGGCGGGCTGACGGTGACCAATCCCGTGCTCGGCTGGGGCCTGATGTTGGGGGTCATCGCCATCGTCGGCCTGCCGCCGCTCGGCATCTTCATGAGCGAGTTCCTCGTGGTGAGCTCGACATTTTCCCGTGCGCCGTGGCTCACGGTGATCCTGGTGCTCGGGATCATCATCGCCCTCGGCGGCCTGCTGCTGCGCGTCGGCGTCGTGATGTTCGGCGAGCCGAAGGGAAAGACCGCGCCGGCCGAAGCTTCCTACGTGCCGATGTTCACGCATTTGGCGTTGGTGTGCATGGCCGGTGTCTATCTGCCGCCCTCGCTCGTCACCGGCTTCCAGAACGTCGCCAAGCTGCTGGGGTGATCGCATGAGCCTCATCGACAGCATCCCTCACAAGACTGCCGCACCGTCGCATCGGCCATGGCCGCGCGTCGTCGTCACGGACGAGGGCTGGCAGACGGCGATCGACAAATTGGTGGCCGGTCGGCTGACGCTGCTCGGCTTGTGGGGCGAAGTGGCAGCCGTGCACATGGCGCTGCTTGATGCCGTCTCGAACGAGATCGCGGTCGTCAGCCTGGAATGCGCGTCCGGCACCTTTCCAAGCGTGGCGAACCGACATCCGCCGGCGCTACGCCTCGAGCGCACGATTTACGACCTGTTCGGGCTCACCCCGGTCGGCGCCAGCGATACGCGGCCGTGGCTCGAGCATTATGCATGGGGCAAGTCCCATCCGCTCGGTAAGGGAGGATCGCGCGAAGCCGCACCCTACGCGTTCCTGCCGAGCGAAGGCGAGGCGCTGCACCAGATCGCAGTCGGTCCGGTGCATGCCGGTATCATCGAGCCCGGCCATTTCCGCTTCACCGCCAACGGCGAGCATGTCGTGCGGCTGGAACAATGGCTCGGCTACACCCACAAGGGCATCGACTCGTTGATGCAGGGGGCGAGCCTCGAGGCCGCGGCAAAGCTCGCCAGCCGGACCTCCGGCGACAGCACGGCAGCCTATGCGTTCGCTTTTGCCCGCGCCGTCGAGGGGGCGCGCCAGGTCGAAGTGCCCAGGCGCGCGCTCTACCTGCGTGCGGTGATGGCCGAGCTCGAGCGGCTCGCCAATCATTTCGGCGACATCGGCGCGATCTGCAACGATGCCTCGTTTGCGATGATGCATGCCCAGACCGGCGTCCTGCGCGAGCGTTGCCTGCGCGCGGCTGACGCCGCGTTCGGTCACCGGCTGATGATGGACGTCATCGTCCCCGGCGGGCTTGCTCGCGACATCACGGCGAACGGGGTAGCACAGGTGCGCGCGCTGCTGGCCGAGATCCGCAAGGTATTCCCGCGGCTGATCAATCTCTACGACAACACGGCCTCGCTGCAGGACCGCACCGTCACGACCGGCATCGTGAAGCCGGAGTATGCGCGCCAGTTCGGGGTCGGCGGCTATGTCGGGCGCGCCTCCGGCCGCGCCTTCGACGCACGGCGCACCATCGGCTATGCGCCTTACGACGAATTGTCGTTCGAGGTGCCGGTGCTGGAAGCCGGCGACGTCAATGCGCGGGTGTGGATCCGCATTCGCGAAATCGAGCAGAGCGTCGCACTGATCGAACGAATTCTGGATCGGCTGCCGGAGGGCGCGATCAAGGTCGATATTCCGGCGAGCGGCGGGGAATGCGAGGGCATGGCCCTGACTGAAGCCTTCCGCGGCGACGTGCTGGTCTGGCTCCGGCTGGACGGCGACAACCGCGTGCAGCGCTGCCACTTGCGGGACGCCTCGTGGTTCCAGTGGCCGCTGCTCGAGACGGCGATCGAGGGCAACATCGTCGCCGACTTCCCGCTCTGCAACAAATCGTTCAACTGTTCCTATTCCGGGGCTGATCTGTAGGAAGCGCAGATGCGGAAGATCCTGCTCGATAGCTTTACCCGAGGTTCGCTGACCGAGCCGGCGCCGGCGCCGGATGAGGCGGCGCTCGCGGAACTGGCGAAGAAGGTCGACCGCGCGGCGCAGGCCCGGCTCGGGCGCTCGCTTGCCATCCGCGAGGTCGATGCCGGTTCGTGCAACGGCTGCGAGCTGGAGATCCACGCGCTCTCCAACGCCTTCTACGACATCGAGCGGTTCGGCCTGCGCTTCGTCGCTTCTCCCCGCCATGCCGACGTGCTGCTGGTGACGGGCCCGGTGACGAAGAACATGCACGAGGCGCTGCTGCGCACCTTCAACGCCACGCCGGATCCGAAATGGGTCGTCGCGGTCGGCGGCTGCGCGGCCGATGGCGGTATCTTCAAGGGCAGCTACGCCTGCGTCGGCGGCGTTGCGGACGCCATTCCCGTCGATCTTCACATCCCCGGCTGCCCGCCATCGCCGACCGCTTTGCTGAAGGGCCTGCTCGCGCTCTTGGAGCACGTCGGCGGGAAGGGGTGAGCGAACACGACGCCGTCATTGCGAGCGAAGCGAAGCAAAGCAATCCAGCGTTTCATCACGGCGACAGCCTGGATTGCTTCGTCGCTTCGCTCCTCAATGACGCTGACTGGGGCTCTTCAATCCACCAGAATAACCCTGATATCGTTGACGTTGGTCAGCGTCGGTCCGGTCTGCAACAGATCGCCGGTGGCGGCGAAGAAGGCGGTGGCGTCGTTTTTGTCGAGATAGGCGCGCGGATCGAGACCGCCGGCCTTGATCTTGGCAAAGGTCGCCTGATCGATCACGGCGCCAGCGGGATCGGACGGTTTGCCGCCGCCGCCATCGGCGCCGTCGGTATCGCCGGCGAGTGCCGCGATGCCTGTCGTGTCCCTGAGCAGGCCGGCAAGCGCCAGCGCATATTCCTGGTTCGGGCCGCCGCGCCCGTTGCCGAGCACGGTCACCGTGAGCTCGCCGCCGGACAGGATCGCGGTGCGTTTGCCTTTCGCGCGCGCCTCCAGCGCCAGATGCGCGTGCGCAGCGGCAACCTCGCGCGCTTCGCCTTCGAGATCGGCGCCGAGATCGATCACCTCATAGCCCGCTTCCCGGGCGAGCCTGATCGCGGCATCCAGCGATTGGCGCGGCCGCGCGATCAACTCGAAATGCGCGCGGGCAAAGGCCGGATCGCCCGCCTTGCAGCTTTCGTTCGCGGGATCGTCGAGCGCGCGGCGGACCGCATCGTCGACCTCGAGCTCGTATTTGGCGACAATGGCGCGGGCGTCCGCCAGCGTGGTCGGATCCGGCACCGTGGGGCCTGATGCGATTGCAGACGGCTCGTCATGCGGCACATCGGAGATCGCGAGCGTTGTGATCCCGGCCGCATTCTGCCCGGCACGGGCGAGCCGGCCGCCCTTGATGCGCGACAGATGCTTGCGAACGGTGTTGATCTCGCCGATCGGCGCGCCCGAGCGCAGCAGCGCGCGCGTGACCTGCTGTTTCTGGGCGAAGCCGACGCCGTCGACAGGCGCGATCCAGTTGGCCGAACCGCCGCCTGACAACAGCACCAGCAACAGATCGTCGGCTGTCGCCTGGTGCGCGAGTTGCAGCGTTTCCGCCGCGCCCTTGAGGCCAGCCTCGTCGGGCATCGGGTGCCCGGCCTCGATCACCTTGACGCGGCGGGTCGGCACGCCGTGACCGTGGCGGGTGGTGGCGATGCCGACGAGCCGCGCCGGCTCGAGCCCGCACGCATCGAGATAATGCCGCTCGGCAGCAGCGGCCATCGCGGCGGCGCCCTTGCCGGCGGCAAGGCAGATCACGCGGCCGTTCGCCGCGGGGCGCAGATGCGGTGCCAGCACCACGTCGGGATGGGCGGCCGCAACCGCGGCATCGAACATCGCGCGGAGGAGAGGACGTCGGTCGGTCATCCGACGGTTATGCAGGTGATCCCGCCCAGCGGCAAGACGGTACCGATGAACCGGCCCGCCCGTTGCCGCAGAGCGGGACTGCGGTCACCGCCCAAGCTCGCCGCTCATGACGTCGCCGAACAGCTGCCAGCGTTCGCCCTTGAACCGCATCAGCTGCAACTGCTCGATTGGCTGGAAGTCGTCCGGGCCGGTAGTCAGCGTCACGCCCGGCAGCAATCCGCCCTGCGGGAACTGCTTCAGGCTCGCGGCCTGCTTCATCACGTTCTCGCGCGTGAGGTTGTCGCCGCAGCGCTTGAGGACCTCGACCATTGTCGTGGCCATGTTGTACCCGGTCAGCGCGGACGAATCGACCGGATTGGCTTCGGGCAGGTACTTGGCGCGCACCGCCTTGAATTCGTTGATGCCGGCATCGTTCGCCCACTGGGGGTCGCTGACATCCTTGGCGTAGGCGGCCGAGATCACGTTCTGCGCGTTGTCGATTCCGGCTGGCCGCATCACGGTGCCGGTCGAGGCGCTGACGTTCGCGATGATGGTGACCGGCTTCCAGTTCATTTCGCCGAGCTTCTTGATCGCCTGCGCGCCGAACTTGGGCGTGGTGAAGAAGACGACGACGTCGGGATTGAGCGACTTCAGCCGGACGATGTGTGAATCGATGGTCGGTTCGGAAACCTCGTAGCTCTCCTCGGCGACGATGCGCGAGGTGTCACTGCCGAAGCCGTCCTTCAATCCCTTGAGATAGTCCTTGCCCATATCGTCGTTCTGGTAGAGCACCCCCACCTTTGCCGCCGGCATCTCCTTCCCGAGATATTTCGCGTAGATGCGAGACTCGCTCTGGTAGGCCGGCAGCCAGCCCATGGTCCACGGGAAATTCTTCGGATCGTTCCACTTGGTCGCGCCGGTCGCGACGAAGAGCTGCGGCACTTTCTTGGCGTTCAGATATTTCTGGATCGCGGTGTTGGAAGCGGTACCGAGCGGGCCGAACATGAGCAGCACCTCGTCGCTCTCGACCAGTTTGCGCGTCTGCTCCACCGCCTTTGGCGGGCTGTAAGCATCGTCATAGGAGATGAAGGTGATCTTGCGGCCGTTGATGCCGCCTTCGTCGTTCACTTTCTGGAAGACGGCGCCCATCGCCTTGCCGACGATGCCGTAGGCCGAGGCCGGACC
This sequence comes from Bradyrhizobium sp., assembly GCF_016213215.1. Taxonomy (GTDB): domain Bacteria; phylum Pseudomonadota; class Alphaproteobacteria; order Rhizobiales; family Xanthobacteraceae; genus Bradyrhizobium. The sequence goes on along the minus strand of NZ_JACRAW010000061.1, from coordinate 15,449 downwards.
GCTGTACGGAACAATATTTCCGATCTTGATCTCGGTATCGGTTGCGCCGGCGTCGTATTTCTTCTGCGCAAATGCGGCGGTCGTCGAGGCCGCGAGGAGGGCGACCGCAAATGATGCGACCGCAAGTTTGCTGGTAACAGCAGGCATTCCAATCTCCAGATTTTTCTTGATGTGGGTGCGTCAGTGTCTTCTTGGTTTTTGCGGCGCGGGAACGATTGGATACGATTTGTTGGACGCCATCAAGAAAAAGCCCCTGCGAATGGATCGCAGGGGCTGCTCCTGTGGTTGATCGGTCGTCCGACTAGCCGCCGACGTCGCCGCTCAGGATCTCGCCGAAGCGCTCCCAGGTCTCGCCCTTGAACTTCATCAGCTGCAGCTGCGAAATCGGAGCGAAGTCGGTCGGCGAGGTGCTCACCTTGACGCCCGGCAACAGCCCGCCCAGTTCGAGGTTCTTGATGTTCGCCGCCTGCTTCATCACGTTCTCACGCGTGAGATTGTCGCCGCAGGCCTTGAGCACATGCACCAGCCCCTGGGCGACCGTGTAGCCGTACATCACCGAACCATCGGCCCGGTTCGCGTCGGGATAGTACTTGTCGAGGAATTCGTTCCAGGCCTTCATCCCGGCATCGTTCTTCCATTGCGGGTCGGTCGGGTCCTTGAGGTAGGCCGACGAGATGATGTCCTGGGCGTTCTCCGGGCCTGCCGGCTTGATCACGCTGCCGATCGAGGCCGAGACGTTGTTGAGGAAATGAATCGGCTTCCAGCCGATCTCGGAATTCTTCTTGATTGCCTGCGCCGCGAATTTCGGCGTGGTGATGTTGAAGAACACGTCGGCGCCGGTCGACTTGAGCTTGACGATGTGGGAGTCGATGGTCGGCTCCGACACCTCGTAGCTTTCCTCCAAGACGATCATCGACGCGGCCTTGGCGCCGAGCCCGTCCTTGAATCCCTTCAGATAATCCTTGCCGTAGTCATCGTTCTGGTAGAGCACGCCGATCTTGGCGTTCGGGTGGTTCTTCAGGATGTATTTTGCGTAGATGATCGATTCGCTCTGGTAGTTGGGCTGCCAGCCCATGGTCCACGGAAAATTCTTCGGATCGTTCCATTTGGTGGCGCCGGTGGCGACGAAGAGCTGCGGCACCTTCTTCGCGTTCATGTATTTCTGGATCGCGGTGTTCGGCGGCGTGCCGAGCGAGTTGAAGACGAGCAAAACCTCGTCGCTCTCGACCAGCTTGCGCGCCTGTTCGACCGTCTTCGGCGGAGTATAGGCGTCATCGTAAGTAACGAAGTTGATCTTCCGTCCGTTGATGCCGCCCTCGGCGTTGATCTTCTTGAAATAGGCCTCTTCCGTCTTGCCGATCACGCCGTAGGCGGAGGCCGGCCCGCTATAGGGCATGATGTTGCCGATCTTGATTTCGGTATCGTTCGCGCCGGTGTCGTATTTCTTCTGTGCAAGCGCACTGCTGGCCGACGCTGCGAATAGCGCAAGCGCAGCCGAAGCGACCGCAAGTTTGCTGGTAACAGCAGGCATTTCAATCTCCCTGATTTTCTTGATGTGTGTGCGTCAGTTTCTTGGTTGGTTTCTGGTGACGCGGGAACAATTGAATACCATTTGTCAGGCGCCATCAAGAAGAAGCCCATGCCAACAGGTCGCAGGGCTCGATCTTCAGAAGTCCTGCGGTAGCCCGGTCGTGTCAGCCGCTGACGTGGGCACTGATGATGTCACCGAAGCGCTCCCAGCTCTTGCCTTTGAACCGCATTGGTTGCAGTTGCGAAAGCGGGGCGAAGTCGATGGCGCTGGTGTTAACCTTGACGCCCCTGTGGTCGAAGACGCGGTGGCAAAAAGATCGCGGCCTCTAAACCTTGACGTGTGTCATTCGGAGGATTCGCCGCTGATGATATTGCCGAACAACTCCCATTTCCTGCCCTTGAAGCGCATCATCTGCAGCTGTTCGATCGGCGCGAAGTCGGTCGCCGAGGTGTTGATCGTGATGCCCGGCAGCAGCGTGTCCGGTGCAAAGGCCTTCAGGTTGGCTGCCTGCCGCATCACGTTCTCGCGCGTCAGGTCGTCGCCGCACATCTGCAGCACCTTCACCATCGTCTGCGCGGCGCCGTAGCCATAGACGACGGCACCGTCGATCTTGTTGCCCTCCGGATAGTACTTCTCAAGGAACTCCAGGAAATTCTTCATGCCGGGATCATCGTCCCAGCGCGGGTCGGCACCGTCCTTGGCATAGGCGGCCGAAAGGAGGCCTTGGGCGTTCTCGAAGCCCGCCGGTTCGATCACCCCGCCGACCGAGGCCGAGACGTTGGAGACGATCTGCAGCGGGCGCCAGTCGATCTCGGCGATCTTCTTCATGGCCTGGGCGGCGAACTTCGGCGTCGTGATGCTGATGAAGACATTGGCGCCCGTGGCCTTCAGCTTGACGACATGGCCGTCGATCGCGGGCTCCGAGGTCTCGTAGCTTTCCTCGCCGACGATCATCGCCGCCTTGGCCCCCAAGCCGTCCTTCAAGCCCTTGAGATAGTCCCTGCCGAAATCGTCGTTCTGGTACAGCACGCCAATCTTCGCGTCCGGCTTCTCCTGCATCAAGAACTTGGCATAGATGCGCGCCTCGCTCTGGTAGCTGGGCTGCCAGCCCATGGTCCACGGGAACTCCTTCGGCTCGTTCCACTTGGAGGCCCCGCTGGCGACGAAGAGCTGCGGCACCTTGTTCGAATTCATGTATTTCCGGATGGCGCCGTTCGGTGTCGTGCCCAGCGAATTGAAGATGACGAGCACTTCGTCGCTTTCGACCAGCTTGCGCGCCTGTTCGACCGTCTTCGGCGGGCTGTAGGCGTCGTCATAGGAGATGAAGTTGATCTTGCGGCCATTGATGCCGCCCTCGGCATTGATCTTTCTGAAATAGGCCGCTTCGGTCTTGCCGATCACGCCGTAGGCGGACGCCGGGCCGCTGTACGGCATGATGTTGCCGATCTTGATTTCGCTGTCGCTGGCCCCGCTGTCGTATTTCTTCTGGGCCAACGCGTTGCCGCCGGTTGCGGCGAGCAGGACGAGAGCGGTCGAAATCGCCGCGTACCGAGAACCAACGCAGGTCATTGTTCTCCCACCTCGAACGAACTCCGCTCCGAATTGAATACGTTTGGCGCGTGCCGTCAACAAGACAAAGGCCCCCGCGATGGCTCGCGGGGGCCGGATGCTGCGACGGGTTTGCGGCGCGATCAGTCGGCGGCGATGTCACCGCTGATGATGTCGCCGAACAGTTCCCACTTCTCACCCTTGAACCGCATCATCTGCAGCTGGCTGACCGGGGCGAAATCGGCAGGGCTGGTGTTGATCTTCACGCCGGGCAGCAGGGTGTCGGGCGTGAAGTCCTTCAGGCTCGCCGCCTGCTTCATGACGTTGGCGCGGGTGAGGTCGTCGCCGCACATCTGCAGCACCTTGGCCAGGGTCTGCGCCACGCCGTAGCCATAGACATAACCGCCGTCGGTCTTGTCAGCGCCCGGCATGTACTTGTCGATGAACGCGCTCCACTTCTTCATGCCCGGATCGTCGTTCCATTGCGGATCGGCGGCGTCCTTGGCGTAGGCCGCCGACAGCACGCCCTGGGCGTTCTCGAAGCCGGCCGGCTTCATCACGCTGCCGACGGAGGCCGACACGTTGGTGATGATCTGCAGCGGCTTCCACGTGAGTTCGGCCGTCTTCTTGATGGTCTGGGCGCCGAATTTCGGCGTCGTGTAGATCAGCAGGACGTCCGGGTTGGCGGCCTTGATCTTGACGATGTGGGAATCGATGCTCGGCTCGGAGATTTCATGGCTCTCCTCCAGGATGATCATCGAGGCAGCCTTGGCCCCCAAGCCGTCCTTGGTGCCCTTCAGGTAGTCCTTACCGAAGTCGTCGTTCTGATAGAGGATGGCCACCTTGGCGTTCGGCTTCTCCTTCAACAGCCATTTCGCATAGATCTGCGCTTCGCTCTGGTAGCTCGGCTGCCAGCCCATGGTCCATGGGAAGTTCTTCGGGTCGTTCCACTTGGTGGCTCCGGTGGCGACGAACAGCTGCGGGATCTTCTTCGCGTTGAGGTACTTCTGGACCGCCGTGTTCGAAGGCGTTCCGAGAGGATTGAACACGAACAGGACCTCGTCGCTTTCGACGAGCTTGCGCACCTGCTCGACGGCCTTCGGCGGGCTGTAGGCGTCGTCATAGGTGACGAAGTTGACCTTGCGTCCGTTGATTCCGCCCTGATCGTTGATCATGCGGAAGTAGGCTTCTTCGGTCTTGCCGATCACCCCATAGGCGGACGCAGGTCCGCTGTAGGGCATGACATTGCCGATCTTGATTTCGGTATCGCTTGCGCCGGTGTCGTATTTCTTCTGGGCGAGTGCTGCGCCGGAGGTCAAGGCGACGACCGCCGTTGCGAGTGTGGCGGTTCGCAGTGTTCTTGCAGAAAACAATTTTGTCTCCTTAGGTGGTTTTCAGTTCTTTCTCAGCTTGCCGATCAGTTGCTGGCCGACGATGGCGATCTGCCGCGCACCGTGCGGTACGAGGAAGATGATGAGGAACAGGAGCACGCCGAACACCGCGCCGGACAGGCCCTTGGAAATGCCTTCGGCGATGTTCGGCACGAAGATGATGAAGGCGGAGCCGATGATCGAGCCGGGCAGCCAGCCCACGCCGCCGACGACCATGCCGAGGAACAGCGAGATCGCGAGCGTGATGGTGTAGCTGTCGGGCGCCACGAACTGCACGGCGATCGCCCCCAGGCCGCCGGCGACGCCGGTGATGCCGGCGCTGACGCCGAAGGCGAGCGTCTTGTAGAGCGCGACATCGACGCCCATGGCGGAAGCCGCGATCTCGTTGTCGCGGATCGCCATGAAGGCGCGGCCCGAGCGGGAGCGCAACAGGTTCACCGAGAAGATGTAGATCGCGAGCGTGATCGCAAGCGTAAAGTAATAGAGCCACATGTCCTGCGACATCGGCAGGCCGAACGGAGCGTCCGGCTTGGTGACGACGAGGCCCTGCACGCCGCCGGTCCAGTGCTCGAGGAAATTGAGCTTGAGCAGCTGCGGCATGGCGGTGGCGAGCGCAAAGGTCGCGAGCGCCAGATAGACGCCCGATAGCCGCAGCGCCGGCTGGCCGAACAGGAAGCCGAAGGCAAAGCAGACGAGACCTGCGATCGGCAGCGTGAGCGCATAGTTGATGTTGAGGTGCTCCATCAGAACTGCCGTGGTGTAGGCGCCGACGGCGTAGAACGCGCTTTGGCCGAGCGAGAACTGGCCGCTGCCTCCGGTCAGGATGTTCAGCGCGAGCACCGCAAGCCCGTAGATCAAGAGCATCGTCAACTGGAAAATGATGAAGTTCTTGGCAAACAGCGGAACGATCAGCAGCAGCAGGAGCACCACGAACGAGGTGCCCGAGCCGATCGTCATGGCCCGCTTCGGAACGGCCTCGACCGGCTGGTCTTCCGGGGCGACGTTTTCAATAGCGCTCATGATCAAACTCGCTTCACGATGTGCCGGCCGAACAGACCAGCGGGTTTGACGACCAGGACGGAAATGATCAGCGCGAGCGCGATCGGTAGTTTCAGCTCGTTGCCGACGCCGGGAATGTAGGTGCCGGCAAGGTTCTCGAAGATGCCGACCAGAAAGCCGCCGACCACCGCGCCGAACGGGCTGGTCAGCCCGCCGAGCACGGCCGCGGCGAAGCCGTAGATCAGGACGCCGCCCATCATGTTGGGTTCGAGGAACACCACGGGTGCGATCAGCATGCCGGCGATCGCGCCGATCGCCGATGCCATGCCCCAGCCGAGCGCGATCATCCAGCTCGTGTTGATGCCGACCAGCCGCGCCGATTCAGGCAGGGAGGCCGCCGCGCGCATCGCCAGCCCCATCCGCGTGTACTGGAAGAAGAAGTAGAGCGCGAGCAGCAGCAGCACGGTCACGCCGATCATGCCGGCCTGGTGGGTCGAGATCAATTGGCTGCCGAGGAACGGCGAGGAGCCGAACGGCGTCGGATATTGCTTGATGGTAAAGTCCCAGATCAGACCGGCACTGGAGTTGATGATCGCAAACAGCGCGATGAAGCCGGCGACGTTGGTCAGGATCGGCGCCTTGGTAAGCGGCTTGAACAGGATCCGCTCGATCGCGATGCCGCCGATGAAGGAAAAGACCAGTGTGAGCACGAAGGCGCCCCAATAGGGCACGCCCACTTGCATCAACTGCCAGGAGATGAAGGTCGAGAACATCGCCATTTCGCCCTGGGCGAAATTCAGGTGATCGATGGCCTGGTAGATCATGACGACCGCGAGCGCCATGCAGGCATAGATTGCGCCGGTAGCGATACCGGCCAGGATTTGGTTGGTGAATAGCTCCACGGCCGTGCTCCTCAGTAACCCAGATAGGATTTGCGGACGTCTTCATTGTTCGCGATGTCCTTGGCATTGCCCGACATCACGATGCGTCCGGTCTCGATCACATAGGCGTGGTCGGCGAGCTCCAGCGCGAGCTGCGCGTTCTGTTCGACGACCAGGATCGAGACCTTGTCCTCGCGGTTGATCTTGCCGAGGATCTTGAACAGGTCTCGCACCACCAGCGGCGCCAGACCGAAGGACGGCTCGTCCAGCAGCATCAGGCGCGGCCGCAGCATCAGTGCGCGCGCCACCGCGAGCATCTGCTGCTCGCCGCCGGACAGCGTGCCGGCCTGCTGGGTGTGCCGCTGCTTCAGTACCGGGAAGTGCGTGTACATGCGCTCGATGTCGTCCACGATGCCCGCCTGGTCCTTGCGGGTGATGGCCCCGAGCTGGAGGTTCTCCTCGACCGTCATGGTGGTGAAGGTGCCGCGGCCCTGCGGCACATGGGCGATGCCGAGCCGCACGATGTTCTCCGTCGAGCGGCTGGTCAGGGGCTTGCCTTCGAACTCGACTGCCCCGGTGGAGCGCACCATGTTGCAGATCGCGCGCAGTGTCGTCGTCTTGCCGGCCCCATTGGCGCCGAGCAGGGTGGTAAGGGAGCCCTCGTTCAGCGAGAAGGTGAGGCCGTGAAGCGCCTGGACCTGGCCGTAGTAGGCGCGCAGATCCTTGATGTTGAGCAGCGCCGTCATTGGTCCTTGCTCCCCAGATAAGCCTTGATGACGTCGGGGTCGGCCTGCACCTGGGCGGGCGTGCCTTCCGCGAGCTTGCGGCCGAAATTCAAAGCAACCACGTGGTCGGCGATCGACATCACGAGGCCCATGTGGTGCTCGACGAGCAGCACGGTCATGTGGCGGTCGTCACGGATGCGGCGGATCAGGTCTCCGAGCACATGGACTTCCTCATGGTTGAGGCCGCCGGCCGGCTCGTCGAGGAGGAGAATCTTCGGATCCGCGGCGAGGGCGCGCGCCAGCTCGACCCGCTTCTGTGTGCCGAAGGGCAGGCCGGAGACGATGGTGTGGGCGACGTCCTCGAGATCGAGATAGGCGAGAATCTCGTGGACCTTCTCGTTGACGCTGGTTTCGCTGCGCCGGACCCAGGCAAGCTTCAAGGAGTCGCTGATGATGTCGCTGGAAGTTCGGGCATGCGTTCCGACCCGCACATTGTCCATGACCGACAGGTTGGGAAACAACGCGACGTTCTGGAAGGTGCGGCCGATGCCGATCTCGGAAATCCGGTGTGGGGGGCGCGACAGGATGCTGACGCCTTCCATCAGGATATCGCCTGAGCTTGGCTGGTACAGCCGGGAGAGGCAGTTGAACAGCGTCGTCTTGCCGGCGCCGTTCGGCCCGATCAATCCGAGGATCTGCCCCTTGTGCATGTCAAAGGATACGCCGTTGAGCGCGACGATTCCGCCGAACACGACGCTGACGTCGCGAACCGCGAGCAGGGGAGCCTGTCCCTGCGCGAGCTGTACCTGCGTCATCTCGTCTCGCCCACACCGTTGAGCGGGCCGACGGGCGAAGCTGTTCGCCCTGTCGAACGATGATGATGGCTACCTGATCCCCTCGGCCACGCGTGCAAGTTTCCCTCCTGATTTCAGCTTCTTGCTGTCATCTTTTTTGTGAGATTGCGGCGCGATCCCGCCGAGCGCCGCTTCGATGTTCCTTACCATCGCCACCAGGCGAGGTCCAATGTCGTTGATCAATCGATCTTCCGTGAAGCGGAATGCTGGCGCGCCACAGTTAAACGCATATAAGCCTGTTCCGTCATTGAGCTTCAGTGCAACGCCCGCCGAGTGCACGTCGGGCTGCCACTCACCCACGGAGATGGCGAAGCCGTACTTTGCGACCGTCTCGCCGGAGCGCTCGAGGCCATCGCGCAACTTCGGCCAGCGGCTGCCGTAATGCTCGCGCAGCTCGCGCAGCAAGGCGGTCCGCTCGGCCGGTTCGAGCGCCCAGAAATAGGCACGGCCCATTGCGCTCGTCGCAATCGGAACGCGAGAGCCGACGTCGAGCTGGACGCCGAGCGTAAGACCGTTACGGCTCTGCCCGAAATAGATCATGCTGTGCCGGTCGCGGCCTCCCACCGCCACCGCGCCGCCGGTGGCGCGCATCACTTCCTCGCGGAACGGTTCGGACAAATGCCGAACGCCGAGATTGGCGAGGGCAGAGTAGCCAAGCGCCAGAGCGGCCGGCGCCAGTTGGTACTTTTCGAAGCGCGGAACCGGAGTAAGATAACCAAGCTTCGTCAAGGTATAGGTCAGCCGTGACACGGTTGCCTTGGGTAGCTTGGTACGGGCCGCAATCTCCTGATTACCAAGGAGTCCGTCATTGGGTTGGAATGCGCGCAACACTTCAAGTCCGCGGGAAAGCGCGACGACGAAATTTCGATCGCTCGTTGGTTTCTTCCCTGTACGCTTCATCACACGGCTTCATCTTGCGCGGAGTCGTTGACAAGGCACGTGCTTCAAAATAACCCTGCCTGTCAAGATGCGGAATTAAATTCCGCACTGCGAAATTGAACAAACCTAAGCCAAGGAGGGTAGCGTGAGCGCAGTGGTCAAGCTTGAGCGTCATGACGTCGTTGGTATCGTCACGATCAACAACCCTCCGGTCAACGCGCTGAGCGCCGCGGTACGCGGCGGAATTTTCGAATGCATCAAGCAGGCGATCGCCGATCCCGACATCAAGGCGATCGTGCTGACCTGTGCCGGCCGCACCTTCATCGCAGGCGCCGACATCACCGAATTCGGCAAGCCGCCGAAGCCGCCCGGACTTCACGAGGTTCTCGTCGCGATGGACAACTCGCCGAAGCCGATCGTGGCCGCGATCCACGGCACCGCGCTCGGCGGCGGCCTGGAGGTTGCGCTTGCCTGTCATTTCCGAGTGGCGACCAAGGAGGCCAGGCTGGGTCTGCCTGAAGTGAAGCTGGGGCTTCTGCCCGGTGCCGGCGGCACGCAGCGCCTGCCGCGCGCGGTGGGACCTGAGCTTGCGGTCAAGATGATCGTTACCGGCGAGCCGATCGGCGCGGCGGAGGCGTTGAAGAACGGGTTGATCGAGGAGATTGTCGAAGGGCCTGCCGCGGGCGGCGAAGCCTTCGCCCGCAAGGTGCTTGCCGAGAAGCGTCCCCTGCGCAAGTTGCGCGACGACGACTCCAAGCTCGCGGCCGCCAGGGCCGACCGCTCCATCTTCACCAATGCGGTTGCGGCCTTGACCAAGCGGACGCGCGGCCTGGAAGCGCCGCTCGTCTGCGCCGATGCGGTAGGCTATGCCGTCGACCTGCCGTTCGACGAGGGCCTGAAGAAGGAGCGCGAGTCGTTCCTGAAGCTGGTCGCGAGCGATCAGTCCAAGGCGCAGCGCTACGCCTTCTTCGCCGAGCGCGAGGCGGCCAAGATCGCCGGCGTTCCCGAGGGTACCAAGCCGCGCCCCGTGGAGCGCGTCGCCATCATCGGCGCCGGCACCATGGGCGGCGGCATCGCGATGTCCTTCGCCAATGCCGGCATTCCGGTCACCCTGATCGAGACCGGGGAAGAACAGCTCAAGCGCGGCATGGGCATCATGCAGAAGAACTGGGAGGCGACCGCCGCGCGCGGCGGCATCCCGGCGGACGCGCCCGCCAAGCGCATGGCGCTGATCAACGGCATTGTCGGCCTTGAGAACGTCAAGGACGCCGACCTCGTGATCGAGGCGGTGTTCGAGACCATGGCCGTGAAGAAGGAGGTGTTCGGCAAGCTCGATCAATATGCCAAGCCGGGCGCGGTGCTCGCCTCCAACACCTCCTATCTGAACATCGACGAGATCGCGAAGGAGACCAAGCGCCCGCAGGACGTCCTCGGCATGCACTTCTTCAGCCCGGCCAACGTGATGAAGCTGTGCGAGATCGTGCGCGCCGCCAAGACCGCGCCGGACGCGCTGGTGACCGCGGTGAACATCGCGCGCAAGATTGCAAAGGTGCCGGCCGTGGTCGGCGTCTGCGACGGCTTCGTCGGCAACCGCATGCTGGCGCAGCGCGGCAAGCAGTCGGAGAAGCTCCTGTTCGAAGGCGCGCTGCCGCAGCAGGTCGATGCGGTCGTGACCAGGTTCGGCATGCCGATGGGCCCGTTCGCGATGAGCGATCTCGCCGGCCTCGACATCGGCTGGCGCTCGCGCAAGGACCGCGGCATCAAGTCGGAAATCGCCGATGCGCTGTGCGAGGCCGGCCGCTTCGGCCAGAAGACCGGCAAGGGCTACTACAAGTATGAAGGCGGCTCGCGTGCGCCGACGCCTGATCCCGACGTCGAGAAGCTGATCGACGAGACCCTGCTGCGCCTCGGGCGCAAGCGCCGCGCCGTCAGCGACGAGGAAATCCTCGAGCGCATGATGTATCCGATGATCAACGAGGGCGCGCGCATCCTCGAGGAGGGCGTCGCGGCGCGGCCTTCCGACATCGACGTGGTCTGGCTCTACGGCTATGGCTGGCCGATCTATCGGGGCGGCCCGATGTTCTGGGCCGACCAGGTCGGCTTGAAGCACATTGCCGACCGGCTATCCTTCTACGCCAAGGAGACCAACGACCCGGGCCTGGAACCCGCGCCGCTGCTCAAGCGCCTCGCCGCCGAAGGCAAGACCTTCGCCTCGCTCGCCGCCGGTTCGAAAGCGGCGTGATGGCTCCACGCTCCAACCATACGTCATTCCGGGATGGCCCGAAGGGCCAGGCCCGGAATCCATAACCCCGGCTCGTGGTTATGGATTCTCCGATGTGCAATTGCACATCGCAGCTCGCGGCTTACGCCGCGCCCCCGGAATGACGAACTCTCCTAGATGGTCGCTGAATCCAAATGACTCATCCCGGCGAACAGTTCTATCCCGATGGCGTGCACTGGGACGACCCGATCGCGCAGGGCACGCTGCCCGACCTGTTGTCGCAGGCGGCCACCGACTACGGCGCGCGGCCGGCGCTTGAGTTTCGCGACCGCCCGATCACCTATGCCGAGCTGGAAGCGCTGGTCGAAGCCACCGGCGCGGCCTTCCTGCGCGCCGGTTACGGCAAGGATACCTCCGTCGCGCTGTTCCTCGGCAACACGCCCGACCATCCCGTCAACTTCTTCGGCGCGCTGAAGGCGGGCGCCCGTATCGTGCACCTGTCGCCGCTCGACGGCGAGATCGCGCTGTCGCACAAGCTCACCGATTCCGGCGCGCGCGTCCTGGTGACGAGCAATCTCAGCGCGCTGCTGCCGACCGCGCTGAAGTTCCTCGAGCGCGGCCTGATCGACCGCCTGATCGTGTGCGAGGACGACCATTGGGGCAAGATCGGCACGCCGCAAACGCCGCTGCCGGCCAATTCCGCCATCGTCACCTTTGAGCAGTTCGTCGACGGGGCGGTGAAGCCGGCGCGGTGGCCGCAGGTCACGGCCGACGACGTCGCGCTGCTGCAATATACCGGCGGCACGACGGGCCTGCCCAAGGGCGCGATGCTCACCCACGGCAATCTGACCTCGGCGGTGTCGATCTACGACGTGTGGGGCCGGCCCGGCCGCGCCAAGCGCGGGGACGTGATCGAGCGCGTGATCTGCGTCCTGCCGCTGTTCCACATTTTCGCGCTGACGGTGGTGCTGTTGTCCTCGCTCCGCCGCGGCAACCTGATCTCGCTGCATCAGCGCTTCGACGTCGAGGCGGTGATGCGCGACATCGAGGTCAAGCGCGCGACCTATTTCCCGGGAGTGCCGACCATGTGGATCGCGATCGCGGCGCTGCCCGATCTCGACAAGCGCGACTTCTCGTCGCTGACGGCAATCGGCTCGGGCGGCGCGCCGCTGCCGGTCGAGGTCGCCAGCCTGTTCGAGCGCAAGGTCGGCATGAAGCTGAAGAGCGGCTGGGGCATGACCGAGACCTGCTCGCCGGGCACCGGCCATCCGCAGGAGGGCCCCGACAAGCCGGGCTCGATCGGCCTGATGCTGCCGGGGATCGAGCTCGACGTCGTCGCGCTCGACAATCCGACCAGGGTTCTGCCCCCGGGCGAGGTCGGCGAGATCCGCATCAAGGGCCCGAACGTCACCAGGGGCTACTGGAACAAGCCGAAGGAAACCGCGGAAAGCTTCGCCGACGGCCGGTTCCTGACCGGGGACATCGGCTACATGGACGGCGACGGCTATTTCTACCTGGTCGACCGCAAGAAGGACATGATCATCTCCGGCGGCTTCAACGTCTATCCGCAGATGATCGAGCAGGCGATCTATACCCACCCCGCCGTTCACGAGGTGATCGTGATCGGCATTCCCGACGACTATCGCGGCGAAGCGGCCAAGGCCTTCGTCAAGCTGCGCCCGGGCGCGCAGCCGTTCACCATCGAGGAATTGCGCGCCTTCCTGACCGGCAAGCTCGGCAAGCACGAGCTGCCGGTCGCGGTCGAATTCGTCGAGGAACTGCCGCGCACGCCGGTCGGCAAGCTGTCGCGGCACGAATTGCGCAGGCAACATTCGCCGTCGCCGACCGTTCAATCAGAGCAACAGAAACCCGCAACAGGAGATCGTTGATGACCGATGCCGTCATCGTTTCAACCGCCCGTACCCCGATCGGCAAGGCCTATCGGGGCGCGCTCAACGTCACCGAGGGCGCGACTTTGTTCGGGCATGCCATCGGCGAGGCGGTCGCCCGCGCCAAGGTCGATCCCAGCGAGATCGAGGACGTGGTGATGGGAGCGGCGATGCAGCAGGGCGCAACCGGCGGCAACATCGCCCGCAAGGCGCTGCTCCGTGCCGGGCTCCCCGTCAGCGTCGCAGGTACCACCATCGACCGGCAATGCGCCTCGGGCCTGCAGGCCATCGCGCTGGCCGCGCGTTCGATCCTGTTCGACGGCGTCGAGGTCGCGGTCGGCGGCGGCGGCGAGTCGATCAGCCTCGTGCAGAACGACAAGATCAACACGTTCCATGCCGAGGACCCGGCGCTGCTCGCCATCAAGGGCGACGTCTACATGGCGATGATCGATACCGCCGAGGTCGTCGCCAAGCGTTACAACATCTCGCGCGACAAGCAGGACGAATACTCGCTGGAGAGCCAGCGCCGCACCGCGGCCGCGCAGCAGGGCGGCAAGTTCAAGGACGAGATCGCGCCGATCACCACCAGGATGGCGGTGGCCGACAAGGCCACGGGCCAGGTCTCCTTCAAGGACGTGACGCTGTCGCAGGACGAGGGTCCGCGGCCCGACACCACGGCCGAAGGCCTGGCCAGCCTGAAGCCGGTGCGCGGCGAGGGCTTCACCGTCACCGCCGGCAATGCCAGCCAGCTTTCCGACGGCGCCAGCGCCTGCGTGATCATGAGCGACAAGGAAGCGGCCAGGCGCGGGCTGAAGCCACTCGGCATCTTCCGCGGCTTCGTCGCCCATGGCTGCGAGCCGGACGAGATGGGCATCGGCCCGGTGTTCGCCATTCCGCGGCTCCTCAAGCGCCATGGTCTGAAGGTCGACGACATCGATCTCTGGGAATTGAACGAGGCGTTCGCGGTCCAGGTGATCTACTGCCGCGACCGGCTCGGCATCGATCCGGCCAAGCTCAACGTCGACGGCGGCGCGATCGCGGTCGGCCATCCTTACGGCATGTCGGGCGCGCGCCTGACCGGCCACGCGCTGATCGAAGGCCGCCGGCGCAAGGCGAAGTACGCGGTCGTCACCATGTGCGTCGGCGGCGGCATGGGCGCGGCCGGATTGTTGGAGGTGGTGCACTAACGCGCGTACCGTCATTCCGGGATGCGCCGCAAGGCGCAGGCCCGGAATCCATACTCCGATCGTGGTTAGGGATTCCGGGCTCGCTCGTTTCACTCGCGCCCCGGAATGACGCCTTCTAATAGTTGTTCGATTTCGCTCACAGGGAGGATCCGATGGATCTCAGTTTCACCAAGGAAGAGCAGGCGTTTCGCGAGGAAGTGCGGCAATTCTTCCGCGACAACGTGCCGCCGGAGACCCGGCGCAAGATGATCGAGGGCCGCCACCTCTCCAAGGACGAGATGGTCACGTGGTGGCGCATCCTCAACAAGAAGGGTTGGGGCGTCTCGCACTGGCCGAAGGAATATGGCGGCACGGGCTGGAGCTCGGTCCAGCATTACATCTTCAATGAAGAGCTGCAGGCCTATCCGGCGCCGGCGCCGCTCGCCTTCGGCGTCTCCATGGTCGGCCCCGTCATCTACACCTTCGGCAACGAGGCGCAGAAGAAGCAGTATCTGCCGCGCATCGCCAGTGTCGATGACTGGTGGTGCCAGGGCTTCTCCGAGCCGGGCTCGGGCTCCGACCTCGCTTCGCTGCGCACCAAGGCCGAGCGCAAGGGCGACAAGTACATCATCAACGGCCAGAAGACCTGGACCACGCTGGCGCAACATGCCGACATGATCTTCTGCCTGTGCCGCACCGATCCCGCTGCCAAGAAGCAGATGGGCATCTCCTTCATCGTCTTCAGCATGAAGTCGAAGGGCGTCACGGTGCGCCCGATCCAGACCATCGACGGCGGCCACGAGGTCAACGAGGTGTTCTTCGACAACGTCGAGGTGCCGGTCGAGAACCTGATCGGCGAGGAGAACAAGGGCTGGGACTACGCCAAGTTCCTGCTCGGCAACGAGCGCACCGGCATCGCCCGCGTCGGCGTCTCGAAGGAGCGCCTGCGGCGCATCAAGGAGCTCGCTTCCAAGGTCGAGTCCGGCGGCCGGCCGGTGCTCGAGGATCCCGCCTTCCGCGAGAAGCTCGCCGCCTGCGAGATCGAGCTCAAGGCGCTTGAGCTGACGCAGCTGCGCGTCGTCGCCGACGAGGGCAAGCACGGCAAGGGCAAGCCCAACCCGGCGTCCTCGGTGCTCAAGATCAAGGGCTCGGAAATCCAGCAGACCACGACCGAGCTGCTGATGGAAGTCATCGGCCCGTTCGCGGCGCCCTACGACATCCATGGCGACGACGGCTCGAACGAAACCATGGATTGGACCGCGCAGATCGCGCCGAGCTACTTCAACAACCGCAAGGTCTCGATCTACGGCGGCTCCAACGAGATCCAGCGCAACATCATCGCCAAGGCGGTGCTGGGGCTGTGAT
>NZ_JACRAW010000060.1 GCF_016213215.1 Bradyrhizobium sp. | reverse complement strand
CCGACGTGAAACAGGCCCTTGAGAGAGGCGCGATACAGCGTCGTACCGAGCGCTTGCTGGCCGTCGTCGGTCGGACAATAGAGCTGCATCGTCACCACCTTCTTGCGCGTGTCCGGATGCGGCTTGATCTGGTAGCCGTCCGTGTCCCGGTACAGCACCGGCTTGGCCACCAGCGTCAGCTCGTCGGGTCCTGCGACCTTGTCGCCGCGGGCGCGAATTTCCAGCCCGTCCCTGAGCCTGGCACGGATCGCGTTCTCGACTTCCCTGGACGTCAGCATCGCCGACACCGCCGCCCAGCTGGCGCGCAATTCCCGATCGATCCTGTCGACATTGTCGCCATAGAGGCGGAGCGCCATTCGCGTCCCCGCGCCGGTGATCGGATCGTATCCTGTGGTCGGAACTTTCCGGATCAGGTCCCGGTAGAACGCCGCGGGGAAAAAATCGCGAAACACGATGTGCGGGAACGGCGCGGAAAAATGTTCGGCAGCCTCGATGCTTGCAACCGCGTGCGCAGTGAGCTCGGAGGTCAGACTGGACGGCGGCGTGGTGGTTGTCGCAAGTGCCGGCATAAGATCACCCCCTCAACACACGTTGGGACGTGCTGGATCATCGGCGGGAAGCGGATGGCAAGCAGGTGGTAACCATGCACCATATCCCATGCAGCGACAAGACGGCCGCGCCGAGGGAACATCCCGGTTCATGAGGCGCTGCGCTTAATGCAGCGACGGGTCGCTGGAATGATCCGGTCTGGAACTGGCCGTTCTTAACTCGTGCGTCGGCGCGATCGCGGCGGCCGGCCTGACGAGCCTATTTCTGCGGTCCCGACAGCGCGATGTCGCGTTCGGCACGGAAGAGGTTGCTGTGGAGGTTCGCTATCCACTGCCGCCCGCTCGAGGTCTTGTTGAGATAGCCGATTTCGGTCTGGATGTGGGGCGCCACGCTGCTCCAATAGAACTGCGGATAGCGATTGACGATGTCGGCGGGCGACTCGTAGCCGAGTTGCCGATTGATGCCGACCTCTTCGAACTCGTAATAGAGCGCGTTGGCCTTCCTGATGTAGTTGGGATCGCCGAGCTGGCCGACGAAATCCGCCGCGCGAACGATCGACGCCTCTTCGCCGTGCTCCTGGCCCTCGATGGCGGGGAAGCGGGTGCCTTCAATGGCGTTGATGATACGCTTGGTGTCGAACCCCGCGACGTCTTCGATACGCTCCAGCACGTAAAGCTTCGACCGGTCGACGTGATAGGGCATGAGGCTCGCGTCCGATGAGCCGCGCGGCAGCGTCACCTTCGCTCCCGTCGCATCGATGACGAAGCCGTCCTCGTCGTCTCCCTTGAACAGGCCGCGCACGTAGCCGATGTCGTGGGTCAGGCAGGCAATGATGATATGGGCGTAGTCATCCGCGGTCGTGTGGGTGTGCAACGCCCGCCCGCGCACGATGTCGTGTCCTGCCAGCGTCACCAGCAGCGTGTGCTCGACGTTGTGATAGAGGGCATCGCTGTTGCCGATGCATTCCAGCGCGATGCGGGCGACCGATGGCACGATCTCGAGGAGCTCGGTCTGTGAGGGGCCGAACCGGCGGCGCATGAAGGAACCGAGAAACTCCTCCAGCGAGTCTGCCGCGAGCTCCGGTAATGTCATCATGGATGTTGCCTCGCTTTGCTGATCCTGCCTCCGCTCACTCCCGAATGTTAGTCCATTGCTGGGTGGGTTCATTGATGCTGATTAAAGGATAGCGCATCTTGCCTTGCCAAAACATAGCCTTGGAATCCTGCGGACACGGACGTCGCGCCTCCCCGGTACAACAAAGAGGCGCGCCTGGCCCCGGCCGAGCGCCCGACAGGGCTCCGGTCACGAACATCCGTCCGTTTGCAGGGGCGAGATGGCTCAGGCCGGACAACAGGTGCTAAGACGCCGTAAGGGCCCCCAGGCGCGCTGAGGAAGATAATGGCCGAAGATCATTGGCGAAGAATGTTTCGAGCCTGGTCCACCCTGGCGCGGCCCGTTACTGTTTCCGACGATGTCATCGCCGCGATCAAGGCCGAAGTTTCGGCCGTCACCGGCCGCATCATGCTCCTCGGCGTAACCCGTGGCCTGATGAGCGCCGGGTCAAATCTCGTTGCCGTCGATCGCAATGCCGGGCTTGTGCGGGACCTTTCGCACGCGGCTGTTGCGCCCATTGTGGTGGGCGACTGGCGCTCCCTTCCGTTTCCGGACGCATCGTTCGATGCCTGTATTGGCGACGGCAGTCTGATTTCGTTCGACCCGGATCAGCTCGCAGGAGTACTGGGTGAAGTCGCCCGCTGTCTGAAGCCTGGAGGCAAACTGGCCTGCCGGGTCTTCATGAGCCCGGATGCCCCGGAAACGCTTGCCGACGTGGAACGGGCCGTGACGGAGAGACGTCTCACCTTTCAGCAGTTCAAGTTCAAGTTCGCGATGGCGACGGGGATGGAACTCGGCAACTCCACGACGGTCGCGGTTGCCTCGATACCAACGTGGTTCGACGCGGCATTTCCCGACAGGGACCGCCTGGCGGCGCTCACGGGCTGGGACCGCGCGGAGATCGACACCATCGATGTCTATCGGTCCTCGCCGTCCAGATACACTTTTCCGACCAGGTCGCAGTTGCTGGCGGCGCTACCTTCCGCGTTTGCTGCAAGCAGATTCGTTGCAGTGCCGACCCATCCTTTCGGGCACGAGTGGCCCGTTGTGGTTCTCGCGAGGATTTAGGTAATAAAATACCGGGCAACGTTGCCGCCGCACCACAGCTCGGCGGATTAACGTCCGCCGCGGACGCACGTGCCCGCCTTTCCTTGATTGGGTTCCATGCTCAACCTAATCATCTCCTCGGGAGAGGCAGGACAGATGAGCGTGAGTACCAAGGCGCCGTGGCTGGCGACCACCATGCTGTGTGGGGTCGTGGGCGCATCGTTCCTGCCTGCATCGGCCTATGCCGGCGACCCCTTGCTCTTCTCGCCAACACCGATCGCGAAGTACGCGCCTGCCGTCGATGGCTTCAACGGCAAGGTCGAGCCCTTCGGCGGCATGCTCGCGAACCGCTCTGTCGCCGGCATGCAGGGCGCGTTGTCATTCCCGCTCGGCGGATCGCTTGGCCTGCAGCTCGATGCAGCATTTGGCAACTTCGACCATCGCGGGTTCGGCAACGTTGCCGGCCATTTGTTCTGGCGCAATCCCGGTCAAGCTCTGTTCGGCCTCTACACCAGCCACACCATCTGGGATGAATACGGCGGCGCCTATGTCGGTCAGGTCGCGGGCGAGGGCGAATATTACATCGGCCGCTGGACCTTCCAGGGCATCGCGGGTGTCGAATTCGGCAATCGCGCATCGAGCACGAGCTGGTTCACCAGCGTCGTTCCGCCTGGGCCCGGCCCGTTCGGCGTGCCCGGAGTCATCACGACGTCGAGCTTCACATCGATGTTCGATGTGCGAACCCGGTTCTTCGACCAGATCAACGTCAAGTATTATCTGACCGACGATTGGGTCGGCTACGTCGGCCATCGTTATCTTGGCGGAAAGAACGCGCTTGCGCTGGGCAGCGAATACGCCTTCCCGATCGCAAACAAGTTCAAGGCAACCGCGTTCTTCGAAGCCCGGGTGGGCGAGGGTGATTTCCAGGGTATCTGGGGCGGTCTGAAGTTCTACTTCGGCCAGAAGGACAAGCCGCTGATCGCGCGGCATCGCCAGGACGATCCCAACATCTGGAGCGTCGATACGCTGTTCAGCATCATCAATTCGCAGACGAACTCCAGCACCAGCAACTCGACGGAATTTTGCCATCCGCCCGCCACCCCGTTTGAAGGTTCGTGTGAATCCAGCGTCGGCTTCCTTGGGACTGCTGGCCCAAAATGAACCTAGCTCACATGTGAGATGAACGGGTCGAACTTGCCGCCGGGTCCTCTTGGAATGCGGTCGACCTTCACCGCGAGAATCTCCGCCGACGGATGCAGGTGCTCCCTGGCGTAGGCCTTCAGACCCTCCGCGTCGATGCGCTGGTCGCCATCGGGAACGTAGCGAAGCTCGATCCGCTCGAAGTCGATCTGCACCACCTGAAACTCCTTGCAGGGAACAAAGCCGCGTATCGCGATCTCGTTCCAGACGCGCGGCCAGACGCGCTTGCCATCCCGGAAAACGAATGCGTGACGGGTACGGCCGAGCACCTGTGTGATCACGGGAAGCGTGCGTCCGCAGCGACAAGGCGCGGGATCGGCGATGGCGACGTCACCGATCTCGTAGCGAATGAACGGGGTCGCATAGTTGTACAGTCCGGTCACGAGCACGCGCCCGGGCTCGCCGGGAGCAACCGGTCTTCCCGACTCGTCGACGATCTCGACCAGCGTCATTTCCGCGCAAACATGATAGTGCGGCGCATGCGGACATTCGGTCGCGATGAACCCCACTTCCTCGCACGAATAGATTCCGACCAGCTTCGCGCCGAGCTTCTCGGCCACCAATTCCCTGGTCCCGGGGAGGATCGTCTCCGAGATCGAGAAGATCAGTTCGAACCTGGGAGCGTACCCGGCGTCCGCCGCGGCGTAGGCCAACGCCATGGCGTTGGAGGGCAGGGTCATGAGGTACGGCGCCTTGTGCCGCGACAGCCACTCGATTTGCTGCTCGATCGGCGCTCGCATATCGAGCCCGAATACGTCGGCATCAGGCTCCAGCCAAGACCAGACCTTGGTGGTCTGGCCTGACGGGTACTTGGGAACGTCGCCCTGGCGATAGATGCGCAGCTGGGCAAGAGGTTGCGACAGATCGGCGCCGTGCCACTGCGCCAGCCGCGTGAACGCTGCATTGTACGCAAGCCTCGCCAGCGAATTCACCGTGAAGGAAAGCGGTGCTCCGCCTGAACCCGAAGTCTTGTGATAGGAGATCTCCCCCAGTTGCGGCGGCAGGTTGGTCGCGCGCATCGTATCGGAAAAGTTCGTGGCATCGGCGCGCGTCAGAATTGGAATCTCGCTCCATCGGTCGAGATCGAGCGTGCCGTCGCTACGCACGAGGCAGTTCAGGCGCTCTGCATAGAAACGAACATTGGCGCGGGCATGTTGAACAAGCTGGCGCACCAGTGCGCGTTGATAGTTCTCAAGCTGCGCGGCAGGCATGAACTCGGTCTTGCCGAGTGCGGTGAGATAACGCCGGAATGCCTCGTTCATGGATTTCGTGCGAGCCCCAATTCGGTGCGCAGGCAGCATCTCCTTGCAGCCGTCGCGCCGAGCAGGCGAGGATGTATCCGGTCCTCACGGATCAATCCAGCATGTTGGTTCTCAGAAACGGGCCTGGAGAATGTTCGATGCACGACCTTCGGAAAGCACGCGTTAACCAGCGCTGGAACTCGTGCGCCGCGATGCGGCTTGACAAGGCGGCTGCCCGGGAGGAGCATATGGGTGTCGCCGCTGGCGACGTGTCCACCTCACCCAAAGGAGGTTCGATGACGCCACCTCCGCAGTCACCGCCGCGTAGTGCGATGGTACTCGTTCGGACTATGGCATAGCGGCAAGCACACGAACGGCACGCCGGGCGAAGGTTTAGCGGGCCGCATCAGTGAGGCATGGCCCCTTACCTTCCCGGCGGTGTATTCGCGACACCGATTGTTTCTCCCATCACGATTAGGATGCATGCAGCCACGTTCTGTCGTGACTGCGCGGCATGGTTGGCGCGCGATCCGCTTCTGCGGAAGCTGCGCCGAGACCGCGGTGCGGTGATCCACGCGCTGCAACCATGATCGAAATCAAGGTGGTATCGCTCGCGCCCGGATAGATCGGCGCATGGATCCGATCCCCTTCGTCGCGGCGACGCTGTCGCTGTTGGCAACACCAGGCCCGACCAACACGCTGCTCGCGACTTCGGGAGCCGGCGTTGGGATGCGTCGTTCACTCCATCTGCTCGCCGCGGAGCTGAGCGGATATTTGCTGGCGATCTTTCTGCTGCGCTCCCTTCTCGGACCGCTCCTCGCCGCAGTCCCGGCCCTGGGAGTGTTCCTTCAGATCGTCGTGACGATCTATGTCGCTTACCTCGCCGCGATGCTCTGGCGGCACGGTGCTCGTGACGTGCGCGATGCTGCGCCGGTCACGTTCTGGCGTGTCTTCATCACCACGTTGCTCAATCCAAAGGCGGTCATTTTCGCCTTCACGCTTCTTGCTTCACGGATCGGCTTTCTCGATCTGTTGCCCTGGCTGTCGGCTCTGGCGGTTCAGATCCTCGCGGTCGGCGCGGGATGGATCCTGCTCGGCACTTCGTTGGGCCGCGGCTTCAGCGCCAGTTGGCGCCCCGCGCTGGTTTATCGGCTTGGCGCGGTCGCGCTTGCCGTGTTGGCCGGATTGATCGGCGTTCATTCCCTTGGCATCGCCTGAGCAAGGGCTTAGGTATCGTTCGAACTGAACTGGGCACGACGTGTCGGCAAACGAGGCAATTGCTTGAGCGGGATTCCCGTTCGTCGCGCCTTCCTCGTGCGAGCCGTTTCCGTCTCTTTTCCCGGACGTTTTGCGAGTGCATGCTACAGTCGACGTTGACTGTCTTGGCTTCAGAAGCGGGAAACCACGCATGCCGAACTTCTCGACCCTCACGATTGCTCCGGACGCCGCCGCGCCGCGCGTGGCGCGCCTCACCCTGAACAGGCCGGAACGCCTGAACGCGATCACCGACGACATGCCCCGTGAGATCCGCGAGGCGGTGGAGTGGGCCGAGGGCAATGACGACATTCACGTGATCGTAGTCGAGGGTGCGGGGAAGGGATTTTGCGGCGGCTACGATCTCGCCGGCTCCGCCGAGAGCTGGATCGAGCATCCTTGCCAGCAGGAGAGTTTTCCCTGGGATCCGCTCGTCGACTACGCGAGGATGAAGCGCAACACCGAGGACTTCATGAGTCTGTGGCGCTGCCCCAAGCCCACCATTGCCAAGATCCACGGCGCCGCGGTGGCGGGCGGGAGCGACATCGCGCTGTGCTGCGATCTGATCGTCATGGCTGACGACGCGCGCATCGGCTACATGCCGACCCGGGTGTGGGGCTGTCCGACGACGGCGATGTGGACATTCAAGCTCGGTCCGTCGCGGGCGAAGCAGCTGATGTTTACCGGCGACGTGATCGACGGCCGCACCGCCGCCGAATGGGGCCTGGCAAATATGTCCGTTCCGTTGAACGAGCTCGAAAGCGCCACCATGAAGCTCGCCCAGCGCATGGCCGGCGTACCGAGAAGCCATCTCGCCATGCACAAGATCGTGGTCAACCAGGTCGTGCAGAACATGGGCCTCGAGCAGACGCAGACGCTCGCCACGGTGTTCGACGGCATCTCGCGCCACAATCCGGAAGGACTGTGGTTTCGGCGTTACGCCCAGCGCCACGGCTTCAAAGCCGCCATCGAATGGCGCGACAGCGGCCGGCCGATTCCGGAAGGCAACGAGGCGCGCGAGGAAATCCGTCGTCTCAGCGCGACCGATCCGGAATGATGTGGGTTCGGCCCGGCGCTTTGGGCCGACCCGTTAACTCATGCATATCGAGCTCCGCCGTCATTCCGGGAGAATCCATGTGGCAGCACGTTGCGCGGCTCGATGGATTCCGGGTTCGCCCGTTGGGCGCCCCGGAATGGCGGGCGATGTCGAGGCCTGGTTTCCGCCTGGCGGGCAAATCGCCAAAACCTGTCAAGCCCTGCCGACGAAAATATTTCTCTTTTCCCGAATTCGGATTTGGCGTATATACGATCTGTCTCACCCACACGAGGGGCGGTTCGCGAGTCGTCAGAAGCGCGGGTTGGGATGCGGTGGACGCGACTGCGTCGTGCGCGAGGAGCGTTGCAGGGCGGGCCTCAAGTCCGTGAGCAAGGCTTTCGCGTGGACGAACGGCGCTGAAAGCGT
>NZ_JACRAW010000059.1 GCF_016213215.1 Bradyrhizobium sp. | reverse complement strand
CGTCATGCAGGAGGGTCGCGGTGTGCATGAACTCCACGGAAGCGGCGAGCTTGATGTGCCCCTCGCCGGAATAGCCGGAGAGGTTGGCCATGGCGAGCGTCAGCATGGGGCGCAGCCGCTTGCCTCCAGAGGAGATGAGGTGGTTGGCCACTTCCGGGATCATGGCGACTTCCGAGCCGGTGCGCGACAGGATGGTCGCGTTGACGCGCTCCATGTCGGCCGCGACCAGCGCAACCAGCTCCTCGATCGACGCGCCGGAGGGACTCTCAAAAGGTACGATTACGGCCACGCCGGTCTCCACATTTGCCCCGGAAGGGCTATCTTAGGCGACCACCATAGAAACTGCAGGCTGATGCGGCAAGGGTACGGAACCGGTTGAAAGTTACCGTGCCCTCGATTCCCGGGAGAGGCGATTTGCGCGAACTGGTTCGAACCAACGACATGGTGCTGGTGTCGGCAATCGGCGCGCTGCTCGACGGCGCCAATATTCATCATCTGGTGCTGGACCAGAACATGAGCGTCATCGAAGGCTCGCTCGGCATCCTGCCACGCCGGATCCTGGTTCATGAGGACGACAATCACGAGGCGCGGCGAATCCTCACCGAGGCCGGCCTGTCGCATGAATTGCGGGCCGATGACTGATCTCGCACGCGACTGCACAGAAGACGCATTTCTGGGCGGGCAACTGCGCCTGCGTCAGCCGAGGTCGGGGCACCGTGCCGGCCACGACGCCATTCTGCTGGCGGCGGCGACTTCGGCGCGCGCCGGCGAGCGCGTGGTCGATCTCGGCGCCGGTGTTGGAACCGCCGGGCTCGCGCTTGCAAAGCGCGTCGCCGGCATCGATCTCACGCTGGTCGAGATCGATCCGGAGCTTGCGGCACTGGCGCGCGCCAATGCCGCATCCAATGCGATTCCCGCCCAGGTCGCCGTGCTCGATGTGACGGCCGGCGCCGAGGCGTTTGCCGCGGCGGAGCTTCCCCCCGACGGCGTCGACGCCGTGCTGATGAACCCGCCTTTCAACGATCCCGAACGGCACCGTGCCTCGCCCGATCGGGCGCGCCACAGCGCGCACGTGGCCATGGCGGATACGCTGTCGGCCTGGGTGCACGCCGCGCGGCGGATCCTGAAATCGGGCGGCGTGCTCACCCTGATCTGGCGCGCAGATGGCCTTGCCGACGTGCTCGCAGCGTTGTCTCGGGGCTTCGGCAGCCTTGCCATCCTGCCGGTGCATGGCGAAGCCGCACGCCCGGCGATCCGCGTCCTGGTGCGGGCCGTCAAGGGCGGCCGGGCACCAACCCAGATCTTGCCCGGGCTAATGCTCAATGAAGAGGCAGGCGGCACCCAAAAACAGGTGCAGGACATCCTGGCGGGACGAGACGTATTGCCGCTGGCGATGCTGTGAGATGACGTTTATTGCGGAAGCGTGTTGGACTGCTGGTCCGGTCTCGAAGTGTAGTAGGTCGCGGCCAGGAGGGTCCCCATCAACAACATCAGCAGATATATTTTCATGTTCTTCTCCGCTGCCATCAATGCAGTGTGCAACGTTGGCTATGCAAGACGCGTTCCAGACCTTCCATTGACACTCGCGTGATAAAGAAACGGTTAAAGTGAGGTAACGGCATGGCTGAACAATTTAGTGATCGGGTAACGGGGCCGCGCCTGTTTGACAGGCTGAAGGAATATCTTCCAGCCCGGCTGCGCGGCGTGCCTGTGGTGCCGGTGGTTCGGCTGTCCGGCGTGATCGGCGCGGTGACACCGCTGCGGCCCGGGATGACGCTGTCCGGTATCGCGAGAATGCTGGAGCGCGCCTTCGCGATCACGAACGCCAGGGCCGTGGCGCTGGTGATCAATTCCCCCGGTGGCTCGCCGGTGCAGTCGCGCCAGATCTATCTGCGTATCAGGCAGCTTGCCGCCGAGAAGAAGCTGCCCGTGCTGGTGTTCGTCGAGGATGTCGCCGCCTCCGGCGGATACATGATCGCCTGTGCGGGCGACGAGATCTTCTGCGATCCTTCCTCGATCCTCGGCTCGATCGGCGTCATCGGTGGCACCTTCGGCTTCCAGGAAGCGATCAAGCGGCTCGGCATCGAGCGGCGGCTCTATACGGCGGGCGAGCACAAGGCGATGCTCGATCCGTTCCTCCCGGAAAACCCCGACGACGTCGCCAGGCTGAAGGCCATCCAGCGCGAGATCCACGCGATCTTCATCGCGCTCGTGAAGGAGAGCCGCGGCGGGCGGCTGAAGGGGGCGGATGATGTGCTCTTCACCGGTGAATACTGGGTCGGCGACACGGCGGTTGCGCTGGGTCTTGCCGACGCGGTGGGCGATTTGCGCTCGACCTTGCGGGCTCGTTACGGCGACAAGGTGTTGACCCCCGTGATCGCGCCGCCGACAGGCCTGTTGTCGAGCCTGTTCGGCCGTAGATCCCCGGGTGCCGGCAGCCTGGCGACGCTCGACGGTATCTCGGGACTGCCAGATGAGGTGATTTCGGCGCTGGAGACTCGGGCGATCTGGGCGAAATTCGGGTTCTGACGAGTTGTTTATCGCGCCATTTGGTCCCAGCGATGCCGATTGCCGGCAGACCCCGTCTGCGCGATTATGGAACAGGGGCACGAACTATGATGAGCAAGGATCGACCAATGCCGCCGATCGTCGCATTCGCGGGCTTCCTGGGTGGGCTAACCGTGGTCCGCTGGGCCTACAGGACCGCCGTCCGGATCAACCGCGAATTGGAAGAGGCGCGCCTTTCGCGAGTCGCGGAAGCTGCCCGCGCCGGCGAAATCCAGACGTTGAAACGCGATCCCGCGACTGGCGCCTACCGTCCGGGCTAACCCTTCATCCCGAGCAGCCCGCCGCAGGCGGGCCTCTCGAAGAATGGGCCACGGGCTCATGGTTCTTCCGGCCATGCGAAGCATCGTCCGGAGAAGCGCAAGGCGCTCCTGACCATGAGGAATTTACGGCCGCCTCTGCCTTGATTCCCACCTCTGCCGCCGATACGGTCCCGCGCGATTTGAAACCCCCGCGAGAGCCGAATCCGACGATGGACTCATTGCCCGCGCATATGCGCCCGGACCGATCGTTCCAGGGCCTGATCCTGGCGCTGCAGCGTTACTGGGCGGATTACGGCTGCGTCATCCTGCAGCCCTATGACATGGAGGTCGGCGCGGGCACGTTTCATCCGGCGACCACGCTGCGCGCGCTCGGGCCGAGGCCGTGGAATGCTGCCTATGTGCAGCCCTCGCGGCGGCCGAAGGACGGCCGCTACGGCGAGAACCCCAACCGGCTCCAGCACTACTACCAATTCCAGGTGATCCTGAAGCCGTCGCCGCCCGACATCCAGGATCTGTACCTGAAGTCGCTCGCGGCGATCGGCATCGACGCCGCCGTGCATGACATCCGCTTTGTCGAGGACGATTGGGAAAGCCCGACGCTGGGCGCGTGGGGTTTGGGGTGGGAGTGCTGGTGCGACGGCATGGAAGTGTCGCAGTTCACGTATTTCCAGCAGGTCGCGGGCGTCGAATGCTCGCCGGTCTCCGGCGAACTCACCTATGGGCTCGAGCGGCTCGCGATGTATGTGCAGGGCGTCGACCGCGTCTACGATCTCAACTTCAATGGTCGCGATGGCGATCGGCGCGTCACCTATGGCGATGTGTTTTTGCAGGCCGAGCAGGAATATTCCCGGCACAATTTCGAATATGCCGACACCGCGATGCTGTTCGAGCAGTTCAGGATGGCGGAGGAGGCCTGCAAGAAATATCTCGCGGCCGGCTGGAAAGAAGGCGGCAACTCCAGACAACATCTGATGGCGCTGCCGGCCTATGATCAGTGCATCAAGGCGAGCCACGTGTTCAACCTTCTGGATGCGCGCGGCGTCATCTCGGTGACCGAGCGGCAGAGCTACATCCTGCGCGTGCGCGAACTGGCCAAGGCCTGCGGCGACGCCTGGATTCACACCGAAGCCGGCGGGGCGCTCTGATGCCCGATCTGTTGCTTGAACTGTTTTCCGAAGAGATTCCCGCGCGCATGCAGGCCAAGGCAGCGGACGACCTGCGCCGCATGGTCACCGACAAGCTCGTTGCCGAGGGGCTCGTCTACGAAGGCGCCAAGGCCTTTGCGACGCCGCGGCGGCTGGCGCTCACCGTGCACGGCATTCCGGCGCGTCAGGCAGATCTCAAGGAGGAGCGCCGTGGCCCGCGCGTGGGCGGACAAGATGCCGCGATCCAGGGCTTTCTCAAGGCGACCGGCCTCACGTCGATCGAGGAGGCCAAGATCCAGCGCGATCCCAAGAAGGGCGACTTCTATGTCGCGCTGATCGAAAAACCCGGCCGCGCCACCATCGACGTGCTTGCCGACATCCTGCCGGTGATCATCCGCACCTTCCCCTGGCCGAAATCGATGCGCTGGGGCACGCGCTCGGCAAAGCCCGGCTCGCTGAACTGGGTGCGCCCGCTGCATGCGATCACCGCGACGTTCGGGCTCGAGACAGAAGAACCCGACGTCGTGAAATTCTCGGTCGACGCCCTGGAAGCCGGCCAGACCACGTTCGGCCATCGCTTCATGGCCCCCGCGTCGATCAGCGTGCGGCGGTTCGAGGATTACGAGGCGAAGCTCCTCGATGCCAAGGTCGTGCTCGACCCCGAGCGGCGCAAGGATGCGATCCTCACCGACGCCAAGCAGCTCGCCTTCGCGCAGGGCTTTGAACTCGTCGAGGACCAGAATCTGCTCGATGAGGTTTCGGGCCTCGTCGAATGGCCCGTGGTGCTGATGGGCTCGTTCGACGCTGAATTCCTCTCGATTCCCTCGGAAGTGATCCGCGCCACCATCCGCAACAACCAGAAGTGCTTCGTGGTCAGCAATGCCAAGAGTGGTGACGAGACGGGCAAGCTCGCAAGCAAGTTCATCCTGGTCGCCAACATCGAGGCGAGCGACGGCGGCAAGGCGATCGTCGCCGGCAACGAGCGCGTGATCCGGGCGCGCCTGTCCGATGCCAAGTTCTTCTACGAGACCGACCTGAAGACCAGGCTGGAAGATCGGCTTTCGAAGTTCGAGCAGATCGTGTTCCACGAGAAGCTCGGCACCCAGGCCGAGCGCATCAAGCGCATCGAGCGGCTTGCCGCCGAGCTCGCGCCATTGGTCGGCGCCGACGTCGGGAAGGCCAGGCGCGCCGCGCGGCTGGCGAAGGCCGACCTGCTCACGGAGGTCGTCGGCGAATTCCCCGAAGTGCAGGGCCTGATGGGCAAGTACTATGCGCTGGCGCAGGGCGAGGACGCTTCCGTCGCCGCGGCCTGCGAAGAGCACTACAAGCCGCAAGGCCCCAATGACCGCGTGCCGACCGATCCGGTCAGCGTTGCGGTCGCGCTGGCCGACAAGATCGACACGCTGGTCGGCTTCTGGGCCGTCGACGAGAAGCCGACCGGGAGCAAGGACCCGTACGCGCTGCGCAGGGCGGCGCTGGGGGTGATCCGGCTGGTTGCCGAGAATGAGCTTCGTCTCTCCGTGTTAAGAGTGGCCGGCTCGGCGCTTGGCTGCTTGCTTGAGGAGCGCACGAAGGAAGCAATTGTCGATAACCAAAAGCTTCCGTCGGATCTCCTTGCCTTCTTTGCCGATCGCCTGAAGGTGCAGCTCCGCGAGCAGGGCGCACGGCACGATCTCGTCGATGCGGTGTTTGCGCTGGGTGGTCAGGACGATCTGCTGCTGATCATCCGCCGTGTGGAAGCGCTTGGCAAATTCCTCGACAGCGAGGACGGCAAGAACCTGCTCGCCGGCACCAAGCGCGCCAGCAACATCCTTTCCATCGAGGAGAGGAAAGACAAGCGCATCTACGACGGTGCGCCCGATCCTGCGCTCTACAGCCTGACCGAGGAGAAGGCGCTGGCGAAAGCGATCGACGAGGTGAAGGGCGAGGCCAGCGCGGCGGTCGCCAGGGAAGATTTCGCCGCTGCGATGAGCGCGATGGCAAAGCTCCGTCCGCCGGTCGATGCCTTCTTCGACAAGGTCAGGGTGAACGACGAGGATCCGAAGGTTCGCGAAAACCGCCTGAAGCTGCTCAACGAGATCCGCGTCGCCACGCGCGCCGTGGCGGACTTCTCCAAGATTCAGGATTGATAGCCCTCATGGTGAGGAGGCGCGTAGCGCCGTCTCGAACCATGAGGCCCCTCCCGCTGCTGGGCCTGCGCGCGCACACAAAAGAAACCCCGCCCGGCGGGGGGACGACCGGGCAGGGCCTGATGTCCGTTTCTGTTCTACTTGCGCCAAGCCTTGAAAGGCGCGCCGGACATCACGAGCATGATCCGGAAGTGCATACGCCTTTCCGGAAGGATCATGCTCGGTGGAGAAGTTAATCGAGAACCTCGACGATGCGCCGCGTGCGCGGCTCGACCAGCACCGTTTCGCCGTTCACCACCGTGTAGCGAAGGCGCGTCGCACCGAAGCGCTGAGGCACGTCATAATAGGTCACGCCCATTTCCGGCAGCACCGCGCCGACCACGACGCGATCCGGAATCGTGAAGCTCGGCACGCGCTCGCGAACAACGTATTCGCGGAACGCCGGTCGCTGTTCGGCCATGATCCGGCCGTCGCTCTCGACGGCTACGCTCGGACCTCCCACGACGCCGGTGGTGATGTCGGCCTGCGCCTGAGCCGCGACGGGCGCGCCGATTGCGGTGGCAATTGCTGCGAGGGCAAGAATGCTGTTCCGCATAGGCAACTCCTTCAGAATGGGTCCGGCTCACGCCGGCCATATCTGGTTGCCAATGCATCGGATGACGCAACGTTCCGATCAAAGCGCTGTCTTATGAGGGGTAATTTTGCGCAATTTTCGCGGACGCCGGAACCGGCGGTAGCTTTGTGCGTCTCTACTCGCGGAACCCGCCCCGCTAATATCCCGCCCGATTCGGACTCACGACTCTTCAGCAGAGAGATTTTCCCATGACCCTGACTGTCGCCCACGTTTCTCCCATCATATCGTTGATTGCAGGCGTCCTGATTCTGATCATGCCGCGACTTCTCAACTTGATCGTCGCGCTGTTTCTGATCCTCAACGGTCTGATCGGACTAGGACTTCTGAAATGGCTGCACCTGTAGTGGGCAGAATCCCCAGCCGTCCGACTTGCGCGAGCCCGTCCAAAGTGGTGTAAGGCCCGCGATTTCCCCTTCCTCTCGCAGGTAATTTGCAAGCCATGGCCAAAGCTGCCTCTCGAGCTAAGAAAATCCCAGCGAAATCAAAATCTTCTGCAAAGGCCGCACCGGCTGCTCCGGCGCGCAAGGCGCTCAGGAAGACCCCGGTCAAGCCACTGCCGAAGGCGGCGAGCAAGGCAGGCAAGCCTGCGAGCAAGGCGGCGACCAAGACGGCGGTAAAGCCCGCCGCAGCGTCGGTGAAGGCCAACAAATGGGTTTATACTTTCGGCGATGGCAAGGCCGAGGGCAAAGCGCAGATGCGCGACCTGCTCGGCGGCAAGGGCGCCAATCTCGCCGAGATGGCCAATCTCGGTCTTCCGGTACCGCCCGGCTTCACCATTCCGACCTCCGTCTGCACCTACTTCTACGCGAACGGCAAGACGTATCCGAAAGAGCTGAAAGCACAGGTCGAGAAGGCGCTCGACTACGTCGGCAAGCTGACCGGCAAGGTGTTCGGCGATGCCAAGAACCCGCTGCTCGTCTCGGTTCGGTCGGGCGCGCGCGCCTCGATGCCGGGCATGATGGACACTGTGCTCAATCTCGGCCTGAACGACAAGACGGTGGAGGCGCTGGCGGAGATGTCGGGCGACCGCCGCTTCGCCTATGACAGCTATCGGCGCTTCATCACCATGTATTCCGACGTGGTGCTCGGCTTCGAGCATCACCATTTTGAGGAAATCCTCGACAGCTTCAAGGACGCGCAGGCCTATTCGCTGGACACCGACTTGACCGCGGAAGACTGGGTTGAAATGGTCGCGCGCTACAAGGAGGCGGTCGCGCGCCACACCGGCAACGACTTCCCGCAGGATCCGCATGATCAGTTGTGGGGCGCCATCGGCGCGGTGTTCTCCTCGTGGATGAATGCCCGCGCGATGACCTACCGCAAACTGCACAACATTCCCGAATCGTGGGGCACCGCGGTCAACGTCCAGGCCATGGTGTTCGGCAACATGGGCGAGACCTCGGCGACCGGCGTTGCGTTCACGCGCAATCCCTCGACCGGCGAGAGCCGTCTGTACGGGGAATTCCTGATCAACGCGCAGGGCGAGGACGTGGTGGCGGGCATCCGCACGCCGCAGGACATCACCGAGTTTGCACGCACGGAGTCCGGCTCGGACAAGCCGTCGATGGAAACGGCGTTCCCGCAGTGTTTCAAGGAGCTCACGCGCTTCTACGGGCTGCTCGAGAAGCACTACCGCGACATGCAGGACATGGAATTCACGGTCGAACGTGGCAAGCTGTGGATGCTGCAGACCCGGTCCGGCAAGCGCACCGCCAAGGCCGCGCTGCGGATCGCTGTCGAGCTCGCCAAGGAAGGCCTGATCACCCAGAAGGAAGCGGTGACGCGCATCGACCCGGCGTCGCTCGATCAACTGCTGCACCCGACCATCGACCCAACCGCAAAGCGCGACGTGATTGCGACGGGCCTGCCGGCCTCGCCCGGTGCCGCCTCGGGCGAGATCGTGTTCTCTCCCGATGAGGCCGCCAAGCTCCAGGCCGACGGTCGCAAGGTCATCCTGGTCCGCATCGAGACCAGCCCCGAGGACATCCACGGCATGCATGCTGCCGAAGGCATCCTGACCACCCGCGGCGGCATGACTTCGCACGCCGCGGTGGTGGCACGCGGCATGGGCAAGCCCTGCGTCTCGGGCTGCGGCAATATTCGCGTCGACTACGGCCGCGGCACCATGAGCGTCGGCTCGCGCACCTTCAAGACCGGCGACGTCATCACTATCGACGGTTCGCTCGGTCAGGTGCTTGCCGGACGCATGCCGATGATCGAGCCGGAGTTGTCGGGCGAGTTCGGCACGCTGATGCGCTGGGCGGACGATGCCCGCAAGATCGGCGTGCGCGTCAACGCCGACACGCCTGACGATGCCCGCACCGCGATCAAGTTCGGCGCGCAGGGCATCGGTCTTTGCCGCACCGAGCACATGTTCTTCGAGGAGACGCGCATTCGTACCGTGCGCGAGATGATTCTCTCGGACGACGAACAGTCGCGACGCGCGGCGTTGGCGAAGCTGTTGCCGATGCAGCGCGCGGACTTCGTCGAGCTGTTCGAGATCATGAAGGGCCTGCCCGTCACGATCCGGCTGCTCGATCCGCCGCTGCACGAGATCCTGCCGCACACCCAGGCGGAGATCGAGGAAGTTGCGCGGGCCATGAACGCCGATCCGCGGCGGCTTGCCGACCGCGCGCGGGAGCTGTCGGAATTCAATCCGATGCTCGGCTTCCGCGGTTGTCGCCTTGCGATCGTCTATCCGGAGATCGCGGAAATGCAGGCGCGAGCGATCTTCGAAGCGGCGGTCGAGGCTGGAAAGCGCACCGGCAAGGCCGTCGGCCTCGAGGTGATGGTGCCGCTGATCGCGACCAGGGCAGAATTCGATGTCGTCAAGGCTCGGATCAACTCGACCGCGCAGGCGGTGATGCGCGAGACCGGCACCAAGCTCGGCTATCAGGTCGGCACCATGATCGAATTGCCGCGCGCCTGTCTGGTTGCCGGCGAGATCGCCGAGGCCGCTGAGTTCTTCTCCTTCGGCACTAACGACCTCACGCAGACCACTTACGGCATCAGCCGCGACGACGCAGCAAGCTTCCTGGGACCCTACGTCGCCAAGGGAATCCTCGAGATCGATCCCTTCATTTCGCTGGATCAGGAAGGTGTCGGCGAGCTCATCAAGATCGGCGTGGAGCGCGGTCGCAAGACCCGCCGGGACCTCAAGGTCGGCATCTGCGGCGAGCACGGCGGCGATCCGGCTTCGGTCGCGTTCTGCCACGCGACGGGCCTAAATTATGTCTCCTGCTCGCCCTATCGCGTTCCGATCGCTCGCCTGGCCGGCGCTCAGGCCGCGATCGGCAAGGAGATCGCAAGCCAGGCCTAAGTGATTGATCAGACGAAACGAGTTGATCGAACGAAAAAGGCGGGGCTCTCCCCGCCTTTCTTGTTTCCGGACGCATCTCGCATCGTCATCGCGCCGAGCGCAAGCGACGAAGCAAATCCAGAGTCCCTGGATGCGGAGCTGCCGTCGGGCGGCGCTACGCAGGCTTGTCCCGCAATGATACGACCCGACGCATCTCTTCATTGACCGGAAATTTACTCTCCTGTTGCAGTCGCCGTTTACCAACGTTTTCGATCGAGTCGCGAAAAGATCCGGATCAGCTTGAGTGTGTTGCGCGTGCAACTTCGATTAACTCCCCGGCAACCTAAATTGGATACGAACAAAAAGGATCGAATTGCACGGCTGTACTGAGTTCGATCTCTGCGAGTAGCGTAAGCGTTGCGTGAGCGTATCGATGGTTGTGCTGCGTACCCATCCGAAGGGCGCGCGTTTTGCGTCCTTCGGAATTGGTCTCTGCATCTTCGCATTGATGCCGAGAGAAATCGGATATCAGGACATCGCCTCGCTGCTGGCGCGCCAGCCCGGCGTCGCCGAGCGCTGGCAAAAGCAAGTGTTCTCGGCAGCTTCCTCGATCCAGCTCGCGACCTACAGCTTCGCCCGCCCGATCGGCACGTCCATGCCGCAGAGCGCGACCTTTCGTCTGGCGAGTCTCGGCACGGCCGAAGTCACCGGCTCGACCATGCGCAATCAGATCCTGCAGACGCCGCCGCGCTATCAGGCCTCCGAATTTCCCAAGGTTGATCGAACGCTGAAGGGCGATCGCCTGGCCATCGCGGCGCCCCAGCCGGCACCCGCTGACCGCGCGCCTGTGGCGCCGACCCAAGTGGAGCCCTCGAACTCCAACAAGTCGGTGTTCGGGGCGAAGACGACGGATGCCAGAGAGGTGGGCGGTTCGGTGCTCGATCCGGAACTTCAGGAGGCGCTGCAGGCGCCACCGCTGCAGCAATATGCGCCATCGTCTTCCGGTCACGACCTGTCGCTTTCGCTGGAGACCCATCCGCTCGACGTTCTCAAGACGGCTCCGGAAGATAACGCGACCGAGGCCCCGTCGAACGACGGCTTCGATGTGAAGACAGCGAACTTGTTCTTCGGCAGCTCTTCTCTTGGCGGCACGCTGGAGACGATCGAGCGCTGGCAGCCGGGTGAGGAGCCGCTGATTGTGATGGCGGATCCAGACATGAAGGTGATGGCATCGTTGCCGCCGGCTTCGGAACCCGCGGGCAGGGCCGCCGACACCGGCGAGAGCATTGCACCGAAGGGCGAAGTCAACGCCGACAACCAGCGCACAAGGGCTCCCGCCGAGCGGCTCGGGCTGGACGAAAAGTCGCGTGCCAAGTCTGAAAAGTGTCTTGCCGATGCGGTGTACTTCGAATCGCGCGGCGAAGCCGTGCGCGGCCAGATCGCGGTCGCGCAGGTGGTGATGAACCGCGTGTTCTCCGGCAAGTATCCGAACACGGTCTGCGGCGTCGTCTACCAGAACAAGTACCGCCACTTCGCCTGCCAGTTCACCTTCGCCTGCGACAACAATGCGGACGTCATTCGCGAGCCCGACATGTGGGAGCGGGCCAGGAAGATCGCGAAGGCGATGCTGGACGGCGTGATCTGGCTACCGGAAGTCGGCAAGTCGACCCACTACCATGCGTATTGGGTGCGCCCGTCATGGGTCGCTGAAATGAAGAAGATGTACAAATTCGGCGTGCACACTTTCTATCGGCCGCGCGCCTGGGGTGACGGCAGCGAGGAGCCGAGCTGGGGCTCGCCGGCGCAGACCGCAGCGATGTCGGCGGAACTTGCGCAAGCGGCCAAGAGTTCGGCCGAGATGGAAGCCGACCGCCGTTAGACGGCGCGGCTCTAGGGCCACTGGCGGATCGCCGAGGGTTGATGCTCCTGATTTGCAGAGCTGCATTGCGCGACTTCTTTCCGCTTGGATTTTCATGCAGATGCATTAATTCCTTCAGCGCGGTCGGCATTCTGGGCCCGCCAGCATAGGGGGAATTTGCATGTCGGCCACCACCAGCGCACCCGGTTCGGCGTCGTTGCTGTCGACGTGGCGCACCCCGCTCGTCATCATCCTGTGCGGTTGCGTGATCGGCATGCTGAGTTTCGGCCCACGATCGAGCCTGGGCTTCTTTGTTCAGCCGATGAGCCGCGAGTATGGCTGGGGCCGCGACGTCTTCGGGCTTGCGATCGCAATTCAAAACCTGGTGTGGGGCCTGGGCCAGCCGTTTGCCGGTGCGATTGCCGACCGATTCGGATTGGTGCGTGTCATGTTCGCCGGCGCCGTGCTCTACGCCGGCGGTCTGATCCTGATGCGCTATGCGGCTACCCCGCTGTCACTCGATTTGGGCGCAGGTGTCTTGATCGGCCTGGGACTGGCCGGTTGCTCGTTCAACCTCGTGCTGACGGCGTTTGCCAAGCTCCTGCCGGCCGAGAAGCGCGGGTTTGCGCTGGGCGCCGGAACCGCTGCGGGTTCGTTCGGGCAGTTCCTGTTCGCGCCGGTCGGCGTGGCGCTGATCGACAATTTCGGGTGGCAGACTGCGCTCACCGTGTTTGCGGGTTTGATGCTTCTAATCATCCCGCTGTCGCTGGCGCTGTCCACCCCGCCCGCAACGGCGACCAACGCCTCGGCGGCCGGCCAGCAATCCTTCACGACGGCGCTGGCCGAGGCGTTCGGCCATCGCTCCTACGTGCTCCTGGTGCTCGGCTTCTTTACCTGCGGGTTCCAGCTTGCGTTCATCACCGTGCATCTGCCGGCCTACCTCGTTGATGGCGGCATATCCGCCGAGACCGGCGGCTGGGTGGTTGCTGCGATCGGGCTATTCAACATCATGGGTTCGTTCGGCGTCGGCTGGCTACAGAACTACTTTCCGAAGCGCTACATCCTCTCCCTGATTTACTTTGCCCGCGCGGTGTCCATCCTGGCATTCATCTCGTTCCCGATCACGCCGGCCTCCGCCATCGTGTTCGGCGCCGCTACAGGCCTGACCTGGCTCTCGACCGTGCCGCCGACTTCGTCGCTGGTGGCGCTGATGTTCGGTACACGCTGGCTGTCGACGCTGTTTGGGTTTGCCTTTGTCAGCCATCAGGTCGGCGGCTTTCTCGGCGTGTGGCTCGGCGGTATCGCTTTCGAGAGGTTTGGTTCCTACACGCCGATCTGGTGGCTCTCCATCCTGTTTGGCGTGCTTTCGGCGCTGATCAACCTGCCGATCGTGGAGAAGCCGGTTGAGCGAGTGGTTGCGCAGCCTGCCTGATCGGCTAAACATGCCCTGAAGCAATTCAGGGAGTTCAGCGTGGCAACGTTCAAGGCAATCCGGATCGACAAGGCAGACAAAGGTACCACTGCCGCGCTCACGCTGTTCGACGAAGCCGAATTGATGGACGGCGACGTTACGGTCCGCGTCGAGTGGTCGACGCTCAATTACAAGGACGGTCTTGCGCTCACCGGCAAATCACCGGTGGTGCGGCGGTTTCCCATGATCGCCGGCATCGACTTTGCCGGTACCGTCGAGCAGTCCTCTCATCCGCAGTGGAAGGCGGGAGACAAGGTGGTCTGCACCGGATGGGGCATGGGAGAGACCCATCTCGGCGCCTATGCCGAGAAGGCGCGGGTCAAGGGCGACTGGCTCGTCCCGCTGCCGGGCGGCATGTCGCCGCGCGACGCGATGGCGATCGGCACCGCCGGGTTCACCGCGATGCTTGCGGTGCTGGCCCTGGAGAAGCACGGGCTGTCGCCGAAGAGCGGCCCGGTGGTCGTGACCGGGGCCGCCGGCGGGGTGGGTTCGGTGGCCACCGCGGTGCTCGCAAAGCTCGGCTATCACGTGATTGCCTCGACCGGCCGCGCCTCCGAGGCCGGCTATCTGAAGAGCATCGGCGCCGCCGAGGTGATCGACCGTAATGAACTGAGCGGTCCGGCCAAGCCGCTTGCCAAGGAGCGCTGGGCCGGTGGCGTCGACAGCGTCGGCTCGACGACGCTCGCCAACCTCTTGTCGATGACCAGGTATGGCGGTGCCATTGCCGCCTGCGGCCTGGCGGCCGGCATGGACCTGCCGTCTTCGGTTGCGCCGTTTATTTTGCGCGGGGTGTGCCTTCTCGGCATCGACTCGGTGATGTGCCCGATCGAACGGCGGCGAGCAGCTTGGCAGCGGCTGGCGACAGACCTCGATCGGGGCAAACTTGCTGAAATCACTCAAGAAATTCCCTTGGACCAGGTGATCGAGGCGGGCCCCAAGATCCTTGCGGGCCAGGTCCGCGGCCGGATCGTGGTAAAAATTGTCTGAGGACGTTCAGACTTTACCAACCATGCTGCTCCAATGTTGCCACGGTTAGTATGGTAAGCAGCGGGTAAAGGCATCAAGCTTCCCGCTGCTGGGGTGGTTCGGAGTTAGAACAATGCTTGCGCGTTTGGTGTTGGGAACGGTCATGGCGTCGGCGACGGTGATGCCGGCGTTGGCAGGAATGATGACGGCCGACGAGGCGCGCAGGTTCGTTGCCGGCAAGGTGTTCGCATTTACGTGCTTCGATGGCACCCGCGGTGCTGGCCGCATTCTCGAGGACCTTGGCGCTGCGGGCGCCGTGCAGTTCAGCGGCTCGGGTCCGGTCCGTCATGTCCGGCTGCCCGGCAATACGCTGCAGATCCGCGGGCAGGCCGTCTGCGCGTCGATCAAGGGGGTTCCGTTCGAGCCTTGCTTCAACCTGGAGAAGAAGAATGACCGGAGCTTCCGCGGCTCGGTCTCCGGCATGGGCTTCGCGTATTGCGACTTCCACCACCAAGGCGGCATGCAGATGCTGATGGCGCGCGCGGCCGCGCGCCCGCGTTCGCTGCACGCGCCGGTGCAAACCCAGTCGGCCGATGCTTCCCGCACCGAGGTCGCCGCGCGGGTTGAAACGCCGCGTGTCGAGAGCGCCAGGATCGAGCCGGTCAAGGCCGAGGCGAGGCCTGAATCCGCGAAGGTCGAAGCCGCGCCGGAACTCCGCCGCTCGACGGACTGATCTCGTCCGCAATTCCCGCCATGGTTGGCCGCGAAAAGCCGCGGCGCGCCGCGTGCCCATGCGCGGACTTCTTCGAAACGATCGGCAATCAGCTGCGGGCTCGGTATGCCATTGCGCTCGGCCAACGACTTACCAGCGCGTGTATCGATTATCATTCTCAAGAAAAACGCGTGTAACATCAAATATTTCGACTGAGAAACCCTTAATTCCGGATCGATCTTAACCTTAAATGTGGCAAGCCGGCCTAAGCTTCTCCCGAGGGATCAAGTGCCGCTCACCTTCCGCAGGCCACGTCGGGGCGGCCATCACCGGGGGACTTGGACAAATGGGTATCGCGAGCTCAAGGAATGAATTTAGCCGAGGGCATTTCCGAATAGGCACTGTGCTGCCAGCCATTATTGCCGCGCTGGTACTCCTCGGCGTGGCATCGGCCGGCTTCATCGCCTACGAAGCGATTGTTAAGCGGCGGGAAGCCGAAGCTTTCCTGCAGGTCAACAAGGTCGCACAGCTGTTGCTGCGTAGCGCAGGTCACTGGGCGATTGAGCGCGGCCTGACCAATGCGGCGCTGAAATCTCCTGATCCCCTCGCATCAGAGCGCCGCGCCGAAATCGAGAGAATGCGCTCGGTTGCTGACGAAGCTTTTCGCGACGCCGCTCTCCAGCTGCGTTCCATTCCGGAAATGGCGGCTGGGCAGAAGCAGATGCAAGAAGCGGAAGCTGCATTCGAGTCGCTACGCAGGCTCCGCGAGAAGGCCGACACCAACTTTCCGCGCCAAGGCTCCGAACGCGCTCCCGATGTGGTGGACGGCTTCGTGCCGGCAATTACCGATGTGATCGACACCGCAAGCAGCCGCCTGCGGCTGACACTGGAAACCCTCACCAGTCCGCCTGCGGCAAAGCTCGAGCAGCTCGTTGGCTTGCGTCACCTCACGGCGCAGATGGCCGAGAATGCCGGAAGGGAGCGCGCCCTTCTGGCCGGACTCGTCGGAGCGCGCGCCAAGCTTGGCGCAGATGGACTTCAGCGCCTGTCGGCGCTGCGAGCCAAGGTGGAGCTCGCATGGGACACGGTGCTGCCGGTGCGGCTGCGCTCGGATCTGCCGGCGCAGATCGGTGAGGCGATGGCGGAGGTCGAAAGGATCTATTTCGGAGCCTACGGAGAAACGCGCGCGGCGACGATCGCCGCGGGCGAAAGCGGCGAATACAAGATCACCGGGCCCGAATACTTCGCGCGTGCCACCGCGGGCGTCAATGCCGTGCTGAAGCTCGGGGAAGCGATCGGCGCTGCCGCGAACCAGGAGGCAAACCTGCAGGCGGCAGGGAGCGTTCGGAACTTCGTCCTTACAGCCATGCTGCTTTGCGCCTCGATTATCCTTGCCGGGCTGAGCTTCTGGATCACCTTCTCACGAATCCTCAAGCCACTCTTGGCCATTACCGCCACAATGAGCCGGCTCGCCGATCGCGACCTGACGGTCGAGGTTCCCGGCGCCGGCCGCCGCGACGAGATCGGCGAGATGGCGCGCACAGTGGAGGTCTTCAAGCAGAACGGTCTTGAGGTCGAGCGGATGCGGGCCGAACAGGCTACCGCAGAGCAGGCCGCGGCACAGCAGCGCAAGACTGAGATGCACCGGCTCGCGGACGGCTTCGAAGCCGCGGTCGGCGAGATTGTCGATACCGTTTCCTCCGCCTCGACCCAGCTGGAAGCATCAGCCGGCACGCTTACCGCGACGGCCGAACACGCGCAGGAGTTGACCACCGTGGTCGCGGCCGCTTCGGAAGAGGCTTCGACCAACGTCCAATCGGTCGCATCGGCAAGCGAGGAATTGTCGGCCTCGATCAC
Organism: Bradyrhizobium sp.; assembly: GCF_016213215.1. Classification (GTDB taxonomy): domain Bacteria; phylum Pseudomonadota; class Alphaproteobacteria; order Rhizobiales; family Xanthobacteraceae; genus Bradyrhizobium. Next base: position 4,543 of record NZ_JACRAW010000059.1, on the reverse strand, counting down.
CGAGATCAGCCGGCAGGTCCAGGACTCGGCCCGCATGGCAAACGAGGCGGTCGGCCAGGCCCGCGCCACCACCGAGCGCGTCAGCGAGCTTTCCAAGGCAGCGACGCGGATCGGGGACGTGATCGAGCTGATCAACAGCATCGCCGGTCAGACCAATCTGTTGGCCCTGAACGCCACGATCGAAGCCGCGCGGGCCGGAGAAGCCGGCCGGGGCTTTGCGGTAGTCGCCTCGGAAGTGAAGGCGCTGGCCGAGCAGACGTCGAAAGCCACAGGTGAGATCGGGCAGCAGATATCGGGCATCCAGGTCGCGACCCACGAATCGGTTGACGCCATCAAGGCGATCAGCGGCACCATCGAACGGTTGTCCGAGATCGCCTCAGCGATCGCAGCGGCCGTCGAAGAACAGGGTGCCGCGACGCAGGAGATCTCCCGAAATGTGCAGCAGGCGGCGCAGGGGACGCAGCAAGTGTCCTCGAACGTCACCGATGTGCAGCGCGGGGCCAGCGAGACCGGATCCGCATCTTCGCAGGTGCTGGCGGCCGCCCGTTCGCTGTCCAGTGACAGCAATCGGCTGAAGCTCGAAGTCGCCAAGTTCCTGAACACCGTGCGCGCGGCCTGACAGGTCACGCGCCCGTCTGTGCGACCGGCGGCGGTTGCCGCCGGAACAGGATGCGCTGGTAGAGCCAGCCGATCGCGACCAGCACGAGTCCCAGGCAAATGAACGACAGGGCGCGATAGACCCCGGTCAGGGTCGACATGTCGACCACGAACGCCTTGACGACGGTGAGCGCGATCACGACGGCGGATGCCAGGCGGGCGCGCTGCGAGTTGACGAGGATGCCGACGGCGAGCAGCACCACTCCGAAAGTGAGATAGCCGATCGAATAGGTGTATTGCTCGGCATCGGTGGTGAGGCCGGTGCTGAGGATCGGGCCGTGATAGAACCGGCGGATCTGAAGAGTCAGATAGCCGAGCGCGAAGATGAGCGCGCCAGCCGCGATCGTGTTGGCGTAGGCCGCGCTGCGGTGTCCGGCTACGGCATAGGATAACAGCAGCATCAACACCGCCGGTACAGCGTATCCCAGCAGGACCAGATTGATGACGGGCCCGCCGACATCGATGTACCAGAACAGCGGATTTTCGAGCAGCAACAGGCCGCCCACGCTGATAAGGCCGGCGATCACCGTCAGAACGATCGCTCCAATTTTGTGGACGATGCTGCCGCTGCGGACGCGCAGCCGCTCAAGGCCAATTGCCATCGCGAGCGTGATGCAGTTCTGCAGCGCGAATTCGGCGAGCGAGGGCGGGGCGGTCATGTCGCCGTGATTGACGGCATGCCGTATCTCCATGAAGGCAAGCAGCGCAGTGAACAGGATCGCCGCCGCCTCCACCATCCTGAGCGGCGGGTCGTCGCGACGGCGCCGGAGGAAGATGCTCGCACCCCAGAACGAGGCCGCCGGAATGCCATAGCCCCAGAGCAGCCAGTTCAGGATCGGGGTTGTGCCGACCGCATCACCGACGATGCGGGGATCGTAGGCAATCCGGGCCGTGACGATGCCGGCAAAAATGGCCGCGAGCCAGCGCAGGAAGGGTATCGGCCGCTGCATCGAGATCCAGGCGGTGCCGAGCGACATCAGCGCCAGCGCGATCGTGAGCCAGCCTTTCTCCAACGCGAAGGTCAGGGCCAGCGCCAGCGCGGCGAGCGTTCCGGTCGCGAACAGCGCGGTCGAGATCGCAAGCCCGGGCCGGCCCTCGCGCCGGCTCAAGGCTTCGGTCGCGGCTCCGAAGGCGGCGGCGAGCAGCACCGCCAGAATTGCGAACGGGATCGAGCGGTCGAGATGCGCGATGCGGGCGTAGAGCGCGACCAGGAGCGCGATCGGCGTGAAGGTGGCGGCTCCCGACCACACCACCGGGACGATGGCATTCGCGTAACGTCCCTGCGCCAGGAAGCCTGCGGCGCCAAATCCCGCCGCAAAGATCGCGGCCGTGACGAGGTGAAGCGTCACGGACGTATCGGTGGCGGCCGGTCCCATGCCGGGCAAAGGACCGCCCGGCAGCACCAGCATGTCCGGATTGGCGCGCACCGCCCATTCGGCAAACACGATGAAGACGAGCGCCGCCGCCGCGCCCAGAGCCCCGCCAGCCGACGGCGCGCGCCAGGCGACCAGCAGCGTGCCACCCACCAGTATCGTGAACGCGATCAGCGCGACATTGTCATGGAAGCTGGCAAGCACGATCAGCATCGCGCCGAAGAGATAGGCGGCGAGCGACCCTGACGAGATCGGCTCGATGCGGTCGCCGTCGGCGGCCGGGCCGAACATGAAGCCGCACACCACGAGCATCGCGGCAAGGACGAAGCCCGCCACCACGTGGAAGGCGTGCGGGGCGACCATCGAGGGGCCGCATTCCAGGCACGGGACGGTCCACAGCAGCGCGAACGCGATGGTGGCGACGGCAAGCCAGCGCCACAGCCGGATGCGCGCCAGGCCGAAGGAGGCGGCGGTGACGATCGCAAGATAGATGTAGAGCGCCCAGTAGTCCGGCTTTTGGGAGGAGACCAGTACGGGTGTTATGAAGGCGCCGACCACACCGAGGCCGGCAAGCGCAGGTCCGTGCAACAGCGCGGCCGCGAGCGTGCCGAGAGCGACCAGCCCCAACAGCACGAAGGCGATGCCGGGGGCGAGGAAGTCCTAGAGCGCGTAGGCCGCATAGACGGTCGCAAAGGCCACCGCGGTGCCCGCCGCGGTGAGGATGGCGGGAATATTGGCGATCGGTATCGCAGGGATCGAGGAGATGCTTTCCTTGCGCCGCGTCCATTCGCCCGCGCCGAGCAGCGCGAGCGCAAACAGTCCGCCCAGCATGACGCGAACGCCGGGGCCGAGCAGGCCGGCCTCGATCGAGTAGCGCACCAGGAAGAAGCCGCCGAGTGCGAGCGCAAGACCGCCGATCCAGACCACGAGGCGCGTGCCAATGCGCTCCTCGAAGCCTGGCGCGGCAGCCGGTAGCGGCGGCGGCGCGGGGTTCGTGTCGTCGCCTGCTGCGTGAGGTTCTTCGACTTGCTCCTCAGAGGTCACAGGTACGATGTCAGGCGCGAGCGGAGGTGGCGGGGCGGCGCTCGGCGAGTCGGGGGCGAGCGTCTGCTCGAACTCCTGAAGCGGCGTAAGCGGCGGCGGCACCCAAGCCGGGCGCGCCGCGGCAGCCTCCAAGGCATCCAGCCGTTCGCGCAACCTGCCAGCCTGGGTGAACGACTTCAGCGCAAGGATGAAGGCGCCGATCGCAACGAGCAGCGCGAAAAACTCGAATGAGGCGTTGTGCATGAATCCTCCAGGTGATCCGCCCTGGATAAGCGTTTGTCTCGTCAGAACATTCGGTCCCGCTCTGCGTCGGGACATTGCTGACCGGTTCGAACCACGTCCCGGACGAGACAGGTGGTCGCGGATGCCCAGATGCAAGCACCGCCCAGGCCGGCGCCCGCCCTACACCATAACGTGAGTCGGAACTTGCGGGACAAAAGTTCAACCATCATCGCAACAGACGGGTGCTATTCGAGCTCGACCCGGAAGGGCCAGCTCTCCGCTATGATGGCGCCCGGTCCCATCTCGTCCAGCGCGCGCAGCATGCGCCCGTCGCGCCCGAGCACCTTGTCAGCGAGGCCGACAATGCGGCGGTTGGGCGCGGCGATCGGGGAGGCAGCCCGGATCTTCCTGGCGATCTCGATTTCGTCGCGATGCGGATTGAGGGCGCATGCCGCCGCGAAGGCGCTCGCGGTCGAGCGGCTGATGCCGGCATAGCAATGCACAACCAGCGGCGCGCTACGGTCCCAGCCGAGGACGAAGTTCAGGAGCTTCTCGACATGAGCTTCCGACGGCGCGACAAAGCCGTTGATCTCCTCGGTGATGTCGTCCATCTCCACCTTGAGATGATTGGCCGGCAGCACCGAAGCGGGCCGCTGCACTTGCGCGACGTTGGCCATCACGGTCAGGACGTGGCTGGCGCCGGTCAGGCGAACGGTTTCGGGCAGGGCGGCAAGCGAGCAGACGTGGATCATGGTTTCCTTCTTTGCGGGAATTATAGGCCCGCCGCAATGGAGGCGGAAGCCGCTCGTCGCCTCCCGCCGCCAGGTGGCGCCCGCCTATTGGAGCGTCATGAGATCAGCTTGATCTAGCCACGACGGAACTGGGCTCCCTCTACCGCTTGCGGGGGAGGGACGGGGTGGGGGGTGCCGCCGCCAATGCAGTTTTCGAGGGGATAGAGATTTCCCCCACCCGCTGCGCTCTTCAAGCGCAGCGACCTCCCCGCAAGCGGGAGAGGTACAGCGATCCTTCGGCTGGACTGATTCAACCAGGACCATCGCTCTAAACATCGGTAGATACCGCCTTGAAGCGTTCCAGAAACTGCTTCTCGGCTTTTGCCGCGGTCCAGGGGGTGAGGTATTCGCGCCTTACGGATTCGGGCAGGCCGGGATCGCGGCCGAACAACCGCCTGGCCTCGACCGCGCCGAAGCCGGCAAGTTCCGTCGCCTCCAGATAGGCCGCCCCGCGAT
>NZ_JACRAW010000056.1 GCF_016213215.1 Bradyrhizobium sp. | reverse complement strand
GGAATCGGAAACCCCTGGGGCCTCATCGTGGCGACGTTCATCGTCATCGTGGTGCCGGAGAAACTGCAGACCATTCAGGAATACCGTTTCCTGCTCTATGCGGTGATGGTTATCTGCGTGCTCCTGTTCCGTCCCGAGGGCCTGCTGCCACGACCAGTGCGGCGATATTTCCCCGGATGGCGGCCATGAGCGCACTGCTGCAAGCCCGGGGCCTGGTCCGGCGATTCGGCGGCGTCGTGGCGCTCGCGGGCCTGGACCTCAGCGTCGACCCCAACGAGATCCTCGGCCTCATCGGCCCCAACGGCTCGGGCAAGACGACCTTCTTCAACGTGCTGACCGGCGTCTACGCGGGCTCCCGCGGGGAGATCCTCTTCGACGGCCTGCCGATCCGCGGCCTGCCCAGCCACGACATCGTCGCGCGGGGAGTGGCGCGCACGTTCCAACGCTCCCGCCTGTCGCTGCCGTTGTCGATCTTCGACAACATCATGATCGGCAACCATATGCGCCTGAACCAGGGCCTTTGGTTCAACCTCGTGCGGCGCAACGCCTTCAAGAGGGAGTTCGAGGACAACTATGCCGCGGCCCGTGCCCTGGTGGAGGTGTTCGAGCCGGAACTCGCCGACCGCATGTTCGAGCCGGTCGCCGGCCTGCCGATGATCGACCGTCGACGCATCGAGATTTGCCGCGCGCTGATCAGCACGCCAAAGCTCCTCCTCCTCGACGAGCCCTCCGCGGGCATGACCCACGAGGAGACGGCGCAGCTGATGGACGACATCATGCTCGTGCGCGAGCGCAACAAGAACTTGACCATCATCATCGTCGAGCATGAGATGGGGGTGATCGAGCGCATCACCGACCGCTGCGTGGTGCTCAATTTCGGCCGCAAGATCGCCGAGGGCCGCTATCGCGAAGTCGCGGCCGATTCCCAGGTTCAGGAAGCCTATCTGGGAGGGTCATGATGGCAGAGATCCTCGAACTCGATGGCGTCGCCACGGCCTACGACAAGGCCGACGTGCTGCAAGGCGTTTCGCTTTCCGTGCAATCCGGCAGCATCACCTGCCTGCTCGGCTCAAACGGCTCGGGCAAGACGACGCTGGTACGCTCCATCCTGGGACTCACCCCGGCGCGCGCGGGTCGGATCGTGTTCAACGGCACGGACATCACCAGGCTGCCGACCCACAAGATCATTGCTGCCGGCATCGCCTGCATTCCCGAAGGCCGCAAGGTCTTCCCCAAGCTGACGGTGGAGGAGAACCTGCGCGTCGGCGCCTACCAGGAACGATCCGACAAGGTCACGCTCGCGCGCATGACCGAGATATTCCAGATCTTCCCGCGGCTGTCCGAGCGCCGCGCCCAGCTCGCCGGCACCATGTCGGGTGGCGAGCAGGCCATGATCTCGATAGGGCGCGGACTGATGTGCGCGCCCAAGCTGTTGCTGATCGACGAGCCTTCCCTCGGACTGTCGCCTCTGTTCGTGAAGGAAAACTTCAACATCATCCGGCAAATCAACCAACGCGGCATCACCGTGCTGCTGGTCGAACAGAACGTGCGCCAGACGCTCGCCATCTCGCATTTCGGGTTCGTGCTGTCGAAGGGACGCGTCGTTACCAGCGGCACGCCGTCAGAGCTCTCGGCGCGCGAAGAGGTGAAGGCGGCTTATTTTGGGTAGACCATTCTGCCGTCGACCGGCGCTGAGCTCGGCGTGGGCGAGATCGAAGGCCTCGAAGCTGAGAGCGGCGGGAACGGCAGAATGAACGTCCGCGTGTCTCACCGTGGCGTCAGGAAATAGATCGGCGTCAATGGCAGCCGCTCCCGCGCGAGGTCGTCAAGCTTGGCGTAGTGCTCGATCCACAGTGCTAGGAGGCGGTCCAGGTCGATTAGGGTGACCTTGCGACGTTCTTGCATCCTGGCGGCATCCCGAGCTCCCTTGGTGAAGCCACCAATGGCCACGAAGAGGCCCGCGTCGTCCTCGTTCACCAGCGCTAGGAACGAACGCAACCCGCTTTCGTCGACAGCCTGGGAGTTGCGCTTCACCTGCACCTTAATGCGCGGAGGCCGTGTGCCGAGCGGATCGGGATGCGCGACGATGTCGAGACCGCCGTCAGGTCCGGGCGGAGACACCCATGACGGATAGTACCCCATCGCCTTGAGAAGGTCGGCGACGAGCTGCTGAAGCTCATAGGGGTTGATGGCGGAGAGATAAGTCCTGATCTCGTTCTGCGCTTGCTCCTCTGCCTGTTCGAACGTGATCCGTGCCGACTTTTCCGATGTCGCCCCGTTCTCGATGATCTCATCGGAAATTTCATCAGCGGGCGCGGTTGTTGCACCGCGAGCCGCATCCCACTCGCGATATAGGCGGACCGCTTCCCTGTAGAAAGCGGCTGGGTCAGTGATCGATTGATAGGCGCTACGTCCCGCCTCAGTGAGGGTCCAAGTGCCCCTCTGCTTGACGAGCCATCCCGCCTTCACGCAGTCCACAGTAGCGAAACGGACGATCTGCTCAAACCGTCGTACTCCGCTGCTTGGGTACACGCCGGCTTCGTACTCGGTGAGCGCTACCCTCGCCGCCAACCGTTCCAAGGCGACGCCCGCCGCCAACCCTTCGGGGAACTCCAGGAGAATGGAGAACAGCTTCCTCAGGAGTTCTCCAGTGCGTTCGCGTGTGATCTCTGCCATCGCCGCCCTTCCCCAAAATAATCAATCCGGACGCCCAGCCGCGTGATACAGCCTGCGCTCAACGAACTCGGCGGAGTACACGAACATGCCGCCCCAGCCGCAGGCGGGGTCGAGGATACGCCCGTGATAGGGCTCCAGAATTTCGACGATGAAGCGGACGATCGCGGAGGCGTGTAGAACTCGCCGCCCTCTCGTTGGCGCTCGGCGGTGTCCCAGAGCGTGTCGCTAATGTCTTTGAAGTGGAAGGTCATGGAATTTGTCGGGGGAGATCTCTGATCAGCGGACGGGTGTCACAGCCGTCCCGCACTTTCACGTGTTCGCGCCTAAAAGCAACTTAATCGCGAGCGATCTGCACGTATCAGCTACTAGAAGTCGGCGCGTCCTAGCAGCCTATGCTAGTCGCCTGTATTAGCGCGACAGCGGGCCACACGATAAGCGTCTGATTTATATGACGATTCGCCTAATGGCTGGGGAACCTGGATTCGAACCAAGACAAGCAGAGTCAGAGTCTGCTGTGCTACCGTTACACCATTCCCCAACGGAATTCCGAACAAATTCAGCCGCTTAGGGGTCTGTCCGGGGGCTTGCGGCGCGGATCGCGGTTGATCGCCGCCGAAGCAACGCGCCCTTCTACCCGCTTGAACCGGGCCTTGGCAAGCGCGGGACGCGGGCAGCATGGCCGGACCCTCCACCGCTTGTTCAAAACGCCACGTCGCCGGGGCGGCCGTCCGGCGGCGCGGCGCGGCGTCGGTTCAGTCATGCTCCCGCGCCGTCCGCATCTCTGGCCGCCATGCGGGACCAGCGAGACGAGATCTCGGCAGCCGACCGCACGATCGTGCATCCACGAGCCAACGCGTCGGGCTCTCTGGCGGATGAGGCCGACGACTCGCGGATCAAGCAACGCAGGTCCCGGGAATGGGAGCGTTGCTGGCGCTCGGGAATGCCCGAAGCTGCGTGGTGCGATCGTTTGAGTCGATCACTTGCAAGGTTACTGCCGTCCCGCGTGCATCCTGGCCCGGACTCGGCTAAATCGTTCGGCATGCCCCGTCGTACCGGCAGCGCCGACCTTCCGCTCCATACCGGGCGCGTTCCGCAATGGCTCGCATCCCGCATGGCCTCGCTCGGCGCGGTCGTGACGCAGGCGATCGTCCATCACTATGGGCGCGACGAATTCCTGCAACGCCTTTCGCACCCCTTCTGGTTCCAATCATTCGGAGCCGTGATGGGCATGGACTGGCACTCCTCCGGAATCACGACCAGCGTCATCGGCGCCTTGAAACGCGGACTTGGCCCGTTGCAGGACGAGCTCGGGATCTATGTGTGCGGCGGCCGCGGCCAGCATTCGCGCAAGACGCCGGACGAGCTTCGCCTGCTCGGCGACCGCGTCGGCCTCGATGGCGCGAAGCTGACACGGGCCAGCCGCCTGGTGGCAAAGGTCGACAGCGCTGCGGTCCAGGACGGGTTCGATCTTTACCTGCACGGCTTCTTCGTGACGAGCGAGGGCAAGTGGACCGTCGTGCAGCAGGGCATGAACGGCGAACGGCGCCAGGCCCGTCGCTATCACTGGCACTCGGAAACGTTGAAGAGCTTTGTCGACGAGCCCCACAGCGCCATTGATGGCCCCGAACAGGGCCAGATCGTCAATCTCACCGATCACCGCGCCGATGCCTCGCGCACCGCGCAACTTGAGCTGTTGGCCGATCTCGGGCCCGATCGTATCGTCGGCGAATTCGACCGCCTGACCGGCACGGAGCCGGCACAGGCCGTGCTCCCGCACCTCGTCATGCCCGCGCATCACGATGTGCGTCCCAAGGACGTGTTCGCGCGCCGCCTTCACGGCACGCTGGCCGCCGCGGCCGAGCGCGGACCGATCGACTTTCCCGAGCTGTTGCTGACGCCCGGCGTCGGCGCCCGCACCGTGCGCTCACTGGCGATGGTGGCAGAGGTCGTTCACGGCGCGCCTTATCGATTCCGCGATCCGGCGCGTTTCTCGCTGGCGCATGGCGGCAAGGACCGCCATCCCTATCCCGTCCCGATCAAGGTCTATGACGAGACCATCCTCGTGCTGAAGAGCGCGGTGCAGAACGCCAAGCTTGGGCGCGAGGAGGAAATGCAGGCGATCAAGCGCCTCGACGATCAGGCACGACGACTGGAGCGTACCGCACGGGGTCCTTCGGTGGACGCCCTCATTGCCGCCGAACGCGCAGCCTCCCCCGAGCTTGATGGTCGATCCGTGTTCGGCTGGGAGCGCGACTTCGCGGCACAAGGAAAGCGGACCGGGTCTTAGCCGGTCCGCCCGATATCCGCTTCGGCGGAGATCAATCAGGTTCTTGGCTTTCATCCTCATCCACCAGCCGATTGGCCGAGTGGTCCTGGTACTGCTCCGTCTGGATGGCCTTGCCGTCCATGCCGCGGATATCGGAATGCTGGGCCTTGTCGCGGTTAGACAGGATCATGTTGTCGCCAATCTTCGCCTTCGGAAGCTCGGTAAAGGCGCCGGTCCCGTCGCCCTTGCCCTGCGTGCCTGATCTGAAATGTGTCTTGCTGCCACGTCCACCCGGCATGTTCCTCTCCGTGCGTTTTTCTGCCTTGCATCGCCGATCTCCTGTCCTTCGCTCAGCGGCCCCTGCGCGGCGCGCCGCTTCGGGCGACATCCTTGTCGATGCCGCCAGCGAGATTCACATCGTTCTCGACGTCGCCTTCTATGGTGTTTTCGCCGAGAGAATCCTCGATATCCTCGGCTGTGGCTCCGGCCATGGCGGCGCCTTTCGAGCCGCCGATGAGCGGATTGGCGCGGAGATCCTTTCCGCTGGGTATGTTCAGCTTCGGTTGCTTGTTCATGTGAACTCCTGACCTTTACGCGCCGGCTTTACCGGCCGGGTCATGGGTGTGGTGGACATCGCGCTCGCCACCTCCCCCGGAAATCCGGCTGCGCTTGCGTTTCGGATCATCGGCCGGCGGCTTCTTGACCTTCAAAGGGGCTTTCGCATCTTCATGCGATGCGCCGGGCCCGCCCTGGCGAATGCTGTTTGGCGTTTTGGTGGATGTCGACATTGCTGTCCTCAGCGGTCTTGCTGGTAGCCCTGGTTGGTCGTGTTCTGCTTGATGTTCGCTTGCTGTCCCTGCTGGTCCGGATTCTTGACGCGCCGTTGCCCGCGCGGCGTCTGATCAGCAGCGGACTGCTTGTCGTCTCCTGATCCTTTTGGGCTTCGGTTGGCGGGCGGAACGGGTGGAATCTTGCCGGTCATCTCAAGCCTCCTGCGAACCGCGTTCGGAGCCGTCGCGCAGCTCCTCACGCTTGCGCGGATTGAAGAGTCAACGCATGCATTCAAACATGTTTCCAAGGATGATGATGACAAGTGCACGCGAGGCCGCGTGCGTCACGGGGAAAGATCCCGCGGAATTCAATCGATCATGCGGATGCTAGAATTGCGCGCGCCGCGAAGTCGCTTCGGTCAGTTGCGTCCCGAGGAGCGCTGGCCACCCTTGCGCGGCTGATGAGGCGCATGGGAGTTCCAGTTGCTCCAGCTCGCGTTGGTGAGACTCTGCAGGTCCGTGGTGAGCGGCCGCCGCGTGCGCTTCTCATACTCGGCGATGCAGCGTTCCGAGTCCGCGATCTTGCGCTGCAGCTCGGCAATCGCTTTCTGGGCTTGTCCATCCCGCTTTGAAGTCGCGATCTCGCCGATCGTGAAGCGCGCGGTTTCAAGCGTCTTCAAGGCATCGCGATTCTTCTTCAGCTGAACCCGGTGCCAGGCGATGTTGCTGTTGCTGTCCGCAACCATATGGAACTCCGCTGATTCGGTTCCATCATAGTAGCGCGTCGCGAGGCAGGAATGCGGCCCCAATCGCCGAAATGCGCCCTTTCTCGGCGGAACAGCGCCTAGCGCTCCGCGAACGCCTTCTCGACCACGAACTGTGCCGGCTCGCCGTGATTGCCTTCGACAAGGCCACGCTCGGTCAGAAGGACGCGCATGTCCTGCACCAGCGCCGGGCTGCCGCAGATCATGACGCGGTCCATGGCGGGCTCGAACGCCGGCAGGCCGATATCGGCGAACAGCTTGCCGGAGGTGATCAGGTCGGTGATGCGGCCGCGGTTGCGGAAGGGATCGCGGGTCACGGTCGGATAGTAGATAAGCTGGCTGCGCACATAGTCGCCGAGCAGCTCGTCTTTCGGCAGCTTCTCGGCAATCATTTCGCCATAGGCGAGCTCGGCGACGCGTCGGCAGCCGTGCAGCAGCACCACCTTCTCGAAACGCTCGTAGGTCTCGGGATCCTTGATGACGCTAAGGAACGGCGCAAGTCCCGTGCCGGTGCCGACCAGGTAGAGATTGCGCCCGTCTTCCAGGTTGTCGATGACCAGCGTCCCGGTGGACTTGCGGCTGACGATGATCTCGTCGCCCTCCTTCAGGTGTTGCAGGCGGGAGGTCAAAGGCCCGTCCGGCACCTTGATCGAGAAGAACTCGAGCTTGTCCTCATAGTTGGCGCTGGCGACGCTGTAGGCACGCAGCAACCGCTTCTCGCCAACGTTGAGCCCGATCATGGTGAACTCGCCGTTACGGAAGCGGAACGTCGGATTGCGGGTGGTGGTGAAGCTGAACAGCGTGTCTGTCCAGTGGTGAACGCTCAAGACGCTTTCGTGGTTGAAATTGCTCATCTCGCCGGTCCTTCGGAGCCGCCATGCCAGCCCCAAGGCAATTGCGGGGCCGAGGTCAGTCCTGTACGATCGTTCGTGTACGATCATTCGTATACAAATGAATAATCCGGCTTGATCCCGCGGTCAAGCCGGGCTCAAGATTACGAGCATTGCAGGTAAGGAAAGGAAGCCCCCTCCATGGCGCATGACGCACCCCAGGCCGCCGGCCCGACGAAGCTTGTGATCCGCAATATCGGCCTGGTGCTTTCGGGCGCCATGGAGAAGCCGATCCTGGACGCCGACACCATCGTTGCCGAAAACGGCAGGATCACCGCCATCGGCCGCGCCAAGGACGTCAATACCGAGGGAGCCACCACGATTGTCGACGCGCAGGGCACGACCGTCGCGCCCGGCCTGATCGACAGCCACGTCCACCCCGTCGCCGGCGACTGGACACCCCGGCAGAACCAGATCAACTGGATCGACAGCTATCTCCACGGCGGCGTCACCACCATGATCTCGGCGGGCGAGGTACACATGCCCGGCCGGCCGCGCGACGTGGTCGGGCTGAAGGCGATGGCCGTGTTCGCTCAGCGCGCGTTCTGGACCCTGCGCCCCGGCGGGGTGAAGGTTCACGCCGGCGCACCGGTGATCGAGTGCGAGATGGTGGAAGAGGATTTCAAGGAAATGGCCGCCGCCGGCGTCAAGCTGCTGGGCGAGGTCGGGCTGGGCGGCGTCAAGGACGGTCCCACCGCGCGCAAGATGGTGGGCTGGGCGCGCAAATACGGGATCCAGAGCACCATCCACACCGGCGGTCCGTCGATCCCGGGCTCCGGGCTTATCGACAAAGACGTTGTGCTGGAGGCCGATACCGACGTGATCGGCCACATCAACGGCGGTCACACCGCCCTGCCCGACGACCAGATCCGCTGCATCTGCGAGGGCTGCAAGCGCGGGCTCGAGCTCGTTCACAACGGCAATGAGCGCTCGGCCCTGTACACCATGCGCACCGCGCGCGAGATGGGCGAACTCGGCCGCATCATCCTCGGCACCGATGCGCCCGCTGGCTCCGGCGTGCAGCCGCTCGGCATCCTGCGCATGATCTCGATGCTGTCCTCGCTCGGCGAGGTGCCCGCCGAAATCGCCTTCTGCTTTGCCACCGGCAATACCGCGCGGATGCGGGCGCTCGACTGCGGGCTGATAGAGGTCGGCCGGGCGGCCGATTTCGTCATCATGGACAAGGCCCAGCATTCGCCGGGCAAGAACATCCTGGAAAGCGTGCAGCTCGGCGACCTGCCCGGCGTCGGCATGACCATCATCGACGGGATCGTCCGCACCCAGCGCAGCCGCAACACCCCGCCCGCCGGCAAGATCCCGGAGATCGTGGCGAATTAGTTTCCAGACAACTCAGGCCGCCATCCGGGATGCGCCGAAAGGCGCAGGCCCGGAAACATAGTCCCAGCCCGTGGTTATGGATTCTCTGATGTGCAAGCACATCAGAGTTCGCGACTCCGTCGCGCCCCGGAATGACGATCTCAAGTCGCCGCAGCTTGTTGGGCAGCGCTATCAGCAGCCCGCGCCCATCCTTACGAGACCTTGGCATCCGGCCGGCACTGCACGTCGCCTATGCGCGCAAGCGTTGCCATGAACGGGTAGGTACGGCGCCAGGGTTCTATCCTGTCTCCGCTTTGGCCCGTTATCAGCAGACGAAGTCCTTGCTCATTTCGACGGAGCCTCGCCCAGACTGAATAGGGTTGGGCCTCGGCCGCCAGTTCGAGCCGGCCGCCCAGACTAGCCTCACGCGACGGAGGCTCCTCCATTCGCAAGGCGGTCCGGCCGCAGGCGTTTTCGCCCGTAATTTCGACGCCGCACCAGCCGCCGCCGCATCTCGATATGTCGAGTACGAGATTCTTCCTGTCGTCCTTCCAACGTCCCTCGAGATCGGCTACGGAAATGCCAGCGTTCACGGCGAGCGCTGCACGGCCCACACCAAGCCAGACGAATATCGCCGCTGCAATCGCTGCAAGGAATGCCCATTTGGAGCGTACCGGCCCGCAACGAACTGCTTCCCTGTCCGAAACGCGTGCGCGCTCGGTCAGTCTTGCTCGTGTAAGCGCCTTCATCATCGTTTCCTCTGTGATCCTTCCGACGGGAATCATGGCGATTACCCTTGGCTTCGGATCGATGCCGTTGCCTTATCCTTTGTACCTTGTCCTTCAGCGACTTCCCATCGCGTTTCCCCTGCACATGATTGCTTCGGGACTGGCTCTTATCCTCATCCCTTTCGCGGTATTCGTACGATGTTACCCAGCCGTACATCGTCTGATCGGTCGCTCTGCCTTCTGTTGCATCCTCGTCGGCGCGTTGACCGCTCTTCCGGTAGCTCTCTCAAGCGAAGCGACCAGCGTCGCGCGAACCGGGATGTTTGTCCAAGGCGTAACATGGCTCTCACTGGCTGCGGCGGCGATCAGTGCAATCCGGTCCGGCAACATCGCAGGCCATGCGCGGCTGATGATTGCGATGGCCGCAGTTGCGTCGGCCGCAATCTGGCTGCGGCTGGTTACTGCCGCGGCTGTGGTCTTGATGTGGCCATTTGATCAGGTCTACGCCGTCGCAGCCTGGATGTGCTGGATCGTGCCGTTGGCGATCGCGCTCACTTGGACCAAGGCCGGAACGCTCTGGTTGGTCGGCCCCGATGCGCGTGCCCCGCAATGACGAAGCCGTAGGGCGGGGCAAAGTGAAGCGTGCCCACCATTCACGATCACAGATATGGTGGGCACGGCGCTTGCGCGCCTTTGCCACCCTATGAATGCGCAATCACCGCAGCTTGTTGAGCAGCGCCATCAGCATCTCGCGCTCCTTTGCATCGAGCGGCGCGAGCGTTTCCCTGGAGATCGCCAACGCGGTCGGCGCCGCCTTCTCGGCAAGCTGCTGGCCGGCGCGGGTCAGGCTGACCAGGAGGCGCCGGCCGTCCTCGGGATCCGAGCTGGTCTCGGTCAGACCGCGCGCGGTGAGCCGATCGATCACACCCTTGATGGTGGCGACGTCCATCGCCGTCAGCCGGCCGAGCTGGTTCTGCGAGCACGGGCCGGTCTCGTTGAGCTTGGACAGCGCCGCCCATTGCGTCGGCGTCAGGTTGGCGACGCCGATGTCGCGCGCGAAGATCGCGGCATGCCGCTGCCACACCTGGCGCAGGATGAAGCCGATCTGCTCGTCGAGAATGTACGACGGCTTGGCAGGCTTGACGCTCTTCTTGACCGCGACACCCCTCGCCATTGTCTCTCGCCCCTTTCTCTCTCCCGCCGCAATCACAACGACAGATGCGCGTCGCGGACGTCCGGACGCGCGTCGAGCTCGCTCATGGTACCGCCGAAGCAGATCCGCCCGCGCTCGATGATGTAGGCGCGATCGGAGATCAGCCGGGCGAAATGCAGGTTCTGCTCGGAGACGACAATGCTGACGCCTTCCTTCTTCATGGTGAGGATGGCATCGACCATCTGCTCGACGATCTTGGGCGATAAGCCCTCCGACGGCTCGTCGAGAAGAACCAGCGATGGATTGCCCATCAAGGTCCGCGCGATCGTCAGCATCTGCTGCTCGCCGCCGCTCATCCGTCCGCCGGGACGGTTGCGCATCTCACTCAGATTGGGAAACAGGTCGAACAGCTTTTCCCGCGTCCAGTGCGGCGCGTTCGGTCGCTTCGGCTGGCGACCGACTTCGAGGTTCTCTTCGACAGTCAGGTCGGTAAAGATGCGGCGCTCTTCGGGCACATAGCCGAGGCCGTCGCGAACGATTTCATGGGTCGGCTTGTTCGAGACGTCCCTGCCCTCGAACTCGATCCGCCCCGATCGCTGCTCGACAAGCCCGACGATGGAGCGGAACGTCGTCGACTTGCCGGCGCCGTTGCGTCCGAGCAGCGCCACCACCTCGCCCTCGCCCACTTCCAGCGCGATATCGAACAGGATGTGCGCCGGGCCATAGAAGCTATTGAGGTCCTGGACGGAGAGCTTCATGCGGAAGCTCCTTTCCGGTGGCGTTCGTCATAGACCAGCCCCTCGCCGAGATAGACCGCCTGCACCTGCGGATTGCCGCGGACCTCCTGGGGCGATCCTTCGGCGATCAGGGTCCCGCGGTTGAGCACGAGGACGCGGTCGGCGTGCTCGAACACCACGTCCATGTCGTGCTCGGTGAAGAGCACGCCGATCGACTGCTCGCGGGCGATGCGGGCCGTGAGCCGCATCAGGTCGATGCGCTCGCGCGGCGCCATGCCCGCGGTCGGTTCATCCATCAGCAGGAGCTTCGGCTGGTTGGCGAGCGCGACCGCGAGCTCCAGGCGCTTGAGGTCGCCATAGGCAAGCTCGCCGCAGGCACGATCGGCGTAGCTGCCCATGCCGACGAGATCAAGCAGCCGCCCGGCCTCCGCCGTGGCAAAACCCGACGCGGAGCCCCACAGATTGAACAGCTGATGGCCATGCGAGATCAGCGCCACCTGCACATTCTCCCGCACCGTCATGGTCGGAAAAGTCGCGGTGATCTGGAAGGTGCGTCCGACCCCGAGCCGCCAGACCTCGCGTGGCTTCTTGCCGGTCGTGTCCTCGCCGAGCAGACGAATGCGCCCCGTGTCCGGCGTGTTCTGGCCGTTGAGCATATCGAAACAGGTGCTCTTGCCCGCGCCGTTCGGCCCGATCAGCGCGAGGATCTCGCCGGACCTGAGTTCGAAGGACACGCCGCGCACGGCATGGATGCCACCATAGGACTTGGTGAGCCGCTCGACCGACAGCAATGGAGATGCGTTGCTCATTCGGCGGACTCGATCGGGGATGTGACAAGCGACGATTTCGCCGATGAAGGCCGGCGCCGCTGCGTGAACGCTTCCAGCATGCCGACGATGCCCTTGGGAAACACCACCACGATCACGACGATGAAGGCCCCTAGCACCAGCTTGGAGAGGTCGGTCTGGCTGACCAGCCAGATGTTGAGCGCCTTGTAGACGATCGCGCCGATCACCGGTCCCGACACCGTCTCGACCCCACCGAGCAGGACCATCACCAGTGCGTCGACCGAGAGCGAGATCCCGAGATTGTCCGGAAACACGCTGCCCTTGAGGTAGGCGAACAACGCGCCGGCAACACCCGCCACGGTCCCCGCGATCACAAACGCCGTCCACTGGATGCGCTTGGCATCGATGCCGACCGCCTCGCTGCGCAACAGCGAGTCACGGGTGGCACGAAGCGCATAGCCGAACGGCGAGAAGATCGCGATGCGCAACGCAATCACTGAAGCCGCGGCAATCCCGAGCGAAAGCCAATAGAAGTGTGACGGGCTCGCCGCCCAACTCTCCGGCCACAGGCCCAGAATGCCGTTGTCGCCGCCGGTGACCGCGACCCACTGGAAGGCGATCGACCAGACGATCTGCGCAAAGGCGAGCGTCAGCATCGCAAAATAGACGCCCGAAAGTTGCACGGCGAAAAAGCCGAACACCGCGGCCCCAACACAGCCGAGCAGCGGTCCGAGCAACAGGCACAGGATCATCGGCAGGCCGGCCATCTTGGCGAGAAACGCCACGCCATAGGCGCCGAGCCCGAAATAGGCGGCGTGACCGAACGACGCGAGCCCGCCCACCGACATCAGGAAATGCAGGCTGGCGGCAAAGATCACGAAAATCGCGATCTCGGCGCCGACCGTGAGAGCATAGTTACCGCCCACCAGCGGCAGCGCCGCCGCCACCGCGAGTGCCGCCAGCGCGGCAAGCCGTTCGCCGGAGGTCAGCGGCCGCCACGGATTGACGGTGAGACCGGGCGTGCGGCGCGCCGGCGCTTCCGCCTTCCCGAACAGACCCCATGGCCGGATGATCAGCACCACCGCCATGACGAGGAAGACGAGAATGATCGAGATCTTGGGGAAGATCAGGATGCCGAAGGCATTCAGCTCCGATACCAGGACCGCCGCGACGAAGGCGCCGACGATGCTGCCGAGCCCGCCGATCACGACCACGACGAAGACTTCCACGATGACGCGCAGGTCCATGGCATGGTGCACGGCGTCGCGCGGAATCTGCAGCGCGCCGCCGAGCGCGGCCAGGAAGACGCCAACCGCAAACACGCTCGTGAACAGCCATTTCTGATTGACCCCGAGTGCGGCAACCATGTCGCGGTCCTGCGTCGCGGCGCGCACCAGGATGCCCCAGCGCGTGCGCTGGAACAGGAGCCACAGAATGGCGAGCACGACGGGCCCGAGCACGATCAGGAACAGGTCATAGCTCGGGATGTTCTGGCCGAAGAAGTCGATCGCCCCCTTGAATCCCGGCGCCCGGCGGCCGAGCAAATCGTCCGGCCCCCAGATCAGCACCACGAGATCCTCGACCATCAAGGTCAGGCCGAAGGTCGCAAGGAGCTGGAACAGTTCCGGCGAATGATAGATGCGCCGGAGCAGCACGATTTCGACCAGCACGCCGGCCAGCGCGACGATCGCCGCGGCGACAACGATGCCGCCCCAAAATCCGAGCGCGCCCGAAAACTGCTCCGTCAGCGTGAAAGCGATATAGGCGCCGAGCATATAGAAGGCGCCATGGGCGAAATTGACGATCCGCGTCACGCCGAAGATGATCGACAGGCCCGAGGCGACCAGAAACAGCGACGCTGCGCTGGCAAGTCCCGTCAGAAACTGTACGACATAAAAGGCCATTAGCGGTCCAATTGGTAAAATTCCAAGCACGCGGGCTTCATGCTTCGAGACGGCGCTTTGCGCCTCCTCAGGATGAGGTCCGAGATCCTCATGGTGAGGAGCGCGGCATGACCGCGCGTCTCGAACCATGAGGCCTCGGTCGCCTGAGCGTCACTGTTTCAGGCGCAGCTTCTCTACTTCCGCATCGCTCGGCAGATAGTCGGAGCCCTTCTTGTAGCTGGATTCCACCATCACGCCCTTACCGTCCTTGAGCGCCGTCTTGCCGACGAAGGCGCCCAGCGTCGACTGGTGATCGATCTTGCGGAAGGTGATCTCGCCGAAGGGCGAGCCCACCGACAGCCCTTCGGCGGCCGCGATCAGCTTCTCCGGATCAGTCGAGCCGGCTTTGGTCAGGATCGCTGCTGCCGACTTGATCGTCTGATAGCCGACGATCGAGCCGAGCCGCGGATAGTCGTTGTACTTGGCCTGATACGCCTTCAAGAACTTGTCGTGTTCGGGCGACTTGATCGAGTACCAGGGATAGCCGGTGACGATCCAGCCCTCCGGCGTTTCGTCCTTCAGCGGGTCGAGATATTCCGGCTCGCCGGTCAGGAACGAGACCACCGCACGATTCTTGAACAGACCGCGGGTATTGCCCTCACGCACGAGCTTCACGAGGTCGGCGCCGAACGTGACGTTGAGGATCGCTTCGGGATTGGCGGCGGCAACGGCCTGCACCACCGGACCCGCATCGATCTTGCCCTGCGGCGGCCACTGCTCGTCGACCCACTGGATGTCGGGCCGCTTCTCCGACATCAACTTCTTGAACACTGCGACCGCCGACTGGCCGTATTCATAGTTCGGCGCGATCGTCGCCCAGCGCTTTGCGGGCAATTTCGCCGCGGCTTCGACCAGCATCGCCGCCTGCATGTAGTTCGACGGACGCAGGCGGAAAGTGTAGCGGTTGCCTTTCGACCAGGTGATGGCATCGGTCAAAGGCTCGGCCGCGAGGAAGAACACCTTCTTCTGGTTGGCGAAGTCGCTGACCGCGAGGCCGATGTTGGACAGGAACGTGCCCGCCAGCATCGCAACGCCTTCGCTCGAGACCAGCTCGTTGGCGGCGGTCTGCGCGTCGGCCGGCTTGCCGCCGTCGTCCTTGGAGATGACGACCAGCTTCTTGCCGTTGATACCGCCCGCGGCATTGACCTCCTCGAGGGCGAGCTGCCAGCCCTTGCGGTAGGGCTCGGTAAAGGCAGGCAGCAGCGAGTAGCTGTTGATTTCGCCGATCTTGATCTCGCTTTGCGCCAGGGCCGAATTGGCCATGCCGCCGGTCAGAAGCGCTAACGCTGCGCCGATGAAATATCTGCTCCGTCGCATCCCTACCTCCTGTTGAAGTACCTATCTCAGGCCGTCTTCGCCCTTGATTTCCGCTACCGCCAGCCCGCCGACCCTTGGCAGCGGCCGGCCGCTGTCGGTGACGGCGACCGCCACCATAATTTCATTGGCACGCGGCGCATCATTAATCTGCACTTCCATGCCGTCGAAATGACTGCGGACGAATGCCGCATCCTTGTGACCGAGCGGAATATCGAGCGTCGTTCCCGGGCCGCTTCGCTTTTTCGACGACGGGATCAGCGCAGCGCCCTTGCCCAGCACCTTCCGCACCGGCGCTCCCATTTTCGGATGCAAGATCGCTGCCGCATGCTCCAGCTCGCCGTTTTCGCCTACCGCGGCGGCCTTGCCGTAGCTGTGCACCTTCCCACCCTCGATCCCGAGCGCAGCGACCGCCCTCTTGGCGAGCAACTCGCCAAGCTCCTCGCCAATGGCGATCAAGGGAGAGAGGTCCTCGACATAACGGCCGGCAAACGGATTCTCGATCACGGCGATGGCGGCGGCACGACGCGTCGGCGGCGAGACCTTCTGCCCCATCTCCATCAGCGTTTCTTCCACCACGGTGACGATCTTGCGGATGACTGCACTCATCGCTGTCTTCCCTATTCAGATATGGATCGCGTTTGTTGCGGCAGGAAGCGGACGGCGCCGCTCGATGTCTTTCGCTCCAATGACAAGCATATCACCGGAAAGGCACAGCACGGCCCCTTCGATCAGCCCTGCCGCAAGCAATTCTCGTGCACTTTGCGCGCCGGTTTCGAGCGCCTGCCCGATTTCGCTCGGCGAAAGCGCACCGACATCGCGCGTCACGAGGCGCGCGCCAAGGTCGCTGTCGGGCTGCACCTCATTGGCCGGGCGGCGGATGATGGCGGGATGGCCGGGGAGATCGACCGCATTCGCAATGATGGTCGCGGCCGCATCAGCCCGCGATGCCGTCTTGGCGAGAACGGTCACCGCGTCGGCAATGCCGAGCGAGAAGCTGCGGCCATGCCGTCCGCTGGTCGCAATGCCCCGCACGGCATCATCGGCATCGATCGTAAGCGTTCGCACCTGGCCGCCCCGGTCGGGGCGATCCATCACGCCGACGGCAAAATGCTCTCCCGGGGCGAGGTGCAAGGCGATATCGCCGCCATTATTGACATAGGCGCGATCAAGCTGCCCCGCCCGGATCATAGCCCTGAGGATTTCTTCCGCGACACTGCCGGCGACAGCCGCCATCGGGGTGATGAAGCAATCCGCGGCATAGGGCGCGACCGCCGCGTACATGCGTCGCGCGACGACGCCCTTCAACGAACATGTCGCGGGCACAGCGGCCTTGCGAAGTTCCGAAAGCTCGGCGCAGAGCTCGTCCAGCAGGCCGGCGAAACGCCGCGCCGCCATCACATAGGCAGCGTGCATATCGGCTTCGCTCCCCCTCGCCTCGACGATCAGGTCGATCGGTCCATCCTGCAAATGCAGCCGCCGTCCGTCCGCCAGCCAGGCAATCTGCGGGAGTCTTGTCATGTGCGTCGCCCGGGCAATGGATGCTGCCATGGCATCAGCCGGACCTCCGTACTGTTCTTCAACGAGGACAGCGGCCGCACCGCATCCATGTGCCCGCCCAGCGCCGCATAGTCGGACAGCTTGAGCGTGAATTCGATCGGAGCCACCAACGCCGGCGTCGGCACATAGCCGAAGGCGGCGGCCGGCATCCGCGTGACGTCGACCATGTACGTGATGCCGCCGCCCGGCCACACATAGACCGGCGCGCCCCCGCTGGTGACGCGCGTCAGTGCGTCCTTTACCGACCGCGTCAGGCGCACCGGATTATCGGTGACGCCGGCGCGCAGCGAGCCGCCGGCCCCCGCCATGAACAGCACCGTGCACATCGCCGGCTCGCAATTCTCCTGGATCCGCTCAACGGAGAACTTCAGGGCCGCCGGCATCTCCTTTTCAATCGGCTTAAGTGCGTCGTCGAGCACATAATAGGAGGCGTGCTCGCCGGTTGTCGAAACCATCAGCATGGTCAAGCCGGGGCGTGCGACCTTGGGATCGAACGGGCCCAGGATGGACAGCGGATCGGAGATGTTGGTGCCGCCCCAGCCGGTGCCCGGCTCGGCGACCTGGAAATAGCGGCCCGGCGTCGAGCGCCGTCCCTTCATCTTGATCCCGGTGTCGGCAATATCGAGCAACTTGCCGGCCTGGTGCTCACTGAGCACGCCGGTAATGTGGTCATCGACCACCACGACTTCGTCGACCTTGCCAAGCCACTGCTTGGCGAACATGCCGATCGTGGCCGAGCCGCAGCCGACCCGCATGCGCTCTTCCTTGACGCCGTTGACGATCGGCGGCTGTCCCGCCTGCACCACCACAGACGAGCCGCCTTCGACCGTGAGCTCGACCGGCTTGCACTTGGAAAGATCCATCAGCGTGTCGCAGGTGACGCGGCCCTCCTTTTTCGAGCCGCCGGTCAGATGATGGACGCCGCCGAGCGACAGCATCTGCGAGCCGTACTCGCTGGTGGTAACGTGCCCGACCACCTCGCCTTGCGCGCGCACCGCTGCGGTTTCGGGTCCGAGATAGCGATCAGTGTCGATCTTCACCTTCACGCCGCAGTAGCTGAAAATACCCTCGGTGACGACCGTGACCACGTCGACGCCATCGATTTCGGCAGAGACGATAAACGGCGCGGGCTTGTAATCAGGATAGGTGGTGCCGGCACCGATCGCGGTGACAAAGGTGCTCGGCGCGTTGACGATTCGGCCGTCCCAATCCTCGGCGCGGTGGAAGGGCACCACCCGTCCGCCATGCGAGACGGTGCGCTCCAGAAGAATGTGCGGATCGACGCGGACGAGCCGCCCGTTGTCGTTGGCATAGCGATCGCAGGCGCCGGCCGCACCCGGCTTGATGTAGCACATCACCGGACAGGCATCGCAGCGGATCTTGTCGGCGCCGGTGTTCGTCTCATTCGCCATGTCAGAGCCTGCGAACCAGTTTCACGCCGCCAAACGGCTGTTGGGTAACGACGCGTGACCTATCATTCGTATACGAATGATGTTGCGCGCGACGCGAAAGGCTGTCAAGCGCCTCCGCTGGCGAAAACCCGACCCTGCCGAATATACGCTCATTTGCCTATCATCTTTGTCCAGAAAGCGGGCAAACGCGTGCAGTGCGGAATCCCCGGCTTGCACGTTTGTGTACAAACGGTACTGTCCGGGAGTCGAAGTTTGCAATGCAACCCCAAGGCTTGGATGGAGCCAATGACGCAGACGCCGATCCGCCTCACCGTCAATGGCCGGACCCATGACATCGATGCCGCAGCCGATACGCCCCTGCTCCACGTGCTGCGCAACGATCTCGAGCTGAACGGTCCGAAATACGGCTGCGGTCTCGGCGAATGCGGCACCTGCACGGTATTGATCGACGGCGCCGCGGCGCGCTCCTGCGTCATTCCGATCAGCGGCTGCGTCGGGCGCCAGATCGTGACGCTGGAAGGACTGGGCACGCGCGATCATCCCGATCCGGTGCAGCAGGCCTTCATCGAGGAACAGGCCGCGCAATGCGGCTATTGCCTGAACGGCATGATCATGACGACAAAGGCGCTGCTCGCAATCAATCCCCATCCCACCGAACAGGAAGCCCTGGAGGCGCTGCGCTATAATCTCTGCCGCTGCGGTACGCACGTCGAGATCCTGCGCGCGGTCATGCGTGCGGCAGGAAAAGTCACCGAGGTGCAGGATTGATGAGCTCTGCCTCCGACTTGCCGAACTCACAGGGACGATCGTCCGGATCATTGTCGGTCTTTCGTCGGACCGGTTCCGACGGCGCGGAGACCTTCATCAAGATCACGGCGGACGGATCGGTCACCGCCTATAATGGTCATGTCGATCTCGGGACTGGCATTCGTACCGCGCTTGGCCAGATCGTCGCCGAAGAGCTCGATGTCTCCTTTGCCCGCGTTGTCGTCGTGCTCGGCGATACCGCCGTCGTCCCCGACCAGGGCGCGACGATCGCCAGCGAGACCATCCAGATCACGGCGGTGCCCTTGCGCAGAGCCGCGGCGCAGGCGCGCCATTTCCTGATCTCGCGCGCGGCCGAACGGCTCGAGCTTGCGTCCGATGATCTCAGGATCGAGGACGGCCTCGTTCGCGGCAAGGACAACCGCAGCCTCAGCTACGGCGAGTTGATCGGCGACGAGGCCATCCGGCTCGAGCTTGCCGACGACGTCGAGGTGAAGGCGGTCAGCGCCTATACCATCGTCGGGCAATCGGTGCCGCGCGTCGACCTGCCCGCAAAGGCCACAGGCGAACTCGTCTATGTGCACGATGTCCGCGTGCCCGGCATGCTGCATGGCCGGGTGGTTCGCCCGCCCTATGCCGGCGTGGATGCCGGGCCCTTCGTTGGCACCAGCCTGATCGCCGTCGACGAGTCGTCCGTGCGCGACATCCCGGACCTCGTCGCCGTGGTCAGGATCGGCGACTTTGTCGGCGTGGTTACCGAGCGCGAGGAAACCGCGATCAAGGCAGCGGCGCAGCTCAAGATGAGCTGGAAGCCGACGCCGACGCTGCCGGACCTGAAGGATCTCGAAACTGCTCTGAGGACCAATCCATCCCAGCCGCGCACGCTTATCGACAAGGGCAACGTGGCGGCGGCGATTGCCGGCGCCGACAAGCCGATGCAGCGCACCTATCTCTGGCCCTACCAGCTGCACGCCTCGATCGGCCCGTCCTGCGCGGTCGCCGACTATCAGGAAGGGCACATCCGGGTCTGGTCGGGCACGCAGAACCCGCATGTGCTGCGCGGCGACCTTGCGCTCCTGATTGAACGGTCCGAAGCCGAGATCGAGGTCATCCGGATGGAGGCGGCGGGCTGCTATGGCCGGAATTGCGCCGACGATGTCACTGCGGACGCGCTTCTGCTCTCGCGCGCGGTCGGCCGTCCCGTGCGCGTGCAACTGACCCGCGAACAGGAACACGCCTGGGAGCCCAAGGGCACCGCGCAGCTGATCGATGTCAATGGCGGTCTCGCTGCTGACGGCGGCGTTGCGGCCTACGACTTTGCCACGCGCTATCCATCTAACGGCGCGCCGACGTTGGCGCTCCTGCTCACCGGCAGGATCGCGCCCGACCCGGCCGTGTTCGAGATGGGCGATCGCACCGCGATCCCGCCCTATGACTACGATAACATGCGCGTAGTCGCCCACGACATGCCGCCGATTGTCCGTGCCTCGTGGATTCGCGGTGTTTCGGCTCTGCCGAACACCTTCGCCCACGAATCCTACATCGACGAGCTCGCGACCGAAGCCGGCGTGGATCCGATCGAATACCGTCTGCGCTATTTGAAGGACCAGCGCGCCGTAGACCTCGTCAATGCCGTTGCCGAGCGCGCCGGCTGGACGCCGCGGCCGGTCCGCGAGGAAAAGGCCGGCAACGTCGTGCATGGACGCGGCTTTGCCTATGCGCTCTACGTCCATAGCAAGTTTCCGGGCTATGGCGCGGCCTGGTCGGCCTGGATCGCCGACGTCGCGGTGAACAAGACGACCGGCGAGGTCAACGTCACGCGCGTCGTCGCCGGCCAGGATTCCGGATTGATGATCAATCCGGATGGCGTGCGCCACCAGATCCAGGGCAACGTCATCCAGTCCACCAGCCGCGCGCTGATGGAAGAAGTCTCCTTCGACCGGCATTCGGTGACGACGCGCGAATGGGGCGCCTACCCGATCATTCCTTTCCCGGACGTTCCCAAGATCGACGTCCTGATGGTGCCGCGCCCCGATCAGCCGCCGCTCGGCGTCGGCGAATCCGCATCGGTCCCGAGCGCCGCGGCCATTGCCAATGCAATCTTCGACGCCACCGGCGTGCGCTTCCGTGAGCCGCCGTTCACGCCGGAACGGATATTGAAGGGATTGCGCGGCGATGCCCCGGAAAAGCCCGCGGCGATCTCGGCGTCCGCATCGCCGCCAGCCTCGGTCAGCACATGGCAGAATCCCTTCGCGAAGCGACGCGGGGTGTTCGCGACCATTGCCGCACTGTGCACGGCTGCGATCGGTCTCGGCGCCGCGGTCTTGCCATGGCGCGCGCTTGCCCCGATCACGCGCCCCGATCCTTCCGTCTACTCGGCCGCAACCATCGCCCGCGGCGAGCAACTCGCGGCGCTCGGCAACTGCGCGGTCTGCCACACCACCGTGGGCGGCACGACCAACGCGGGTGGCCGCGCGCTGGAAACCCCGTTCGGCACGATCTTCAGCACCAACATCACGCCCGATGTCGAAACCGGCATCGGCGCCTGGTCGTATCCGGCCTTCGAACGTGCGATGCGCGAAGGCATCCACCGCGACGGCCGGCACCTCTATCCCGCCTTCCCCTACACGCACTATGCCAGGACCAGCGATGCCGACCTGCAGGCGCTCTACGCCTATTTGATGGCGCAGCCGGCGGTGCAGGCGAAGGCTCCGGAAAACCAGCTCGTCTTCCCCTTTAGCATCCGCCCGCTTCTCGCTGGCTGGAATGCACTTTTCCACCAAACCGCCCCGCTGACACCGGATCCGACCAAGTCCGATCTGTGGAACAGAGGCGCCTATCTCGTCGAAGGCCTCGGCCATTGCAGCGCCTGCCACTCGCCGCGCAATGCGCTGGGCGCGGTAAAGCACGACGCCTACCTCGCCGGCGGCTTCGCCGAGGGCTGGGAGGCGCCGCCGCTGACCTCGCTGTCACAGGCGCCGATTCCCTGGAGCGAGGACGAACTCTACGCCTACCTGCGCAGCGGCGAATCCCGCTTTCACGGCGTGGCCGCCGGGCCGATGGCCCCGATCGTGAAAGATCTCGCGAGCCTTCCCGACCAGGACATCCGCGCGATGGCGGTTTATCTCGCTTCTTTCAACGAGGCGACGCCTGATCGAGCGGCGCAAGCGCTGCGTGCCGCGAACCTCGAGGCATCGACCAAGGTCAGCTTCGCGGGGTCGGCCGGCGCACGCTTTTATCTCGGTGCCTGCGCGGTCTGCCACGAAGTCGGCGGGCTGCCGCTGTTCGGCAGCCGGCCTTCGCTGTCGCTGAACAGCAACCTGCACAGCGCAACGCCCGACAATCTCGTCCAGGTCATCCTGCACGGCATCCCCGAGCCGCCATTCAGCAAACTCGGCTATATGCCTGCTTTCAAAGGCAGCATGAACGATGAGCAGATCGTGGAGCTTGTCACTTTCCTGCGGCGGCAATTTGCCCCGGACAAGCCGGCATGGACCGACGTTGCCGGAACGATCCACCGCTTGAGAGCATCTGTGCAGTGAACGCCAGGCAGATGCAGCGGAGCTTCCTGAACCAGGCATCATCAAGTGCGTTCACCTCGGCGGCCTGGTGGCAGAGCGGCGTGATTTACCAGATCTATCCCCGCTCCTTTCAGGACTCCAACGGCGACGGCATCGGCGATCTCAACGGCATTGCTGCACGGCTCGACTACCTCAAGGATCTTGGCGTCGATGCGATCTGGATCTCGCCGATATTCCCCTCGCCGATGGCCGACTTCGGCTATGACGTGTCGGACTATTGCGGCATCGATCCCATGTTCGGAACGATGGACGATTTCGACCGCCTGCTCGTGGCGGTGCACCGCGCCGGCTTGAAGCTGTTGCTTGATTTCGTGCCGAACCACACCTCCGACCTGCACCCGTGGTTCCTCGAAAGCCGTTCGTGCAGGACCAATCCGCGGCGCGATTGGTACATCTGGCGCGATCCCGCGCCCGGCGGCGGGCCTCCCAACAACTGGCTCAGCGAGTTCGGCGGTCCGGCATGGACCTTGGACGAGACGACGGGACAGTATTACTACCACGCCTATCTGAAGGAGCAGCCGGACCTGAACTGGCGCAACGCCGGCGTTTCGGCCGCGATGCTCGATGTCCTGAGGTTCTGGTTCGAACGAGGCGTGGATGGTTTCCGTGTTGATGCCATCCACCACCTGTTCGAGGACATCGGGCTCAGAAGCAATCCGCACGATCCGGACTGGCGAGAAGGCATGTCACCCGCGCGGCGACTGATCCGCCGTTACACCATGGACCAGCCCGAGGTGCACGACGCGATCGCCGCAATGCGGCGTGTCGCCGAGGAATTCGGCGGCCGGCTTTTGGTCGGCGAGTCTTCCCTGCCGATCGATCGGCTGATGGCCTACTACGGCACGAACCTTTCCGGGTTCCAGCTTCCGTTCAATTTCCACCTCATCAACACCGCATGGCGAACCGAAGCAATCGCGGGCCTGATCCAATCCTATGAGGCGGCGCTGCCCGCGCGCGCTTGGCCCAATTGGGTGCTGGGCAACCATGACCGTTCGCGCGTCGCGAGCCGGATCGGCAGGGAACAGGCGCGAGTGGCGGCCATGTTGCTGCTGACGTTGCGCGGCACGCCGACCATCTACCAGGGCGAAGAACTCGGCATGCTTGACGTGACTATTCCGCCCGAGCTTGTCCAGGATCCCTGGGAGAAGAACGTGCCTGGCATCGGTCTCGGACGCGATCCCGAACGGACGCCGATGCCGTGGTCCGGCGCGATCCACGGCGGATTCACGACGGCGACCCCATGGCTGCCGGTCGACACCGTCACGATGCCGAACGTTGAACGACAACAATCCGATCCGGCCTCCTTCCTCTCGCTTTACCGCGCGCTGCTCCGGCTGCGCCGGTCAGAACCGGCTTTATCGATCGGTTCCTATCGCGAGATCGCCCGGACCGACGCGGTACTCGCGTACGAGCGCCAACACAGCGGCAACTGCCTGCAAATCGTCCTGAACCTCAGCGCCACACCACAGCGCTTGCCCGACGCCGTAACGGATGGCCGCCTCCTCCTGTCGACGACGCGTCGCAAGACCGAGCGCCCGCCTCGCGCGCATCTGGAAGCGAACCAAGGGATCATTCTGGCAACTGAGTTCGGACAGGCGCGCCATGACCAAGCGCGGTCGAACCGCTGAACCAGCCCTCGGCCTCCAGCCGCAAACGGTCGGGCGTGTCGACATAGCGCGGCGAATAGTGGAAGGTCGTGAGCCGCTTGGCGCCCGCCATGCGCGCCAGCTTTCCCGCCTGCGCCGCAGTGAGGTGACGCCGCGCGGCGGCAATGTCGGCGTCCGCGTCGGCAAACGGTGCCTCGATGAAGAGGTGGTCGGCCCCTTGCGCGAGCGCTACGATCGCTTCGACATTGGCCGGCGTGAACGCCACGTCCGTCACGTAGGCTATCCTCTCACCTGGCGCGACCCTCAACCCATGCTCCTTGAGCACACCGAGCGGCACGCTGCGCGTATCATCGGTTTGAACGGGCGTGTCGTCGCCGGCGCCTCGGCGCACCGCGCTCTTGGCCGTGCTGAGCCACGGCCCCACGGACAAGCCGAGGCGTTCGAGGCCACTGACCCAGACATTGACCCGAACCTGCTCCTGAAGCGCGAAGGCAAGACAGGGAATGCCATGATCGAGCACGCGCGCCTCGATGGTCAGCTCGGCATCGGCGAACACCCTGCCCTCGCCCGGCGGCGCCGACTCGAACCGGCTCGGCCTGAACGCATCCCGTGCGGCAAAGCTCGTCCATTCGCCGAGCACGCCGTTGCAGAACTCCGCCGCCAGGATTGCGAAATCTGCCGCACTCCGGTCGAGCAGGTTCCAGCTGTATCCGGCAAGCTTCGCCGCGATGCCGTCGATCAGCCCGGCCGGTCCGACCACGCGCAACACTCCCGGCCGATGCAGCTTCAGGCGCAGCAACTGATCGAAGCCCGAGAAATGATCCATGTGCCGGTGCGTGACGAACGCGTCGCTGACGCGGAGCAGTTCGCGCGAAGACAAGGCGGAGAGATCGCCGAGATCGAACAGCATCGCGCGGCGGCCGAACTGGAAATCAATGAACAGGCCGGGATCGGCAAACGGTTCGTTGATCAGGCGGGGCTGGACTAGTCGGGTCACGTTCGCAAGGCGGCAGACGCCCTTTTCATGTCATCGCGCATTAGCCGGGGCATGAACATGCCACAGATCCTCGCGCCAGTGCAGCACGATCGCCAGCATCAGCACCAATCCGCAGGCCGCATAAATGGTTCCCGTAAGGGCAAAGCCGAACAGGTCGATCAGGCTTCCCGCCGCCAACAGTCCCAGCGGCAGGCCATAGATCACCATCATGCGCACACCCATCACCCGTCCGCGCAGATGCTCGCTCGCCGCCCGCATCAGCATCACCGCGATCGAGATCATGGTAAGGCTTTGCGAGAAGCCCGCGAGCATCAGGCAGGCCATGGCGGCCGGCATCGTATTGACCTGCGCGAACACCAGGAGCGTCACGTACCAGACCACGGTCGCCCCGATCATCAATCGCGCGACCCGGACGGCGCCGATCTGGCTCAGCGCCATCGAGCCGACCAGCGAACCGACGGCGAAGCTCGCCGACAGATAACCGAGGCCGGTCTGGTTGGTCAGGTAGATTTCCCGCGCGATATAAGGCAACAGCCCGTGCGTCAGCGGATAGGCGGTGAGATTGGCGAGGAACGCGACCCACATCACCGCGCGCATCTGCGGCGTGGTCCACACGCAGGTGATGCCTTCCTTGAGATCGCGCAGCGGCGAACGGCGCAGCATGCGATCCGCAAGCCCCTCGGACGAGGGCTGCGGTTTGGCCGGCGCCACGACGCAGAGCGTCAGGGCGGTGGCGGCCATATAGAGAACGACGATCGCAACATAGGTCGGACCGATGCCGAGCGCGGCAAACAGGCCGGCGCCGCTCAGGGCACCGGCGATACGCGCGGTATCCATCGTGGTGCGCGAGATGCTGATCGCGCCGATCAACTGGTCGGCCGGCATGATCTGGGCGACCAGCGCGCCGCGCACCCCGAGGTCCGACGGCCGGACAAGGCCCATCACCGTCACGATCACCATGACATAGAACGGGGTCAGATGCCCCGACAGCGCCAGGGTCATCAGGGTGGCCGCGAACACAGCATAACTTGCCCGCATCATGGCAAGCAGGTCACGATGCCCGATGCGGTCGCCGATCACGCCGAACATTGGAGCGATCAACGTGCCGACATAGTTGAGCGAGGCCAGCACGGTCAGAAGCAGCACCGACCCGGTCTCGACCAGGACATACCAGCCGAGCACGAGCACCTCCATCTCGAACGCCCAGGAGGTCAGCAGGTCGGCGGGCCACTGAAACCGGTAATTGCGGATGCGGAACGGCCGCGCGAACCCGTTCAAACCGTGACGACGCGATGCATGGCGCCCACCCCTGCCTGTTTCTTGTTGCGGCGGCTTTACCCTTTCGGATCCCGCCTTTCCAGCCCCCGTCCGGCTGCGAACCGTTCCCGCCGGCAAGAGAGCCCGACTGTGCGATGGTAAACCGATCGTTAAGGCCGCGTCCGCGCCGGATGGGCAAGTGAGGAAAATCGACCGTTTTCGACCTCTGACCCACCAAGCTGGAGTCCGGAGGACGGAATATCGACGAAATGTCGAGAAATTTACCGGAATACATACTAACGCCGTTTAACCGTTTCTCCAGTCCCTGCGGGCATAGTCGGGGTCGGAAATCGACTATTTCAGGTTCGCTTGTCGTGACAGTTTTTGGACGTGTGATTTCGGTACGCGGCTCGCTCGCCCGGGTCGGACTTCTGGGCAAGGCCCGGATGCCGATCTCGGACATGCGCGCGACCGTCGGCCGCTTCGTCAGCATTCGCTGCGGGACCTCGACCATCGTGGCCATGATCACGGAGGTTTCCTGCGAGAACCTGTCCGAGGGCGACAACTATATGGCCGTTGCCTCCGTCGACCTGCTCGGGGAGATCCTCAACGCCAGCGAGCGGCCGAAATTCCAGCGCGGCGTCACCAACTATCCCACGATCGGCGACGCCGTCGACCTGATCAGCAGCGAGGAGCTTCGCACCATCTACGCGCCGAACGGCGACCAGATCAACGTCGGCAACCTGCAGCAGGATCCCGGCGTTACTGCCTATGTCGACGTCGAAGAGATGCTGAGCAAGCATTTTGCGGTGCTCGGCTCGACCGGCGTCGGCAAATCGACCGGCGTATCGCTGCTCCTGAACGAGATCCTGCAATCGCGGCCGAACCTGCGCATCTTCCTGCTCGACGTCCACAACGAGTATGGCCGCTGCTTCGGCGACCGTGCCGTCGTGCTCAACCCGCGCAATCTGAAACTGCCGTTCTGGCTGTTCAACTTCGAGGAAATCGTCGACGTGCTGTTCGGCGGCCGGCCCGGCGTGCCTGAGGAGCTCGACATCCTCGCCGAAGTGATCCCGATCGCGAAGGGCGTCTATACCCAGTACCAGAGCGCGGACCGAATTGGACTGAAGCGCGTCGATCCGAAACAGGTCGGCTACACCGTCGACACGCCGGTGCCCTATCGTCTGGTCGACCTGATCTCCCTGATCGACGAGCGCATGGGCAAGCTCGAGAACCGCTCCTCGCGCATCATCTACCACAAGCTGATCTCGCGCATCGAGACCGTGCGCAACGACCCGCGCTACGCCTTCATGTTCGACAACGCCAATGTCGGCGGCGACACCATGGCCGAGGTCATCAGCCACCTGTTCCGGCTGCCGGCCAACGGCAAACCGATGACGGTGATGCAGCTCGCCGGCTTTCCCGCCGAGGTGATCGATTCCGTCGTCTCGGTGCTGTGCCGCATGGCCTTCGATTTCGGGCTGTGGAGCGACGGGGTCTCGCCGCTCCTGTTCGTCTGCGAGGAAGCGCACCGCTATGCCTCGGCCGACCGCAACATCGGCTTCGGACCGACCCGCAAGGCGGTATCGCGCATCGCCAAGGAAGGCCGCAAATACGGCGTCTATCTCGGCCTCGTGACCCAGCGCCCGGCCGAGCTCGACGCCACCATCATCTCCCAGTGCAACACGCTGTTCACCATGCGCCTTGCCAACGACCGCGACCAGGCGTTGCTGCGCGCGGCGGTGTCGGACGCCGCGGCCAACCTGCTCTCCTTCGTGCCCTCGCTCGGCACCCGCGAGGTGCTGGCGTTCGGGGAAGGCGTCGCCTTGCCGACCCGCCTGCGTTTCAAGGAGGTTCCGCCCCACCAGCTGCCGCGCAGCGAGGCAACCATCCGGACCGCGCCCTCCATCACCGCCGGCCAGGACCTGCATTTCGTCAGCGCCGTGCTCGAGCGCTGGCGCGGCGCCACCTCGCATCGCGAGGTGCCGAACGATCCGGCCTACAACGAGCGCCCCGGCGCGCGCACCATGAGCGTGGAAGCACCGATGCTTCAGCCCTCGCTGGGGCTCGATCCCGACCGCTTCTCGCTGCTGAAAAAGCCGCTGCGGTGACGACGTCGCTGCGCTCGCACGTCATCTGCCAGTCTCGGCATGTCATCACGAGCGAGTGCGCAGGAACGGCACGTCCGCTTCAACACCGTCATTGCGAGCGAAGCGAAGCAATCCAGAATGCCTCCGCCGAGAGAGTCTGAATTCTTCGTCGCTTACGCTCCTCGCAATCATGCTGCCAACCTCATCCTGAGGAGCGGCGCTTGCGCCGCGTCTCGAAGGATGAGGCCGATCTGCAGCAGCAGGGCCTCATGGTTCGAGACGGCGCTGCGCGCCTCCTCACCATGAGGGTAACAGCAGACGCGATTGCACCTTCTCGCGGCGCGTTTGCGCCCGAGTCTTGCTGTCCTCTCGCCCTCTTATTGAACAGAGGGCGCAGGGAAGACCGGGTGCCCGCTGCACCCGCGGTCTCGTGTGCGAATTGCGCGAAGAAAATGCACACGAGCATACAGGTACAGCCGACGACACCCGGCCTTCCCTGCGCAGTGGCTTTACGGCTTATGCCGCGCTCTCCCCGGCGACGAATTCTTGTTTGTCACCGTCGCTCCGCAGATTGGCGGCGAAGGCTGAACCCGGTCGGGCAGCTTCGCCTCCGCGGAACTTGACTGCAGCAACGGCAGCCAGGACCACACGGTTTTGCCGTACGCAATGGCGTCGTTCGTCCTGCGCGCCGCTAACCACTCACGAGAACCGCCCTGTGGCTCGCACCTCGCGCCGACGCCGCCGCGTCCACCGCATCCCAGCCCGCGTTTCGTGACGATCGCGATACGCCCCTCGTGTCGGGCGGGACGAACGACCTATACGCCAAATCCGAATTCTGGAAAAGCGAAATATTTTCCACGATGGGGCTTGACAGAATTTGATGCGATTTGCCCGTCAGGTCAGGAGCGTCGGCACATGCGGTGCTATCCAGTACGTCGAGGCCTCTCGGCTGGGGCGTGCACTCATAAATATTCGTAGGATAGAGCTGACTAGACCAGTAGACGGCCGACGAAACGGACGTTCGGTCGTATCTGCTGAGTTCAGGAAAGGTTCTAAGTTGCCGATTTGTTCCCACCGTAGGTGCGGTACTGGCCTGTTTCCATCCCTCGTGGCCTAAATTGAAATGAGCAGTGGCCTATTTTGAGAGGGCCCCTAGGCTCTATCCGACGTTTCGCAACTGATCGTTCATAGGTGCAGCACTTGCAACCATCGGTTCGCCAGATACCATGATCCCCGGCGTCAATAATGACGCTTGGAGGACGGCGATAAGGAGCATTTCGAATGTGGACTTTACTTGTGATATTTGCGAGTGGCGCAACCGTTGGTTCGACCGCCGTAATTCCAAATTTTGCCAAAGTCGAGGTCTGTGAAGCAGCGGGCGCTATGCTTGAGAAGAAGGAAAGCTGGCATGGGCAACCAGCCGTGCAAATGAGCTGGACGTGTCTACCTAACCGCTCAGCCAAAAAATAAAGTAAGCAGCTTTTTAGAGGCCGCCTCAGTTGGCGGCCTCACCTGTTTCGGGCGGCTTGTAGTCATCCGGGAAGGGAAGCATGTAGTTGCTGCCCCACTGCGGAAACTCCTTATCGAGTCTGTCCATGAATACATGCCAGTCCGGCGAATATTTCATCAGCATGAGAACCGCCGCCAAGTGCTCTCTGAGTTTTGGGTGGCCTATGTCTTCGGTCAGTCTTTGGAATAGCTTGTTTTTGTAATCGCCGCCGGGAAGGCGCGGCGTGAGCCGCTTCAATTCCTCCCACACACCCGGTGCAAGTCGCTTATAGACGATGTTGTTAGTCCAATGACCAATGACTCCGGGCCGACCAGCATTCTCGCTATAGGGCCAATTGTTGAGCCGATAGATCTGTTTGTAAAAATCAGACGGAAAGGTCCGGACCCACGGACGCAATTCTTTCGCGACAAACCTTTCCAAGATTTTCGCGAGCGCGTCGCGTTGCCGAAAATCCTGGTATCCCGTCGCTTCATCGACCAGCGCAATAATGCCGACAGTTGCAAACCCGTGTTGCAACTGAGCAGCGCGTACAGCTAGGTGCGTCCTAGCTTTCCCTAGAACCCCTTTCTGTCCGGCGTCGATCAAGACCGCGCAAATGTCCGGAAGGATCGTCGCCTCGTACCCGTCGGCGGGGTTGCCGCCATGCGGCGGAATGAAGCGAATTGGCGAATTCGCGCGCGCGATTAACCCCCTGACATCTATATCTTTTTCTGCCAGCCCGGCCATCAATTCGGCAATTCGGCGCGCGCCGGTTTTTCCGCCGCCTTGGGATAGGCCGATGCCGGATTGAAGTCCGCGCTGAGCTAAAACACGCGTCCCGTCCGCAAGCACGTAACATGGAATTTCGATTTCCCCGATGCGGAGTGGACGATCAATCGCGCCATACTTTGCGAACAGTGGCACGGCCTTGCCTTCATCACTCCACCGCTTCATTGCGGCTTCACGCGCGATCTCAGAACGGCGTGAGGGAGGCAATATTTCCGCGCGGCGATTGCCGCCCTTTCGTCCAGCACTCTCTTTGCTCATTTTCGCTCCATGCTTAGCATCGCTATCTTATAATGCTTGACAACATAGTTGGCAAGCATAAGTATGCTAAGCATGGTTACCCAGATGCACAAGAGCAAGCGCCCCGACGCCGCTTTGCTCCGCCGGCTGCGCTGGCTTATGCTTCCCGCATTCCCCCACTGCCTGATCCGGAATTCCGCAGATGCCCCAACCGAAACGCTTCGCCACACCACCCATCGACCAATTGCCCGAAGACATCCGCACCCGGCTGCTTGCGGTGCAGGAAAAGAGTGGCTTCGTGCCGAACGTGTTCGTGACGCTGGCCTACCGCCCGGACGAATTCCGCGCCTTCTTCGCCATGCACGACGCGCTGATGGAGAAGGACTCGGGGCTCAGCAAGGCCGAGCGCGAAATGATCGTGGTGGCGACGTCCGCCGCCAACCAGTGCCAGTATTGCGTGATCGCGCATGGCGCGATCCTGCGCATCCGGGCCAAGAATCCGCTGATCGCGGACCAGGTGGCGGTGAACTACCGCAAGGCCGACATCACGCCGCGCCAGCGGTCAATGCTGGATTTCGCGCTCAAGGTCAGCCAGGAGGCTTACAAGGTATCCGAAGACGATTTTGCCGCCCTCGCCGCCCACGGCTTCAGCGACGATGACATCTGGGACATCGCGGCGATCTGCGCCTTCTTTGCGTCGTCGAACCGGATGGCGAACTTCACCGGCATGCGGCCGAACGATGAATTCTACCTGATGGGCCGCGTGCCGAAATAGGTCGAGCTCCAAGGCGGAACCGGTTGTCGCCGATTGACGCTCGCCGGCATTGGCCTATCGTTGCTGGACACCGCGTGTTTCGGGGATATCCGACTTGCTGGATTGGCTCGAGATCCTGTTGCGCCTTTCCGTTGCGACGCTGGCGGGCGCCGCGATCGGCCTCAACCGCGACCTGCAGAACAGGCCAATCGGCCTGAAGACGCTCGGGCTCGTCAGTCTGTCGACGGCGGTGGTCGTGCTGATCGCGGTGCAATACGGCGATCCGACCCACATCTCGGATGCGGCGAGCCGCGTCATCCAGGGCATTCTCACCGGCATTGGTTTCATCGGCGCCGGCGTGATCGTGCGCGAACGGGATCGCTTCCGCGTCCACGGCTTGACCAGCGCGGCCTGCGCATTCTTCGCCGCCTGCATCGGGATCGTCTGCGGCGTCGGAGAATGGCGCATCGTCGGCACGGGGCTGGCGCTGGCCTTCCTGCTTCTCATCGTCGGCCTTCGCATCGAACGCTGGCTGCACCGCGCCCTCGGTGGCAAGGACGATGCCGACCAGCCCGGCACCGAGGTTTCGACGAAGGACAGGCAGCCGAGCTGACGGCAGGTTCCATCACACCTTCGGCGTCGACGAATCCTGTCGTGCAAACATTTGAAGATTTCATGTAAGGCGCCCCGCGCGTGTGCTAAACGAGCAACAAGAAAGCTTCGAAGCTGGTTACGGCAGATGAAAACCCAGCAGCCCTCGGCAACTGACGACGAGCACCAGGTGCTCCAGTTCAGGCCGCGGACATCCGCCCGCATCACCAGCCAGCGGGGCGCCGGGACAGTCCAGCCGTTGCACGCCGATTCGGGCCCGGAACCGCTCGACCTGTCGCGCTATGAGCGGCCCCGGGGCGAGCCGGACGATTTCCGGCATCGCATGCTCGCCAATATCGCGGCATTCGCCTTCACGATCGCCCTCACCGCAGTCGGCATCTGGCTTGCCATGAGCATCACCGACCTGCGCCGGACCCAGGACTGCGTCCTGACCGGCGGACGCGATTGCGCGCGGATGCCCAGCCCCTATCTGCCAGCCGGTCCGGATCGCGCGGATCTCTCCCGCTGAGCCCAAAACGGGTCGGTCCGGCTCCATTGAACTAACGGCGGCGCTCCGATATACGGGCACTCGACTTCGGCCACAGGGAATTGGGGCATCTTAGCGGGGCGCGATGCCCGCCCGCCGTGCCATTCCGATAAATACCCGCAATATATCAAAGGCTTAGTGATGTCCTCTACATTCGATCAGGTCGCCACGATCATCGCTGAAACCTGCGACATTCCGCGCGACACGATCACGCCGGAAAGCCATGCCATTGACGATCTGGGCATCGACAGCCTCGATTTCCTGGATATCGCGTTTGCGATCGACAAGCAGTTCGGGATCAAGCTGCCGCTGGAAAAATGGACCCAGGAAGTCAATGACGGCAAGGCGACCACGGAGCAGTACTTCGTGCTGAAGAACCTCTGTGCCCGAATCGACGAACTGGTCGCGGCCAAGAGCACGGGCGCCTGATCGCCCGTCATGCAACTCGAATACTTCCAGCTGATCGATCGGATCGTCGAGCTCGACATCGACGCGAAGACGATCACGGTCGAGGCACTGGTTCCCAAAGAGAGCACCATCTTCGAGGGACACTTTCCCGGCCATCCCATCATGCCCGGCGTGCTCCTCATCGAAGCGATGGCGCAGACCTCGGGCTGGCTTCTGCTCGCCCTCCTCAACTTCGAGCGCATGCCGTTTCTGGCCGCGGTCAAGGAGGCCAAGATGCGCGGCTTCGTCAGCCCCGGCGAACGACTGATGATCGAGGCCAACATTCTCCACGAGGGGTCGGGCTTCGCCATCACCGAGGCGAGAATCAGGGTCGACGGCAAGCTCAGGAGCAATGCCACGATCACCTTCAGCCATATCCCCTTCCCCAATCCGGATATGCGCGGACATATGGATGCCGTCGCCAAGCGCATCGGCTTTCCGCAACAGACGATTGTGCCATGACTGAAACGACCACTTCGAAGCCGGGATCGACGGAAGTCTGGATCACCGGCATTGGTCTTGCCACTTCGCTCGGCGAAGGGCTCGATTCCAACTGGAACGCGCTCAACGAGCGTCGCATCAATGTCGACGAGAAGACGTTCGCGCCCTTCATCGTCCATCCCTTTGCGCCGGTGAATCTCGACGCGCAGATCCCGAAGAAGGGCGACCAGCGCCAGATGGAAGCCTGGCAACGTATCGGCACCTATGCCGCCGGGCTCGCGCTCGATTCCGCCGGGCTGAAGGGCAACAAGGAAGTCCTCGGCCGCATGGACATGATCGTCGCCGCCGGCGGCGGCGAGCGCGACCTTGCGGTCGATTCCAACATCCTGACGGCGGAAGCGAAGGGCAATTCCGCGCCCGGCTTCCTCAACGAACGGCTGATGAGCGATTTGCGCCCGACGCTGTTCCTGGCCCAGCTCTCCAACCTGCTCGCCGGCAACATCGCCATCGTCCACGGCGTCACCGGATCCTCGCGCACCTTCATGGGCGAGGAAGTCGCGGGCGCCGACGCCATGCGCATCGCGCTGGCGCGCATCGCCTCCGGCCAAAGCGACATCGCATTGATCGGCGGATCGCAGAACGGCGAGCGCAAGGACCTGCTGGTCCTCTACGAGTTCGGCGATTTCAACCTCAAGGACAAGTTCGCGCCGGTGTGGGCGCGCAAGCAGCATCCGGGTTTTGCGCTCGGCTCGGCCGGCGCCTTCCTGGTGATCGAATCCAAGGCGCATGCGCTGGCGCGCGGCGCCAAGCCTTTCGCCCGCCTCACCACCGTCGTCGCCGACCTTGCACGCCGCAAGCAGCCGGGCGAGACGACCGCAACGCTCGAAAAGCTGTGGTCAAAGCTTGGCAAGCTCGAGGGCAATGGGGCGATCATCACCGGGGCGACCGGTGCAGAACCGGCCACCTCCGAGGAACGGGCTTTCCTGGGCGAGCATCCGGATTATCCCGTGCGTGCCACCGGCACGATGTTCGGACATACTATGGAAGCGCAGTTTCCGCTGGGAATCGGCCTGGCGGCGCTGTCGCTGTCCCGCGGCGCCCTGTTTCCGCCGAACGATTCCGCGGGCGTCGAGATTGAAATGCGCAAGCCCCCAACCCAGATTGTAGTGGTCGGTGTCGGGCACTGGCGCGGCGAGGGCATGGCCCTGGTCGAGGCGGTCAGGTAGTTGCGAGCGGGGGAAAGATGGCTGCACCACGCGATAACTTCGGAAGGCCGATCGTCGTCGTCACCGGCATGGGCGTCGTGACGTCCCTTGGCGCGGGCAAGACGGAGAACTGGGCAAAGCTCACCGCCGGCGAATCCGGCATCCGCACCATCACGCGCTTTCCGACCGTGGGCCTGAAGACCACGATGGCCGGAACGGTCGATTTCGTTCCGATCGAGCCTTTCTCCTCGACAGATCTTTCCGAACGGCTCGGCGATATGGCCGCCGAGGAAGCCGTGGCCCAGGCCGGCATCGGCGCCAGGGGCGATTTCCCGGGGCCGCTATTTCTTGCTGTGGCGCCGGTCGAGGTCGAGTGGCCGCAGCGCGAGGAACTGGGTCGCGCGGCCGCCGGCGACGGCGACATCAACTACGATGCACTGTTGCGGGTCAGCGGCGGCGGGAGGTTCACCCCGTATCACCACCGCTTCCTGTTCGGCTCGGTGGCGAACGCGCTTGCCGACAAGTTCGGCACCAAGGGATCGCCGATTTCGCTGTCGACCGCCTGCGCGTCCGGCGCGACCGCCATCCAGCTCGGTGTCGAGGCGATCCGGCGCGGCGAAGCTGATGCTGCGCTGTGCGTGGCGACCGACGGTTCGGTCAATCCAGAGGCCCTGGTTCGCTTCTCGCTGCTGTCGGCGCTGTCGACCCACAACGACCCACCGCAGACTTCCGTAAAACCCTTCTCCAAGAACCGCGACGGCTTCGTGATGGCCGAAGGCGCCGGCGCGCTGGTGCTGGAGAGCTACGAGGCCGCGATGGCCCGCGGCGCCAGGATCCTCGGCGTGCTTGCCGGCTGCGGCGAGCTTGCCGATTCCTTCCACCGCACCCGCTCCAGCCCCGACGGCAAGCCGATCATCGGATGCGTGCGCAACGCGCTGGCCGACGCCGGGATGGCACCGGAGCAGATCGACTACATCAACGCGCACGGCACCGGCACGCCGGAAAACGACAGGATGGAATACCTCGGCATCTCGAGCGTGTTCGGCGAACTGGCCGGCAAGATCCCGGTATCCTCGAACAAGTCGATGGTGGGCCACACCCTCTCGGCCGCCGGCGCGGTGGAAGCGGTATTCTCGGTGCTGACGCTCGAGCATCAGCGCATCCCGCCCACGATCAACTACGATGTCCCGGATCCGGCGATCCCCTTCGATGTCGTGCCCAACAAAGCGCGCGACGCGCGCGTCACGGCGGTGATGTCGAACTCGTTCGGCTTTGGCGGGCAGAACGCCTCGCTGATCCTGACCGGCGAACCGGCCTGACCGATAAGGATGCGTTCCCTGCTGGTCCGGACCATGGCCCGCGCCCGCGAGGCCGCAAAATCCGTTGGCGGAGCCGTGGTCGGCGCGCTGACGATCGGCATGCTGCACACCGCGCGCCGTTTTGATCCGATCAAGACCGCGGACCTATTCGCGCGCACCGCGCAACGCATCGGTCCCCTGCTCCGCGAAGACAGGATAGGCCGCGACAACCTCAAGGCCGCCTTTCCGGAAAAGTCGCCGGAGGAAATCGAAAGGATCCTTGCCGGGGTCTGGGACAACCTCGGACGGGTTGGCGCCGAGTTCGCCCACCTCGATCACATCTGGGAGCACGATCCCGCCCATCCCGAATTGAGCCGCATCGAGATTCCGCCGCGCACGCATGAGCTGTTCGCCCAGCTCAGGCTCGACAACCGGCCGGCCCTGATCTTCGCGTCCCATCTTGCCAATTGGGAGCTGCCGGCGCTGGCGGCGGTCGCCCACGGGCTTGACGCCGCGATCCTGTATCGGCGCCCCAACATCGCCGCCGCGGACCGGATCATCCAGGACATGCGCAAGGTGAAGATGGGGACATTGATCCCCGCCGGCCGCGACGCACCCTTGCGGCTCGGCGAGGCGCTGCAAAAAGGCCAGCACGTCGCCATGCTGGTCGACCAGTATCTGGCCAGCGGCGTCGAGGTCACCTTCTTCGGCCGCAAGACCCGCGCCAATCCGACGCTGGCGCGCCTGTTGCGGCAGGTCGAATGTCCAGTTCACGGCGTGCGCATCATCCGCCTGCCCGACCATCGCTTCCGCGCCGAACTGTCCGAAGAGGTCACCCCGGCGCGCGACGCCTCGGGCAAGATCGACATCCAGGGCACCATGCAGGCCGTCACCTCCGTGGTCGAAGGCTGGGTCCGCGAGCACCCCGAGCAGTGGCTCTGGCTGCATCGAAGGTGGCGGTAGTACGAGCGTTAACTCCTGCCCATCATGGCCGGGCTTGAACCGGCCATCCACGCCTTTCCTCTCAAACGGTACCAAGGACGCGGATGCCCGGGTCAAGCCCGGGCATGACGAAGAGTGAGAATAAGCAGGACCTTCAGGCGGCTACCTCCCCGTCTTCACCCTGGTCCAGAGCCGGTTGATGATGCGCTGGGTGGCGGGATCGCGCGCCGTGATCACGAACAGCTTCGAGAGCGTCGCATCATCCGGATAGATGTTCCTGTCGTTCAGGATCTTCGGGTCGATCAGCTTCTGGCTGGCGAGGTTGCCGTTGGCATAGGACAGGAAGTTGGAATTCTTCGCCGCCACGTCCGGGCGATAGAGATAGTTGATCAGCTCGTAGGCTTCGGTGACGTTCTTCGCATCGGCCGGAATCGCGAGATTGTCGAAGAACATCTGCGCGCCCTCCTTCGGGATGGCGTAGCCGATCTCGATGCCGGTCCTGGCTTCGGCGGCGCGGCTCCTTGCCTGCATGATGTCGCCGGACCAGCCGACCACGAAGCAGATCTCCCCCGTGGCCAGCGCGCTCAGGTACTCGGAGGAGTGAAACTTGCGCACATAGGGCCGCACCTTCGCGACGGCATCCGCCGCCTTCTCAAGGTCCGCCTGCCTGGTCGAGTTCGGGTCGAGCCCGAGATAGTTGAGCGCCGCCGGGAAGATATCATCGGCCGAATCCAGCATGTGGACGCCGCAATCCTTGAGCCTTGAGAGGTTCTCCGGCTTGAACACGACGTCCCAGCTGTCGATGGCGGCGTCGGGGCCGAGGATCTCCTTTGCCTTCTTCACATTGTAGCCGATCCCGGTCGTGCCCCACATGTAGTTGACGGCGTAGGCGTTGCCGGCATCGTAGGTGCCGAGGCGTTGCGTCACCACCGGCCAGGCGTTGGCCAGGTTGGGCA
The DNA here is from genome assembly GCF_016213215.1 of Bradyrhizobium sp. GTDB lineage: Bacteria > Pseudomonadota > Alphaproteobacteria > Rhizobiales > Xanthobacteraceae > Bradyrhizobium. Next base: position 53,534 of record NZ_JACRAW010000056.1, on the reverse strand, counting down.
GCTTCGACTTGTCGAGCTTCTGGAAGATGTTGGCTTTGATCTGCCGCTGCAGGAAATAGGCCGTGGGAACGACGACGTCGTAGCCGGACTTTCCCGCCATCAGGCGCGTTTCGAGCGTCTCGTTGGCGTCGAAGGTGTCGTAGACCACCTTGATGCCGGTCTCCCTGGTGAAATTCTCCAGGACATCCGGCGCCATATAGTTGGACCAGTTGTAGAAGTTGACGGTGCGCTCCCCGGCCGCCGCCTGTGAATCAAGAAGGGCCACGGCTCCGGCAATTAGTGCGGCGAAACGGAGGGAGCAGATCCGGTCGCGCGTCATGCCTTACCTCTTCCGCCGGTGCACCGCGTCCGACAGGCGCTCGAGCGCCGTGTCGATGGTCTCATCCTTCTTGGCAAAACAGAAACGCACCACCGATGTCACCGGGTCCTTTTCATAGAAGGCGGACACCGGGATGGCGGCGACCTTGTAGTCGGTGACGATACGCCGGCAGAAGGCCTCGTCGGTCTCGTTGAGGCCGAGCGGTGAAAGATCGACGGTGAGGAAATAGGTGCCTTGCGATTTCAGGACCGGAAAGCCGATGCTCTCCAGCCCGGCCGTCAGCCGGTCGCGGCTGCGCGCCAGCGTCCTGCGCATGTCGAGGAAATAATCGTCGGACTTTGCAAGGCCGTAGGCGACCGCCGCCTGCAGGTTCGGCGCGGTGGTGAAGGTGAGGAACTGGTGCACCTTGGCGGCGACGCGGAGCAGCGGCGGCGCGGCGCACACGAAGCCGATCTTCCACCCCGTCAGCGAGAAGATCTTGCCCGCCGAGCCGACCTTGACAGTGCGGTCGCGCATGCCCGGGATCGTGATCAGCGGGATATGCTCGCGCCCGTCGAAGATCACGTGCTCCCAGACCTCGTCGCAGATCGCGATGGTGTCGAACTCCTGGCAGAAGCGGGCGAGCAGCTCGAGGTCCTCGCGCGGATAGACCACCGCGGCCGGGTTGAGCGGGTTGTTGAACAGCACCGCCTTGGTCTTGCGGTTGAAGACGCTCTTCAGCATCTCTTCCGACAGACGCCAGTCCGGCGGCTCCAGCCGCAACAGGCGCGGAATGCCCCCCGCCTGGCGGATGATCGGCAGGTAGGAGTCATAAACCGGCTGGAAGACCACCACCTCGTCGCCGGGCTCCACCACGGCCAATATTGCCGAGGTAAGCGCTTCCGTCCCCCCCGAGGTCACCATCACCTCGGTCATCGGATCGAGCGTGAGCTTGTGCCAGTGCTTGTAGTGGGCGGCGATCGCCTGACGCAGTTCGGGGATCCCCATCATCGACGGATACTGGTTGTAGCCGTTGACCACGGCATCGGCGGCGGCTCGCCGAATGTCCTCCGGCCCCGGATCGTCGGGGAACCCCTGGCCGAGATTGATGGCATTGTTGTCGCGCGCGAGCTGCGACATCGCCTCGAATATCGTGACGGGAAGGTCCGCGAAGACCTTGTTCATGGAGGTCATGGGAGGTCTCAGCCGCCCGTCCTGGTCGGTAATCCTGCAGCCTTCCAGCCGAGGATGCCGCCGGCGAGATGCTTGTCATAGGGCAGGCCCGCGGCCTGGGCGGCAAGGGACGCGGTCACCGACCGTTTTCCGGAGCGGCAGGCAAAGACGACCTGCCTGCCTTGCGGATCGGGGATCGATTTGGGGTCGAAGCTCGAGAGCGGCACGACGACGCCGTCAGGGTAGGCCTCGGCGGCAACCTCGTTCGGTTCCCGCACATCGACGAGCAGATAGCGGCCCTCCGCGATGCCGTTCGATACCTCCTGTGGTGTCAGATCCTGCACCTGATTAGTCACGCATACCTCCAACCGAACTTCACGTTGAGCCCAGCCAACCCCCGGCGGCGGCAAACTCGCGCCTCGGCCGGCGAAAATCAAGCGCTACAAAGGCTTGAAATGCGCCCTTAACCTAGATCGCAACCTGCGTCCCGACCTCGACCACCCGGCCGCTGGGGATCTGGAAATAGTCGGTGGCGTCATTGGCCGAACGGCTCATGGCGATGAACAGCCGGTCCTGCCACCGCGGCATGCCGGAATGGGCCGCCGGCTTCAGCGCGCGCCGGGACAGGAAGAACGAGGTCGACATGATATCGAACTGCCAGCCCAGCTTGCGGGCGATCGCCAGCGCCCGAGGCACGTTCGGCGATTCCATGAAGCCGAAGCGCAGCGTCACCTTGGAGAAGGTCGGGCTGATCTGCTCGAGCTTGACCCGGTCGGCCGGATCCATCCGCGGCGTCGGCGCGGTCTCGATGGTGAGAATGACATTCTTCTCATGCAGTACCTTGTAGTGCTTCAAGCTGTGCATGAGCGCCGTCGGCGCGCTGACCGGATCGCTGGTCAGGAAGACAGCGGTACCGGGCACCCGCTGCGGCGGCCGCTTCTCGAGCATGTCGACCAGGTCGGAGAGCGGAAACTCCAGCTTGCGCGATTTCTCGAACAAAAGGCGGCTGCCGCGGCGCCACGTGTACATCAGGATGATCATGACAGCGCCGAGCGCGAGCGGCACCCAGCCGCCTTCCCAGACCTTGAGCAGGTTGGCGGCGAGGAAGGTCAGGTCGAGGAAAAGGAACGGCGCGATCAGCGCGGCAGCCGCGACCGCCGACCAGTTCCACACCTTCCAGATCACCACGAAGCCCATCATGGCCGTGACCACCATGGTCCCGGTCACCGAGATGCCGTAGGCGGACGCCAGCGCGCTCGAGGAGCGGAACATGAGCACCAGCAGCATCACCGCGATCAGCAGCAGCAGGTTGATCCGCGGCATGAAGATCTGGCCGGAATGGGCTTCCGACGTATGACGAATTTCAAATCGCGGCAGCAATCCGAGCTGAATCGCCTGCCGCGTCAGCGAGTAGGCGCCAGTGATGACTGCCTGGCTCGCGATCACGGTCGCCATCGTGGCGAGCACCACCATGGCGATCAGCATCCAGCCCTGGGGAAACAACATGAAGAAGGGATTCTCGATCGCGGCCGGATTGGCGATGACGAGCGCCCCCTGCCCCAGGTAATTGATCGCGAGCGAGGGCAGCACGATGAATAGCCAGGCCACCTGGATCGGTCGCTTGCCGAAATGACCCAGGTCGGCATAGAGCGCCTCCGCCCCGGTGACCGCGAGAAACACCGCACCGAGCGTGACGAAGCCAATCATGCCGTGATGGATCATGAACGACACCGCGTACAGCGGATTGAACGCCAGCAGGACTTGCGGCTGCTTCATGATCGGCTCGATTGCCGCAACCGCGAGGACGACGAACCAGATGCACATGATCGGTCCGAAGAAGGTCGCCACGCGCGCGGTGCCGCGCGACTGGACAGCAAACAGCGCGACCAGGATCACGACCGTCAGCGGCACGACATAGGGTTCGAAGGTCACGGTGACGAGCTTGAGACCTTCGATCGCGGAGAGCACGGAGAGCGCCGGCGTGAGCACCGCATCGCCGTAGAACAGCGCGCCGCTGATGATACCGAGCAAGACGATCGCGGCGCCGCCCTTGGTGACCGCCTTCTGCGCCAGCGCCATCAGGGCGAGCGTTCCGCCCTCGCCGTGGTTGTCGGCGCGGAGCAGGATCACGACGTATTTCAGAGTCACCACGATGATGAGTGCCCAAAGGATCAGCGAGAGCACCCCCATGACCGCCTGCACGGTTGCGGCGCCGTCCGAGCCGCCGCCCGCCGCCACCACGGCTTCGCGCAGGGCATAAAGGGGGCTGGTACCGATGTCGCCATAGACGACGCCGATGCTGCCGAGCGTCAGCGCGCTGAAGCTGGCGGTGGAGTGGGCATTGCCATGCCCGTTCGCCACCACCGTCTCCGGGGCGGGAGCTGCTAGTTCACTGGTCATGGGGAAGCTCGCAGGCCTCGAATGCTTCTGGCAGTATCGCGAAGGCGGCGGCTTATAGTCCCGCGCCGAGCGCATGGCATAGCACAATTGCGGGGCCAAGCCATGCAAAAATGCATACCTGGACGAGAACGGTTTTCAAATGATGACTTGGGTTCCGACTTCAACCACCCGGCCCGTCGGAATCTGGAAGTAGTCGGTCGCATCATTGGCGGACCGGGTCAGCGCGATGAACAAGTGGTCCTGCCAAAGCGGCATTCCGGACTGCGAGGACGGCTTGAGCGAACGTCGGGACACGAAGAACGACGTCGACATGATGTCGAACTGCCAGCCCAGCTTGCGCGCGATGGCAAGCGCCTTGGGCACGTTGGGTGACTCCATGAAGCCGTAGCGCAGTTTCACCTTCGAGAACTTCTCGCTGATCCGCTCCATCCGAACCCGCTCGGCGGAATCGACCCGGGGCGTCTGCGCAGTCTCGATGGTCAGGATCACGTTGTGCTCGTGGAGCACCTTGTTGTGCTTGAGATTGTGCAGGAGCGCCGTCGGCACGAAAGCGGGATCGCTGGTGAGGAAGACCGCCGTGCCCTTGACCACGTGCGGCGGACGCTTTTCCAGGCTCGCAACCAGATCCTCGAGCGGAACTTCCGTCTTGCGTGTCTTCAGGATCAGGATCGCCGAGCCGCGCCGCCAGGTCCAGATGATGACCGCCATGGCCGCACCAAACAACAGCGGTACCCAGGCGCCCTCGAGCAGCTTCAAGAGATTGGCGCTGAAAAAGGCCATGTCGACGACCACCAACGGAATGATCAGCGCAGCCGCCGTGGCGGCCCGGAAATTCCACAGTTTCCAGATCACCACGAAGCCCATGATGCCGTCGACGACCATCGTCATCGAAACGGCGATGCCGTAGGCCGAAGCGAGATTGCTGGAGGTGCGGAACAGCAACACCAGTAGCATCACGCCGATCAGGAGTAGCCGGTTCACCCGCGGCAGGTAGATCTGCCCCGCGTGGGTTTCGGAGGTGTAGCAAACCTCAAAACGCGGCAGGAGCCCGAGCTGCACCGCCTGGCGAACCAGCGAGTAAGCTCCCGTAATCACGGCTTGGCTCGCGATCACCGTCGCGGCCGTGGCAAGCCCGACCAGCGGCAGCAGCAGGACGTCCGGCACCATGCGGTAGAACGAATTCTCGATCGCCGCGGGGTCTGCGAGCACCAATGCGCCCTGCCCGAAATAGTTGATCAGCAGCGAGGGCAGGACAAAGAACACCCAGGCGGACTGGATCGGCTTGCGGCCGAAGTGACCGAGGTCGGCATAGAGCGCCTCGCCCCCCGTGACGGCCAGAAACACCGCACCGAGCGTGACGAGGCCGATCGTCCCGTGCGAGAGCAGAAACTCGATCGCATAATACGGATTGATCGCGGCCAGCACGGAAGGATCGTCGCTGATATGGACGAGCCCCATCACGGCAAGGCTCAGGAACCAGACAACCATCACCGGCCCGAACGCGGAAGCAACGAGCGCGGTCCCCTTGCTCTGGACCGAGAACAGTACCACCAGGATGAACACGGTGAGCGGCACGACGTAGTGCTCGAGCGCCGGCGCCGCGAGCTTGAGACCTTCGACCGCTGACAATACCGAGATCGCCGGCGTAATCATGGAATCGCCGATGAACATCGAGGCACCGACGACGCCAAGCGCCAGCAGGAAAATGCTGCGCCGGCCGAGAGCGCGCTGACCAAGCGCCATGAGCGAGAGCGTGCCGCCCTCCCCCTTGTTGTCGGCGCGGAGCAACAGCAGGACGTACTTGGCGGTCACGACGATCAGGAGCGCCCAAAGGATCAGCGAGAGGACCCCGAGCACGATAATGCGCGAGACAGGTTGGCCCTCTGTGGCGCTGGCCACCGCCTCGCGAAAGGCGTACAGCGGCGAGGTGCCGATGTCGCCGAAAACGACGCCGATGCTTCCAAGCGTCAGCGCCCAGAAGCCGGACGTGACCGACCCATCCTCGGCTTCGGTCGATGTGGTGCTGGCCGCCATGAAGGTTGAAAACGCTTCGTCCCTTGATTTGATCCGGACGCTTTTGACGTTTCCCCGGAGCCTGTCAACCGAACCATAGCAGGCCTGTCGGCGGTTACTGTGACCTCCTGGCCACTCCCCGGCCGCCATCGCCGCGGTGGTATAATGGTAATTTATGGTTTCAGATCGGGCGGCAGCGGCGGATCCTCGCGCATCAGCGTGACGGTGACGCGGCGGTTTGCAGCCAGGGAGGGGTCGTCCGGAAACAGCGGCTGCGTGTCTGACTTGCCGGACACCGCATAGACATGGGACGGCGGCAGGCCCTCCCGCTCGAGGATCTGGCGCACGGCGTTGGCGCGGTCGGAGGAGAGGTCAAAGCCGTCGTAGTCACTTCGTGCCGGCACGAATCCAGCGGCGGTGTGGCCGACGATGGATACGCGCAACGGCGTCGCCTTCAGCGGAACGGCGAGTTTCTGGATCAGCCGGCGGGTACGCTCGTAAGGCACCTTGGAGCCATCCGGGAACATCGACCGGCCGTCCTGGTCGACAATCTCGAGATTGAGGCCCTGCTTGGTCTCCTCGAACATAATGTGCTTTGACAGTTCCGTCAGTTCCGGCATGTCCTGCAGCGCCTGACGCAGCGACGCTGATGCCAGAGCGAACTCGCGGTCCGTCTTCAGCTTGGCGCCAACAATGCGCTCGCGCTCCTTCTGGTCCGGAGTCGGCGTATTGGAAGCTTCCTCGGGCGAAATGTGATCGATGTTCTTCATCTTGGTCCGCGTCGGCAGACCGTCCGATTCGATCACGCCCGAATAGCGGGTCTCGGTTTGCACGCCAAAGGCGTCCCGCATCGAGCCCGCAACAATCCTGAGCTTTTCCTTGTCCTGCGTTGAGAACGCAGTGAGCATCACAAAGAAGCTCACCAGCAGACCCATCAGGTCGGCGAAAGTCACGAACCAGCCGTGCCCACCTTGATGTCCGCCGCCCCGATCTTTCTTCGCCATGATCTGGTCCCGCCCTCAACCAGCATCAGGCCGGCACAGGCTCGCCCTCCTCTTGGCGATGCTTTTCCGGTAGATATGCGAGCAGCATTTCCCGAACCAACGTCGGGCTCTTGGACTCGCGGATCATGAGGATGCCATCGATGATCAGGGTGCGGTTGGTCTCCTCGTCGATCAGCTTGGTGTGCAGCTTGTCGGCGATGGGCAGGCAGAACAGGTTTGCCACAAGCGCCCCGTAAAGCGTTGCCAGCAGCGCGGTTGCCATGAAGGGGCCAAGCTTGGAGGGGTCGGTCATGTTGGCGAACATCTGCACCATGCCGATCAGGGTGCCGCACATGCCGAACGCAGGCGCACAGTCGCCGACGGCGCGGTAAATCTTGCTGCCCTCATCGAGGTGCATCAGGAAATTGTCGCGGTCGCGTTCGAGATTGTCGCGGATGAACTCGAGGTCGTATCCGTCGGCGACGAACCGGATGCCCTTGGCCAGAAACGGCTCGTCGGTCTCCACCTTCTCCAAGCCGACCGGTCCCTGCTTGCGGGAGATTTCCGCGATGCGGGCGAGTTCGTCGACGAGTTCGCGCGCCGACAGGCGGCTCATCGTGAAGGCGAATCTGGCGCCGAGCGGAACGCCGTGCAGAAGCGAACTGAGGGGGAAGCGGATCATTGTGGCCGCAATCGAGCCGCCGAAGATGATGATGATGGCGTGATCGCTCACGAACATCGCGAGGTCGCCGCCCAGCAGCATCATCGCCAGGATGACAACGATGCCGACCACGAGCCCAGCGCTCGTCATAATATCCATGGGAGACTCCAACGCCTACGCAACCGACGACCGGCCGTCCTGGACGGTGACGCAGCCCAGCCCGAACCGCGCCGTCAGACCCTACGTGGCCCCTCATTAAAGACCCGTAAAGGTTAAGCGCGCGGGGAAGGCTTTTGCTGCGGGCAAGAGCTCGCGACGGGCGCGTCCTCGGGATATTGGCGTCAACGCTCCGCTAACCATGTTCGCCGCGCTAACGGGAAAGCCCCGTCAGCTTGAGGCTCAGCTCGCGCAGCCGTCGGCGCGCCTCCTCGTCATAGGCCTGCGGATTGGCTTTGGCCTCGTGCAGGCCGTTGAAGAACAGCCCGCTCCTGCCCGCGACATCGTCCCCGGCGACGAGGTGCAGGATCGCTTCGCCGCCCTGCTCCACGGTCGACACCGGAGTAATCCCGCCCTCACGCACCATGGTGGTGTTCATGTAGGTTGCCGGATGCAGGGAATTGACGGTGACGCCCGTTCCCTTCAGCTCGGCGGCGAAATCGATGGTGAACATGATTTGCGCAAGCTTGCTCTGCGCGTAGGCGCGCGAGCCGCTATAGCCCTTGGTGATCATCACGTCGTCGAAATCGATCGGGTGCTGCCCGAGCGAGGCCACATTGACGATCCGCGACGGCGCGGCTTCCTTCAACAGAGGCAGCAACAAATTGGCTAGGAGAAATCCCGCGAGATAATTGACGGCAAAGCGCAGCTCATGTCCGTCCGCGCTGGTCCGTCGATCCGCGCCGAGCGAGCGTGACCCTATGCCGGCATTGCTGACGAAGACGTCGAGACGCTTGTGGTCCCGCGCGACTGCTTCGGCAAGCCGGCGCACGCCGGCAAGCGCGGAGAGATCGGCCTGGTAGAACGCCGGCGCCGGGTGGCCGGCTCTGGTGATCTCGTCGATGAGCGCCCTGGCGCGCTCCGGATCCCGGCCGTGGATCAGAACCGTGGCGCCGCCCGCGGCAAGCCGGCCTGCGACATAGCGGCCGACGCCGTCGGTCGATCCGGTGATGAACACCGTCTTGTCACTCATTTTCATTGGGCGCTCCGTTATGGGTTCCACCTGCGCCGGTTCCGCATCGCGACCACTACACCCATCTGCGGCGCTGCGTCACGGGCCTCAATCTCGCCCGCGCAGGCAGGTCTTGCTATTGTCAGATCGTCGTCGACGGCGCCCGTGCAAGTTCGCCCAAGGGGACCAGGATGTTTGCTTCCAGTCTAAACTGGATCACACGAAATGCCGGACCGCTGGAGCCCCTCGGAATGGTGGCGCTATTCGGCACCTTGGTCGGGTTTCCCGCGGTCCTGATGATCCGCATGCTGGACCAGGAGATTGTCCTGCCTGCGTTCAGCATTCTGCTCTTTGCGGAGGCGGCAATTGCCGCCCTCGTGGCGCGCGCGATCCACGTAGGGGAAAATGCGGCGAGCATAACCTTGTGGGATTTTGCCGGCGCATTCACCTTTATGGGTTGCGCAGCGGCGATTCTTGGCGAACCGGATCAAGCGGCGCTGTTCTTCGAGGAACAGGCCGCCCAGCGGCAGGAGTCGCAACTGAAGTAGATCGTACCAGGCCGGGCCCCTCTGGCAGCCGACAGGCTGCGATGTCGGACTGGAGTTGAGCTGGAGTGGCCCTGCTTCGACCTGCCGCGCAGGTTTGCGTCACGGTGGATTTCGTCATCCACCGTAGCAATACCCGGGCGTCGAAACCGGGTCACTCTCCCACAACAAGGGGAGCATGACCCGTGTCCGAATTGTTTACTCTCGATGTCCTCTCCGCTTTCCTGCAGGTCGTCATGATCGACCTCGTGCTGGCCGGGGACAACGCCATTGTCATCGGACTTGCTGCGGCCGGTCTGGCTGAGAAGCAGCGAACCAAGGCGATTCTGATCGGAATCGTGGCCGCGACAGTGCTGCGTATCCTGTTTGCCGCCGTGACGACGCAAATCCTGCAGATCGTCGGCCTTCTGCTTGCGGGCGGAATCCTGTTGTTGTGGGTTTGCTGGAAGATGTGGCGCGAGCTGCGCGCATCGTCCTCCGAGACGGAAAAGGTCGACGACGCTGAACTCGCCGACACGAACGCCGAAGGCGTGCCTCGGAAGACCCTGCTACAGGCAACGTCGCAAATCATCGCTGCCGACGTATCGATGTCGCTCGACAACGTCCTGGCTGTCGCCGGCGCCGCACGCGAATATCCCGCCGTTTTGATTTTCGGCCTGATCCTCTCCGTTGCGATGATGGGAGCAGCCGCGTCGCTGATCGCGCGGCTTCTGCAAAACCATCGCTGGATCGCCTACCTCGGCCTGCTCATCATCCTCTACATCGCAGTGGACATGATCTATCGGGGCGCCGCGGATATCGCGCGAGTCGCATGACAGAGGTCGAGTATGAGCTCGAAAGCGGACCAGCCGGGGTTCAGTGGATTTCGGCTGAACGCTTCAAGGCATCCTTGAGCTTCTCCAACGAAAAGTCGGGACTGCGGGCGATTTCCAGGATCGGCGTCTCGCGGCGGCCGCACAGTTCGGCGGCCTCGGGCAGCCGGGCGGCGACCTCGAATGGAATTACGATCCCGCCGTGGCGGTCGGCGTGGATGAGGTCGCCCGAGCGCACCGTCATGCCGGCGACGCGCACTTCGCAGCCGAAGCTCTCGGCGTGGACCCAGGCATGCGACGGGCCGATCGAGCCGGCGAGCGCCTGGAAGCCCGGCGCCCAAGCCGGGATGTCGCGGATCGATCCGTCGGTGATCACGCCAAGGCAGCCTAGCGCCCTGTGCACGTTGCTCTGCACCTCGCCCCAGAACGCGCCGTAGCCGACATCCGCACCATCGATGTCCTGGATCACGGAGAGGCGCGGGCCGGGCCCGGTGCCGACGTATTCATAATAGGCGATGCGGCGCTTGGCCTGTTCCTCGGCGGAAAGGCCGGACTTCAGCACTGAGCGGATGATCGCCGTACGGGCATAGCCGACCATCGGCGGCAGGTCGGGGAACGGGCAGACCAACGGTTTGACGGTGTAGCCGATCAGGCGCCGCTCGGGCGCGACGATCTCCATCGCGTTGCAGATGGTCGGCGTGTCATAGCGCGCCAGGGCTTCGAGGACGGATGCTGGCAGCGGCCCGGATGTCGTCACGGTGTTTCTCCTCTCCTTGGCGCGGCTGTTCTTGCAGGCAGCCTGGCTCGCCGCGGTATAGCCGAGATCGGGTCTGAACCCAACTCGGCACCCGTGCATGGCTCAAAGTTCGGAGAGCTGTTCAGTGCAGCCGATCGGGCCGATCGTCGTGCGCGGGCTCCGAAATGTTCGGAGGCAGGTTCGGGGCGGAAGTGGCCGCGGCCCCGTCGGCCGGGCGCGCAACCGCGGCGTTACGCTCATGGTCGCGATACGACTTCCAGCCGAACGGCAGGCTCAGCAGATAAAGGGCGGAGCCGACCGAGAGGATGTACCAGGGATAGCCGATCAGAAGCGCGATGAAGAAGATTACGCCGACAAATACCGGCAGTACCAGTTCGGGCGGCACGCGCATGCGCATGGTCTTGCCCGAGAAAACCGGCAGGCGCGACACCATCAGGAACGCGATCAGCAGCGTATAGAACGCCGTCAGCACCACGGGGAATCGCGGCAGGCCGAGAAACGCGATGTAGATCGGCAACAGGACCGTGATCGCGCCGGCAGGCGCCGGGACGCCGGTGAAGAAGTTGGCGGCAAACGGCGGCTTGTTGGGATCGTCCATCGTGGCGTTGAACCGCGCAAGGCGCAGCCCGCCCGAGATCGCAAACACCATGGCCGCGATCCAGCCGGCGTTACGCAGTTCGTGCAACTGCCAGAAATAGAGGATCAGGCCGGGCGCCACGCCGAAATTGACGAAGTCCGCCAGACTGTCCAGTTCCGCCCCGAATTTCGACTGCCCCTTGATGAGCCGCGCAATGCGGCCGTCGATACCGTCGAGGGCGGCGGCGAACACGATCGCCCCCACCGCCAATTCCATCCGGCCCTCGATCGACAGGCGGATCGCGGTCAGCCCGGCGCAGATCGCCAGCAGCGTGATGACGTTGGGCACGAGCATGCGCACGGGGATCGGGCGAAACCGCCGGCGGCGCATTTCCGGGGATGTGGGATCGTAGGGCATCATGGTTTTGAATATAGCAAGCGCGGGCACGTTCCGCCATTCCGGCGGGATGGCCGTCGGCGAAAGGTAACGGGAGGTTCTCCCGGTTAACTGGCTCGAAAGGCCCGGCCCGGGTCGTTCAGCCCGATATCGGCCAGCACCGTCTCGCCGGCGATCGCGCTCTGACCCTCGGAGACCAGTGCCTTGGTGCCCTCCGGCAGATAAACGTCAAGGCGCGAGCCGAAGCGGATAAGGCCGAATCGCTCGCCGGCGCCGATCGACTGCCCTTCCCGCACGAAGCAGACGATGCGTTTTGCCACCAGCCCGGCGATCTGGACCACGCCGATCCGTCCCTCGCCTGTCGAGATGACGAGCGAATTGCGCTCATTGTCCTCGCTCGCCTTGTCGAGTTCGGCGTTGATGAAGGCGCCCGGACGGTAGGCGATGCGATCCACCCGCCCGGCGACCGGGCTGCGGTTCACGTGGCAGTTGAACACGCTCATGAAGATCGAGACTCGCGGCAGCGGACGGTCGCCCAGGCCCAGCTCCGCGGGCGGCTGCGCCAGCGTCACCATCGAGACGCGGCCGTCGGCGGGCGAGACCACGAGCCCGTCGCGGACCGGCGTGACCCGCACGGGGTCGCGGAAGAACAGCGCGCACCAGATGGTCAGCACCGTGCCGATCCAGCCCAGCGGGGTCCAGAGCCAGAACAGGATCAGGCTGGCGAGCGCAAAACCGCCGATGAACGGATAGCCTTCCGGGTGGATCGGGGGAATCTGCCGGTGGATGGAATTGACAATGGACATCACGATTACCAGGGAATTTGTCCTCTCCCCCTGCGGGAGAGGACGGCGCGCCGCGAACGAGGCGCCGGGACAGGATTAGGCCAGAGTTCGTATCGCCGACAAGTCATTCCGCTGCCGCGGGAGCCGTCAACGTGTCCTCGACCGGCGGCGGTTCGCGATTGGGGGCGGCATGCTCCTCATTGATCTGCGCCAGCTTCTCCCTCGCCGCCTCCGCCTCGCGCTGGCGATTCCACATGCTGGCGTAAAGACCACCGAGGGCCAGGAGCTGGACGTGCGTGCCGCGTTCGGCGATGCGGCCCTGGTCAAGGACGATAATCTCGTCGGCACCGACAATGGTGGAAAGCCGGTGCGCGATCACGAGTGAGGTGCGGTTCTGCGACACCCGGTCGAGCGCACCCTGGATCTCGTGCTCGGTGTGGCTGTCGAGCGCCGAAGTCGCTTCGTCCAGCACCAGGATCGGCGGCGCCTTCAATACGGTGCGCGCGATCGCGACGCGCTGCTTCTCGCCGCCCGACAGTTTCAGCCCGCGCTCGCCGACCTGCGTCTCATAGCCGTGCGGCGACATGCGGATGAAGCCGTCGATCTGCGCGAGGCGCGCCGCCTCCTCGACGTCGGCGTCGGTGGCGTTCCAGCGGCCGTAGCGGATATTGTAGCGGATGGTGTCGTTGAACAGGACGGTATCCTGCGGCACCATGCCGATCGATGCCCGGAGCGACGCCTGGGTCACGCTGCGGATGTCCTGGCCGTCGATTATAATCCGCCCGCCGGAGACGTCATAAAGCCGGAACAGCAGCCGCGAGATGGTCGACTTGCCCGCGCCCGAGGGACCGACGATTGCAACCGTCTTGCCGGCCGGCACCTCGAAACTGATGCCCTTCAGGATCGGACGCTGCGCCTCGTAGGCAAAGCGCACGTCCTCGAAGCGGACATTGCCTGCCGTCACCACCAGCGGCTTCGCGCCGGCAGCGTCCTTGATCTCGGGATCGCGCCTCAGCACGTTGAACATCTTCTCGATATCGATGATCGCCTGCTTGATCTCGCGGTAAACCATGCCCATGAAGTTGAGTGGCTGGTAGAGCTGGATCATCATGGCGTTGATCATGACGAAGTCGCCCACCGTGTTGTGCCCGTTGCGCACCCCGATTGCGCACATCACCATGGTCGCGGTCAGCCCCGCGGTGAAGATCACCGCCTGCCCGGCGTTGAGAACGGCGAGCGAGGTGTAGGTCTTGACGCTTGCCTGCTCGTAGCCCTCCATCGAACGGTCATAGCGCTGCGCTTCCCGCTCCTCGGCGCTGAAATACTTGACCGTCTCGTAGTTGAGCAGCGAGTCGATCGCCTTGGTGTTCGCTTCCGTATCGGAATCGTTCATCTTGCGGCGGATGCCGATCCGCCACTCGGTCGCCATGTAGGTATAGTACATGTAGATCACGACCATGATCAGGGTCGCGATCACGTAGCGCCAGTCGAACTGCCAGAACAGCACGCCCATCAGCAGCGTGACCTCGACGATGATCGGAATGAGCTGCAGGATCACCATGCGCACGATGACTTCGATCCCGGTACGGCCGCGTTCGAGCACGCGCGTCAAGCCGCCGGTCTTGCGCTCCAGGTGGAAGCGCAGCGACAGTTCGTGCATGTGGACGAAGGTGATGTAGGCGAGCTTGCGCACCGCGTGCATCGCCACGCGCGCGAAGATGCCGTCGCGCCACTGCGTCAGCACCGCCATTAGCACGCGCATGATGCCGTAGCTTGCGGTGAGCACGAGGGGCGCTGCGATCACCCATAGCTGCCAGTTGGAGGCTTCCACTGGCGCGGTGTTGGCCCCGGTCAGCGCATCGGTGGCCCATTTGAAGGTGAACGGCACTGCCAGGGTTGCGAGCTTGGCGACCAGCAGCAGCACCATCGACCAGACAACGCGCATCTTCAGGTCGCGACGATCGCCCGGCCAGATATAGGGCCACAGGTGAGCGAGCGTCCCAAACAGGGTGGCCCGTTCTTCCGAACACGTGACAGATTCGTTCGCTTCGGAGCCGTGCGGGGACGAGTGAGGATGAGCCATTAAAAGGAGCCTCAGGCCCATCTTCAGCCGGGCCTGTTATCGAATTCTTCAAATGGTCATATAGAGGGTCCAAGCGCTGAACGCACCCCTCGCTGGAACCATTTCCTTCATCGTTTGTCGAATATCACTGCCGAATTTGCGGCCGCTGCCACCTACCGATTCGACTTGACGCCCCTACCTTGCGATGCATCATGCAAAGAATGAGCTCTATACGAACCGTCTGTGTCTATTGCGGCTCCGGCCCGGGCACCAATCCACATTTCATCGAGGCGGCCAGGGCGTTCGGCAAGGCGCTTGCCGAGAACAACGTCCGCCTGGTCTATGGCGGCGGATCGCTCGGCATGATGGGCGCGGTCGCGACTTCCGCGCTGGATCATGGCGGCGCCGTGACCGGCATCATCCCCGAGTTCCTGATGAGCCGCGAAAACGCCCTCAAGCGCGTACAGGAGATGATCGTCACGCCGGACATGCACGAGCGCAAGCGTCTGATGTTCGAGCATTCCGACGCCTTTGTGGCGCTGCCGGGAGGCCTCGGCACGCTCGAGGAGCTGGTGGAGCAGTTGACGTGGCAGCAGCTCGGCCGTCACGCCAAGCCGGTCCTGCTCGCCAACATCGACAATTTCTGGGAGCCGCTGTTTGCGCTGGTCATGCACATGCGCGAGACGCAGTTCATTCGTGCCGGGCTTGCCGTGGATATCCTCAAAGCCGACCGGGTCGAGGATATCCTGCCGCGGCTGGAGGCCGCCGCGGCCCGCATTCCCGAGACCGAAACTGATCTCGCGCCGGATATGGCGCGCAGGCTGTAAGTCTTTTCGCTATTCGGCCGGAAACGTCACGGCCTCAATGCGGTTGCCGTCGGGGTCGACGATGAACGCCGTGTAGTAGCGCACCCGATCGTGGGGCCGAAGCCCCGGCCCGCCTTCGGAGGTCCCTCCGGCCGCAAGCGCCGCGGCATGGAAGGCGTCGACGTCCGCGGTCGACCTGGCACGCAGGCAGGTGTGCGCGCCGCCCTCCTTCGGCACGCGCGTCATGCCGGCGCGCAGATTGATCCAGAACTCCGGATAGGACTTGCCGTAGCCGATCGTTGCCAGCCGCGTCACCAGCCTCGACAGCCCGAGCGGCGCCAGCACGGCCTCATAGAACGTCGCGGAACGTTCGAGGTCGCTGACACCGACGGAAACGTGGTCGATCATGGCGTGCTCCCACCGCCGTCATTGCGAGGAGCGCAAGCGACGAAGCAATCCAGCATGCATCCGCGGCGACATTCTGGATTGCTTCACTTCGCTCGCAATGACGATCTCCGCAACTCGCTTTCACCAAAATCACGCCGGCGCGCTGGATTTCACCAGCTTGTAGAACACCGAATCCATCAGCGCCTGGAAAGAGGCGTCGATGATGTTGGGCGACACGCCGACCGTGGTCCAGCTCTCGCCCTTTTCGTCCTCGCTTTCGATCAGGACGCGCGTCACCGCCTCCGTGCCGCCATTGAGGATACGCACGCGATAATCGATCAGCTTCAGGCCCTCGATGTATTTCTGGTATTTGCCGAGATCCTTGCGCAGCGCAACGTCGAGCGCGTTGACCGGACCGTTGCCTTCGGCGGCCGAGATCAGCCGCTCGCCCGCGACATTGACCTTGACCACCGCCAGCGCCACAGTCACCCGCTTGCCTAGCGCGTTGTCGCGCTGCTCGACATTGACGTCGAACTGCTCGACCTTGAAATATTCGGGCACCTTGCCCAGCGTCCGCCGCGCCAGGAGTTCGAACGAGGCGTTCGCCGACTCATAGGCAAAGCCCGCCGCCTCGTGCTCCTTCATTTCCTCGATCAGCCGCGTCAGCTTCGGGTCGTTCCTTTCATAGGGAATGCCGGCTCGATCGAGCTCGGCAATGACGTTGGATCGCCCCGCCTGGTCCGAGACCAGCACCTTGCGGTGATTGCCGACCGATTCCGGCGCCACATGCTCGTAGGTCTGCGGATCCTTCAGCACGGCGGAAGCATGAATACCGGTCTTGGTCACGAACGCGCTTTCGCCGACGTAGGCCGCATGGCGGTTCGGCGCGCGATTGAGCATGTCATCGAGCGTGCGCGATACCCGCACCAGGCTCGCAAGCTTCTCATCCGTGACTCCGACTTCGAAGCTGTCCGCAAATTCCCTCTTCAGCTTCAGGGTGGGGATGATCGAGCAGAGATTGGCGTTGCCGCAGCGCTCGCCAAGCCCGTTGAGCGTGCCCTGAATCTGCCGCGCACCGGCGCGGACCGCCGCCAGCGAATTGGCGACCGCCTGCTCGGTATCGTTATGGGCGTGAATGCCGACATGATCGCCCGGGATGTGCTTGACCACCTCCGAGACGATGGTCTCGACTTCATGCGGCATGGTGCCGCCGTTGGTGTCGCACAGCACCACCCAGCGTGCGCCGGCATCAAAGGCGGCCTTGGCGCAGGCGAGCGCGAAGTCCGGGTCCTCCTTGTAGCCGTCAAAGAAATGCTCGCAGTCCAGCATCACTTCGCGGCCCGCGGCTTTCGCCGCGCCGACGCTGTCGCGGATCGAGGCGAGATTCTCCTCCTTGGTGGTCTCGATCGCGACGCGCACCTGGTAGGCTGATGATTTCGCCACGAAGCAGATGGCGTCGGCCTTCGCCTCGAGCAGCGCGGAAAGGCCCGGATCATTGGCGGCGGAGCGGCCGGCGCGGCGCGTCATGCCGAACGCGGTGAAACGCGCGTGGCCGAGCCTAGGTTTCTCCGCAAAGAACTCGTTGTCGAGCGGATTGGCGCCGGGATAGCCGCCCTCGACATAGTCGATGCCGAGTTCGTCAAGCATGTGCGCAATCGACTGCTTGTCGAGGAGGGTGAAATCGACGCCGTTGGTCTGCGCGCCGTCGCGCAGCGTGGTGTCGTACAGGTAGAGGCGCTCCTTGCTCATGACGGTGCTCCCGGCGCCTGGCCGCTGCCGAGCGTCTTCTGCATGGTGGTGTTGGCAAGCCATTCGCCGTTGATGGTCACGGTATTGCGCCGCTGGGCGACATAGCCGCGCCTTAGGAAGAAACCCTGCGCATTGTCGCTGGCATCGACGGTGAGGCTCTTGGCGCCGCGGCTGCCGGCGAGCTTTTCCAGCGCGTCGACCAGCATGGTGGCGACCCCCTGCCCCGCCACGCTCGGGTGCACGAAAAGCATGTCGATATGTTCCTTGCCGCGGAGCGAGGCGAAACCGACCGGCGAATTCTGGACCGTCGCGACAAGCGTAAGTTCACCGGCGAGCCTGCGGCCGAAGGCATCTTCGTCGTCGATGGCGGCGATCCAGGCTTCCTGCTGTGCTTCGCTGTAATCGTCGCCGCTCAGCTCCTCGATGGCGGCAGCATATATCGCCGCGAGCACCGGAATATCGGCGGCCAGGAACGGCCGCAGCGCGGCTTTCGGCAGGGTCTGTCCCATCGTCCTTACCACAGTCCGTACAGCTTCAGGACCAGCGCCACGGCTCCGGCCAGAAGCACGACCTTCAGCGCGATATAATAGAGCCAATGCCTCGGAAACGGCGTATCAGGCTTCTTCATCGCTCGATCTCCCAGGTGGTGACGGGCTTGCCGTCAGGGCCTTTACCGTCCTTCAGCACGACGCCCATGGCAGCGAGCTCATCGCGAATGCGATCGGATTCCTTGAAATCCTTGCGCGCCCGGGCCGCGGTGCGCTCGCCGATCAGGCGCTCGATCTGCGCGGCATCGATCCCGCTCCCCTGGCGCTTGCGGCTCTCCCACTGCGCCGCGCCCTCGGACAGAAAACCGAGCAGGCGCAACGAGGCAGCCAACTCGGTCCGAGCGGCTTCGCCTCCCGAGAGTGCATTGTGCCGCAACCCGTGCAACGCCGCGATCATCTGCGGCGTGTTCATGTCGTCGAGCAGCGCCTCGATCACACCATCGGCGGGCTGTCCCGATTGAGCATCGGCTGCGGTCCGGTACCAGTCGTCGAGGGTCTTCTCGCTCTCCTCAAGGCCCTTCAAGGTCCAATCGATCGGCGAGCGATAATGCGTCTTCAGCATATTCAGACGCAGCACCTCGCCCGGCCAATCCGCGAGCAGCTCGCGGATGGTGACAAAGTTGCCGAGGCTCTTCGACATCTTCTCGCCTTCGACCTGCAGGAAGCCGTTGTGCATCCAGAAGTTCGCCATGCGCGACCGGTGAAAGGCGCAGCAGCTCTGCGCGACCTCGTTCTCGTGATGCGGAAACACGAGATCGATGCCGCCGCCATGGATATCGAAATGCTCACCCAGATGCTTCCACGCCATGGCCGAGCACTCGACGTGCCAGCCCGGACGGCCGGGCGTGGTGATGCCGGCCGGCGACGGCCACGACGGCTCCCCAGGCTTGGACGGCTTCCACAAGACGAAGTCGGTGACATCGCGCTTGTAGGGCGCCACATCGACGCGGGCGCCGGCGATCATCTCGTCCAGCGAGCGTTTTGCCAGCGCGCCATAGCGCGGCAGCACCGAATTCGCCGCATCCATCGCCTGCGGCGAGAACAGCACATGGTCCTCGGCGACATAGGCAAAGCCGCCGGCGACGAGCTTCTCGATGATGGAGCGCATCTCTGCGATGTGCTCGGTCGCGCGCGGCTCTACCGTGGGCCGGAGGCAACCGAGCGCATCGACGTCTTCGTGAAACTGTTTCTCGGTCTCCTCGGTAACCTTGCGGATCGCCTCGTTCAGCGGCACGCCCGGAAAGTCACGCGCGGCGCGCGCGTTGATCTTGTCGTCGACGTCGGTGATGTTGCGAACATAGGTGACGTGGTCGGCCCCGTAGACCTGCCGGAGGAGCCGGAACAGCACGTCGAACACAATCACCGGGCGCGCATTGCCGATATGGGCGAAGTCGTAGACCGTCGGCCCGCAGACGTACATGCGGACGTTGCCAGGGTCGAGCGGCTGAAACGGCCGCTTCTCCTTGGTCAGGGTGTCGTAAAGGCGCAGTTCCATGGATACCCAATCCCTTGCGGCCGGGCGTCCAGTGCTCTCTTTGTTGAGAAAAGACGGCCTCAGCCAGCGAATCGCTAGCTCGTAATCTCGCGGCAAATTGCGCAAATGAGGAGACCGTTCATGAACTCACCATGGGGCAGAGGCGGGACGGCGTCAAGAGCCGCGAAAATGCCGCTTTCGACACCCAAAGCCTCTTGCTCCCGCCATGGTTGGTCATCCTTAACCATTTCAGCGTATTCAGTTCGAGGGCTATTCCCTCATCTCACGGTGTACCATGCGATCGCTTCCGGCGTTTCTTGCCTGCGCGCTCAGCCTTGCCGCGTCGGCCGCCCTGGCCGAGACACGCGTTTTCATCATCGCCAACGAGGCGGATGGCTACGGCGTCGACCAGTGTCTCGCCAAGGGCGACAAATGCGGTGCCCCCGCCGCCCTTTCCTACTGCCGGTCCCGTGATTTCGTTCAGGCATCGGCCTATCGTCGCGTCGATCCCGACGAAATTACCGGCTCGGTGCCCAAAACCGCGGCCAACTGCAACCGCGGGCATTGCGACGAATACGTCGCAATCACCTGTCAGCGCTGACCTTTCGCATCCGGCAAACCTTTTCGTCACACCGGCGCCCCGGAAACGACGTGACGCTGCCCCGAGAAGGGGCTATTGAAGGCGCCCATCGGCACAAGGCCGACCGATCCCCTATTGGCCGGACATCCAAAGTATCGTGACTGCCGCCCTTCCCCCACGAATCCTGGTCTGCACGGCGCTCCTTGGCGTTCTGGTGCTCGGCTCCTCCGCCTTTGCGCAGACCGGTCCGCCCCCGGGGGCGGCCACCAATCCGATGTGCTCGCGCTTGGAAGCGCAGCTTGCAGCGGTCGACCGTGGCGCCACCGGCGACCCGGCCAAGGACGACCAGATCCGCCGCTACCAGGATTCCGCAAGCCGACAGCAGGCGGAGCTCGATCGCGTGACCCTGCAGGCCAAGCGCATGGGCTGCGACAGCTCCGGCTTCTTCTCGCTGTTCAGCGGCCAATCGGCGCAGTGCGGTCCGGTCAACACCCAGATCCAGCAAATGCGCGCCAATCTGGACCAGATCACCTCGAACCTCGAGCGATTGCGCGGCGGTGGCGGCTTCGGCAACGACCGCGACAATCAGCGCCGATCGGTCCTGCTGGCGCTGGCGCAGAACAATTGCGGCCCGCAATACGCCGCCGCTGCGCAGCAGGCGCAGGGCGGCCCCGGCAATTTCCTGAGCAACCTGTTCGGCGGCGGCAACAACCCCGCCGGGCCGCCCGGCGGCGACTTCGGTCCGCAGTCCGGCACCTATCGCACCGTCTGCGTGCGCACCTGCGACGGCGCCTATTTCCCGATCTCTTTTGCCACCGTCCCGGCCCGCTTCCCGGATGACGAGAAGGCCTGCAAGGCGCTGTGCCCGGCCGCGGAAGCCTCGCTCTACGCCTATCGCAATCCGGGGGAGGACATGAACGCGGCGGTCTCGACCAACGGCCAGCCCTACACGGCGCTGCCCAACGCATTCAAATTCCGCACCGAGTTCAACCCGTCCTGCTCCTGCAAGGCCGCAGGCCAGACCTGGGCCGACGCGCTGAAATCCGTCGACGACAAGGCTACCGCCGAACAACAGGGCGACATCATCGTCACCGAAGAGAGCGCCAGGAAGATGCAGCAGCGCCAGATGGGCAAGGCCGCACCGGTCAATGCCAAGAAGGGCGCTGCGCCTTCCACCGCGGCCGGCACGCCGGCGCCGGATACATCGTCCGCGCCGGCCAACCCGGGCGCTTCGGACAACAAGCCGATCCGCACGGTCGGCCCGAGCTTCATTCCAACGCGCTGAGTTCGGGTCGAGCGGTTCGACCGCAGCTCGTTTTACCTCTCCCGCTTGCGAAGCTCGCTCTTAAGTCGCCGAGCTCGAGAGCGCAGCGGGTTGCGGCAAACCCTTCCCACTCGAACGCCGACCTGGAGCCCGCAGCGCGATCCCGGTGTGACACGTTGACCAGCTTGAGCGAGATCAAGATCGGGTTTCCAATGACGAGCAGCGTAGGTCCATGAAGCACGAAGCGTCCTGGCTCACCATCTGCAGCATCGCCTTTACGGTTCTATTGGTCGCGATTGTGCTGTTCATTGGCATGTAAATGACTGCCAGGGCCGCATGAGTCTGGGACGTATGCCAGGCTGACAGCAACTGCGGAACAATGGCAAATTGTAAGACGCGATTCTATTCGTATGCTTCTGCCACTTATCTCTTGAAAACCTCGCGCCGATACGATCGGTTTTCGCTCGCGCTTCATCGCGCTTTTTGATCCAGCCTGCCGCAGTCACGCTCGATTTTGCACAACCCATGATCTGATGGTTCCGTGACATGCGCGTGGATGACGGGTCGCTCGGCAAACCGCTCGGCGAACAAGAAAAATGGGATCGAGATGCCGCGGCCGTGATCTGCGCCGCCGTTTGCAATCGTTAGGTGATAACCTGTTGGGAAAAAAAAGCGCATCGAGGCGCGGCTGAGTTAGGGTTTTGCCTGACTGATGCAACCCTGGAAGCCGCGCCCGATGACGCGTTCGTGGTGAAGCCGCTAGGCCGAGGCCCGAACGTATGCCCCGGCGGTCGTTACGGCTGCCTGCTGCGGCGGTGCCATTGACCCTCCAACGTTTCGACAAAACAAACACTAGCAAAGACGGCGTTGCTTGAAATTGATCGCGATCAATGTGCTCGATTCAAATCTGGTTGCTTACGAATCTTGAAGGATGGCCACTGCTCGCTTAGCGAAGGAACCAGTTTCCAGCATCAATGTGTGTGCCGATGCAGACATTCGTTGCGAGATTCCTTCCGCAAGAAGAGCGCCGCGGGCACTGGGTCATCCGCTTCCGCGGATGATGACCACACTGATCTGGTAGCCCTACCCTTCGAAGGCTTCAGCCGAGCCGCGGCCGGATCGCGCCACGAGATCTTCGTCCGGCTTCGGCAATGGCTGGCCGGAATCGCGAAAGCGGTTGGTGATGGGATAGCGGCGGTCCCTGCCGAAATTCCGCCGCGTCACCTTCACTCCGGGCGCTGCCTGCCGCCTCTTGTATTCGGCACTCGCGAGCAGCCGGTCGATCCGCGCCACGACGTCGCGGTCAAAGCCGGCGGCAACGATCGCATCGAGCGGCTCCTCGCGCTCGACCAAACGCTCCAGCACCGCATCAAGCAGCTCATAGGGCGGCAGCGAATCCTGATCGGTCTGGTTCTCCCGCAACTCGGCGGTCGGCGGCCGCGCAATGATGTCGGGCGGAATGACCTCGCCCGAGGGGCCGAGTGCGCCCTCAGGCTTCCAGACATTGCGCAAGGCGGCGAGGCGGAACACCTCGGTCTTGTAGATGTCCTTGATTGGATTGAAGCCGCCGTTCATGTCGCCGTACAGCGTGGCATAGCCCACCGACATTTCCGACTTGTTGCCGGTCGTCACCACCATGGCGCCGGTCTTGTTCGAGATCGCCATCAGCAGCGTGCCGCGGGCGCGCGCCTGCAGATTCTCTTCGGTGATGTCGCGCGGCAGCCCCTTGAAGGTCTCGGACAGGATGTTCTCGAAACCGTTGACGGCATCCGCGATCGGCAGCACCTCGTGGCGGATGCCGAGCCGGCTTGCCAGCTTTGCCGCGTCGTCGATCGAGACCTGCGCGGTGAAGCGATAGGGCAGCATCACCCCGCGCACCCTATCCGCGCCAAGCGCATCGACCGCGATGGCCGCGCACAGCGCGGAATCGATGCCGCCGGAAATGCCGAGCAGGACGCCGGGAAAACCGTTCTTGCGCACATAGTCGCGCAGGCCGAGCACGCAGGCAGCATAGTCGGCCTTGTCGCCCTCCGGGAGTTGGGCGATGGGACCCGCGCACCGCCAGCCCTCAGTGCCGCAGGTGAAGCGCAGCGTCGTGACATTCTCTTCAAAGGCCGGCAACTGCGCTGCGAGCGACAGATCGCCATTGAGCACGAAGGAGGCCCCATCGAACACCAGTTCGTCCTGGCCGCAGACCTGGTTGAGATAGACCACCGGCAGCCCGCTCTCCTTCACCCGCGCCACCGCGACCGACAGCCGGACGTCGTTCTTGTCGCGCGCATAGGGTGAGCCGTTGGGCACGAGGATGATTTCCGCCCCGGTCTCGGCCAGGGTCTCGACGATGTTCTCGTAGTCCCCGGACTCTTCAAGCCAGATGTCCTCGCAAATCGGGACACCGACCCGGACGCCGCGGACGGTGACGGGACCTGCGGCCGGGCCGCGCGCGAACAGCCGTTTCTCGTCGAAAACGCCGTAGTTCGGCAGGTTGACCTTGAAGCGCAGCGCCGCGATCCGCCCGCGGTCAAGAAGTGCGCAGGCATTGTAGAGCTTGCCTTCCTCGACCCACGGCGTGCCGATCAGCACCGCCGGACCGCCATCGGCGGTCTCGCGAGCCAGTTCCTCGACCGCCGCGCGGCACGCCGCCTGGAAAGCTGGCTTGAGCACCAGGTCTTCCGGTGGATAGCCGGCGATGAACAGCTCCGGCAGCAGCAACAGGTCGGAGCCATCCGCCATCGCCTGCGCACGCGCCGCGCGCGCCTTGGCAGCATTGCCCTCGACATCGCCCAGCGTCGGATTGAGCTGGGCGAGCGTGACGGCAAATACCTCAGCTCGTTCGGTCATGCGCTAGATCATGCCCATTCGTTCGGCGATGGCGAACAGCCAGAATATGCCGGCTAGCACCAGGGCGACGCCGACGGCGGCCGAGCCCATGTCCTTGACCTGACCGATCTGCGGATCGTGATCCATCGTCAGCCGGTCGGCAAGCTTCTCGATCGCGGTGTTGAGCAGTTCGACGATCAGGACCAGCACCACCGATCCGACCAGCTCGACCGCACGGATGGTTGTCGCGCCGATCAGCCAGGCGAGCGGCAACGCAAGGATCAGGGCGGCGATCTCCTCGCGAACCGCCTGCTCCGAGCGAATCGCGAAGATGATGCCATTGCGCGAGTTGATGGTGGCTCGCCAGAACCGGAGCAAATCTAGAGACCCGCGACGGCCGGCATCGGCTTGGCCTGGGCGGCGCGATCCTGTTTAAGCAGTTCCGCGATGAGGAAGGCCATGTCGATCGACTGCTCGGCGTTGAGGCGGGGATCGCAAACCGTGTGATAGCGGTCGTTGAGGCCCTCGTCCGTGATGGCGCGCGCGCCGCCGATGCATTCTGTGACGTCCTGGCCGGTCATCTCCAGATGAACGCCGCCGGCATGGGTGCCTTCCGCAGCGTGGATCGCGAAGAACGACTTCACCTCAGACAGGATGCGGTCGAACGGCCGCGTCTTGTAACCGCTGGTCGAGGTAATGGTGTTGCCGTGCATGGGATCGCACGACCAGACAACCACCCGCCCCTCGCGCTGGACGGCGCGCACGAGGACCGGCAGGTGCTCGCCGATCTTGTCGGCGCCGAAGCGACCGATCAGCGTCAGCCGTCCGGGCTCGTTGTCGGGGTTCAGCACCTCGATCAGCCGCAGCAGATCGTCGGCCCTCAGCGACGGCCCGCACTTCAGGCCAATCGGGTTCTTGATACCGCGGAAATATTCAACGTGACCGTGATCGATCTGCCGCGTGCGGTCGCCGATCCACAGCATGTGGCCGGACGTGGCGTACCAGTCTCCGGTCGTGGAATCGACCCGTGTGAACGCCTGCTCATAGCCGAGCAGCAGCGCTTCATGGCTGGTGTAGAAGTCGGTGGCGCGCAGCTCGGGGTGGCTCTCCAGATCGAGGCCGCAGGCGCGCATGAAATTGAGCGCCTCGGAGATGCGGTCGGCCAACTCCTTGTAGCGCCGCGACTGCGGAGAATCCTTGATGAAGCCGAGCATCCACTGATGCACGCTGGCGAGATTGGCAAAGCCGCCGGTGGCAAAGGCTCGCAGCAGATTCAGCGTTGCCGCCGACTGGCGATAGGCCATCAGCTGACGCTGGGGATCGGGCGTGCGCGCCTCGGCGGTGAAGGCGATGTCGTTGACGATGTCGCCGCGGTAGCTCGGCAGCTCGACGCCGCCCGCCTTCTCGGTCGGCGAGGAGCGCGGCTTTGCGAACTGCCCGGCGATGCGGCCGACCTTCACCACCGGCACCGCGCCGGCATAGGTGAGCACCACCGCCATCTGCAGCAGCACGCGGAAGAAGTCGCGGATGTTGTTGGCGCCGTGCTCGGCGAAGCTCTCGGCGCAATCGCCGCCCTGCAGGAGGAAGGCCTCGCCGGCGGCGACCCGCGCCAGCGCCTTCTTCAGGTTGCGCGCCTCGCCGGCAAAAACCAGCGGCGGAAAGGTCGCAAGCTGGGCCTCGACATCGGCCAATGCCTTGGCATTGGGATACTCGGGTACCTGCAGCACCGGCTTGCTGCGCCAGCTATCGGGCGTCCACCGCTCGGACATCAAATCAACTCCGTAAGCAAAAACCGCCACTTAACTGGCGGGCCATGGAAGGGCCGCGTTATACACAGGCTGCAGGGCAACCGCCAGTTGGAAATGAAACCAGCGAGGCAAACCCTTGCACTGAAAGCCGAATTCGCCTTTTCTTGATGCTGAGGTTGAAGTCCGGGGATTCTCGCGGCAATGGACGCTCCGCTCGACGACGTGTTTATCGACGACATTACCGTGCCGGCCGGCGACGGCTATCCGCTGGGGGCCACACTGTTCCTGCCACGCGGCGCCAAGCGGCATGCCGTGCTGATCAATTCGGCCACCGCGGTCCCCCGCAAGCTCTACCGCGGCTTCGCCAGCTATCTCGCCCATCGCGGCTGCGCCGTCCTGACCTATGATTATCGCGGCATCGGCGACTCCCGGCAGAAGGCCATCGACGGCTACAACCGGCCGAGATCGCTGGTGGGCTTCAAGGCGTCGATGGCGGACTGGGCGACGCTCGACATCGCCGCCGCGGTGAGGTGGATGCGCGAGCGCTACGACGATCTGCCGCTCATCTATATCGGCCATTCCTTCGGGGGCCAGGCGCTCGGCCTTCTGCCCAACAACAACGAGGTGGCGCGCGCGCTGTTCATAGCTTCGCAGGCCGCATACTGGAAGCTGATGACCCCGCCGGAGAACTATCGCGTCCGTCTCCTGCTCAACTACTTCGGCGTCCCCCTCACCCGCGTGCTGGGCTATACGCCGGGCTGGAGCGGCATCGGCGAGGATCTGCCCAAGAACGTGTTCCTGCAATGGGTGAGCTGGGTGAACAGTCCGCGCTATCTGCTTGATTCCAGACTGCCGGCGCTTGAAAACTTCGCCAAGTTCAAGGGCGAGCTGCGCGCGCTCAGCTTCTCCGACGATCCCTGGGCGACGCGGCCGGCCGTCGAGCTGCTGTGCTCGGGCTTCACCTCGATCACGCCGGAAATTCTCTCCGTCACGCCCGGGGATGTCGGCGCCAGGAAGATCGGGCACTTCGGTTTCTTCCGGCCCGAGCACCGCGACACGCTGTGGCGCGGCGCGGCGGAATGGCTGCAGGGCGAGTGAACGGCCAGACGGTTCGCGCTCGTGCCCACGCAACACGGCTGAGGATTTGGAGCAAGCTGTCTTCGCGCCGTCATTGCGAGGAGCGACAGCGACGAGCAATCCAGACTGTCGCCGCGGAGATAGCCAGGATTGCTTCGCTTCGCTCGCAATGACGGCAATAGCAGTCCCGTCATCCTGAGGCGCTCGCGCAGCGAGCCTCGAAGGATGAACGGCCGGGATGCAGCCGGGCCGTCGCCCTTCGAGGCCTCCGCTACGCTCCGGCGCCTCAGGATGACGGTCATAAGTGATCGCCCCTGGAGACAATCCACTTTCGCTCCTAGCAACAAACACGCCTTCGCATTCTCGCGGCGCATTGCGTCCGAGTTTTGCTGCACGTCCTCGCCCTCTTCGATTGTCGAGGGCGCAGGGAAGACCGGGCGCACGGCGGCACCCGCGGTCTCGTGTGCACACACGCTCAGGAAATCGCACACGAGCATACAGGTACAGCCGAAATCACCCGGCCTTCCCTGCGCAGTGGCCTTACGGCTTATGGCGCGCTCTTCCCGGCGACGAATTCTTCTCTTGTCACCGTCGCCCGCGGATTGACGGCTGATCGATCCGGTCGGACCGACTTCGCCTCCGCAGGCTTGACTGCAGCAACGGCAGCCAGAACCACACGCTTTTGCCGTACGCGCCTTGCGCCGTTCGTCCTGCGCGAAGCGAACCACTCACGAAAGGCCGCCCTGTGGTTCAAACTTCGCGCCGGCGCAACCCGCTCCACCGCATCCCAACCCGCATTTCGTGACGATCGCGATACGCCCCTCTTCAATCGGGCGGGACGACGCGCATATACGTCAAATCCGAATTCGGATAAAGAGAAATCTTTTCGCCGCAGGGGATTGACAGGGTGATTTGCCCGGCAAGGTCATTTCCGACCTCCTCGATAGGCTTTGGCGGCGATCTGGTTTCTCCTTCCCAAGAGCAACCGGGCCGGCGCCGGGCAAAGGGCGTTCGCAATTGGCCCGACGCCCGCGATTCAAACTCCAAGACCGGGGGCTTTGAATCGTGCGCCATGAATCACCTCGCGAGCAACTCGTCCAACTGCTCGGCCGCCGCCGTGCGGTCGAATTCGATTGCTGCCGGTGCCAGGCTGTCCTTGCCGGCGACCCAGTCCGCCTCGCGCTCCTCGCGATCGAGTGCGAGCGCCAGGCCGTGGATGACCTCGTAGAGGCCCCAGGCAAGCCCGGCCGAACGCAGCGCCGACTGCAGCGCGGCCTGCACCGATCCGCGCAGCGCGTGGTGCGGTTCGGACAGCGGCACCTCCACGTCCTGGCCCGCCGCCGCACGGGCGCAGGCCTTCTTGTCAAACGAGGCGTGCCCACGGCAGGCCAGCGGCCGCACGGGATGGACGATACACATGCCTCGAACGATGAAGGGGCACGGCTTGCGCAGCGCCATTCGCTCTGCCTCGCCGAGCCCGCGCGTGGCGCGGTCGGCAAGCTCGATGCGCCGCTTGAGACCGATTGCGGCGCCCTGCGGGCTCGCTTCGATCCGCCTGACGTAAGAGGCAAGCAGGAAAACTTCCGGCGCGGTGGCCGTGACGCGCAGGATGCAGCACGACGGGCAGCCCTTCTCGCAGGCGAGCGGGGGCAGATGCGCCGCAAGCGGACCCATATTCGCCTCGAAGATATCGAACGCGCGTTCGGCCACGCTTTCGGTCAGCTGCGCGGAGCCGGCGTTTCGCGCAACGATGTGCGCGAAGACGGCGTGCAGTTCCCTGAAGCCGGCGCGATTCACGGCGTGAGTTTCTACTCGGCCGCCTGCCGCACGTGGCGCGCGGTCGGCGTGCGCATGGTCACGAGTTCCTCGGCGGCCGTCGGATGCAGCGCAAGGGTCGCGTCGAAATCGGCCTTGGTCGCTTTCATCTTCACCGCGATCGCGACCGCCTGGATGATCTCGGCGGCGCCATCGCCCACAATGTGACAGCCGACGACACGATCGCTGGTGCCGTCGACGATAAGTTTCATCAGCATGCGGGTGTCGCGACCTGACAACGTTGCCTTGATCGGCCGGAACGTCGCCTTGTAGATGTCGACGTGGCTGAACTTGGCGCGCGCCTGCGTTTCGGTCAGCCCCACCGTGCCGACCTCAGGCTGCGAGAACACGGCCGTGGGAATGTCGGTGTGATCGACCTCGACCGGACGGCCGCCGAACACGGTGTCGGCGAAGGCATGGCCCTCGCGGATCGCGACCGGCGTCAGGTTGATGCGATGGGTGACGTCCCCGATCGCATAGATGTTCGGCACCGAGCTGCGCGAGAAGCTGTCGACGGCGATGCCGCCGTTTGCCGGATTGATGGCGACGCCCGCCTTTTCCAGGCCGAGATTGGCGACGTTGGGATGGCGGCCGATCGCGAACATCACCTTGTCGGAGGCGACGCTGGAGCCGTTCGACAGATGAGTGGTGAACTCGTGACCGTGCTTGTCGACCTTCGTCACCGTGCAGCCGGTCAGCAAGGTGATCCCGTCCTTCTCCATCTCGGCGCGCACGTGGGCGCGCACGTCCTCGTCGAAGCCGCGCAGGATATTGTCGCCGCGATAGATCACCGTCACGTCGGAACCGAAGCCGGCGAAGATACAGGCGAATTCCAGCGCGATGTAGCCGCCGCCCTGGATCACGATCCGCTTCGGCAGCTCGGGCAGGTGAAAAGCCTCGTTGGAGGAGATCACGTGCTCGATGCCCGGGATCATCGTGCCGTGGTTGGGCGCGCCGCCGGTCGCGATGAGGATGTATTTCGCCCGGACCGCCTCGCCATTGGTGAGCCGGACGGTGTTGGCATCCTCGATCACCGCCCTCATCTTGACGATGCGCCCGCCCGCCTTCTCGACATTCGCGGCGTAGATGCCTTCCAGCCGCGCGATCTCCTTATCCTTATTGGCGATCAGGGTCGGCCAGTCGAAGGTCGCGGAGGGAATAGTCCAGCCGAAGCCCGCGGCGTCCTCGATCTCGTGACGGACATGCGATCCCAGCACGAACAGCTTCTTCGGAACGCAGCCGCGGATCACGCAGGTGCCGCCCATGCGGTACTCTTCGGCGACCATGACGCGCGCGCCATGGCCTGCCGCGATCCGGGCCGCGCGAACGCCGCCCGAACCGCCACCGATGACAAAGAGGTCGACGTCGAAATCAGCCATGTTTCACCTCGACCTCGGCTCTAAAGGCTCGCTTACATCTCCTTGCCGCGCTTCTTCATCTCGGCGCGGAACTGGGCCATGACGACTTCGCTGAAATTCTGGGCCCACTGGTTCATGAAGGTCATGCTCAGCCCGATGGCCTTGGGTTCGGCGGCTATCAGCTTCTGGCCAAGCGCCGATTTGTAGAACGTCACGAGGTCCTTCAACTCCTGCTCGGTGAACTCACTCGCATAGGCCTGCGCCATGCCGTCACCGATCTCCTTCTCGCGGCCCGTCAGCGCCTGAACCACGATCGGAGCAACCTCGTTGAGGTCCTTCTGATAGTTGAGATTCTGCCCGATCAGGGCGTCCTTGGTCTTCTGCACCATGCCGGGCACGGCGTTCGCGTACATCGCGTTCGCGTTCTTCAGCGCCAGGATTTCCTTGGCCGACGCGATTGCTGCCGCTGATGCCTTGGGAGCCGCGGCCGGCTGCTTGGGAGCCGCGGCCTGCTGCGCCGCAGCCGGCAAGCTCGCCAGCACCAAACCCAGCGCAAGGCCAGCTGCGGGCAAAATTCTCAGAACGCTCTTCATTCCTATTCTCCTTTCGGCATCAATGCCGTTCAACCACACGGATTCCCTGCGCGCCCGCCAGAACAGCCGTGCTGGCAAGGCCGATGAAAAGCCCATGCTCGACCACGCCGGGGATCGCGCTGAGCAGCGTCGCAAGCCGTGCGGCATTCCTTATTCGTCCGAGATGGGCATCGATGATCCAGTGGCCCCCATCGGTGACGAAAACGTGGCCGTCCTTGGCCTTACGGACCGCCATTTGCCCCGAAACTTCGCTTTCCGCAAATGCCGTTCGCATGGCGCGCTGGGTCGCCGCCAAGCCGAATGGAATGACTTCCACCGGCAGCGGATACCGTCCGAGCGCATCCACCCATTTGGAATCATCGGCGATCACGATCATGCGATCTGACGCTGCGGCAACGATCTTTTCCCGCAACAGCGCGCCGCCGCCGCCCTTGATCAGGTCGAGCGCCGGATCGATCTCGTCGGCGCCGTCGACGGTGAGGTCGAGCCGGTCGATGTCGTCGAGCGTGGTCAGGGGAACACAGCAGCGCTGCGCGTCGGCGCGCGTCGCCTCTGACGTCGGCACACCGACCACCTTGAGGCCGGCGCGAACGCGTTCGCCGAGCAGCTCGACGAAATGCTTGGCCGTCGAGCCGGTGCCGAGACCGAGTTTCATGCCGTCCCGGACCTCTTCCAGCGCACGCGCCGCGGCCTGCCGCTTCAATTGATCCATCGTCAAACCGTCTGTTCCCGAAAAGCCGCCCGACCGGGCGTTTCCGGCGGCCTGTCTAGCCCCCTTTTGCCTCCGGGAACAGCGCCATCACCACGGTTTCGCGCTCGGGCCGGCCGACTGCCGGTCTCCTCCTCGAGACCGCCCGCCCCTTGCGTGGCGGCGAAGGTACCGATAGCGCTTTGCAGGATGAACTCCGCTCACACCATTGTCTTCGACCTCGACGGCACGCTGGTCGACACCGCGCCCGACCTGATCAACGCCCTGAACTACGTGCTCGATCGCGAAGGCCTGCCCCCTGTGCCCCTGCACTCCGCGCGGAACATGATCGGCGCCGGCGCGCGCAAGCTGATCGAGCGCGGCCTGGAAATCGAGGGCCGCGCCGCACACATCGATGAAATCACCCGGATGACGGCTGATTTCATCGACTATTACGCCGCCCATATCGCCGATGAATCGCGCCCCTTCGAAGGTCTCGAACGCGCGCTCGACGACCTCGAGGCACGCGGCCATCTCCTCGCGGTCTGCACCAACAAGCTCGAATGGCTCTCGAAGCGGCTGCTCGACCGGCTGGGGCTCTCCCCGCGATTTGCGGCGATTTGCGGCGCGGACACGTTCGGCGTCTCCAAGCCGGACCCGTCCTTCCTGCGCGAGACGGTCGCGCGCGCCGGAGGACAAATGTCCGCTGCCATCATGGTGGGCGATGCGGGAACCGACATCGGTGTCGCAAGGCGCGCGGGCGTGCCGGTCATCGGCGTCGGCTTCGGCTACACGGACGTTCCGATCGCCCAGCTCAAGCCGGACCGCCTCATCAATCACATGAGCGAATTGCCGGAAGCCGTGCAAAGCCTGGCGCCGGCCCCGAGCCCATCTTAAGACCCTGATCCATCGGCGTAATTATCCACCGCAAAATTAACCATCGATTAACTATAATGGCCCGCCTGGTTGCGCGGCTGTTTTGACACTCCTATCGTCTGATCGGGGATTGCGGCAACTCGCCGCAATAGAGTGGATTGATCATGCGTCGTGTCATCGCGATTGGCCTCGCGGGGATGGGCCTGGCCGGTTGTTCCACCTTCTCTTGGGACGCGTTCAAGTCGACGCCTCCCTCCATCCAGGTTCAGCTCGAATCCAACCCGCCCGGAGCCGATGCCCGCACTTCGCTCGGTCCCGGTTGCAAGACGCCCTGCGCCGTCACGGTCCCGGCGCCTGAGACGGGCTTCTCGGTCAGCTACACCCTGAACAAGTTCGAGTCGGCGACCGTCTCCGTACAGATTATCCGGACCCCGGGCGATCTCGCCACGCCAGCCAGCGTCACCACCGATCCCAACCCCGTGTACGCGGAACTGCAGCCGATCGTTCCGCCGAAGCCGGTCAAGAAAGCGCCGAAGAAGCCAAAGACGCCGAAAGCAGCGCCGGCACCGGCGGCAAGCTCACCGTTCCCCGATCCGAATGCGGCACCGGCCACGCCGACGCGCTGACGCGTGCAGTGCAAGATTGTCGGCGCCGCGCCTAATGCTTAGATTGCATCAGCCCCATTAATCTTGCCGTGCCCTGGGCACGGACATCGCCGTCGTGACAAGGCTTGCTGAATGACCGGTCCCGTATTGAGTCCTCTTTCGCTGTCGCGTCCGATGATCGACCCGTTCGGCCGGACGATCACTTACTTGCGGGTGTCGGTGACCGATCGTTGCGATTTGCGCTGCTCCTATTGCATGGCCGAGGACATGACGTTCCTGCCCAAGGCCGATCTGCTCACGCTGGAAGAGCTTGACCGCCTGTGCTCCGCCTTCATCGCCAGAGGCGTGCGAAAGCTGCGCCTGACCGGCGGCGAGCCCCTCGTCCGCCGCAACGTGATGTCGCTAGTTCGCTCGCTGTCGCGCCATCTCAAGAGCGGAGCCCTGCACGAACTGACGCTCACGACCAACGCCACGCAACTGGCACGCTTCGCGCAGGAACTCGCCGATAGCGGCGTGCACCGCATCAACGTGTCGCTGGACACGCTGGATCCGGCAAAGTTCCGCGCCATCACCCGCTGGGGCGAGATCGACAAGGTGCTCGAAGGCATCGAGGCCGCACGCGCAGCCGGGCTTTCGGTGAAGATCAACGCGGTGGCGCTCAAGAACCTCAACGAGGACGAGATCCCCTCGCTGATGGAGTGGGCCCATGGCAAGGGCATGGGGATGACGCTGATCGAAGTGATGCCCATGGGCGAGATCGGCGCGGGCCGGATCGACCAATACGTGCCGCTGTCGCTGGTTCGCGCGCGCCTTGCCAGCCATTACACGCTGACGGACCTTGCGGAGACGACCGGCGGGCCGGCGCGCTACGTGAGCGTCGCCGAGACCGGCGGCAAGCTCGGGTTCATCACGCCGATGACCCACAATTTCTGCGAATCCTGCAACCGGGTGCGCATCACCTGCACCGGCACGCTCCATACTTGCCTCGGCCACGAAGACGCTTCCGACCTGCGCAAGCCGCTCAGGGCATCCGACGATGACGGCCTGGTTTCCTCGGCGATCGACCAGGCCATCGGCTTGAAGCCGAAAGGGCACGATTTCGTCATCGACCGCCGTCACAACCGCCCGAGCGTCAACCGGCACATGAGCGTCACCGGCGGCTGAGCAGGTCGACCGCCCAAAGCCTATCCCCTTTAGCGATAAACGAATTTGCGATTGACTGCCGGCACGCCCGCTGGTTTGGTGCAGATGCCTCATGCCTGCGCGGCGATACAAGCCAGTGCGCCCAGTCGGTGCAGACAAGACGGCCGGGCATTAGCGGGGAGGGCCTAGCGTTGCAATCGCTCCTGAAGTTGAGCCGTGGGATCGACACGTTCACACGTTGGACGGGTAAACGCCTGGCATGGCTGATCCTGGTGGCAGTGATCATTTCGAGCATGAATGCCATCGTGCGAAAGACGTTCGACACGTCCTCGAACTCCTGGCTCGAGCTGCAGTGGGTGCTGTTCAGCATCGTTTTCCTGCTGTGCTCGCCCTGGACCCTGCTCGACAACGAGCACATCCGCATCGACATCATCAACAACCTGCTGCCGAAATGGGTCCGCGACCTCATCGACGTGATCGGCCATCTGTTCTTCCTGATCCCGCTCACGATCGTCATGATCATCACCGGGGGGCCGTTCTTCATGCGTTCGTATGAGGTCAGCGAACAGTCCGGCAATGCGGGCGGATTGCCGCAATGGCCGGCGAAGTCGCTTGTCATAGTCGGCTTTGCCTTCCTGCTCGTGCAGGCCGTCTCTGAGCTGATCAAGCGGATTGCGGTCATGCGCGGGCTGATTCCCGATCCGCACGCCTCGCAGGTGAGCGCAATCGAAGCCGAGGTCGAACACCTCGTCGAGGCTATCGAAAAGAAATGACCGCCGATCGGCGCATCCAGGGGGACTAATGACCGCGTTTATCATCGCCAATCTGGCGCCGATCATGTTCGCCTCGCTGGTGATCGTGCTGCTGCTCGGTTACCCCGCAGCCTTCTCGCTCGGCGCCGTCGGCCTCGCCTTCGCCGTCATCGGCGTCGAGCTCGGACAGTTTCATCCCGACTTCCTGCAGGCACTGCCCGAGCGCGTCTACGGCGTGATGAACAACGACACGCTGCTCGCGATCCCCTTCTTCACGTTCATGGGGCTGGTGCTCGAACGCTCCGGCATGGCCGAAGACCTGCTCGACACCATCGGTCAACTGTTCGGCACGATCCGCGGCGGCCTCGCCTATGCCGTGGTGTTCGTCGGCGCACTGCTGGCGGCGACGACCGGTGTGGTCGCGGCATCCGTGATCTCGATGGGCCTGATCTCGCTGCCGATCATGCTGCGCTACGGCTACGACCGGCGCATGGCGACCGGCATCATCGCGGCTTCCGGCACGCTCGCGCAGATCATTCCGCCCTCCCTCGTTCTGATCGTGATGGCCGACCAGCTCGGCAAGTCCGTCGGCGATATGTACGAAGGTGCGTTCATTCCGGGGATCGTACTCGCCGGCTTATATGCCGGATACGCCTTCCTCGTCACCTTGATCTTCCCCAATGCGGCTCCGGGCCTGCCCAAGGAAGCGATCGGCTTTCGCGAAGACAGCGGCAGCCGCGGCCTGACCTCGCTCGGTGTGCTGGCGCTCGCCAGCGCCGTATTCGGCTGGCTGATGATGCGTAATTCGGAGGCGCGCGGAGCCGATTACGTCGTGCTTTGCATGTTCTGGGGCATCCTGTTCGCCTTCTTCATTGCCGTGATCAACTGGGCGATCGACAAGCTCACCGGCTTCCGCTTCCTGTCGCGCATGGCGCAGCAGACGACCTTCGTGATGGTGCCGCCGCTGTTCCTGATCTTCCTGGTGCTCGGCACCATCTTCATCGGCGTTGCCACCCCGACCGAAGGCGGCGCGATGGGCGCCTCGGGAGCGCTGATCCTGGGCGCGATGAAACGCCGCCTGAGCTGGGACCTGATCCGTCAGGCCATCGAGTCGACGGCAAAGCTGTCCGCCTTCGTCGTATTCATCCTGGTCGGCGCCCGCGTGTTCTCGCTGACCTTCTACGGCGTCAACGGCCACGTCTGGGTAGAGCATCTCTTGACCTCCCTGCCCGGCGGTCAGATCGGCTTCCTGATCTTCGTCAATGCCTTCGTGTTCGTGCTGGCGTTCTTCCTCGACTTCTTCGAGCTCGCCTTCATCGTGATCCCGCTCCTGGGGCCGGCAGCCGAAAAGCTCGGCATCGACCTGATCTGGTTCGGTGTGATCCTCGGCGTCAACATGCAGACTTCCTTCATGCACCCGCCGTTCGGCTTTGCGCTGTTCTACCTGCGCTCGGTCGCGCCAAAGGAGCCGTATATCGACCGCGTCACCGGCAAGCGGATGGAGCCGGTCACGACGGGCCAGATCTATTGGGGCGCGGTGCCTTTCGTAGTCATACAGGTCATCATGGTGCTGCTGGTGATCATGTTCCCGGCCATGGTGATGCACTACAAGGGCACGCTGTCGACCGTCGATCCCAGCACGATCAAGATCGAGGTGCCGCAGATCGAGCTGCCGCCGCTCGATCTGGGCCCACCCAGGCAGTAGCGGCGCGTCGACCAAAGCAGGTTCAAAAAACCCGGGGCTTTCGCTCCGGGTTTTTTTCGATTTTGCCGGGATTATCTAAGGTCAGCTCTGCGACGCGCGCGCCATGAAGTTGTCGTAACCCACTTCAGCCACCTGGAACCATTGATAGCCGTTATTGGCGAAGCTCGTCAGCGACTCGTACACTTTCTTGAAGTCGGCGTTGCCGGCCGAGACCTCGTTGTGCAACTCCCTTGCCGCCTTCAAGCAGGCCACCATGATCTCGGGTGAGAACGGATGAAGCTTGGCGCCACCCGCGATCAGCCGGCGCAGCGCAGGCGGGTTGCCCTGGTCGTACCTCGCCATCATCCAGTTGTTGGAGTAGTGGCCGGCCTGCTCAAGAACGCTTTGATAGTACTTCGGCAGTGCATTCCACTTGTCGAGGTTGACGAAGGCGAGCAGCATCGGCCCGCCTTCCCACCAGCCAGGGTAGTAGTAGTGCGGCGCGACCTTGTAGAAGCCGAGCTTCTCGTCGTCATAGGGACCGACCCATTCGGCGGCGTCGATGGTGCCCTTTTCGAGTGCCGGATAGATGTCGCCGCCCGCAATCTGCTGCGGGACCGCCCCGAGCTTCTGCAACACCCGGCCCGCGAAGCCGCCGATGCGGAATTTCAGTCCGCTGAAATCTTGGGGCGTCTTGACCTCCTTGCGAAACCAGCCGCCCATCTGGCAACCGGTGTTGCCGGCCAGCAGCGAAACGACATTGTACTTCTTGTAGAACGCGTTGAGGACGTCCCTGCCCCCGCCCAGCATGTACCACGCCTGGTTGATGCGCATGTTGGGACCAAACGGCACCGCTGAACCGAAGGTAAAGGTCGGGTCCTTGCCGAAATAGTAGTAGGAGGCGGTGTGGCCGATTTCGCAGGTGCCGTTCTGCACGGCGTCGAGCACCTGCAATCCGGGGACGATTTCGCCGCCGGCAAATGTCTGGATCTGGAATTTGTTGTCGGTCGCTTCCGCAACCATTTTGGCCATCATTTCGGCACCGCCGTACAGGGTGTCGAGCGACTTCGGCCAGCTCGTCGGCATTCGCCATTTTATTTCAGGCATGGACTGCGCGATCGCTGGAGCGGCTATGGTTGCCGCTCCCGCCACGCCCAGTCCGGTGACTTTGATAAAATCTCGTCGCTTCATGAATTTCCTCCCGCTTTGCTGCGTCGATTGAGCCTTCTTTGTGAGGCGTAGGGTCAGCATGGAGCATCCTTTTACCGATTTCCATCGGAACTAAGGTCTCACACACGCAAAAAGCCCGGCCTCTATGCGAGGCCGGGCTTTCCGGTCGAGTGGTCTTAGGCCGTGATCAGCCGCGGGTGCGCGAGCGGATCATGAAGCTGTCGTAGGTGTACTCGGCGACCTGCCACCACAGGTACTGGTCCGAACGATAGGCCTGCATGGCGTCGATCACTTTCTTGAATTCGGCGTTCTTGGCCGAGATCTCCGCCCACAGTTCGTTGGTCGCCTTGAGGCAGGCCTCCAGGACCTCGTTGGTGAACGGACGCAGCTGCGTGCCGCTGGCCACGAGGCGCTTCAGCGCGGCCGGGTTCAGCATGTCATAGCGCGCCGCCATCCAGGAGTTGGTGTGGACAGCCGCATTGGTCAGGATCGTCTGATAGCTCTTCGGCAGCTCGTTCCACTTGTCGAGGTTGGCGAAGGCGTGGACGGTCGGGCCGCCTTCCCACCAGCCGGGATAATAGTAGTACTTGGCGACCTTGGCGAAGCCGAGCTTTTCGTCGTCATAAGGACCGACCCATTCGGCGGCATCGATCGTGCCCTTTTCAAGCGACGGGTAGATGTCGCCACCGGCGAGCTGCTGCGGTACCACGCCGAGCTTCTGCAGGACCTGGCCCGCGATGCCGCCGATGCGGAATTTCAGGCCGGACAGATCGGCAACGGTCTTGATCTCCTTGCGGAACCAGCCGCCCATCTGCGTGCCGGTGTTGCCGCAGGGGAAAGCAATCGCGTTGGCGTTCTTCTTGTAGAACTCGTTGGCGAGCTCCATGCCGCCGCCCTGATAAAGCCAGGAGTTCTGCTGGCGCGCGTTCAGGCCGAACGGCACCGCCGAAAAGATCGCATAGGTCGGGTCCTTGCCGACGTAATAGTAGGACACGGTGTGGCACATCTCGACGGTGCCCTTCGAGGTCGCGTCCAGCGCCTGCAGTCCGGGTACGATTTCGCCGGCCTGGAAGACCTGGATCTGAAACTTGTTGTCGGTCATCTCGGCAACTTGCTTCGCCAGATATTCGGCGCCGCCGTAGATCGTATCGAGCGACTTCGGGAAGCTCGAGGTCAGGCGCCACTTCACCTCGGGCGCAGACTGTGCGATCGCCGGCGAAGCCACAGCGGTCGCCGCCGCGCCTGCTGCCGACACTTTCAAGAAATCACGACGCTTCATTCAGATATCTCCTTGCTGGGGCGGTTTCCCCTGGTTCTGCTATAGGCCGTATTGGTTTCGGCGATGCGATAGCCGCGTCGAACCGAAGGCGGTCTGGCGGGTGGCGTTTATCACGGAGCGAGGCTCTCGGAAACGCAACATTGGCGTCAGGTGGGACTCGACCAAAGTCGAATCCCGGCGAGCCGGCGGAAACGACCTTCAGGCTGCGACGACCCCCTTGAGCTGGTCCCGAACCTTGGTCGCGATGGCCCGATAGACCGCGGCATGGGGACCGTCCGGCTCGCTCTCCACCACCGGGTTACCTGCATCCGAGGTGGAGCGGATCTCCATGTGCAGCGGTATTTCGCCCAGGAACGGCACGCCCAGCCGCTCCGCCTCAAGGCGCGCCCCGCCATGGCCGAAAATGTCCGACCGCGTCCCGCAATGCGGGCATTGGAAATAGCTCATGTTCTCGACAATACCCAGGACCGGCACGTCGACCTTCCTGAACATCGCAAGCCCCCGGCGCGCATCGATCAGCGACAGATCCTGCGGGGTGGACACGATCACGGCCCCCTTCAGGGGCACGTTCTGGGCCAGCGTGAGCTGCGCATCGCCCGTGCCCGGCGGCATGTCGACCACGAGGACATCCAGGGTCCCCCACTCGACGTCGCGCAGCATCTGGGTGATGGCCGACATTACCATCGGACCACGCCAGATCATCGCCATCTCCTCCTCGACCAGGAAGCCGATCGACATCACCGCGAGCCCGAATCGCTTGATCGGGATCATCTTGCGGTCGGCGTTGAGCTCCGGCCTTTCGTGAATGCCGGTCAGGCGGGGGATCGAGGGCCCGTAGATGTCGGCGTCGAGCAACCCGACTTTCAGTCCGAGGTCGCGCAGGCCGAGCGCAAGATTGAGCGCGGTCGTTGACTTGCCGACGCCGCCCTTGCCC
Source organism: Bradyrhizobium sp. (assembly GCF_016213215.1). Taxonomy (GTDB): domain Bacteria; phylum Pseudomonadota; class Alphaproteobacteria; order Rhizobiales; family Xanthobacteraceae; genus Bradyrhizobium. Next base: position 13,554 of record NZ_JACRAW010000056.1, on the reverse strand, counting down.
GAGGCTACCGCGATGACGGCGCCTACACCCGGGATTTCCGCCTGCCGCGACATCGGCGAGGTGTCGCCCTGCGGCGGCCGATGGGCAGCCTCCGGTTTTACGCCGCCAGCGCGGCCGGACGGCGCGGCGCCGGGCTTGCGCTCGGCGGTGAGCGCGACCAGCGCGGTGGTTACCCCGGGAATGGCTCGCACCGCACTTTCTGCCTGCGCGCGCACACTTTCCCAGGCCCGCGCCTCGGCGGCATCGACATTGATGGAGAAGAACACCTTGCCGTCATTCACCACGACGGCCGAGAGCACATTGGCGTTCGTCAGCGCGACACCGCGCGGCGACTTTATCTTGGAAAGCGAGTCCAGAACCTGTTGCTGTGTTACGCCCAAAGCGCATCTCCTGCCGACATTGCGACGCGACCCATAGAGCGAATGAGCTCAAAATGCTACTGGCTGCCAATGTCGCCCGCAGCCTGTGCGGGCGCCGACCCCTCTTCCCTGGCCGCCTCGAAGTTGAGCTCTATCATCACCCCGTTGGGGTCGCGGACGAAGATCTGCCAGAGCTCGCCCCCGGGCACCTGCCGCGCCTCGTATTGCACGCCCCTGGACTGAAGCCGCTGCTTCATGTCCGCAAAGCCCCGGCTTGCGAAGGCAACGTGATGGACAACGCCGGAATCGGGCTTTTGTGGCTCGTCGGTGGGGGAAATATCGACCAGATGGACCACCGGCCTGCCCTCGCTGTACATCCACGCCCCCGGAAACGCGAAGTTCGGGCGCCTGCCGTTTTGCAGGCCCAGGACGTCCTCATAGAACCGGACCGTCTCGGTGAGCTTGCGGGTCCGGATGTTGAAATGATCCAACACCCCTATGCTCAAGGCCATGGGTCGCTCCTCCCGTCTTTGGATCCTGCTTGGAAGCCATCGTAGCACGGGCCACCCGTTGCCCGCCAAACGAAGGCGTTGCCCTCGCCGATCCCTGGTTTATGGTGCGCCTTCCACCGCCGCGGGCGGAACCTCGTGTAGGAACCCTTCAAGAACATAGCCGGGAAATGCCGGCAAAACCCCCAAGGTACAGACAAGGTTACACACATGGCAAAAGTCGCTTTTCTCGGTCTCGGCGTGATGGGCTTCCCGATGGCTGGACACCTCGTGAAGAAGGGCGGTCACGAGGTCACCGTCTACAACCGCACGGCGGGCAAGGCGCAAGCCTGGGCCGAGAAGTTCGGTGGGCGCACGGCGCCGACCCCGCAGGCCGCCGCGGAAGGACAGGATTTCGTCATGTGCTGCGTCGGCAATGACACCGACCTTCGCTCGGTCACGCTCGGACCCAACGGCGCCTTCGCCGGGATCAGAAAGGGAGCGACCTTCGTCGACCACACCACCGCTTCCGCGGAAGTCGCGCGAGAACTCGACGCCGAAGCGCAAAGGCTCGGCTTCAAGTTCGTCGACGCCCCCGTCTCCGGTGGCCAGGCCGGCGCGGAAAACGGCGCGCTCACCGTCATGTGCGGTGGCGCCGAGGACGCCTATGCCGGCGCCGAGCCGATCATCGCGGCCTATGCCAGGATGTGCAAACGGCTCGGGCCCGCAGGTAGCGGCCAGCTCACCAAAATGGTCAACCAGATCTGTATCGCCGGCCTCGTTCAGGGACTGTCCGAAGGCATTCATTTCGCCAAGAAATCCGGCCTCGACGTTCACGCCGTGATCGACACCATCTCCAAGGGCGCCGCCCAGTCCTGGCAGATGGAGAACCGCTACAAGACCATGAACGACGGCAAATACGATTTTGGCTTTGCGGTCGAGTGGATGCGCAAGGACCTGTCGATCTGCATAGCCGAAGCGCGGCGCAACGGCGCCCACCTGCCGGTGACCGCGCTGGTCGACCAGTTCTATTCCGAAGTCGAGAAGATGGGCGGCAAGCGCTGGGACACCTCAAGCCTGCTCGCCCGGCTGGAACGCTGACAAGCTGGCGCGGACCCGTGTAACCGACGACGAGAAGGAACGTGATTGAACCTCGTTTGCGGCACCCGCTCCGGGCTCGATCGGACCGGGTTCGGCTTCGAATGATTGGGCGGCATTGGGGGACTTGATTTGCTTATAGTTATCGCCGGTATCTTCGTTGTGGCCTACGCGGCCATCGCGCTGGAACATCCCCTTGGCATCAACAAGAGCGCGTCCGCCCTGGTCGGCGCCGGCCTGCTCTGGACCTTGTACGCCGTCATGACGGGTGATCATGCCCTTGTCAGCCGGCAACTGAACGAGTCCGTCTCCTCGACCGCGCAGATCGTGTTCTTCCTGATCGGGGCGATGACGATCGTCGAAGTCATCGACGCGCACAACGGCTTCGAGGTGATCACTTCCCTGATCCGCACGACCCGGCAAGTCCGGCTGATGTGGCTCGTCGGCTTCGTGACCTTCTTCCTCAGCGCGATCCTGGACAACCTTACGACGACCATTGTCATGATCTCACTGGTCCAGAAGCTGCTCGGAAACCAGAAGGATCGGCTGCTGTTCGCCTCGATGATCGTGATCGCCGCCAATGCCGGCGGCGCCTGGACCGTGATCGGCGACGTCACCACGACCATGCTCTGGATCGGCGGCCAGATTTCGCCCGTCAACATCATGCAGTCGCTTTTCCTGGCTTCGCTCGTGAACCTGATTGTACCTCTCCTTGTCGTCAGCTTCCGGCTCAAAGGCAAGGAGATCGTGGCGCCGTCGCGGCTGGAAAGCCGGCGGCCCGATATCGAAGTGTTCGAGCGCAACCTGATGTTCTATCTCGGGCTCGGCACACTGATAGCGGTCCCCGCCTTCAAGGCGGTGACGCATCTTGCGCCGTTCATGGGAATCCTGTTCGGGCTTGGCATTCTCTGGCTGGTCGGCGAGATCGTCCATCGCCACAAGGAGGAGGACGTGCGCCGTCCCCTCACCCTGGTACATGCGCTCGGCCGCATTGACATGAGCGCCGTCGTGTTCTTCGTCGGCATCCTGCTTGCGGTGGCTTGCCTCGAGCACGCGCACGTCCTGCAACTGGTCGCCAATTGGCTCGATACCAACATCGGCCGCCAGGACATCATCGTCATCCTGCTCGGCCTGCTCAGCGCGATCGTGGACAACGTGCCGCTGGTTGCGGCGACCATGGGCATGTACGACATCGCCCAATACCCGCCCGACAGCTTCATCTGGGAGTTCATTGCCTATTGCGCCGGCACCGGCGGTTCGATCCTGATCATCGGCTCGGCGGCAGGGGTAGCCGCCATGGGGCTCGAGAAGATCGAGTTCATCTGGTATGCGCGCCGCATCGCCGGCCCCGCCCTGCTCGGCTATCTCGGCGGCGCCATTGTCTACATCGTCCAGTACCAGATCATGCACTGACCGCGGACGGCCTCTCCACGCTGCCGCGGGGGCGGACTCAACGGTTGATTTAACCGTTCGTTAACGTGATTCCTTAGCTTCTTAAGGCAGCTCTTAAGATTTTCGGGCCACAGATAGACAATGCAGAAGGCCCGTGCCGAACGGCGGGCAGGAATTGTGTTGCTTGATGAGTAACCCCGCTGAAACGCCTGAGGTTGTGCAGCTTCCGGCTGAAGCGCCGGACCCGCCGCCGGTGAGCAACCGCAGGGCCGCGGCGCAGCGCGTTCGCGAGGCCCGCGACCGGTTAACGTCAACCAGCGGGACGCGGCCGGCATTCGACAGCGAACTGCTCCGGCAATACGCGCAGACGCGCATCTCGGCTTCCTACATCGTGATGCTGCTCGTGGTCGCCAGCGGCGCCTTGTTCAGCGTCTGGATAAAGCCGATACCCGCGGCGGCCTGGACCTGCGGCGCGCTGTTGATCCACTTCGCCATCATCCGCCACTGCCGCCGCTTCCTCGCCGAGCCGACCTCGCCGGCCGGCACGCGCAAGTGGCGCACGCGATTTATCCTGCTCGACCTGCTCTATGGCCTGTGCTGGATGATGATGCTGATCCATCCGGCACAAGACACGGTCTCAGGCACGCTGATGATGTTCCTGATGCTGCTGGTGATCGCCGTATCGAGCATGCTCTCGGCCAATCTGCCGATCGCTGCGCTGGCGGCCACCATACCGGTGGCATTGGCGATCATGCTGAGCTTCGTGATCAGCGGCACGCTGGACAACTACATCCTCGCGGCGCTTGCGCTCACCGCCGAAGGCTATTTCGCGCTGCTGGCCCACCGCCTCCACTCGACGACGCTCGCGACCATGCAAGCGAGAGCGGAGAAGGACGCCCTCATCGGGGAACTGGAACAGGCCAAGGCCATCTCGGACGAGGCGCGCCACCGCGCCGAAGCCGCCAACGTGGCCAAATCGCGTTTTCTCGCCCAGATGAGTCACGAATTGCGCACGCCGCTGAACGCCATCCTCGGGTTCTCGGAGGTGATGAAGAGCGAGATTTTCGGCCCCCATGCCGTGCCGGTCTACAAGGAATACTCCGCCGACATTCATAATTCCGGCGTGCACCTGCTCAACCTCATCAACGAGATTCTCGACTTGTCGCGCATCGAGGCGGGGCGCTACGAACTGAACGAGGAAGCGGTGTCGCTGGCGAACGTCGTTGCCGACTGCCATCATCTGATGAAGCTGCGCGCCTCCAATCGCGACATCACCATCCACGAAGTCTTCGAGCGGGGCATGCCGAGGATCTGGGCGGACGAGCGCGCAATCCGGCAGGTGGTGCTCAACCTGTTGTCCAACTCGATCAAGTTCACCCCGCAGGGCGGCGAGATCTGGCTGAAGGTGGGATGGACCGCCTCGGGCGGACAGTATCTGTCCGTCAAGGACACCGGCTCGGGAATTCCCGAGAACGAAATCCCGGTCGTGCTCGCCTCCTTCGGCCAAGGTTCGAATTCGATCAAGTCGGCCGAACAGGGCGCGGGTCTGGGCCTGCCGATTGCCAAGAACCTCATCGACCTGCACGGCGGCACGTTCACGCTGAAATCGAAATTGCGCATCGGCACCGAGGTGATCGTCACCTTCCCGCCCGAGCGCGTGATGTCGGCGCTCGCCCCATTGGCGGAAGACGGCCCGCCGCTGCAGCCGGAAAGCTACAGCGTCTCCGTCACCGACGTGAGGCGTCGGCCGCGCAACAAGCCGATCATGAGCGCAGGTACGGGAGCATAGGATCTTGCGCGCGCACCCGATGATCCGTCACTATTGCAAGGATGAGCAACGAAACGCCGTGCATCGCAGTCTGTGTGATCGATCCGCAGACCAGGCTTTGTTTCGGTTGCGGGCGAACGCTTTCCGAGATCGCGCGCTGGCCCGCGATGGAAAGCGCCGAGCGGCTCGAACTGATGGGCCTGTTGCCCTCGCGCATGCAAGCGGCCGGACTGGTTTCGACCAAACCGCGCGGCACGCCCGGCTGATCGCACGGCAGGGAGGCGAACGATGAGCCGCCTCATCCTGGTACTGATCCTGCTCACTGCAACCGCCGGGGCCGTCGTCGCCTACAAGGACCCCGAACAGGTCGCGCGCGCCAGCGACACGGTGTCGGACCTGCTGCGTCACGGTCCCACCGCAGCCTCGCGCGCAGTCGAGATCAAGCGAGGCCGGGGCGGCGAATTCGCGCTGCGGGCCAAGATCAACGGCGTAACCGTGCCGATGGTGATCGACACCGGCGCGACGTCGGTGGTGTTGACCTACGAGACCGCGAAGGCCGCCGGGCTGCCGCTCGAGCTGCTCGCTTATGATGTCGACGTCGAGACCGCCGGCGGACACACCAAGGCGGCGCGCCTGACGCTCGACCGTCTCGCAATCGGCAAACTGGTCGAGCGATCGGTGCCCGCGCTCGTGGTGCCGCACGGACAGATGAAGACCAATTTGCTCGGCATGAGCTTTCTCGACCGTCTCGAGCGCTGGGAAGTCCGCGCCGATCGCCTGATGCTGCGCGGCTATCCCTGAGGCCCTGCGGGAGGGACCGGGGCGTGTACCCATAAACGTCGGAAGGTAGAGCTGAGGTCTCCCCGCTTGGCCGTCATCGACGGGTTATGACCCGGAGCTGACAGCCTAGCCAGCTCGCGGCATGCGCGCCGTCAGAACTTGATATTCATCCGTGCTATATGGCACGCATCAACCAAGAATGCATGGTACTGTTTAGAAGCGCCGGTCGAGTTACCTTTGTCTGAAAGCGGAAGAAATCTGGCTGCGTCCAAATTCCCCTCGTTGTCCAGCTTTGCAACGATGCTGTTGCTTGCCGTCATGTGGGGGCTTTCGATCCCCGTGACCAAGCTAGGCCTCCAGACGCTGCCACCGCTCACTCTTACCGCGCTCCGTTTCGCGATCGCCGTGCCCTTCTTCGTCCTCTTTACGCTGGGAGCGCGAAAGATGGCCTGGCGATCAATGCCGAAGGTGGCGACTCTTGGTGTGCTGGGGATTGGCGTTGGCCAGGTCGCCCAGTCTTTCGGCATTGTGGATACTTCGGCATCTGTAGCCACGATGATTTCGGCGACCATCCCGGTCTTCGTCGTGCTGTTCGCAGCAGCAAGGCTCAAGCAAACTGTATCGGGTTGGCAAAGGCTGGGACTACTTGCCGCCTTCCTCGGGATCGCGCTGGTAGCCGTGGGCGATGGGCGCGGTATGGACGAGCTTCTTGGTTCAAGCGCATTGGGCGCGGCGTGGGTATTGCTTTCCGCCGTCACCATAGCCTTCTATTACGTCTGGAGCCTCGAATTGTCAGATGCCTACGGCACCGCAACTGTCGCCTCGTGGAGTACGTTCTTTGGCTTTCTAGCGCTTTGTCCTTTCGCAGGATTGGAGATGTGGCGCGTCCCATGCATCTCACACTGGAAGCTGTGGCAGTAGTGGCCTACTTGGGCTTGGCCGTCACAATTGCGGGCCTCTTTATTTGGCTCCACCTGCTGCGCACCGTTCCCGCGCCAGTTGCCACGAGTGTTCAATTCCTTCAGCCAGTCGTCGGCGTCATTGCGTCGGCTGTGGTGTTCGGAGACACGATGGGCCCGCTATTCGTTGCAGGTGTAATATTGGTCCTTGCGGGTCTTGCTCTGTGCGCGACGCCAAATCGCCTGCGCCCTAAATCCGTTTCTGGCCCGAGGCTTCCTGACTCGGTCCTCATCCAAGGGTCGGCTGTAGAGTGCAGACCGGAAACGGTCTTCGAAAAGCATGGCCGACCCAACTAAAACATCGAAAACAACCCCATGCAAAGTAGCATCGCAGTTGCAAGGACGCTTGGGGCGACGCGAAGACGTTTGACACGTCGGGCAAATCAACATCAGAATTCCATGATCGCGCCGCACGATCACGTGGTCAGTGCGAGAGCGTGCACTCCGGACCCCCATCGATCGAAGGACGCCAGCCCGTCAGGTTGCGTGTGCAATGAGCCATTCAGCTACTTGAGCACATCATCGCTGTAGCAGACGAGCCCTGGCGCGACTTGCCTGTCACGGTTTGCAGAACCCTGGACTTTCCGCAATTGAACCAACACGAAATCCGGCCACACTAAGAACCAACCAGCGCAAGCATTCCTGGCACTCTGCTGGTCAAAGGTTGAGCATCACGAAATCGCGTAGATTGAGCTCACTGGTGATGCAATGTTGCCGATCCTGACATCCGACTTGTATAGATATTTGGCCCTCGCAGTGATGCTGCTGGCGATACTATTCGGATATCGCAAGGGACGAGACGTGGTTTCTGCAAGCCGTCAGTCGCTTGCCTGGACTCAAGTTCCTCTAATTGCGTTTGCGATAGCTTCGATCGGTCCGAGCGCCCTCGCTATAATTATCTATCTTGGCTACAGGTTCGGCCTAATCCAGCCCCCACCCTCCGGGTATGGTTTTTCAATATTCATCCGAGACCTGCCATTCGATTTCGCAGTACTAAACTGGGGATTTGTCGCTCTATACTTGACTTGTCGCCTGTGGCCGAATTTCGGCTCGGCCCGATCCGCGATGTGGCTTTCCGTGGTCGCGATGTCGCTCCCAAATGTCTTGTTGTTTCGCCTGGCTTGGGAGATGGTTTCCAATGTCTTCGACGTTGGGCAAGGCATTGGCGTTATCGAAGCCATGCTCAGCATGCCGATCACCACGACTATTTGGCCCGGCAGACATCCTGCTATTCTTGATGCCGGTTTCGGCATTGGTTTTGTCATCTCTGCGCTCACGGCGCCCATACCACTTTTCGGTTTGATCGGTTGGCTTGCAGGACAAGCAATTGGATGGACCGCCTCCAATTTTCGACGAAGAACATCTGTGCGGTCTTAGTCCACTTTGGTCCAAGCTCGACCTGCAAGTCGGCTTCAGCGTCGCCTTCCGAGCGCAAAGCGAACGCGATCGAGAACACGCCCTCAGGCGAACCAGCGATAGACGATCAGCAGCGCTGCGGCGCCGATGACAACGCAGGTCAAGGTGTACCCAACGACTCGCATCAGGATCGGCTCCGGCTGCTTCGATACGCCATAGGCATGCAGCACTCGCGAACATAGCAGCACGCCGCCGAGGCCGTGAACGAGGATGGCCTGGGCGCCCATCGCTTCTCCGAAGGCCAATAGCAGCAGGGCAAACGGTACGTTCTCAGCGAAGTTGGCGTGCGCGCGAATCTGTCGCGCCAAGAGTTCATCGCCCTGCCCGAGATATTCCTGGCGCCGCCATCGCGTCAGGGCGACACGAAGGCTGAGGGTCAGAAATACCGCTGCGAGCAGCGCGGCATAGAGGGCACTGATACGGGGAAGGACCATGTTGCCGGAGCCAGTGTCGTGTCTCTGACCTCTACTTCAGTCCACGTCATTCCGGTGCGCCGCGAAGCGGCGGGCTGCGATGTGTAATTGCACATCGGAGAATCCATAACCACCGCCGGTGACTATGGATTCCGGGCTCCCTCGCTGCGCTCGGGCCCCGGAATGACGGAATGAACCGTTGGAGCCACAACACTAGAGCGCGGGCGCGGGAATGCAATCGGGATGTGCGGCTACGCCGCGATCTGCGCCTCTGCGCGGTTCTCGACCAGCGCGATCGCTTCCTGCAACACCTCGACACCGGCGCCCGGCTTGACGCCGTGCTCGGCGAGATGGCGGCGGAAGGCGCGGGCGCCCGGCACGCCGAAATACGCACCGACGAAGTGGCGCGTGATCGCATGCAGCCGCGTGCCCCGCGCGAGCTCACGCTCGATGTAGGGCATCATCGCCTCGAACGCCTGCTTCATCGTCTGATGCGGCGCCGCTTCGCCGAACAGTTCGGGATCGACAGCCAGCAGCCGCCACGGCTCCTGATAGGCCGCCCGTCCCAGCATCACGCCGTCGACATGGGCGAGATGGGCCCTCGCCTCCTCGATGCCGGCGATGCCGCCATTGATGATGACCGGCACGTCAGGCATGGCGCGCTTGAGGCGATAGACCCTGTCATAGTCGAGCGGCGGAACGTCGCGGTTCTCCTTGGGCGACAGCCCGTTCAGCCAGGCCTTGCGGGCGTGCACGATCAGCGCATCCGCGCCCGCCTCGACGACGCCGCGCGCCAGGATGTCGAGCGCGGCTTCCGGATCCTGGTCGTCAATGCCGATCCGGCATTTCACCGTGACGGGAATCCTCACCGCGCGCTTCATGGCCGCAACGCAGCTCGCGACCAGCTCCGGCTCCGCCATCAGGCAGGCGCCGAAGCGGCCCTCCTTCACCCGGTCCGACGGGCAGCCGACATTGAGGTTGATCTCGTCATAGCCGAAATCCTCGCCGATCCTCGCGGCCTCCGCGAGGTCGCGCGGCTCCGATCCCCCGAGCTGGAGCGCAACGGGATGCTCGCTGGCATCGAAGGCGAGCAGCCGCCTCCGGTCGCCATGGATGACAGCGCCGGTCGTCAGCATCTCCGTGTAAAGCCGCGCCCGCCGCGTCAGCAGGCGATGGAAGACGCGACAGTGCGTATCGGTCCAGTCCATCATCGGTGCGATGGAGAAGATCGCCTGGTAGGATTTCGTCGATTTGTCGGTCATTTCATGGGCTTGTAGCCGTTTCCGGATACTTGAGGCCAGCTCTATTTTTCCTGCGCGGATGCCTTCGTCTATTGTCGAACCGAGCCGTTGGCTAGACGCGGCGGAAGATCACGCTGGCGTTGACGCCGCCGAAGCCGAAGCCGTTGGAGATGGCATGCTCCATCGCGAGCGGCCGCGCCACGCCTGATACGATGTCGATACCCTCGGCGAGCGGATCGGGATTTTCGAGGTTGAGCGTCGGCGGCGCGACCTGGTCGCGCAGGGCGAGAACGGTGAAGATCGCCTCCAGCCCTCCCGCGGCTCCCAGCAGATGACCTGTTGCGGATTTGGTGGCGCTGACGGCGATGCTGCGGTCGCGACCGAACAGCCCACCGATCGCGGCAAGCTCGCTTTCGTCGCCGGCCGGCGTGGACGTCGCATGCGCGTTCAGGTGCTGCAAATCGCCGGGCTGGAGCCGCGCCTGTCGCAGCGCGGCCTCCATGGCGCGGCGCGCGCCCTCGCCGTCGGGCGGACCCGATGTCATATGATGGGCGTCCGCAGTCGTGCCATAGCCCACGACCTCGGCGATCGGCGCAGCGCCGCGCGCCTGTGCATGTTCGAACTCCTCGACGACAAGGATCCCTGCGCCCTCGCCCATGACGAAGCCGTCCCGGTCGCGATCGAAGGGACGTGAGGCGCGGGTCGGTTCGTCGTTGAACCGGCTCGACAGCGCACGCGCGGCGGCAAATCCGCCCAGGCTGACCAGGTCGATGCAGGCCTCGGTGCCGCCGCAGATCGCAACGTCGGCTTCGCCTGCCCGGATCATGCGCGCGGCATCGCCGATCGCCTGCACGCTGGCGGCGCAGGCCGTGACCGGCGTACCCAGCGGCCCCTTGTAGCCGTATTTGATCGAGACCTGGCCCGCGGCGAGATTGGCCAGAAAAGAGGGGATCGTGAACGGCGACAACCGGCGCACGCCGCGCTGGTCGGTTGTTCGCACCGCTTCCACGATCGCCGGGAAGCCGCCGATGCCCGAGGCGATAATGGTCGCGGTGCGTTCCAGCGCCGCGGTGTCCTTCGGCAGCCATTGTGCCTGCGCGATGGCTTCTGCCGCCGCGAGCAGCGCGAACAGGATGAAGCGGTCCATCTTGCGTTGATCCTTTGCCGGCGCAGCCCGCGCCGGATCGAAACCGCCTTCCACGTCCTCGACCTTGCCCGGCACGAGGCCGGCAATCCGCGCCGGCAGCGCGAGTGACCATTCCGGCAAGACGCGCAGCCCGCTTTGCCCGGCGAGCAGGCGTCGCCAGGCCAGTTCGACTCCGCAACCCAGGGGAGATACGGCTCCCATCCCCGTGACCACGACGCGACGCATGTTAGCCTCCAGCCGGCGAGATATCGGGATTGATTTCAGGATTCATGGCTTTGAGCGAAGCGAGCCGCTTGCGCATCCCGCGGCTTGCGCGCGGTCCGGGCACGAGCACGGCATTCACGGGCGTGATCGGATGCATGTCGATGGCGTCGACCATGACCGGATCAAGCGCGCGAGTTTTGTCACGGCTCGCCAGCACGATGGCTTTGCCCCTGGGAGCCAGATGCTTGTTGCCCCACGCGAACAGCGCGACCAGCACGGGAAAGAAATCCCGTCCCTTCGGCGTCAGGAGATATTCGTAGCGCGGCGGGCGGTCATTGTAGCGGCGGCGGGTGAACATGCCGGCCGCCGTGAGATGGGCCAGACGCCGCGACAGGATGTTGGGCGCAATCCCGAGACTCTGCTGGAACTCGTCAAAGCGCGTCATGCCCTGGAATGCATCCCGCAGGATCAGGATGCTCCACCATTCTCCGACCGTTTCCAGCGCCCGGGCGGCCGGGCATTCCGTGCGAAATGAGGATTTCGGCTGCATGGCGGGACACGCCAGGCCAGTTACTTGCAAAATGCAAGTTACTCGTTCGCGGTTGACTCTTCGCTCCTCCATTTGACAGAGTGGCTGCGCACTGGAATGAGGTTCAGGTGACATCGACAACGACTCCGGCCGAGCTGCGGCGGCGCTGGCGCGCCGGCGAAGAAGTCGCGCTGATCGACGTGCGCGAGGAAGGTCCCTACTCGCTCGCGCATCCGTTCTTTGCCGTGTCGCTGCCGCTGTCGCAGATCGAGCTGCGTATCCTCGATCTCGTTCCGCGACCCGGCGCCCCGATCGTCGTGTATGACGACGGCGAAGGATACGCGGAACGGGCCGCCGCGCGCATCCGGGCGCTGGGTTACACCGACGTCTCGATTCTCGGCGGCGGGCTGAAAAGCTATGCGCGGGTCGGCGAAGTCTTCCGCGACGTCAATGTCCCGAGCAAGGCGTTCGGAGAGCTGGTCGAAGCCATCCGCCACACGCCTTCCCTGTCCGCCGACCAAGCCAAGGCGCTGATCGATACCGAGACCGATCTCGTCGTGCTCGATGCCCGCCGGTTCGAGGAATACCGCACCATGAGCATTCCGCGCGGCATCAGCGTTCCCGGCGGCGAGCTTGCCTTTCGCGCACGGGAGATCGCGCCTTCCCCGAGGACCACCATCATCGTCAACTGCGCGGGACGAACGCGCAGCATCATCGGCACGCAATCTCTGATCAATGCCGGCATTCCCAATCGGGTGTTCGCGCTGCGCAACGGCACCATCGGCTGGACACTCGCCGGGCATGCGGTCGAGCGCGGCAGGACCGATCGCTTCATGCAACGCCCCGCGGCCACCTATCCTTCGGCGCTCAAAGACGCGAAGGCCTGGGCCGAGCGCGTCGGCGTTAAGATTCTCGATCGGCGCACCTTCGATCGCTTCCTTTCCGAGGCCAACGAGCGCACGCTGCATCTTCTCGACGTGCGTACGCCGGAGGAATACGAACTCGGGCATCCGCCCGGCTTCACTTCAGCTCCCGGCGGGCAGCTCGTGCAGGCAACCGATGAATGGGTCGCGGTGCGCGGGGCGCGGCTGGTGCTGTTCGATGACGACGGCGTGCGCGCGCTCATGACCGCTTCCTGGCTGATCCAGATGGGCTGGGAAGCTCATGTCGTCGGACCGGATGTCATCCAGCCGATCGAGCAAGGCACGCGGGTGCCGCGCCGGCCGGCCCGGCCGCATCCGCTTCAGGCCGTAATCGAACTCGCAACTTTCGATGCAAACCGTGCCGGCTGGACCGTCATCGACCTGGCGCGCAGCCCGCACTATGCCGCCGGCCACATTCCCGGCGCGCACTTTGTACTGGCGTCGCGCTTTGCAGACGACCTGCCGCGCGTTCCCGGCGACGGACCGATCCTGCTCACGAGTTCCGATGGTGATGAAGCGCTGTTCGCGCTTTCCGACGCAGCCGCCTCGACGCCACGCGAGATCGCTGTACTGAAAGGCGGCACGCGCGCCTGGACCGACAGCGGGCGCCCGCTGGAGCAAAACCGTCATTCCTGGATTTCGCCCCCGGAGGACGTCTACAAGCGTCCCTATGAGGGAACGGACAACGCAGCCGCTGCCATGCAGGCCTATATCGACTGGGAGCTGCAGCTGGTTGCGCAGCTTGCCAACGACTCGGTTTCCAACTTCCACGTCGTCTGAGCGCGATTGACGCACTCTGACAGGTTGAGCGAAAGCCCAACCGGTGCCTTTACCCGC
>NZ_JACRAW010000055.1 GCF_016213215.1 Bradyrhizobium sp. | reverse complement strand
TTGCGGCCGAGCGTGATGGGGCGAATGGCACGCTCGACGGTGTTGGTGTCGAGTTCAATGCGTCCGTCATCGAGGAAGCAGCAAAGGCTGCTCCAACGGGTCAGCGCATAGCGGATCGCATCGGCCAAGCCACTACGGGGCGGGATGTGGGTGACCTGCGTCTCGAGCCAAGCCTTCATCGCCGCGACCAGCGGAAGCGACTTTGCTTGTCGCGTGCTCTGTCGAGCGGCGGCCGTCTGGCCCCGGATGGCCGTCTCGATCGCATAGAGCTCGGCGATGCGCCTGAGCGCTTCGGCTGCGATGGGAGAGCCGGTCGCCTGCTGCACATCATAGAATTTGCGCCTCGCATGGGCCCAGCAGGCCGCGAGTTGGATATCGCCGCCGGCTTTAAGCCTCTCGAATCCGGGATAGCCGTCGACCTGAACGACGCCTTTGAACTTCGCCAGATGGAAGACTGGGCGCTCGGCCCGGCGATCTGGACTGTAGAGATAGATGGCTGCCGGTGGATCCGATCCGCTCCAGGGCCGGTCGTCGCGGGCATAGACCCAGAGCCGGCCGGTCTTGGTGCGGCCGCGGCCGGGATCGAGCACCGGGATCGGGGTGTCGTCGGCGAACAACTTGCTGGATGCGAAGATGTGCTCGGCGAGCTTTTGCTGCAGCGGCTCCAGCCACCAGCAGGCGCCTCCGACCCAGTTCGCCAGGGTCGAGCGGTCCAGCTCGACGCCTTGGCGGGCGAAGATCTGGCTCTGCCTGTAAAGCGGAAGATGGTCGCAGTACTTGGCGACCAGGACGTGGGCGAGCAGGGCGGGACTGGCCAAGCCCTTGGCGATCGGGCGCTCCGGGGCAGGCGTCTGGTGAATGGTCCCGCAAGCCCGGCAACCATAACGGGGTCGACAAATGCGGATGACCCGAAGCCGCGCCGGCACATGGTCGAGCATCTCGCTGACGGTCTCGCCGATCACATGCAGCCCGCCACCGCAGCATGGGCAGGCCTGATGCTCAAGATCGAGCCGTAACTCCTCGCGCGGCAGGTGCGCCGGTAGGCTCGGACGGTCGGCCCGCGGTCTCGGCGCCTTGGCCGTCGCTGGTGGAAGCGTCGCTTCAACCCGTGCGATGTCGGCGTTGAGATCATCGAAGCCGAGTTGCAACTGGTCGTCGTCGAGCCGTTCAGCGCGCCGACCAAACTGGCTGCGCTGAAGCTTCTGGACGATGAGCCGGAGCCGTTCGATCTCGGCCTGCGCGTCCGTGAGGTTGGTGCGTTCGGCCGCGAGCGTGCGCACCATCCGCTGCAGCGCATCTACATCATCCGGCAAAGCAGCGAGATCGATGTCCATGAGCATGAAGTCTACGCTGACTCGCGCGCTTCCTCACCGGCCACATGCATGTTGAGTCAATTAGCCGCAGCGATTATCCGGCGACCGCCGGTCGCCATTGACGCTCCGGCGCGCGCCAGTCGACGCCGTCAATCAGCATCGACAACTGCGCCGAACTCAGCGCCAGCGTTCCGCCCGGCTCGACGCTCGAAGGCCAGAGGAAGACGCCGTGCTCGAGCCGCTTAGTGAAGAGACACAGCCCGGTCCCATCCCAGTACACGATCTTGATCAGATTGGCCTTGCGGCCGCGGAACACAAAGAGGTGCCCGGTGAACGGATCCTGCCGCAGCACGCCCTGGACCAGCATGGCAAGCCCGTCGATGCCCTTACGCATGTCGATGAAGCCGAAGGCGAGGTGGACCTTCACGCCCCGAGGAAGCAGCGTCATAATGCGTGCTCCTCGGTGGGCAAGGTCGCATCGGCGATCTCGACTGTCGCGAACAGCGGTGCCGCCTGCATCAGCTCCTGCTTCCAGCGGAACAGGATACGCGCCGCAATCCCATAGTGGCGCGCCACCTCCGACAGGCTGGCGCCTGGCCGTACCGCTTCCTCGACGATCCGCCGCTTGTCCGCCTCGTTGAACTTCCGCCGAGAGCCTTCGCGCGGCGGCGGCACAATCGGGCCCGGTGACGCCGACCCGTAAGTCATATGACTAAGGCTATGACTTAAACTATGACTAAGC
>NZ_JACRAW010000054.1 GCF_016213215.1 Bradyrhizobium sp. | reverse complement strand
GTCAAACCACTGCGCAGGGAAGGCCGGGTTGTCTCGGCTGCCCTGTGGTTTTCCCGCTGTGCAGTTTGCGCAGAGCCTGCGCACAGCGGGCCACGGGTGCCAGCCGGCACCCGGTCTTCCCTGCGCCCTCTGTTTGAAAGAAAGAGGGTGTGGAGATCACGCAAAGCTCGGGCGCATCGCGTCGCGAGAATGCGGAGTCATGCCCCTCGGCTGTCTTGAATCGGTGAGTCGTCAGTCCGCATCCGCGGTCTGGATCGCTTCGTCGCTATCGCTCCTCGCGATGACGATGTTGAGACAACATGCGTTAAAGACTCACTCGTCCTCCCAGGGGCGTCCCGGCATCCACGTCTTTCCTCATGCACCGCGGCGCTTGAATGGCCGGGACCCGGCTAAGCCAGGGGCTTCGCCGGGCGCGCGAGCCCCGGCCATGATGTTTTCTCCATGCGCCTTTGGTGCAAGTGGTGCGAGCGGAAAACGGCCTGAAGGAGCACCCCCAAAGAGAAAGCGCCCGTTGGGGGGCGGGCGCTTCCGGTAGTCGACTTGGGGTTGGGGTCGTCTACACATCCACGCTGGCGACTTTGGGGGGCTGGTAAAGGGCCAACGTGAATTCCTGAAACTCTTGGCGCAAGACTCCTAGCGAACCAGTGATGTGCTTGAACTCGTGATCGTCACCGGCTTGTCGGCCTTGATGACGCGGGCGGTCTGATAGCCGTCGTTCGCGGTGACGTGCGCGGTAATGCTGAAACCCGCCACCACGATGGCAGCAACGAGGGCGACGACCACGACCTTGAGATGGGTGGCGCGATCCGCGCTGTACATCGAATGGTTCATGGAAGCCTCCAGCCGCCATCTTCCTGCGGTAGTCGCCTGCCTTTGTCCGCAGGTTCAACGTCCCTACGCGAACAAACGTAGTAATTGTCGATCTGGTTCCCCAGAGGCGATCACAAGACCGTGATAAGACGTGAACGGCCGCGATGGAAAACGCCAGGCTAGACGGTTTAAGCAATGTATATTCAATCGCTTAGGTCGAATTTTCGTTGGCCTGGGCCTGAAACTGCCGAATGTGACTAAAAATTCAGAAAAGGATTGCCTGTGGCGAAAGAGCACCGGCCGATTCTCGCAAATCAGACGCTTCCGACCGTCTTCAAGCGAGCCCTCGGGTGGATCTCGGCCTGCGACAGCACGGTGGTCTGGGCCCGGAAGCGCTCGACCAGCGAGCGGACATAGGGCCGGATCCCCGCCGAGGTGACCAGCACCGGCGCTTCGCCTTCGCGGGCGGCGCGTTCGAAGGCGTCGCGCACCGCGGTCATGAACTCCGACAGCTTGGAGGGCTGCATCGCCAGACTTCGCTCCTCGCCCTGGCCGATCAGCGACTCGGCAAAGGCCTGCTCCCATCTGGCCGACAGCGCGATCAGCGGCAGGTAGCCGGCAGGCGAGGTATGCTGAGCGCAGATCTGGCGTGCCAGGCGGGCACGGACATGCTCGACCATGCTCGAGGGGCTGCGCGAGAAGGCCATCGCGTCGGCGATGCTTTCAAGGATGGTCGAGAGGTCCCGGATCGACACCCGCTCGGCGAGCAGGAGCTGCAGCACGCGCTGGATGCCGGACATCGTGATGCTGGTCGGAACCATGTCCTTGACGAGCTCGCTCTGCTCCTTCGGCAATTCCTTGAGCAGCTTCTGCACCTCGCCATAGGACAGGAGGTCGGACATGTTGGCCTTGAGCAGCTCGGTGAGGTGGGTCGACAGCACCGTCGCGGCGTCGACGACGGTATAGCCCTTCAGCGAGGCCTCTTCCTTCAGGCTGGCGTCGACCCAGGTTGCCGGCAGGCCGAAGGTCGGCTCGGTGGTGTGGATGCCGGGCACGGCGACCTGGTTGCCGGCAGGATCCATGACCATGAAGTGGTTCGGCCAGATCCTGCCGGTGCCGGCGTCGACCTCCTTGATCTTGATGATGTAGGTGTTGGCCTCGAGCTGGACGTTGTCGAGGATGCGCACCGACGGCATCACGAAGCCCATCTCGATCGCCAGCGAGCGGCGCAGCGCCTTGATCTGCTCGGTCAGGCGGTCGGTGCCGTCGGGACCGTTGACGAGCGGCAGGAGCGCGTAGCCGAGCTCGATCTTGAGGTCGTCGATCTTGAGCGCAGCGGAGATCGGCTCCTCGGCCGCCGCCGCAGCAGCGGCCGCCGCGGCTGCGGCCGGCGCTGCCTCCGCGGTAGCCGCCGCCACGACCTTGGCCTGCTTGTGCTTGCGTGCGGAGACGGCGAGCGCGGCGGCTCCCGCGCCCAGGGCAAGGAACGGGATGGTCGGGATGCCGGGCAGCGCCGCCAGCATCAGCATGACGGCGGCGGACATGCCGAGCGCCTGCGGATAGCCGGAGAACTGCCCGATCAGGGCCTTGTCCGCGGCGCCCGTGACACCGGCCTTGGAGACGAGCAGGCCGGCCGCGGTCGACACGATCAGCGCCGGCACCTGCGTGACGAGGCCGTCGCCGACGGTGAGCAGGGTGTAGGCGTGGGCGGCGTCGCCGAAGGAGAGGCCTTGCTGGGCGACGCCGATGATCATGCCGCCGATCACGTTGATGAACACGATCAGGAGGCCGGCTATGGCATCGCCGCGGACGAATTTCGAGGCGCCGTCCATGGCGCCGAAGAAGCCGCTCTCGTCTTCCAGCGCCTTGCGGCGCTCCTTGGCCACCTTCTCGTCGATCAGGCCGGCGGACAGGTCGGCGTCGATGGCCATCTGCTTGCCGGGCATGGCGTCCAAATGGAAGCGCGCCGCGACTTCGGCGATACGGCCCGAACCCTTGGTGATGACGACGAAGTTGACGATGACCAGGATGGCAAAGACGATGATGCCGATGACGAAATTGCCGCTCATCACGAAGTTGCCGAAAGCCTCGATGACATGGCCGGCGGCGTCCGTCCCCTCATGACCGCGCGACAGGATCAACCGGGTGGAAGCGAGGTTGAGCGACAGCCGCAGCATGGTGGAGATGAGGAGGATGGTCGGGAAGGCGGAGAACTCCAGGGGCGCCTGGATGAACAGCGCCGTCATCAGGATCAGGATCGAGAGCGTGATCGAGATCGCCAGGAACATGTCCAGCGCGATCGCTGGCAGGGGCAGGATCAGCAGCACCAGGATGGTGAGAATGCCGAGCGCCAGCGCGATATCGCCGCGCGTCAGGATCGTCTTGATGTCGTTGAAATTGGGGAGTCCGGCCCGCGGAGCGCCTGCGCCCTGACCTGCCGTGACATCGACCATGGTTGCAGCCTCCCCCCGCCCTTGCCGCGCGCGCGCGCCAAACGTCTGCGCGGCGGCCGAAGGGCCACCGCGTCGAAAGTGAGGCACCGCGCTTGCGTCCACGGAGGTTCCCCCGCCCTTACGCTACCCACGACACTCGACTTCACCCGGCAATTTTTGCCCGGTGTATGGTTAGCAATTGGTTAACGGCGGGTGATGGGACGGACAAAAGGGGGTCGTCATTCCGGGGACGCTGCCGCCGGGACCGCGCGGAGCGCGGCCCGACGACAGGCTCCGTGGCGAACCCGGAATCTGGAGAAGTCTACCGCCTACCTGGCCTTCTGCAGCCTGGTCACGGTGTAGCCGGAGGCGGCTTGCTCCGCCTCGAAGGTCACCTTGTCGCCGACCTTGACCTGCTTGAGCATCCCCGGTTCCTTGACGCGGTAGACCATGGTCATGGGCTCCTCCATGCCCAAGCTCTTGGCAGGGCCGTGCCTGAGCGTGATCTTGCCGGCGCCCTCGTCGATCTTCTTGACCTCGCCATCGATGGAGGCGCCTTGCGCCACCGCCGCGGTGATGGTCAGCACCGCTGCGAATGCCAAGGCGCCGGTTGCGCGCATCAATCTGTTCATCGTGTTCTCCTCCTCAGTTGCTCGTTTCACGGTGAAGTGGCCGTTCATGCCGCCGGCGCTGCCGGAATGGACAGCGCGGCCAGCAATGCCGAGGTTGACCGTCTTCTTCATGTCGTTCTCCAGTTGAACCCTGATCGGCTACGTCTTCGTTTTCCTGTTCGGCGTCTTGCCGGGAGCGGCGGGTTGCTGCCGTGCCGGTTCGGGCGCCGGCACATCGACCTCGTAGGCGACGGTGCCTTGCGGGAATTGGTAGGGGCCGGGATCGCGAAAATCGTTGTGCGCCATGTTTTCGCGAATCTTCATGACCGTGAACATGCCGCCCATCTCGATCGGGCCGAACTGGCCAGAGCCCGTCATCATCGGCAGGGTGTTTTCGGGCGCGGGCATCTCCATGTTGCCCATCGCCATGCCGGTAGATCCCATCACCATGGCGTCGGGCGCGAGCTTGCCGACCGCTCGCGCAAGTTCCTTGCGCGATACGCCGATGAGGTTGCGCACGTCGTGGCCCATCGCGTTCATCGTGTGATGCGACTTATGGCAGTGGAACGCCCAATCGCCGGGATTGTCGGCAAGAACGTCGAACACGCGTACGGCGCCGACGGGAACGTCGGTAGTCGTTTCGGGAATTTGCGCGGTGTCCGGAAGCCATCCGCCGTCCGTGCAGGTCACCGAAAAGCTGTGACCGTGCAGATGGATCGGATGATTGGTCATGCTGAGATTGCCTATTCGCACGCGCACCTTGTCGCCGAGCCGAACCGGCAACGGATCGATGCCGGGAAAGACTCGGGCGTTCCAGGTCCACATGTTGAAGTCCGTCATCTCATTGACCTTCGGCAGGTATGCGCCGGGGTCGACGCGATAGGTGCTCATCACGAAGACGAAGTCGCGGTCGACCGGGCGGAAGGAAGGATCCCGCGGGTGGACGACGACCATCCCCATCATGCCCATCGCCATCTGCACCATCTCGTCGGAATGCGGGTGGTACATGAACGTCCCGCTCTTCTTCAGCTCGAACTCGTAGACGAACGTCTTGCCGGGCTTGATGTGCGGCTGAGTGAGGCCGCCGACGCCATCCATGCCGCTCGGGATGATCATGCCGTGCCAGTGCACCGTCGTGTGTTCGGGCAGTCTGTTGGTAACGAAGATGCGGACCTTGTCGCCTTCGACCGCCTCGATCGTCGGGCCCGGCGACTGGCCGTTATAGCCCCACAGATTCACCTTCATGCCTTCGGCAAATTCGCGCACCACAGGCTCGGCGACGAGATGAAATTCCTTCCAGTCGCCGTTCGTGCGCCAGGGCAGCGTCCAGCCGTTGAGCGTGACGACCGGACGATAATCCGGCCCGCTGGTCGGACGGAGCGGCGGCTGCATCACCGCCTTGTCCATCGTCGGCGCTTCCGGAATGGCGGCAGCCTGCACCCGTCCACTGATCGCGCCGGCGCTGACCAGCGCGGCGGTGCCCAGAAATCCTCGGCGCGAAAACATGCTTCCCTCCATTCAGTGGCCGCCCTCGGTCGGCGCGGCCGCGGCGATCGTTGTCGGATTACCGCTGCTGGCGGCGGGCGATCCGCCGCTATTGACGACGGTCTGCAGGTCGGAGTGCGCCAGCCAGAACTGACGCTTGGCATCGATCGCTCCGCGCAACGAAGCGAGACGCTGGCGCGCTTCCGTCAGCAGCGCGAAAATGTCGACCTGCATGCTGGAGAAGCGCAGCTGCATCTCCTCGGTGATGATCTTGCGAAGGGGGAGGATCTCGCGCTGGTAATGGCTCGCGATGTCATAGCTGGATCGGTAGACGCGATAGGCATCGCGCGCCTGCGAGCGCACGTTGACAGCCCTCTCGGTCAGGCGATTGAACGCAAGATTGTACGTCTCCACGGCCTGACGGACGCGCACCTCGCCGCCGTCGAAGATCGGGATCTGGAATTCGAGATCGAAGCCGCGTTCGCGGAACGGCGCGCCTTCCGGATCTTGCGTGCGGCGGGCGATCCCGGCCAGATCGAGCAGCGTGACGAAACGCGTGGCTGCGGTCAGGCTCATCGCTTTTGCGAGCGCCGCCAGTTCGAGCCGAGCGATCTGCAGGTCGATGCGATGCGCAACCGCGTCAACTTCGATCGCGGGAAGCGCAAGCGGCCGGCGCGGCAGCGGCGGCAGATGGTTGGGAAGGCGAAATTCGAGATCGCCGTCCCACAGGCCCATCAATCGCGCGAGCCGCTCGCGCGCACTGGCAGCCGCCTGCCGGGCGGTGGCAAGATCGGCAGTCGTCTCAGCGTAAAACACCTGCTCGCGCGCCTGATCGAGCTTGTTGACGGAACCGGTCTCGCCGAGCTTGACCGCGAGCTGCGCGGTCGCCTCCGCCGTCGATTTCGCATCGGTCAGCAGGACCACCATTTCGTAGGCGGCAACCGCACGGAAGTAGCCGCGTCTCACCTCGCCAGCGAGCCGCAACGTCGCCAGCGCCGCGCGCAGTTGCGCCTGGTGGAAGCGGTCGCGCGCGATATCGGAGCGGAACGGCAGGGTCGCAAGTGCCAGGATGTCGCCGACCACCTGGCGCTCGACTTCGCCGCCGCCATTGCCCGCGATGCGCGAAACCGAAAATACGGGGTTGGGCGGCAGACTCTCCTGCACCAGTTCGGTCTCCGCGAGCGCGAGTTCGTTGTAGGCCGATTGCAGCCCCTTGTTGTTGAGAAGCGCGACCTGTACGGCGCTGTCGGCGTTCAGTGGGCGCGAGAGCAGGCGGCGGACCGCATTTTTGACCGTATCGGCGCCTTCGGCCGTGCGGACGAAGGCAACGTCTTTGCTGATCGTCTGGCTGGTCAGGTCCGAAACAGCTGTCATGCCGCTGTCCGGCGAGAAGGACGCGCAGCCGGAGAGACCCAGTGCGGAGAGCAGGAGCAGGCCACGGATACGCGAGCGAGGTGTGGGTTGGTCTGCCATCGCGCGCTCCTAGCGGTCCGGCTTGTGCTGGGGCGAGACCGAGTCGTTGCGCTCGCGCCATGGGACGGGCGTGGCGGGCCGCAGGCTCGTGTAGGGCGCGATCGTCGATCGGTAGCCGACGCGCGCGACCCTGGCTGCGGGATCGGCAGGATCGGCGCCGACCAGCGGCACCGTCGCAGGCATGCAGCCAGCGAGCGCAGCCGCCGCAACGGCAGCCGCCGCCCACATCGGCCAATTGAATCTGAAATGCCGTCCGCGCGCCGAACCAACGGCCACGAACCTCGCCCCACATCGCGTAAGCATGAACCATCCCTGATCTGGCGGTGGACCACAGGCACGCGCGCGCAAATGCGCGGCGCCTCGCGTCTTCACGTCAGGTCAGGCGATGGGAGGTCGGTAAAGCAGAGGGGGCGCCTCGCTGTGCGCGTCCAGAGCAATCTCCGGCGCACACGCGGAAATCGGCTGGATGGGTTTGGCGATGCTCGGCAGATCAGCTGCCAGCGCGCTCACACACATCATCGCGCAGCACGGGCCAGGCGAGCCTTTGCTATCGTGGGGATGCTTCGCCGGCAGGTCATGTGCGGCGGCTTGATGGTGGATGTGCATCGCGGCGTGATCATGCATCGAGCCGCCGGCATGCACGTGGCTTGCATCGGCCTGACGATGCTCAGTCACAACAGAAGCCCTCGGCAGCGGGTCGGCAAGACATGGGGCCGGTCCGCTGCTCGTGGCCAGCGCGGCAGCCGGCGCAAGGACGCAGAAAGCGTAGGCGAGGGCAGTCAGCCATCCCACTCGAATCCGCCTCGACCTGGTCAATCGCAAACGCATCCGCCCGAAATGCTGTTCGCAGGTCAGTCCTGCACATGTGGCTCGGAAAGTAGCGTGAAATCCGGGTTCCGCCAAGCTCTGTCACCGCAGTGCACCGCGCGCATGCCTATTATCGCGGCATTGTGCTTGACCAAAGGACTGTGGCCGACGAAGTTCACGATCGTGCACGTCCCTTCCTCTCACGAACATAAGCCCGCAGCCTTCAGCCCTGATTCGCGTCAGGCCTGGGTGCGGCTGGTGATTGCGCTTCTGATCGGCTCGATCGGCGCCGTCGGCATGTGGGCGGTCGTGGTGGTGCTGCCGGTCGTCCAGGCCGAGTTCGGCGCCGGCCGGGGCGCGGTGTCGCTGGCGTTCACGCTCACCATGCTCGGCTTCGGCCTTGGCGGCGTGGTCACCGGCAAGATCACCGACCGGTTCGGCATCGTGACGGCGATGGGGCTGTGCATTGCGCTACTCGGGATCGCCTTCGTGCTGGCTGGGCTTTCGACCACGCTGTGGCAGTTCGTCGCGGTGTACTTCTTGATCGGGCTTGGCACCTCGGCGACGTTCGCGCCTTTGATGGCGGAGGCGTCGCACTGGTTCGACCGCTATCGGGGACTCGCGGTGACGATCGTCGCCAGCGGCAATTACGTCGCCGGGACAATCTGGCCGCCGGTGGTGAACTGGGGCGTGCAGACGGCGGGCTGGCGCACCACCCATATCGTGCTCGGCCTGTTCTGCGTGGCGACCATGACGGTGCTGGTCGCGCTGCTGCGCGCGCAGATGGGTGACGAGCAGGTGCAAGATCACGCCAACGCGCCGCCGCCGCGGGTCGATCTCAACCTCTCCACCAACACCCTGACAGTCATGCTGTCGATCGCCAGCATCGCCTGCTGCGTCGCCATGTCGATGCCGCAGGTCCATATCGTCGCCTATTGCGGCGACCTCGGCTATGGCGTGGCGCGCGGGGCCGAGATGCTGTCGGTGATGATGGGATTCGGCATCATCAGCCGCATCGGCTCGGGCTTCCTCGCGGATCGCATCGGCGGCATCCGCACGCTCCTGATCGGCTCGCTCGCCCAGGGCTTTGCGCTGCTGTTCTACCTGTTTTTCGACAGCTTGAGCTCGCTCTACATCATCTCCGCCATGTTCGGCCTGTTCCAGGGCGGCATCGTGCCGAGCTATGCGATCATCGTGCGCGAGGCGATGCCGGCGCGCGAAGCGGCGACGAGGGTCGGCATCGTGATCTTCGCCTCGGTGTTCGGCATGTCGTTCGGCGGCTGGGTGTCCGGCTTCATCTTCGACGCCACCGGCTCCTACGCCGCCGCCTTCGCGAACGGGCTCGCCTGGAACGCGGTGAACATCCTGATTGTCATGACGCTCTTGATCCGCGCGCGAGCGAATTCGGCGAGGGCAGGTGAAGGCCTTGCGATCTAATCGATGACTGGCTTGCCGCTCAGCGGATCGTTCCGCCAAGATTGTTGATGTCGGGCGATTGACGTACCGGGAACAGCCGTACCGTCGAGGAGATCGTGATGTTGCGCAGGCATTTCGGCTCGTCGTCGCCGGTGTCCCGCTTGCCCTGACGCTTGCCGGCGAAGACATCGTCCATCCGGTTGACGATGAGCATGGCGTGATCGCGCTCGAGCGTATCGGGATTGGTGCGCTTCTCGTCCGAGCGGAATCTGCCGTTGACGAGCCTGCCCTTCATTTCGAAGACGCAGCCGGCCTTCCAGTCGCCCTGGTCCCATTTCCAGCCCTCGGCCCAGAGCCCGCCATCGTCGGTCGGCGCGACATTGAGTATCGCCGTGTGGCTGAGCCAGATGCCGGCAAGGCCCTTGCGGTTCTCGTCGAAATTTTCCAAGAGCGCGATGCGCTCGCGCTGAAGCCGGTCAAGCTTGTCGCGTGCGTCGGTGGTGAAATGCATGTAGGAGATGGGCTTCTCCCAGGCCGGATGCAGGAATTCCGGATACTGGAACGCCTGAGACTTCACCCAGCTGCGCTGGTCATCGATGAGGGCAAGCCGTGTCGTGCCGTCAAGCCGCGGCAGAAGCGCCTTCCAGGCGCGGTTCAGCCGGTGATCGTTGTCGGCGAGGTCGGGATCGGCGCAGATTTCCTCGTCGCTTGCTGTATGGGGGC
This sequence comes from Bradyrhizobium sp., assembly GCF_016213215.1. Lineage (GTDB taxonomy): Bacteria > Pseudomonadota > Alphaproteobacteria > Rhizobiales > Xanthobacteraceae > Bradyrhizobium. The sequence goes on along the minus strand of NZ_JACRAW010000054.1, from coordinate 15,484 downwards.
GCGTGCAGCCGAACGTCGGCGTGACAAGTGGCGTGTCGGCCATCTCGCCGATCGCCGGGTCCAGCTTGCCGGCGGCGAAATAGCTTCCGGTCACTTGCCAGGGATATCGGCAACTCGAATCCGCATCGGCCTCCCAATCCCTGTTATCATGCACGACGCGGAGCGTCTCGCCTTGGCGGCGAAGCTTGACCGATGGCGGCTTGGCGGGCTGGGCCTTGAAGTGGGGGATGACGTGCTCGCGGGCATATTCCGGCCCGGCGTTGTCGGGAACGAGCGTCCCGTTGAGCCACCCGCCGGGGCCAGGCTTGAGTAGCGCCGTCCCGCGGCAGGTGCGCTGGCGGTCGCTGCCGGTACCGTAGATTGCGTTCGTGTCGATCGTAAGCCGATAGGTGCCGTGGCCCGCCTGCATTACCGCCACGGTGCCGAACGCATCCGCCCACCGTCCTGTAACGCCGTTTCGCCCGAAGCCCTGCGCGATCTCCTCAAGCGTTGCGACGCGTCTGCGCATGATCTCAGCGAAGGCCTGCCGGTCTTCTGCCTGTTCCGATCGGGCCATCGACTCGACCGCGTTGTTGAGCATCTCGCCGAACCAGAACTGGTCGCGTTTGAGCAGCGGACGAACATGCGTCGGGGCTTTGGCAAGCGCCGCCTGCAGCGCCGTGTCGAGTTGCGTTGTGAGGACGTCGTAGCCGGCTTCCTTGCACAGGCTCGAAGGCACCTGGTCGTCGGCGCTGCCGCACAATTCGATCGCCGTCGACGCGCTGCTGTTCGCCGCAGTGAAGTCCGTGAAATCATCCGCGCTGGCGGCGAGAGGCACGAGACAGCCGGCCGCCAAAGCCAGGGCAGAGAAGCGATTTGCGGCGAACATGTTCTGATCCCGAGCCAAGCTTACCCGGATAAGTCGCGGGTCGTCGCGGCTGGGTTCAGAACGCGCCGCCGCGTTGGCAGGGTTTCAGCAGCGGCCCTGCTTCCACAGGCCGGGCGGGCAGCCCATGTTGCCCCAGCCCACCTTGCGTCCGTGATGCCATCCCGGCGGGGTACCAAGGCTGCTGCGGCCATGCGATACCTTGAAGGCATGGCCGTGGCCCATGCCGCGACTACCCTTCGCGAAAGCGGCGTCCGGCACCGTCACGCTCGCCGCGAGCAGCAACGCGAAGGAAATTGCAAGTCGTTTCATGAGAGCTTCCCCACCTCAAACAGATGCATTTGTCGGTTCAATCAACTTGCAAGTTTCGGTCACGTCCCCCGACGAACAGATGCCTGCGAGTTCACGTGGTGAATTGCCGGTAGATTCGGGCAAACTTAGGACGCCGACGCGAGAGTGGCCACCGGTCTACTACCGGATCGACGGGCGCAATCGCCTGTTGATGGCTGGCCGAGAACCGAATCGGGCAGCCATCTGATATCGCTTAACTCACCGCACGCCGAACATGCTCAGTCAAAAGACCTGAAGCGCGACGATGATTCAATCACATCTCATCGCGCTTAGCCTCAGTCCTCGGCTACCGCATCGCCCCAGGGCTGGAAGATCTCGACTGCGCCGCTGTTGGTCGCGCCATCGCGCAGCACCGCGCTCGGGCAGGCAAATTTCATCGGCGTCGCCTGCACCTGCGTCTCTTCGTAATCGAAACGCGCGCGCAGGCTGTCACGCACCTCTCTGGGCATGAGCCGGTCGCCGATGACGATGGCACCCTCGCTCGCGTCCAGGCGAGGCTGATGGAACGCGGCCTCGAGATCCATTCGGTAGTCCATCACGAAAGAGAGGATCTGCGTGACAGCCGGCAGGATGCGCCGACCGCCGGAAGCCCCGATCGCAAGGCGTCTGCCGTCGGATACTTGCGCGATCACCGGCGTGTAGTTGGTCAGGCAGCGCTTGCCGGGTGCCAGCGAATTGGTCGTGCCCGGCGTCGGATCAAACCACATGATGCCGTTGTTCATGGTGATGCCCGATTGCGGCAGCACATATTTGGAGCCGAAGATGGAAAGCAGCGTCTGTGTGACCGCCGCCATGTTGCCTTCGCGATCGACCACTGAAAAATGCGTGGTACAGCCGGGCGCCAGGTATTCGGCGCCGAGCGCACGCTTGCCGTCGGCATCGCCCATGTCGTGCAGGCGTTCGCGATAGGCCGATTGCAGCGCCAGCGCGTAAGCCGTGTAGGCTGCCGCATCGGGGCCGCCTGGTTTTGGCTCGAGGTCCTTCTGCAGCATGCGCAAGGCATGCGCCATGGTCGGGCCGCAGGTCAGTTCGGGCGTCGCGTACACTTTGCCGCCGCGATAGGGAATGGCGAGAGGCTCGCGAACATGCGCGCGGAACGCGGCAAGATCCTCGACCGAAAGCGAGCCGCCGCCGGCTTTGACATCGGCCGCAACGCTCTTGGCGAGATCGCCCTGGTAGAAATCGCGCGGGCCCTGGGCGGCAAGATGCGACAGCGTCGCCTGCAGCTTGTCTTGGGGCAGGCGGATGCTGGCCTTGATGCTCCAGGGGCCGCTCGGCGGCAGGCCGTCCTGCAAATAGGCGGCGGAGCTTGCCGGGTAACGCCGCAGATCGGCGGCGCCGCTGGCGATCATCAGCGTGGTCCACCAGTCGACGAGAAGCCCCTCGCCGGCGAGCTTCACGCTGGGACCGAGCAAATCCTTCCACGGCAGTTTGGCATGGCGGCGGTGCGCCTCCTCCATGCCCGCCACGACGCCGGGAACGGCAATCGAGCCCGGACCAAAGAGGTTGCGGTCGTCCTTGACCCGCGGCCAAGGGAAGAGGTCCGACGCCGCGCCCTCACCGGTCAGCGGATAGTCTTCCGTGCGCAGGCTCAAGGGCGCGCACATGCCGTAGTCGATCACCTCGTAGCGATTTTCGCGGGCGCGGTAGAGCACCATGACGCCGCCGCCGCCAATACCGCTCATCCAGGGCTCGACGACGCCAAGCGCAAAGGCGGTCGCGATCATCGCATCGACGCAATTGCCGCCGGAGGCGAGCACCTGGGCCCCGACCTCGGCGGCCGTTCGCGATTGCGAAGCGACGATGCCGGTCTTGGAGACGCGAGCTGGTTTGCGAATTTGCTGGGCATAGCTGAACTGATCGGGCATGGCGCACTTGTCTTTTTGGTATTCGAGGGGATCGTTCGCGTTGGCGGGGCCGGCGGACAATGGCACATTCGGGCGATGAAGACATCCGCAGAGGAGAGGAAAATGGCAGGTGTGACACAGGCGCGGGACGGCGCCGTCGGGATCTTGACTCTGAGCGAACCGTCCAGCCTGAACGCCATGACCCCCGACCTCCTCGGCGGTCTTGCGACCGTCATCGGCGAGATCACGGGCGACCATTCAATTCGTGCGCTGGTCCTGACCGGCGAGGGGCGGGGCTTCTGTTCCGGCCAGAATCTGAAGGCGGCGGAAGCGCTGGGCCAGGATATCGTGGACGGGGTGATGCGCTATTACTGGCCGGCGTTCCGCAGCTTGCGTGAATGCCGCGTGCCGGTCGTGGTTGCGGTCAACGGCGTTGCCGCGGGCGGCGGGTTCAGCCTGGCGATGGCCGGCGACATCATCCTCGCGGCACGCTCGGCGACCTTCATCCAGGTGTTCAGCCGGATCGGGCTGGTGCCCGATCTCGGCTCGACCTGGCTGCTGCCTCGCCTGATCGGCCGCCAGCGGGCGCTCGAGCTCATGCTCCTGAACGAGCCGCTGTCGGCCGAGCAGGCCCATGAATGGGGATTGGTGCGGAAAGTCGTCGACGACGAGCGCCTGCTGGCTGAGGCGATGACACTGGCCCGACGGCTTGCCGAAGGGCCGACGCGCGCGCTGATCGCCACCCGCGCCCTGCTGGATGAAAGCGAGCATGCGAGCTACGGCGCGCAATTCCGCCGTGAGATCGAGATGCAGGCCGAACTCCGCACCAGCGCGGACGCGATCGAAGGTCGCAACGCGTTCATCGAGAAGCGCGCAGCGCGGTTCACGGGAAGGTAGGTCGTTCACGCGCAGACAAGCGGATCGGGGGACAGTTTGCATCGCGGAGAACTCGGCAGGCACGGCAAGAACTGGGCCTTGCCGGCATGCGCTTTCCTCGCGGCGTTACTTTGGGGTGCGCCGTGCGTTGCGTCGGAACTGCCCAAGAAGAGCGGATACGCGCTCGGGCCCGACCAATGCGGCAGCGGCGATCTTTCCTTTCCCAGGGTGCGGATCGACATGAAGGAGGGGTTCTGTGCGGGCCTCGTTGCCAGCGCCGAAGATGGATTGAGATTTCCGCGCTCGATCATCCAGATCCCGGGCCACGACCTGTTCGTGGTGGCGGACATGGGTGGCTGGGGCCACGCCGACGGGCGGCTGCTGGTGCTCGATCCCCGCGCGGCCGAGGGCAGACAGATCAGGGAAGTGTTGACCAGGCTCGAATATCCATTCGGCCTTGCGATCGGCCCCGGGAACAAGCTCTACGCGTCGACGGCTGAAACGATCTTCCGCCTCGACCCGCTGGCGGACAATCCGCGCTCTACCGTTGAGACGATCATTCATCATCTGCCCGGACGCCGGATCCGGCTGCCGGATGGCACGAGACTCGAGGAGAGCGCGCATCCGTTCAAGCAATTTGTCTTTGACAGGACCGGCCGCATCTTCGTCAGTATCGGCTCGCACAGCGACGATTGTATCACCAGGGCGCCGATCACCCGGCCCTGCGCCGCAGGTGAGGGATCATCGGGCTTGGCGTCGATCTGGATGTTCACCCCGCCCGATGACGGCATCTTTCCCGCGCTCAAGCCCACGGATCCCAATCCGCCTCATGAGGTCTATGCGCGGGGCCTGCGCAACTCGATGGGGCTCGCCCTTCATCCGCGATTTCCCGAGCCGGACTACGCGTTCCTCCAGGCCGAGAACGCCAGGGATCTTCCCGATCTGTTCAAGCCCAACGAAGAGATCAACGCCATCGAGAAGGGAAAGCACTACGGCTGGCCGTACTGTCATGACCTTTTGACCGCAAGTCCGGAATTCAAGGCTGTGCTGCAATCCGGCCCGTACAGGAATTTTTGCAGCAACACGGCGGTCTACAAGCCACCGCGTTCGCTGCTGCCGCCCCATGGCGCGCCGCTCGCCATGCTGTATTACAAGGGAGGCAAATTCCCCGAGCTGAATGGCAAGCTGCTGATAGGGCTGCATGGTTATCGCCCGACCGGCAGCCGACTCCTGGTCTATGATGTCGACGATCACGGCTTTCCGAAAGTTAGTCCGCCGCCGGTCCGCTACCACGTCAGCTGCGGCGCCGAGCCGACGCGCGCGTTCCAGACCGATGCCGGTGAAGTTCCGGCCGCGCCATACGAAGAGCTGATCGCCGGCTGGCACCGGGTCAACGGTGTGCGGCCGCAAGGCGCGCCGGTCGGCGTAGCGGTTGCGGAAGACGGCGCGATCTGGCTGGTCGAGGACAAGAACCAGACGGTCATTCGTATCGATCGCGCGTCCGGCCGTGCGCCGGCTCCGCTTCCCTGCGAAATGCGGAGCCAGAAGCAGATCGATGACCTTGCAGCATTCGTGGCAAGTGATCCGCAGAACCGGGCGCGACTGTCGGTATTGCGGAAAAATCTCGTCGAAAAGCATTGCCTCGGTTGTCATTCCGATCTTGGCCTGAAGGAGGGCCAATCGGAATCGGACAAGGACAAAGCCGTGCTACGCTTCATGCTGTCGCAGGACGGCTGGATATTTCCGGGCGATCCCCCATCTGGAAAGCTGCGGACGCGCCTGCGCGGCCTTGGGGCGGAGCGCTTCATGCCGCCCGACGGCGAGAATCTCGCCAAGACGGAGCCCGGCTATTCGCGACTGTTGGATGATGCGGATTCCCTCGTTGCCAGGATGGTGCCCGGCACGAGGATGCGCGTAAAGCCCGGTCCGCCCTATCGGAAGTTCTTCGGGAGGGATGGCAATCAATGCGGCGAGATCCCGACGAGCAAGGTCGTCGTGGTGACACAAAGGAATGCCCCGGATAGACCCGGCTCCAGCCGCGTTTACAGGCCGGCCGATCCCTACCTAAACGGCGAATGCAAGGACGAAGATGGCTACTACCTGCGGCAGGAGTTTCTGGTGCCTTTGCGGTAGCCTCGTTCTGGCCTTGCATGCTCCCGTGCGCGCCGAGCCGGGGCTGTTCGAGAGCACGCAGGTGACGCCCGCAGGCGAATATGCTTTCGGCATCGAAGGTCCGGCGGCGGACCTCGAGGGCAATCTGTTCGTCGTCAACTTCGGCAAGCCCGGTACGATCGGCAGGTTGGCTACGGGAAGTTCGAGCTCCGAGAAATTCATCGAGCTTCCCGAAGGCAGCGTCGGCAACGCGATCCGGTTCGACCGTGCCGGCACCATGTTCATCGCCGACTACAAGAAGCACAACATCTTCCGGGTCGGGAAGAATAGTTCGGAGCCGGAGATCTGGTTCCATTCCGATTTGATGAACCAGCCGAACGACATGACGGTGGCGCACGACGGCACGATCTACGCGAGCGATCCGAACTGGAAGGGAAAGGCCGGACAGATCTGGCGCATTGCCCGAACCGCTGAGGGATCCGTCGAGGGCCAGATCATGACGGCGCCCCGCGCCATGGGGACGACGAACGGGATCGATCTCAGCCCCGACGGAAAGACGCTTTACGTCGGCGAATCCAACAGCGGGCAGATCTGGTCTTACACCCTTCGCGGGAACGAACTGGCGGATGCAAGGCTGATCAAGACGGTCGAGCCGAACACGATCGATGGACTGCGCACGGACGTCAGCGGAAGGCTTCTGATCGCCCGCATTCTCAAAGGGACGATCATGATCATGAAGCCGAATGGCGCGGTCCAGAAGGAGATCGCGCTCAAGGGCAAGGAGCCCACGAACCTGGCGTTCGGGGGCCGCGACGGCAGGACGGTGTTCGTCACGCAGCGTCAGGGCGGGTTCATCGAATCCTTCCGCACGGACAGGGAAGGGCGAGAGCACTGCCTGCAGACAGTCGCCTGCTGAACCGTCGTGTTCGGGGGATTGCGCTCGATGCGTCGCGTGCCCGGTTTCGGCGCTTGAACGTCGCCGCCCGAATAGCGAAATTTGTTGATCTTGAGCCGCTAAATCCTATTGATGCTGCGACGAGAACCATGCACTGGTCGCTGCGCGGAGCCTTTCCGAATGGTCGGGAGCAGGTGAGTGAAGGCCGTTTATACCGAGCTGCATCGCAGCCACGATCCACAATTCTTCCTGGTTCGCGGCGTCGTCAAGCGCACGACGGAGCAGCCGGAGCGGGCCGACCGGCTGCTCGCGGGATTGAAGGCAGCCAAGCATCATCTGGTTGCGCCGACAACGTTCGGCCAGGGACCGCGCACGCGGGTTCACAGCGTCGAATATCTCAGCTTCCTTGCCGAAGCCTGGGAGGCCTGGTCCGCGCTCGGCGATGCCGGGGCGGAGATGATCGCCAACATGCATCCCGTGCGGATGGGCGGGACCTATCCTGCTCATATCGTCGGACGCCTTGGTTGGCACACGGTCGATACGGCTTGCCCCATCGGGCCCGGCACCTGGGCCGCCGCGTGTGCCGCGACCGATGTGGCGACAACGGCTGCGCAACTGGTGATGGACGGCGAAGCCGCTGTCTACGCGCTGTGCCGTCCTCCCGGCCATCATGCCTACCGCGACCTCGCCGGCGGCTTCTGTTTTCTCAACAACACCGCGGTCGCAGCCGCCCATCTGCGGCTCATGCATGAACGCGTGGCGATCCTTGATGTCGACGTCCATCACGGCAACGGCACGCAGGGCATCTTTTTCGAGCGGTCCGACGTACTCACCGTTTCGATCCACGCCGATCCGGCTGCCTACTATCCGTACGTCTGGGGCTATGCCCATGAGCGCGGTGCGGGCGCAGGCCTCGGCAGCAATCTCAACATTCCCTTGCCGATCGGCACTGGTGACGCCGGCTACCTGGAGGCGCTCGGCAGGGCGCAGAAGACCATCGAGGCATTCGCGCCAGGCGCGCTCGTGGTCGCGCTGGGTCTCGATGCGTCCGAGCATGATCCGCTCGCGGGCCTTGCGGTGACCACGAACGGATTCCGCCGCATCGGCCAGGCGATCGCACGGCTGGGATTGCCGACCGTGCTCGTGCAGGAGGGCGGCTATCTCTCCGATATTCTGGGGACGAATCTCACGGCGGTTCTGGCGGGATTCGAGGAAGCGCGCTGACGCCGGACGAAGCGGGCACGTGTTTCTGCGGCCTTGTCGATCAGCTGATGGTGCAGCGGCGCGCTCACCAACGCGCCATCAGCTGCAGCCGGTAGTAGTCGAAACTTCTTCCGCCGGCGTCGCGAATGTACTGGCCTGCAAAGATGTGCGAATAGAGCGCATGCAGCTGCAGGAACTGACTGATGTTCCAGGTCATGTCGACCTGGCCGATCTGCGCGAGGCCGAGCGCTGCTGAACTCTTGGCCGTGATCATCGTCCCGATCGGACCGTAAACGGAGTCTGCTGTCGCCACTTTGCGGACCACATTCCAGTTGGCGCCGAGAACCAGCGAACGATCGATGAAGAGCTGGGCGTAAGGCTGAAGGTTCACCGCATTGGAGACGGAGAGGAGAGACATCTCCGAGATCACGCTTGCCGCAGGATAGGCCGCAGTGAAGTTGTGGAATATGCCGCTCTTCAAGTTGTCGTCGCCGGAAGCATAATGCCCGCGCACGCCGAGCTTGGGCTGGACCCCGATTGCGAAAGCGTTGGATGGCGCGAACCGGTAACCCAGATCGCAAAATGCGCCCCGGGCGGAAATCGTAGCTGTGCCGAACGATCCCCATTGATACGCGGCCTCGGCGATGCCCTCGAACCCGCCCATGCGTCCGGAGAGCCGCGCGCCACCGGTCCACCGGTCTTCGGCGGCGGTGCCGCGTGCATAGGTCGCGCTCGCCTGCTGGCGTCCATAGACATAGGCGTCGATCGTCAGCGGCAGGCCGAAAGGATTTCGAACGTTGGCATAGCCGCCGCGGAAGTATTCCTTGGTCAACGTATAATCGTCGATGAAGCCCGGAAGGATGCCGACCGGATGCGCCGAGAACGCGCGCACGGTCAGCTTCGGATCGTCGTATTGGGCGAGAAAGCCGTCGAAGGATCGCCTGAGATTGGTGGGGTCGCGCACCGCAAGCCAGCGGGAGTCGCCGAGATAGAGCTCCTGGCGCCCGCTGCGCACCACGATGCTTCCGGATCGCGTCGGCAGGATAAAGTCCAGAAATCCCTGGCGCAGGTCCGGCGCGCTCTGGTCATACGCCCGCTGCACCGGACGACCGTTCTCATGCGCGGTATCGAACTGCACGAAGGTCCGGAACATCTGTCCGAGGTGCAGGTCGAAGTGCTGCAACAGCCGCTCCTGGTTGGAGGCCCATGTCCGTCCGCTCTTGCCGAGGCCGAACAGATATGGGTCGTATGCATCAAGGCGGTAGCGGGCTTCGCCGCCGAGCGAGAGCCAGCTTCCCGGCAGTCCCGGCAGCGGGATGTATTTCAGTGTCTCCCAGCCGCTTCGCTGCTTGGTCGCAAGGTAGGAATAGTCTTCCTGCCATCGATACAGCCGGAATGCGTTCCTGGTGGCGCTGATTGTTTGTTCCGGTTTCTTGGCCGATTTTTCTTTGCTTTCTTCTTGCGCGCGCGCCGATGCCGCGATCATCCCCGACATTGCCAAGGCGACCAGAAGCACCGTGAAACAGCGCCCGGCGAAGCTGTACTGCACGCTGATGTGTGGTCTTGCGTGTCGGGGCGAGGAGGCCTCATTTCCCGCAGGAATGGGCAGGTCTTGTCGGGACAGCGCAGTTGGCAACAGATCCACCACGCGCCGCCGGCACGACTGCGCACAGCGCCATGCGACTATGGCCTCCGGCACCGTGCGCTCCTCCCTCATCCCCATTCTGGGGCCGATTATGAATTCTCGGTTTGAGTGCTTATTGGATGCAACTGCAGGCGGTGGAGTCAAATGGGCCGATTGTCTCGTGCAGCGATCGTGTTCTCTTGAATTCTTGCGAGTGAAGCGCAAGTGCAATTAGTGTTGGCGCCGATGTGAGCGCGAGTCAGAACCGGCGATTTGCACGTCGCGACCCGCGCCCGAATCTGCTTGCCGTCCGTGTTGTGGAATTTATCCAGCAATGCGTGCAACTCGCGCAACGCACGCTGCTTGCGTGATGAAATCAGCCCCGGTCCCTGTGATTCTGGCTCGGCAGAATAGTCACATCGCGCAAAACTTTGCTCGGAGTTCCGATCCTTGATCCAGATCAATTTCGGCATGCCACGAAAGCGCCCATAAGTGCCACCCGGAAATTGTGTGAAGGCATCGTCGACGTTTCACGCGATCGACGGGCGCATGGGGGCGTAGTTGGGGATACGGGGTCTGACGGCAAGACACGTCGATAGTGGAGAGCGGAAAGCCCTCGCTTCCGTCAGCGCACAGTTGCGCGATCACGTCGTTCTGCTGAAACCGCGCGTCATGTCGCTGGTGGTGTTTACCGGGGCCGTCGGTTTTCTGGTTGCGCCGACCAGCGTGGACTGGATGCGGCTTGCGATCGCGCTGGCTGCCATGGTCGGAGGCGCCGGCGGCTGCGGCGCGCTGAACATGTGGTGGGACGCCGACATCGACGCGCGAATGGCGCGCACGGCGGCGCGCCCCATTCCGCGGGGAGTGATCACGCCTGGCGAGGCGCTGCTCATCGGTGCGGCTCTGTCGCTGATCTCCGTGCTTTCGCTCGGGCTGCTGGTCAATTGGCTCTCGGCTGCGCTGTTGGCCGCAACGATCGGCATCTACGTGCTTGTCTACACGATGTGGCTGAAGCGGCGGACGCCGCTCAACATCGTGATCGGCGGTGCGTCCGGCGCGCTGCCGCCGATGATAGGTTGGGCGGCTGCAACCAACAGCCTCTCGGCCGAATCGATCGCGCTGTTTGCCGTCATATTCGTCTGGACCCCGCCGCACTTCTGGTCGCTGGCGTTGCGCGGCTGCGCCGATTACGCGCGTGCCGGCGTGCCGATGTTGCCGAACGTGGTCGGGCCCGAGGCGACCTGCCGGCAGATCATCGCCTACTGCGCACTGCTGGTGCCGATTTCATTCGCGCCGTTCCTGATCGCCGGATCGAGCCTGGTCTATGCCGCGGTGGTCGCGGTGCTCGATGCCATGCTGATCAGCCGCGCCGTGACGCTCTATCGTCTCCGCAAAGGGCCGGAGGCCGCCCGGAGCAAGTCGGCGATGGCGCTGTTCGGATTCTCCATTTTGTACGTGTTCGTGCTGTTCGTTGCGATGCTGGCGCAGGCGTTCACCGGATGAATGCGCCAACGCGCGTGGACAGGAAGCAGGATTTAGGTCGGTCCAATCGGGCCTTGGCCATAGTTTGAAAGAAGGCGGGAGACAGACATGCAAGATACGGTACACGCGACCGGCGGCCACAACGGCCACGCGCATCATTGGGAGACAAGCTGGGCGCCGATGGCGGTGGCCTTTGGCGCACTGTTCTTGGTGCCTCTGACCTTCGCGAGCATCCTGGTCTACAAGAGCCTGCTCGTCGGCATCATCTGTGCCGGTCTCGGCGTGCCGTTGGTGCTCGCCGGCGTGGCGAAGTGGATCCACGAGGGCGCCACCCAGCATGTGGCCATCGAACGTGTGTCGCCGATCGGCGTCGGCGTGTTCATCGTCGGTGAAATTCTGATCTTCCTCGGACTGTTCGCTTCGTACTGGACGCTGCGGCTCTCGACCGGAGTTGATTGGCCGCCGGCCGGAACGCCGGCAATCGGCAAGGCCCTGCCGCTGATCATGACCGCCATCCTGGTCGCCTCGAGCCTGACCTATCATCAGGGTGAGGCGAAATTCGAGGCGGGCGATCGCGGCGGCTTCACGAGCTGGCTGTTGCTCTCGATCGTGCTCGGCGCCGCGTTCCTCGGCTGCACGATCTACGAATATGGCCACCTCTTCCACGAGGGCTTTACGCCCGGTACGAACCAGTATTCGGCGGCGTTCTACTCGCTGACGGGTTTCCACGCAGCCCACGTGCTGATCGGTATCTGCTCCTTCCTTGCGCTCCTGATCGGGTTCGTAACCTCGAAGGTCAACCCGATGTTCGTCAAGGTGGCCGGCATCTACTGGCACTTCGTCGACGTGGTGTGGTTCTTCGTCGCTTCCCAGGTCTATTTCTGGTGATGCGGGGACGATGGCGGATGTCTGACGTCGCAAGAAGCATCTTTTTCGGTCTTGCCGTCCTGACGCTCCTCGAAGCGTTCGGGCCTGCGGTCGCGCGGGCCGAGTACTTCCGCCGTCCCGAATCGGACCTCAATCCTGCGATCCTGCAGATCGACGAACGGGCTGTGCTGGGCCGAGCAATCGATCCGGCCACCGAACTGGTCGATCATGCCGGAAAGGTGTTTCGCTGGGGGGATCTGGCGGGCAAGCCGACGCTGCTCGTCCTCTCCTACTACACCTGCGACGGCAGCTGCGCGGTCATCAACGAGAACCTGCACGATCTGTTGAAGCAGATGACCGGCGCCCAGCCGGGCACCGACTTCAATCTGGTTACGCTGTCGTTCGATCGCCGCGACGACCTGAAATCGACCGATGCGTTCCGAAAGCAGATCGCTCTCGCCGACGGACTGGCACCGGTCTGGACGTTTGCCACGTTCAAGAACGAGGCCGATCTGAAGGCGCAGACCGAGAAGATCGGGTTCAAGTTCTTCTGGTCGCCGCAGGACCGCATTTTCCTCCATCCGGGGGTCTATCTCTTCTTTTCTCCGGAAGGACGGCTGGCGCGGATTCTCTATCAGCAGGACATCGACGCCAAGGACGTACAGCTTGCGGTGCTCGACGCGCGCGAGGGCCAGTTCAAGGTGAGCGAAATCGCCAGCTACGCGCTGAGCCTTTGCTACAGCTACAACTATCAAGACGGAAAATATCGCCTGAGCATTCCGGTGTTTGTCGGCGCCGGGGCTTTTGCGATGGGAATTTTGACTTTCGCCGGTTCCGCTCTGGTTTTCAGAATGCGGCGGCAGACGCAATCATAGGAGGACATAAGATATGCGGCTCAGGAAAGGACTTGAAAGTAGGATCCCGATCGGAATTGCGACGTTTGTCGCAAGCCTTTGCGGAGCCGGGGCGAGTTTCGCCCAAGGGGCAAAGCACGGCATTATCAGCCCCACGATCGCATGGAACGAGACTTGGCACGACGTGCTGGTGGACTTGTTCGTCATCGGCGGCATCTTCGGCGTGGTGGCCATCTACCTGTTGATCAAGTATCGCGCGAAGAGCCCGGATGCTGTCGGCGACGGGCCGAAGCTCAATTTCGACAAGGCGCTGGCCTGGGCGCTGGTGCCGGCGGCGCTGTTCATGGCCGACGACTTCCTGCTGTCCGCCAAGGGTTGGTCGCTGTGGAATATCCAGCGCACCGTTCCGAAGGACGCGCTTGAGGTGAACGTGAAGGCCTCGCAGTGGGCGTTCGAGTTCGATTACGGCAACGGAGTGGTCGACGGCGATCTCATCGTTCCGGTCGGGAAACCCATCGTGCTGCGCATGACCGCGACCGATGTCATTCACTCGTTCGGCCTGAGCGAATACCGCCTCAAGGAAGACCTGCTGCCCGGCCGCATCACTCACATGTGGTTCTACCCGGACAAGCCGCTCTCGACCCACGTGACCTGCACGGAATTCTGCGGCGACGCCCACGCGCAGATGAACTCGGCGGTGAAGGCGGTCCCACAGGCGGAGTACGACGCTTGGCTCAAGAGCAAGGCCAAGAAGACGAGCTCGCTGCCGCAGAAATCGTCGCTCTAGCTTTTGATCGAGGACAAAAATGACAACTCTCGTAGAAACCGCGCCCGCTGCGTCTGGGTTTAAACTCAGCGAGTGGATTTTCACGACCGATCACAAGCGGATCGGCATCCTCTATCTCATCGGCTCAGTGGCGGCGTTCCTGGTCGCCGGCTTGATGGCGATCGGTATTCGCACCGAGCAGTACGCGATCGGCGAATCCGGGGTCATCCAGTTCTTCGTGGGTGACGTCGGCAAGAATCTATCGAGCGGCACCGCCTACAACGTGGCGCTCTATTTCCACGGTGCGGCGATGATCCTCGGCTTCCTCATTCCGGGGTTGACCGGCTTCGCGGCGAATTACCTGATTCCCATGATGATCGGCGCGCCCGACGTGGCGTTCCCGCGCATCAACGCCCTCAGCGTCTGGCTGTTCTGGGCGGGCATCGTCGTCGCGCTGCTGACCTTCGTCATACCCGACAAACCCGACATCATGTGGACCGGCTATGCGCCGTACTCGATCACGACGCCAGGCAACACCTCCTTCTACGTGTTCACGGTTCACCTGATCGGATTCTCGTCGATACTGGCAGCCGTGAACTTCCTGGTCACGATTGCCTACATGCGCGCGCCTGGCATGGGCTGGAACCAGATGAACATGTTCGTCTGGTGCTCCTTCGGCGCCTTCGTCATCCAGCTCGTGTTCGTGCCCGTGCTGGCGGCCGCGGTCACGCTGCTTCTGCTCGACAGATATGTCGGGACCGGGTTCTTCGATCCGGCGCGCGGCGGCGACGTGCTGCTGTACGAGAACCTGTTCTGGTTCTACTCGCATCCCGCCGTCTACGTGATCTTCCTGCCCGCGATGGGAATTCTCTACGAGATCGTCGCAACGCAGGCCAAGAACCCGATCTTCAACTACAAGGCGGCGGTGTACGGCGGCATCGTCGGCATCATGGTGATTACGGGCGAAGTCTGGGTGCACCACCTCTACGTGGCGGGCATGCCGGACTGGATCCGTATCGGCATGATGGTAACGACGCTGCTGATCTCGGTGCCGGTGGGTCTCATGGTCATCTCGCTGTGGGGCACGCTGTACAAGGGCTCCATCACCTACAATCTGGCGATGGCCTATGTGGTCTGCTGCATGTTCCTGATCCTGCTCGGAGGTCTCACCGGCATTCCGCTCGCGATCACGTCGATGACGGTCCATCTGGCGCGAACGTCATTCGTCCATGCGCACTTCCATTTCATCATGGGACTGATGGCCACCTATTCCGTCTTCGCCGCCGTCTACTTCTGGTTCCCGAAGATGACGGGCCGGTCGGCGGACAGCAAGATTGCGTGGCTCGCGTTCTGGCTCAACACCGCCGGCACGCAGATCACCTTCTGGCCGCTGTTCATCATCGGCGTCCAGGGCATGCCGCGTCGCTATTACGACTATGCGCTGTTCCCGCAGTTCGAGTCGTATCACCACATCGCGACGTTGGGTGCCGCCCTCTCTGCGGTCGGCGTCTTGCTGATGGTCCTCGGCTGGATCATATCCGCCGTCAAGGGACCGAAGACCTCCACCAATCCGTGGGGATCGAAGTCGCTGGAGTGGACACATACCCTGAGCCCTCCCGGACCCGGTAACTTCCCGAAGCCGGTGACGGTCAGCGAAACCTGGACTCCGTACCAATACAAGGCCTGAGTCCAAACCTCTCCAGTCCCAACCAAGAAGCGCGCGGCATCTCTTCCAGTGCCGC
>NZ_JACRAW010000057.1 GCF_016213215.1 Bradyrhizobium sp. | reverse complement strand
GTCGAAGGCGCTCAAATCCGGCGAATTGCAGCTGGCCTGCGAAGACCCGGATCACCCCGATAACTGGCCGCGCAACATGTTCATATGGCGCTCGAACCTGCTCGGCTCGTCCGGCAAGGGCCACGAATATTTCCTCAAGCATCTGCTCGGCACCACCCATGGCGTGCAGGGCAAGGACTTGGGGCAAACCGGAAAAGTGAAACCGAAGGAGGTCACCTGGCACGAAGACGGACCGAAAGGAAAGCTCGACCTCTTGGTCACGCTCGATTTCCGTATGTCGACCACCTGCGTGTATTCCGACATCGTGCTGCCGACCGCCACCTGGTACGAGAAGAACGATCTCAATACCTCCGATATGCACCCTTTCATCCATCCGCTCAGCGCGGCGGTCGATCCGGTGTGGGAGTGCAAGAGCGACTGGGAGATCTACAAGGCGATCGCCAAGAAGTTCTCCGAGGTCGCGCCCGAGGTGCTTGGGCTGGAAAAAGACGTGGTGATGACGCCGATCATGCACGACAGCCCGGGCGAAATCGCCCAGGCGCTCGACGTCAAGGACTGGAAGAAGGGCGAAGTCGAGCCGATCCCCGGCAAGACCATGCCGGCCATCGCCGTGGTCGAACGCGACTATCCCAATCTGTACAAGCGCTTCACCGCGCTTGGGCCGCTGATGAGCAAGCTCGGCAATGGCGGCAAGGGCATGAGCTGGAACACCGAGCATGAAGTCGATCTGCTGCAAAAGCTCAACGGCGTGGTGACCGAGGAGGGGGCGACCAAAGGCCTCGCTCGCATCGGTAGCGATATCGACGCCACTGAAGTGATCCTTTCGCTCGCGCCCGAGACCAACGGCGAAGTCGCGGTCAAAGCCTGGGCCTCGCTCGGCGGCTTCACCGGCCTCGAGCACACCCATCTCGCCCTCCCGAAGGAGGACGAGAAGATCCGCTTCCGCGACGTGGTGGCGCAGCCGCGCAAGATCATCTCGTCGCCGATCTGGTCGGGATTGGAGTCCGAAAAGGTCTGCTACAACGCCTGCTATACCAACGTGCACGAGTTGATCCCGTGGCGCACGCTCAGCGGCCGTCAGCAGCTCTATCAGGACCACCTGTGGATGCGGGCCTTCGGCGAGGCGCTCTGCGTCTATCGCCCGCCGGTCGACCTCAAGACGATCAAGCCGATCATCGACCAGAAGCCGAACGGCGAGAAACAGGTTGTGCTCAATTTCATCACACCACATCAGAAATGGGGCATCCACTCGACCTATACCGACAACCTGCTGATGCTCACCCTGTCGCGCGGCGGTCCGATCGTATGGATCAGCGAGAACGACGCCGGCAAAGCCGGCATCGTCGATAACGACTGGATCGAAGCCTACAACACCAACGGCGCGCTGGTCGCGCGCGCCGTCGTCTCGCAGCGCGTGAAAGACGGCATGTGCCTGATGTATCACGCGCAGGAGAAGATCGTGAACGTGCCCGGCTCCGAAATTACCGGGCAGCGTGGGGGCATCCACAATTCGGTGACCCGCACGGTGGTCAATCCCACCCACATGATCGGCGGTTACGCCCAGCAATCCTACGGCTTCAATTATTACGGCACGATCGGGACCAATCGTGATGAATTCGTCATCATACGCAAGATGGCGAAAGTCGACTGGCTCGATAAGCCGACCGCCGATCAGCCCGAACCTCTGGCCATCGCGCCCAAGATGGAGCTCGCAAAATGAAAATTCGCGCCCAAATCGCGATGGTGTTGAATCTCGACAAGTGTATCGGATGTCACACCTGCTCGGTCACCTGCAAGAACGTTTGGACCAGCCGCGAAGGCATGGAATACGCCTGGTTTAATAACGTCGAGACCAAGCCCGGCATCGGCTACCCAAAGGACTGGGAAAACCAGGACCGCTGGAACGGCGGCTGGCGCCGCAAGCGTAACGGCAAGATCGAGCCTCGCATCGGTTCGAAATGGCGGGTGCTGGCGAACATCTTCGCCAATCCGGATCTGCCGGAAATCGACGACTACTACGAGCCGTTCACCTTCGATTACGAGCACCTGCAAACGGCGCCCGAGCTGTCGGCGTTTCCGACCGCGCGGCCACGCTCGCTGATCACCGGCGAGCGGATGGAGAAGATCGAGTGGGGCCCGAACTGGGAGGAAATCCTCGGCACCGAATTCGCTAAGCGCTCGAAGGACTACAATTTCGAGGGCATCCAGAAGGAAATCTACGGCCAGTTCGAAAACACCTTCATGATGTATCTGCCGCGGCTGTGCGAGCATTGCCTCAATCCAGCCTGCGTGGCGGCTTGTCCCTCCGGCGCCATCTACAAGCGCGAGGAAGACGGCATCGTCCTCATCGACCAGGACAAGTGCCGCGGCTGGCGCATGTGCGTGTCGGGCTGCCCATACAAGAAGATTTATTACAACTGGTCGAGTGGAAAATCCGAGAAGTGCATCTTCTGCTACCCGCGCATCGAAGCCGGCCAACCGACGGTGTGCTCGGAAACCTGTGTCGGCCGCATCCGCTATCTCGGCGTCGTGCTCTATGACGCCGACCGTATCGAGCAGGCGGCGAGTGCGCCGAATGAGCAGGATCTCTATCAGGCCCAACTCGACGTCTTCCTCAATCCGCACGACGAGGCGGTCATCGCGCAGGCGCGCGCCGACGGCATCGCCGACAATTGGCTGGAAGCCGCACGACGTTCGCCGGTCTACAAGATGGCGATGGACTGGAAGGTGGCGTTCCCGCTGCATCCCGAATACCGCACGCTGCCGATGGTCTGGTACGTGCCGCCGCTCTCGCCGATCCAGTCGGCCTCCGCCGCCGGCAAGATCGGCCACGACGGCGCGATGCCGGACGTGCGTTCACTTCGCATCCCATTGAAATATCTTGCTAATCTTCTCACCGCCGGCAAGGAGGAACCGGTCGCGCTGGGTCTCGAACGCATGCTGGCGATGCGCGCCTACATGCGGGCCAAGACCGTCGATGGCGTGATCGACGAGGCCATCGCCAAGCGCGTCGGCCTTACCAGCCTCGCCATCGAGGACATGTATCAGATCATGGCGATCGCAAATTACGAGGATCGCTTTGTCATTCCGAGCGCGCATCGCGAGATCCACGAGGACGCTTACGACCTGCGCGGCTCGTGCGGTTTCTCGTTCGGCAATGGCTGTTCGGGCGGCACGACCGAGACCAACTTGTTCGGCACGCCCAAAGGCGGAAATAAGCGCGCCAAGACCCCGATGGAGGTCGTGTAATGCTCAAAAGCTTGAAGGCGTTATCGGCGTTGCTGACCTATCCGACAAACGAGCTGCAACAGGCCTGCGGCGAAATCAGCGAGGCAATCGAGAAAGAAACGGCGATCCCGTTGAGCCAGCGCGCCCAGCTGCACAAATTGCTGCGCGAGCTCGCCAGCGGCGATCTCTACGATCTGCAGGAACGCTACGTGCTGCTGTTCGACCGCACGCGCTCGCTGTCGCTGCACCTGTTCGAGCATGTGCATGGCGAGAGCCGCGACCGCGGCCAGGCCATGATCGACCTGAAGGCGCAATATGAGCAAAACAATTTGTTCATGAATGCGACCGAGCTGCCCGACTTTTTGCCGCTGTTCCTGGAGTATCTCTCCACACTGCCGGCGGCGGACGCCTGCGAGATGCTGGGCCAGCCTGCCCACATCTTCGCCGCCATGGCGGAACGCCTGCGCAAGCGCAAGTCTGCCTACGAAGCTGTGTTCCGCGTTTTGGTCGCGCTTGCAGCGGTCAAGCCGAAGGATGACGAAGTGGCGGCGCTGCTCACACTGCCCGATCCGGACGGCTACGACCTAGCGGCGCTCGATGCCGCCTGGGAGGACGAACCGGTCCAATTCGGTCCGACTGCCGGCGATGGCTGCAAGGACGGGCTGATCGCCCGTGTCCGCGGCGGCTTGCGCCCGGCGCCGGATATGCCGCCGGTAAACCCAACCCGCGCCGTCCCGCCGCGCCAATAAGGACAATATCATGCGCGAATTGATCAATTACATAGTCTTCGGCTGGTATCCCTATTTCTGCCTGACCACCTTCCTGGTCGGAAGCTGGCTACGCTTCGACCGCGAGCAGTACACGTGGCGCAGCGGATCGAGCCAGTTGCTGCGTCGCCGCCAATTGACCTGGGGCTCGAACCTGTTCCACGTCGGCGTGCTTGTTATCTTCGTCGGCCACTTCGGCGGCCTGCTGACGCCAATCTGGATCTTCGAGGCGCTCGGCATCTCGTACGGCCTCAAGCAGTGGATCGCGATCGGCGTCGGCGGCGTGGCCGGCATGATCGCTTTCATCGGTATGTCGCTGCTGGTGCATCGCCGCCTGTTCGACTCGCGCGTCCGCAAGACCTCCTCGTTCGGCGATATCGCGATCCTGCTGATCCTCTACGTGCAGCTCATCCTCGGTATGTCCACCATCTTCGTGTCGCTCCAACACCTCGACGGCCAAGAGGTGGTAAAGTTCATGACCTGGGCGCAGGGTATCCTGACGCTGCAGCCGGACATCTCGTCGGTGATTGCGGACGTGCATCCGCTGTTCAAGCTGCACCTGTTCCTCGGCATGACGATCTTCCTGGTTTTCCCGTTCACCCGGCTGGTGCACATCTGGAGTGCGCCGATCTGGTACGTCGGACGGCGCGGCTATCAGGTGGTGCGCACCCGGCGGAACGGCAAAGTTGCGGCGGAGTGGCCGCGATGAGCTGCGCGGTTCGCACCGGCATCCCGGGCGGCAAGCCGGTTTCGGTGACCGTGAATGGCACCGCGATCGCTCGCGATGCAATCGTACGCGAAATGCAGCACCATGCCGCGTCAAAGCCGATCGCGGCGTGGCAGCAGGCCGCGCGCGCGCTGGTCATTCGCGAGCTGTTGCTGCAGGAGGCGCGCCGGCTTGCCGTCGCGCCGCAGCCGATCAGCGATGCCGACGGGCGCCGCGAAACCGACGAGGAAGCCATGATGCGCGCGCTGATCGAGCGCGAGGTCACGGTGCCCGAGCCCGACGACGAAACCTGCCGGCGCTACTACGAGCATAACCGCGCGCGGTTCCGCTCGCCCGACATCTACGAGGCTTCGCATATCCTGTTCGCGGCATTGCCCGCCGACGCGCAAGCCTACGCGCGGGCGCGTCAGGATGCTGCCGCGGCGCTGGCCGAGTTGCGTTCGCAGCCGGAGCGATTTGCCGCGCTGGCGCAGGCGCACTCGCAATGTCCGTCGGCAGCGCAGGGCGGCAATCTCGGGCAGATCACGGCCGGGCAGACGACGCCGGAGTTCGAGCAGGCCCTCGTCGCGCTTGCCCCCGGCCAACTGTGTGAGGCGCCGGTCGCGACCCGCTATGGCTTCCATATCATCCGGCTCGAACGCAAGCATGAAGGTCGGACGCTGCCCTATGAAGTGGTCGCTTCCCGCATCGCGCACTATCTGCGCGAGAGCGTAAAGCTACGGGCCGATGCGCAATATGTCGCACGGCTGGTGTCGGCGGCGCGGATCGATGGCATCGAACTGGCCGGCGCCGATGCGCTGCGCGTGCACTAGCGCATGATCACGAACCGGTTTCCTGCCTTCGCGAAGCCCGCTTCGGCGAGCGAAGGAAGGTCGGAACAGATCATGCGCAAGCAAATGAAGGAACCGTCATGCTCGGTGATTTGCTGGCCAGTCTGACAGACGAGACGACGGCGGTCGAAACGATTCTTGGCGCCGGCGACCTGGCGCTGCTGACGGCGGTGCGGGAACAGGCCGCCGCCGCCGGCGTCGAGCTGGCGGCCTATGTGAGCCAGACGGTACGCCACTACGCCAACGAAGCAACCGACGAGGAATGGATCACCCTGATGGGAGCGATCAACCGCTCGCCGGACCCCGGCGCCACCTGCCTGAAGCGGGCCTTCGAGTACGTATTGCAGCAACACTAGAGGTGCCAAGACCCAATGAGTCCAATTCCCCGTTTGCGCGACCATCGTGGGCCAGCTTTGCTGTCCTACGGGTTCCGGCCGTTCTTTCTGCTCGGCGCCATTTACGCAGGCCTCACCATCCTCGCCTGGCTGCCGATGTTCCACGGCGAGTTGGAAGTCACGAGCGCCTTCGCGCCGGTCGACTGGCACGTCCACGAAATGCTCTACGGCTACCTGCCGGCGATCGTCACCGGCTTCCTGCTCACTGCGATCCCGAATTGGACCGGACGACTACCGATCCAGGGCGCGCCGCTGCTGGTGCTGGTCCTACTGTGGGTGGCAGGCCGTGTCTGCGTCACCATGTCCGCACAGATCGGCTGGCTGCCGGCCGCGATTGTCGATGTCAGCTTTCTGGTCCTGGTCATCGCCGCCGCCACGCGCGAGATCGTCGCCGGCAACAACTGGCGAAATCTCAGAGTCATCGGCATGGTGGGATTGCTGCTCGCAGGCAATGTTGCCTTCCATATCGAGGCCCATATTCGCGGCCATGCCGAATACGGCACCCGCATCGGCATTGCCGCCATCGTGCTGCTGCTTGCGCTGATTGGCGGCCGTATCATTCCCAGTTTCACCCGCAACTGGCTGGCGCGCGAGAACCCTGGCCGCTTGCCGGCCCCGTTCACCCGTTTCGATGGCGTAACGATTGCTGTGAGCGCTGCGAGCCTTGCGCTCTGGAGCGCGCAGCCGTCCGGCCGCGTGACCGCGGCCGCGCTCGCCGTCGCTGCAGTACTGAATGCCGTACGGTTGGCCCGATGGGCGGGGAATCGCACCTTGCGCGACCGCCTGGTACTGATCCTGCACGTCGGCTACGCCTTCGTACCGCTCGGCTTCCTGCTGGTCGGCTTAGGCGCGCTCGATATCGTTACAGCGAGCGCCGGACTCCATGCCTGGATGGTGGGGGCGGCGGGCACCTTGACGCTCGCAGTGATGACCCGCGCCAGCCTCGGCCACACCGGCAATGCGCTTATCGCTTCGCCGGCGACGCAGGCGATTTACGCGGCGATCGTCGTCGCTGCGCTCGCACGCATCTGCTCGTCGCTGCAACCGGCCTGGTTCGAATCGACTCTGTACATCGCGGCCTTTGCCTGGGCCGCCGCGTTCTTGGGATTCGCCGTGGCCTATGGGTCGCTGCTCGTAAGACCGAAACCGGGAACGTCGCAGTAGCGCGCAACAATCGTCAGACAATTTAAAGAGCATCGCACGGCGAGGAATTCGGTCTAGGCGCGTTCGTTGTAGGCTCGATTCTCGTGAATTTGGCCACGTTGCCGTTTCCGCGCGAACATCAACGCCCCTGATAGGCCGGCGTATGCACAATCAGGCCGTCGAGCGCTTCCGTCACCTTGATCTGGCAGGACAGCCGCGAGGTCGGCTTTACCTCGAAAGCGAAATCCAGCATGTCCTCTTCTTCCGGCGAGGGCTTGCCGACCTTTTCGCTCCAGGCGTCGTCGACATGCACCAGGCAGGTCGCGCAAGTGCAGGCGCCGCCGCATTCCGCGACGATGCCGCCGATCTGATTGCGCAACGCCGTCTCCATCACGGTCGAGCCGATTTCGCCCTCGACGGTGTGTTTGGTGCCGTCATGTTCGACAAAGGTGATCTTGGCCATTTTTGTATTGCTCTCGCTGGAGCGGGACAATTCTTGCACGTCACTCATGCGACACCCAATTTCTTCTGCAGGCTGGTCGACGAAGTCGTGTACTGGAACACCAGCCGTTTGTCGGGATAGACGTAGTGGTAGACCTTTTGCGCCATCAGGGCGGCTTCGTGGAAGCCGGATAAAATCAACTTGAGCTTGCCCGGATAAGTATTGATGTCGCCGATCGCGAACAGGCCGGGGATCG
>NZ_JACRAW010000058.1 GCF_016213215.1 Bradyrhizobium sp. | reverse complement strand
CGCACGACCCACCGCGGTCATGCCCATCGCGCCGAACAGATACGGCAGCAGGCCGCCGAACAACAGGCCCACGACCACGTACGGGTTGCTGAGCGAGAAGTCCGGTTTGACACCGGCGAAGTAGGCGTGATGTGCGGAATCCGCAATGAAGAACTTGAGGTCCTCATTGTAGGCCGCAAACAGCACCAGGGCACCGAGACCGGCCGAGCCGATCGCATAGCCCTTGGTGACCGCCTTGGTGGTGTTGCCGACGGCGTCGAGCGCGTCGGTCGACTTGCGAACTTCCTTCGGCAGGCCGGCCATTTCGGCGATGCCGCCGGCGTTGTCGGTCACCGGACCGAAGGCGTCGAGCGCCACGATCATGCCGGCCAGCGACAGCATGGTCGCGGTGGCAATGGCGATGCCGAACAGGCCGGCAAGGCTGTAGGTCACGAGGATGCCGGCGATGATGACGATCGCGGGCAGCGCGGTCGCCTCCATCGAGATCGCAAGGCCCTGGATCACGTTGGTGCCGTGACCGGTGACCGAGGCCTGCGCGATCGACTTGACCGGGCGATAGTCGGTACCCGTGTAGTACTCGGTGATCCAGATGATCAGCGCCGTGACGACGAGGCCGACCACGCCGCATTCGTAGAGCCCCAGGCCGGTGTATTCGACGCCGGCGAGCTTGCCGAAACCGATCAGGGAATAGATCACGCCGGCGATGCCGACCAGCGACAGGACGCCGGTCGCAATCAGACCCTTGTAGAGCGCGCCCATGATCGACTGGTTGGCACCGAGCTTCACGAAGAACGTGCCGAGGATCGAGGTGATGATGCAGATGCCGCCGATCGCGAGCGGCAGAGTCATCATGTTGGTGAGGATCGGTGTCTTGGCGAAGTAGATCGCCGCGAGAACCATGGTGGCGACGGCGGTCACCGCGTACGTCTCGAACAGGTCGGCCGCCATGCCGGCGCAGTCACCGACGTTGTCGCCGACGTTGTCGGCGATGGTGGCCGGGTTGCGCGGATCGTCCTCGGGAATGCCGGCCTCGACCTTGCCGACGAGGTCGCCGCCGACGTCAGCACCCTTGGTGAAGATGCCGCCGCCGAGACGGGCGAAGATCGAAATCAGCGAGGCGCCGAAGCCGAGCGCGACCATGGCGTCGATGACGGTGCGGCTGTCCGGGGCCAGATGCATCGAATAGGTGAGGAAGCCGAAATAGAGGGTCACGCCGAGCAGCGCGAGACCCGCGACCAGAAGTCCGGTAATGGCGCCGGACTTGAAGGCAAGCTCAAGACCGCCGGCCAGCGAGGTCGTCGCAGCCTGCGCGGTGCGCACGTTAGCACGGACCGAGACGTTCATGCCGATGAAGCCGGCCGCACCCGACAGGATGGCGCCGATGGCAAAGCCGACGGCAACCAGCACGCCGAGGAAGTAGGCGAGCAGCAAGAAGATCACGACGCCGACGAAGCCGATCGTGGTGTACTGGCGGCGCAGATAAGCCTGTGCGCCCTCACGCACCGCAGCCGCAATCTCCTGCATGCGCGGCGTGCCGGCATCCGATTTCAGAACGGAGTTCGTCGCCCAGATGGCGTAGACGATGGAAAGCGCCCCGCAGAGCACGATCAACCATAATGCTGTCATGTGAAGTCTGCCTCAGATCCTGTATTGCCCCACGCCCACCGCCGCTGGGAACGGATGGCGCACAAAAACACGGCCCGCCCTGCTCAAAAGGGCGGCCTTAAATCGGCCGGACCATGCCAAAATCGCAATCGCGGTGCAACGTCGGAAGCGCAAAAATCATAGATTTCGGCAAGTATTTAGGCGGAGGCCCGCCATCCCCGGCGAAATTCCGAGATTCGAAAAAATTCCCCGGCTCGACTGACGAGAATCACTCATCGCACCCATAGGTTTTTGATCGAGCATGATCTTTTCGAGAACCGGCGCCCACATTGCGCCACGGAGACCCGTCGGGTCAGGATCTCGCGCTAGAAATGGCTGTAGGACAGGTGTTTCAAGGCCAGTTCCCTGCCCTCGCTGTCCAGGAAACGGGGCAGACCGGTCCCGGCTACCACGGTGCCTATCGAAATAACGGGAATCCCGACGGTCCGCCCGGCCTTAATCAAGAAATCACAACGGTCCTCCGGGGCGGTACAGAGGATCTCGTAATCATCGCCACCGGACAACAGAGCCTCGATCGCGACAGCGCCACGAGCCACCAGGGCGGCAGCGGGAGCCGATAGCGGGACGTTGGGCGCCTGGATCACGGCCGACACGCCCGAAGCCGCACAGAGTTTTGCAAGGTCGCCGGCGAGCCCGTCGGAAACGTCCATGGCCGCGCTGGCATGTTCGCGCAGTGCCTGGGCCAGGGCATTGCGCGGCTGTGGAACGCGGTATCGCCCGATCAGGGAATCCCGCGCGGCTGGATCTGTGGAAAGCGCCTGGGCGATGCTGCCGCCCTTGAGGACTGAAAGCCCGAGCGTCGCATCGCCGATGGTCCCTGTGACGAGGACCCTATCGCCCGGTTTCGCGCCGCTGCGGCGAACCATCCTGCCCGCGGGCACGCGTCCGAGCGCGGCAATGGAGATCATCTGCGGCCCCGGTGTCGAGACGGTGTCACCGCCAAGCAACGGACAGCCAAAGCTGCTTGCGTCTTCGCCCAGAGCGCGCGCAAACGGCGCCAGCCAGGCATCCTCGACGCTGCGCAATGCCAGCGTAAGCACGAAGCCAGCAGGGATAGCCCCCTTGGAGGCGAGATCGGACAGATTCACCCGCAGCGCCTTGCGCGCCACCGTATCGGGTGGGTCGTCGGTGAGGAAATGCACGCCCTCCACGATCGCGTCGGTCTTGACCACGATGTCTTCGTCGGTGGGCTTCACGATGGCGGCGTCGTCCCCGAGCCCAAATGCGCCGGGATCGGTCGCCAGCGGCTTGAAATAGCGGGCGATCAGGGCATCCTCGCCCGATACCGGTTTGCTGCCGTTCGTCATCGTGACCGATCTCATATCCCGGCGTCATTGCAAGCGAAGCAATCCAGAAATGGACCCGCGGAGGCTGTCTGGATTGCTTCGTCGCTACGCTCCTCCCAATGACGGCATAAACTATCCCCGCCCGAACTCGTCGGCGCGAAACTGGCGCCCGATCTGCTCGAGAACCGCATTCACCATTCCGGTCTCCTCGCGATCGACAAAAGCATTCGCCACGTCGACATATTCGGAGACGACGACCCGGCCGGGCACGTCCTTGCGATGTTCCAGTTCATAGGCGCCGGCGCGCAGCACCGCGCGAAGGATCGCGTCGATCCGCTTCAGCGGCCAGCCTTTCGACAGCGCCTCGTCAATCAACGGATCGAGTTTCTTCTGGTCGCGCACCACGCCGGAAACGATGTCGCGGAAGAAGGCCGCCTCGGCCGGCAGGTATTTCTCGCCCTCGACCTCGCCACCGAGCCAATGGCTTTCAAATTCGGCGAAGATATCGTTGAGCCCCGAGCCGCCGATGTCCATCTGATAGAGCGCCTGCACGGCGGCAAGCCGGGCGGCACCGCGCCGGTTCGCTTTCTTCTCCAGGCCCCTCGCCGGCTTCCTGGGGTTTTCCGCCATGATCAAGCCCGCGCCAGCCGGCGCTTGATGCGCAGCATCGCCAGTGCCGCGCGCGCGGCGTCGCCGCCCTTGTTGAGCTCGCTGGCGCGGGCGCGCGCCCAGGCCTGCGCTTCGGTATTGACGGTCAGAATGCCGTTGCCGAGCGGAAGCTTACACGCCAGCGCAAGATCCATCAGCGCGCGCGAGGATTCCATCGAGACGATCTCGAAATGGATGGTGTCGCCGCGGATCACGCAGCCGAGCGCAATTGCAGCATCATAGGGCCTGCCGTTCTTCTCCGCCGCATCCACCGCGATGGCAATGGCGGCGGGAATCTCCAGGGCACCGGGAACCGTGATGACGTCATGGCTGACGCCCGCCGCCTTCAATTCGGCGACCGCGCCTTCCAGGAGCGCATCCTGGATGTCGTCATAGAAGCGCGCCTCGACCACCAGCGCCCGGGCGCCCGAGATGTCGGTCTGGTCTTTCAGGGGAGCGCGCCGCGCGTCTGCCATTGAGCACCTGTCTTGTCATTGCCGGGCTTGACCCGGCAATCCATCGGATCAACCGGCCCTCTTGTTAAGAGGATGGATACGCGGGTCAAGCCCGCGTATGACAGTCTCTCCTACTTCATTTCCGTCAATCGCGCCGCGTAGCGGGCCATCAGGTCGACCTCGATATTGACCTCGTCGGCGGCACGCCAGTTGCCGATGGTGGTCACGCTGAGCGTGTGCGGGATGATCAGAACCGTGAAGGTAACCTCCCCGACCGCATTGATGGTCAGCGAAACGCCGTCCAGCGTCACCGAGCCTTTCGGCGCGATGAAGCGCGCAAGCTCGCGACTGGTTCGCAGTTCGAACCGTGCCATGTCGGGCAGGTCCTCGCGGCTGAGGATGTTCGCGATTCCGTCGACATGGCCCGCGACGATATGGCCGCCGAGCTCGTCGCCGATCTTGAGCGCGCGCTCGAGGTTGAGCCTGGTGCCGACCTTCCAGTGCCTGGCGGTGGTGAGGCGAAGCGTTTCGGCGGCGGTATCGACCTCGAACCAGGTCCGGCCGGCCTCGACGCCCGAAGCAACGACCGTCAGGCAGACGCCGTTGCAGGCGATCGAAGCGCCATCCGCAATCGTTGCACGATCATAGTGGCAGGCGATGCGCAGACGGTGCAGCTGCCCCTGCGCGGTCGGCGTCAGGCTGACGATCTCCCCAATGTCGGTGACAATGCCTGTGAACATTCAAGTGCGCTCGTAGATGGTAAGAGTATCCTTGCCGAAACTCTCGCTAGCACGGACCGCAAAAGCGGGCGACTGCGTGATTTCCGACAGCGGCAATGCATCGAGCGCATCGACGCCGTCGGGGCCGATGGCCTCGCTTCCGCGAAACAGCCAGACTTCATCGGCAAGGCCGGCCTTCACGAAAGAGGATGCCACGCGGCTTCCGCCTTCGACCATGAGCCGCGTAATGCCTTTGTCCGCCAGCGCGTGCAGCACCGCGGACGGATCGAGGTCCGTCGCAGTCCCTGGAGGAACGCGGATGATCTGCGCGCCGGCCGCGCCGAGCCTCGCCGCAGCGGCCGCTTCGGCGAGTTCGGATCCGACCAGCCACAACGGCGTCTCCCGCGCCGACTGAACCAGCTTGCTGGAGGTAACAAGGCGCAGGCTCGGATCGAGCACGACCCGAACCGGCGAGCGCGCCGCCATGCCCGGCAGGCGACACGTAAGAAGCGGATCGTCGGCGAGCGCGGTGCCGACCCCGATCAGAATAGCATCGCTCTGGGCGCGGAGCAGATGCGCGCGCCTGCG
The DNA here is from genome assembly GCF_016213215.1 of Bradyrhizobium sp. Classification (GTDB taxonomy): domain Bacteria; phylum Pseudomonadota; class Alphaproteobacteria; order Rhizobiales; family Xanthobacteraceae; genus Bradyrhizobium. Next base: position 39,167 of record NZ_JACRAW010000058.1, on the reverse strand, counting down.
CGCCGCTTCGCCCGTCACCGTGACCGGCTTGCCGCCGGCACCGGCGATCTTGTCGTCCGTCGAGACCGCGAGCTTGAGGATCACATGGGGCCGCCGGTCGCGGACCCGACGGAAATGACCGGCATGGTCGTATGCAGCTTCCGTTGCGCACAGCCCCACATCGACGATGATACCCGCGGCGCGGAGCCGCGCATGGCCCTTACCTGTGACTTCCGGATTGGGATCCTCGATGGCCGACACGACGCGCGCAATGCCCGCCTCGATCACCGCGTCCGCGCAGGGCGGCGTCTTGCCGAAATGGGAACAGGGCTCCAGCGTTACATAGAGGGTGGCGCCGCGCGCCGCCTCACCTGCCTGCCTCAGGGCCTCCGGCTCGCCGTGGGGCCGGCCGCCGGGCTGGGTCCAGCCGCGCCCGAGGATCACGCCGTCCTTGACGACGACGGCACCCACGGCGGGATTGGGCCAGGTTCGGCCAAGGCCGCGCCGTCCGAGCATCAACGCCTGCTCCATGAAGCGGCGATCAGCTTCCTTTTGTTCCCGGATCTTCTGCCCGAGCTGATCTTCCAGGATGCGAAAGATCATTTGCGCAACGCCGCAAGCCGGGCTTCCTCCTCGCCGGAGAGCTCGCCGAGCACGGCCTCGAAGTCCTTGGCCTCACGGAAATTGCGGTACACCGAAGCAAAGCGCACATAGGCGACATCGTCGAGCGCGCGCAGATGCTCCATCACGGTCTCGCCGATCACTTCCGACGAGATCTCCGACTCGCCCGCGCTTTCGAGCTCACGGACGATTGCGGAAACCATCTTCTCCACGCGCTCCGGCTCCACCGGGCGCTTGCGCAGGGAAATCTGCACCGAGCGCATCAGCTTGTCGCGGTCGAACGGCACGCGCCGGCCGTTGCGCTTGATCACGGTCAGCTCGCGCAGCTGCACGCGCTCGAAGGTCGTGAAGCGGAAACCACAGGCGACGCATACGCGCCGCCGCCGGATGACGGAAGAGTCCTCGGTCGGACGCGAGTCCTTTACCTGCGTATCGAGACTATTGCAGCTCGGACAGCGCATCCGCCCTCAAATCCTCATTGATAGATCGGGAACCGATCGGCAAGCGCCCTGACCTTCTCCTTGACCGCGGCCTCGACCAGCGGCGCCTTGCCGTCGGGGGACTGGGCGAGCGCGTTCAGCACTTCCGCGATCATGGCGGCAACCTGCTTGAATTCGGCGACGCCGAAGCCGCGCGTCGTCGTCGCGGGTGTGCCGAGGCGAAGGCCGGATGTGACGAACGGCGTCTCGGGATCGAAGGGAATGCCGTTCTTGTTGCAGGTCAGGCCGGCGCGCACCAGGGCCTTTTCCGAGACGTTGCCCTTCAGGCCCTTGGGCCGAAGGTCGACCAGCATCAAATGGTTGTCGGTGCCCCCGGAGACGATATCGAGCCCGTTGGCGCGCAGGCTTTCCGCCAGCGCCTTGGCGTTTTCGACGACGTTCCGGGCGTAGACCTTGAATTCCGGACGCAGGGCTTCGCCAAAGGCCACCGCCTTCGCCGCGATCACGTGCATCAGCGGGCCGCCCTGCAGGCCGGGGAAGATGGCCGAATTCAGCTTCTTGGTCAGCTGCTCGTCGTTCCACAGGATCAGGCCGCCGCGCGGGCCGCGCAGCGACTTATGCGTGGTGGTCGTGGTGACGTGGGCGTGCGGCACCGGCGACGGGTGCACGCCGCCGGCGACGAGGCCCGCGAAGTGCGCCATGTCGACCAGGAGATAGGCACCGACGCTGTCGGCGATCTCGCGAAAACGCTTGAAATCCCAGAACCGCGAATAGGCCGAACCGCCGGCGATGATCAGCTTCGGCTTGACCTGCTCCGCCTGCTTGGCCACAGCGTCCATATCGATGATGTGGTCCTCGCGGCGAACCGTGTAATGGTGGGCCTTGAACCACTTGCCCGACATGTTGACGGGCGAGCCATGGGTGAGATGCCCGCCGGCGGCGAGATCCAGCCCCATGAAGGTGTCGCCGGGCTGCAGCAGCGCCAGAAACGCCGCCTGGTTCATCTGGCTTCCGGAGTTGGGCTGCACATTGGCGAAATTTGCGCCGAACAGCTTCTTGGCGCGCTCGATGGCGAGCGTTTCGGCGACATCGACCCATTCGCAGCCGCCGTAGTAGCGATTGCCCGGATAGCCCTCGGCGTATTTGTTGGTCATCACCGAGCCCTGCGCTTCCAGCACCGCACGGCTGACGATGTTTTCGGACGCGATCAGCTCGATCTCATGCCGCTGGCGGCCGAGCTCACCCTTGATCGCGGCAGCGATTTCCGGGTCGGCCTGGTCGAGCGAGGCCGTGAAAAAGGAATCAGGCGCGGAAGCGGTCTTGGTGATCGAGGAAGAAGTCATCAGCGAATATCTCCACCGCCGCAGCCTCTTGGGTGGGCTACGGGGGTCTTTGGTGGCGGTCGGAAGCGGTCCGCGGGACTTATCACAAAGCACCGCGCCGGCCAAGCATTTGCGGTAGAGAGCTGATTTTTTCAAGATGTTGTGGGGACGGCGGGAAACGCAGCAGTCCCCGCGATGGGCGCCTCGTTCCGTACCCGGCTTGGCGATACCCACCATTGCCGGTGCGCGCCACACGGTAGTACCCGCCATGCAACCTCGGCACTGGCCGGAACATGACCGTCGGTGGCGCCTGCCTTACAACCCCGTGTACCCCGCCTTGACCGGATCGTAGCTGCCGTCGAGCTGACGCAGATAGGTCAGGCCGCAGATCGTCAGGCGATGGACGTCCTTTTCGCCACCTTCGACCAAGGTCGTCAGATAGGCGGTCACCTTGGCGCGCGCTTCGTCGCTCGCGGCCTGAGAGCGGTTCGCCATGAGGTCATACGTCTGCATGATGCGATCGATGGCGGCTTGCATGGCACCCCTCTGGTTGACAGCGACCGTGCTCGCAATCAGGCAAGCTGGGCCTGGTATTTCGCGATGGCCTTGTTGGCCAGCCTGAGCTTGTTGAACTCGCCGCGCTGGAACATCTGCACGATGATCTCCATCAGCCGTTCGCTCGTGACGAGACTGTCTGGGATGGCTCCGGTGCGGCGCAAGTAATTCGAGGCGATCGCATAGGCTTCGCCCACCACTTCCACATTCATCACCTGCATTCCGCGCTCGACGAGCATGGCTCAAGATCCTCCGGTACGGCCCGTTAGAAAGCCGGAACGCAGGATCAAGTTCCAAAGCGAAGCCGAATTTTCGCAAGCGCGAGATGGGAAACGCACCAAGCCGGGGAACCCGGCCGGTGCGCGCTCCGGGGAAGGTCAGTTCTTGAGAGGCGACCGGCCCCTGTTCAGGCCGGTTGCCCCTGTTCATTCAAGCGCTCACAGCCGGTACAGGATCTGGTCGGTCCAGAACCGTTCGAGGCGATGCAGCGACTTGTTCAGCGTGGAGAATTCCTCGCTCGAAATGCCACCGACCTGTTCGACCGTCTTGACGTGCTTCTGATAGAGCGCATCGACGATGCGACGGATCTCCTGGCCCTGCGGGGTCAGGCGGATGCGAACCGAACGGCGATCTACGCGCGAGCGCTGATGATCGAGGAATCCGAGCTCGACGAGCTTCTTCAGGTTGTAGGAGACGTTGGAGCCCAGATAGTAGCCGCGCGTGCGCAATTCGCCGGCCGTCAGTTCCTTGTCGCCGATGTTGTACAGCAGCAGCGCCTGCACCGAGTTGATGTCGGCGCGGCCGCGTCGATCGAATTCGTCCTTGATGACGTCGAGCAGGCGGCGATGCAGCCGCTCCACCAACGTCAACGCTTCCAGATAAAGCGACTGCACCGAACCCTGGCTGCTGGCGCGTTCGGCGCTCTCTGCCGCAGTTGCGACGGCTTTCATCATGACACTTCCCCTGTTGTCGTTTTTATCGACTTATTCGACGAAACTTTGGTCCCGCCTGATAGCCGCAACTTAAAGGGGCGGTTTGAAGATCAGCTTAAATAAGACAATAAAGACATCATGAATTTAAGACAGTGAATCGCTGATTAAGCCTGCAGCGCAAGCACTTATGGCAATAGTTCCTTCACGGTGAGAGCGCGCTGTTCACGTTTTGGCCGCGCGCCGTGTCGCATTCCAAAACAGCTCCGCCACGCCTGGAAACATCCACGTAAGGGATGTGGCAAACCGCTTACGGTGTGCAAAGGATTACCGCGAAAATCGATGAAAATTTTAGGAACCGTGCGCGCCCTGCTACGGCGGGCGCTCGCGTGCTGCCATCCAGGCGAGCCCAAGATAGGCGGCAAGCATCACCGCCTCGATCACCACCACGATCAGGCTGCCACCGTAGATGCCCGGAAACATCAGCTCGATGACAGCCATCGACACAACCGTCGTCAGCCACACCACCGCGCCCCATGGCGTCGCGAGCCACAGGCCGACCGCTGCGACGAGTTCGATCACAGCGAAATAGATCGTCGCAGCCTGCCAGGCCAGCGACTGGTTTTCGAACGCCTCGTCCTCGCCGCCGATGAAGCCGGTCACCTGCGCCCAGTGATAGAGTCCCTTGGCGATGGAAAGCACGGCCATCACGCGCAGGAACAGAACAAGACGCCGCGTCCAGACGTTCTCGTCGAGCTCGGTGCGCTCGGACGCGATGGCACCCATCGAAATGGCGCCGTCCCGGGCGGACTCGCGGGAGGTATCAGACATGCTCGTCGCGGCTCGCTGGGCATTGATGCGCGGTCATGGCCGACTCTTGGCCTCTTCGCGCCGCAAAATCAATCGCCAAAGGTACCGCTTGCGGCAGGTCAAGCCGCCGTGACGGGAACCATGCGAGATGTTACAAAGAGCCAAATTTGAATTCCGGAGACAGGGAAATGGCGATCAAGTTCGGACGTCCGATCGAAATGCGCGATACGCCGCGCCGGGAGACCGCGGTCGGCGCCCCTCCCCTCGATTTGACCGTTCGCCTGCGCCGCAACCGCAAGGCCGAGTGGGCGCGTCGCCTGGTGCGCGAAAACGTGCTTACCACGGACGATCTGATCTGGCCGCTGTTCCTGATCGATGGCAACAACAAGCGCGAGCCTGTCGGCTCCATGCCTGGCGTGGATCGGCTGAGCGTCGACCAGGCGGTTCGCGACGCCGAGCGCGCGATGAAGCTCGACATCCCCTGCATTGCGCTGTTCCCGTATACCGAAGCTTCCTTGCGCGACGAGCTTGGCTCGGAGGCCACTAACCCCAACAACCTCGTCTGCCAGGCCGTCCGCGCGATCAAGAAGGAGTTCCCGGATCTGGGTGTGCTGTGCGACGTCGCGCTCGATCCGTTCACCAGCCACGGCCATGACGGCCTGATCGCGGATGGCAAGATCCTGAACGACGAGACGGTGGCAGTGCTGGTCCGCCAAGCGCTGGTCCAGGCGGAAGCGGGCTGCGATATCATTGCACCGTCGGACATGATGGACGGCCGTATCGGTGCCATCCGCGCCGGCCTCGATCGCGACGGCTTCCTCGACGTCCAGATCATGGCCTATGCGGCGAAATATGCTTCGGCCTTCTACGGGCCGTTCCGCGACGCGATCGGTTCGGCCAAGACGCTGACCGGCGACAAGCGCACCTACCAGATGGACAGCGCCAACTCGGACGAAGCCTTGCGCGAGGTCGAACTCGACATCGCCGAAGGCGCCGACATGGTGATGGTCAAGCCGGGCATGCCGTATCTCGATGTGGTTCGCCGGGTGAAGGATGCTTTTGGGATGCCGACCTTCGCCTACCAGGTATCCGGCGAATACGCGATGATCGCAGCCGCCGCCGGCAACGGCTGGATCGACGGCGAACGCGCGATGATGGAAAGCCTCCTCGGCTTCAAGCGCGCCGGCGCCGATGGCGTGCTGAGCTATTTTGCGCCGCGGGCGGCGGAGAAGCTGAAGAAGCAGGGGTAAAGTCTCGTCGCCCCGGCGCAAGCCGGCAACGCGATAGCTCACCCCCAATGTTGCCGTTCGGTAATCTCCGTTGGCTCTTGCAACCGCTCAGGCGGTTCCCATGTCCTGTTGGCGACCGAACGGTCGGGAGGACCAACGATGTCATATTCGGATCAGGGTAATACGGGCGGTGCGTGGCGCAACGACGGCGGCGTCCCGCCGCATGCGTTCGATCCTTACCTGCAGCCGGAATTGTTTCGCGGCGTGGTGACCCGGCGCGTGATCGCCTTCTTCATCGACGTGCTCGTGCTCGCAGTACCGGTGATCCTCGCCGTCCTGTTCATCGGCGTATTTGGCCTGGTGACCCTCGGTCTCGGCTGGGTACTGTTCTGGCTGGTGTCACCGGCGTCGGTGATCTGGGCCGTGGTCTACTACGGCGCCTGCATCGGCGGGCCTCATTCGGCGACGCTCGGCATGCGCCTGATGGACCTGGAAGTGCGCACCTGGTACGGCGCGCCCGGGTACTTCGTGCTCGGCGCGATGCACGCAGTGCTGTTCTGGATCTCGGTATCCGTGCTGACGCCGTTCGTTCTTCTGGTCGGGCTGTTCAACGCGCGTCGCCGGCTGCTGCATGACATTGTGGTGGGAACCGTCGTCGTCAACAACTCGGTCCGTTCCACGATTGCACAGGCCGCGCGCCCTTATTGAGCGAACCAATTGACCAACACCCTTCGGAGCGCGATGCTGCTCGTTGCTTCGCTCCGGAGGCCGACGACATCCCTTGACCCAACACTCGCGCGACACCCCACAGTTTTACCTTACGGCGCCCTCGCCTTGCCCGTATCTGCCCGGGCGGCATGAGCGCAAGGTGTTCACGCATCTGGTCGGCGATCGCGCCGGAGACCTCAACGACCTTCTCACCCATGGCGGTTTCCGGCGCAGCCAATCGATCGCCTATCGTCCTGCGTGCGACCAATGCCGCGCCTGCGTTTCGGTGCGCGTGATCGCCAACGAGTTCCGCCCGTCCCGCAGCTTCCGCAAGGTCCTGGCGCATAACGCCGACATCATCGGCGAGCAGCGCAGCGCGGTTCCGACCTCGGAGCAATACTCGGTGTTTCGTAGCTATCTCGATGCACGGCATCGTCACGGCGGCATGGCCGACATGACCGTGCTCGACTACGCGATGATGGTCGAGGACACCCATGTCGAGACCAGGATCATCGAGTACCGCCGTCGCGGCCCCGACAGCGGCATCACCGGACGCGGCGAGGAACTGGTCGGGGTGGCGCTGACCGACGTGCTCAGCGACGGGTTGTCGATGGTCTATTCGTTCTTCGATCCGACGCTGGTCGACCGCTCCCTCGGCACTTTCATGATCCTCGACCACATCGCCCGGGCCCGGCGACAGGGCCTGCCATACGTCTATCTCGGCTACTGGATCGAGGGCTCGAAGAAGATGGACTACAAGGCGCGCTTCCTGCCGCAGCAGAGGCTTGCGCCCTCGGGCTGGCTGCGCGTCGACGCCTCGGGCGACATCGCCTCCGAACCGCAGGACTAGTTGAAGGAGCAGCAAATGGCGATCAAGTCCTCGCCATTCGCGTCAATCCTGTTCAACCCGCTACGAAATCGAACACCAGCTTCGCGTTCAGCGCGATGATCACCGCCGCGATCACTGCGGCGAAAGCGGTGAGCCAACGCGGGGCGACGAACTGCCCCATCTTGCTGCGGCTGGCCGTAAACATCACCAGCGGCACCACGGCGAAGGGCAATTGCAGGCTGAGCACGACCTGGCTCAGGATCAACAACTGACCGGTTGCCTTCTCACCGGCCCAGATCGTCACGACCACGGCCGGCAGAATGGCGATCATTCGCGTCGTCAGACGACGGAGCCAGGGCGAAATCCGCAGATCCAGAAAACCCTCCATCACGATCTGGCCCGCCAGCGTCGCGGTGATGGTGGAGTTCAGGCCGCAGCACAGCAGCGCGATCGCGAACAGCGTCGGCGCAACTGCCGAGCCCAGGAGCGGCTGCAGAAAGCTATGTGCCTGCTCAAGTTCTGCGACATCGGTCTGACCGGAATTATGGAACGTCGCCGCCGCCAGGATCAGGATCGAGGCGTTGATGATGAGGGCAAAGCACAGCGCGATCGTGGAATCGATGGTGGCGAGCTTGATCGCCTCGCGCTTTTCCTGAACGGTCTCGCCGTAGCCGCGCGTCTGCACCAGGCCCGAATGGAGGTAGAGGTTGTGCGGCATCACGGTCGCGCCGAGAATGCCGAGCGCCAGATACAGCATCTCGCGATTGGCGAGGATTTCGGACGTCGGCGCAAAGCCGCGCAGCACGCCGCCCCAATCGGGATCAGCCAAAGCGATCTGCACCGCAAAACAGGCCGCAATCACGGCCAGCATGGCCACGACGAACGCTTCGATCCAGCGGAAGCCGAAGGCCTGCAGCGCGAGCACGAGGAATACGTCGGCCGCGGTGATGATGACGCCGATCTCGAGCGGAATGTGGAACAGGAGATTGAGACCGATCGCCGTGCCGATCACTTCCGCAAGGTCGGTTGCGGTGATGGCGACTTCCGCTGACAGCCACAGCGGCCAGCTTACCCAGCGCGGAAACGAATCCCGGCAGGCCTGCGCGAGGTCGCGGCCCGCGCCGACGCCAAGCCGCGTGCACAGCGACTGCAGCACGATCGCCATGATGTTGGACAGGAGCGCGACGGTCAGCAGCGAATAGCCGAACTTCGAGCCGCCCGCGAGAGACGTGGCCCAGTTCCCCGGGTCCATGTAGCCGACGGCGACGAGATAGCCCGGGCCGAGGAACGCCAGGAGCTTGCGCCACAACGACCCACCCTTCGCCGTGCGCACCGAGCCGTAGACGTCGGCGAGTGAAGGGACCGTCCGCTCCCTGCGCCACCCCCGCGTGGCAGCACCGGCATCCGGCGAGCGGGCCATTTCAGGGTGAAAATCAGTGGATTGGGCGTCCATGTGGTCAGGATGACGCAAAACTTCCTTTCTTGCAACTAATTTGCAACTGCATCTAGATACCCACTCCCCCTCGGTCCCCCGGATTTAGGTCAGGAAGCGGGTGGGTTTGCGTCCGCAAGCCGGGACAATGGCGCCTGCACGACCAACCGGGAATTCGCCATGTTAGCGACCTTTAGCCTGCCGTCCACCTTTGGCCGCCTCGCCTGGTCCAATCTCGCCGCCCAATCCGCGGAGCAAATCGCTCTCGCGGCCGCCCCCATCGTCGCGGTGCTTTTGCTCGGCGTGGCCGAGGGCGAAACCGGGCTGCTGCAGACTGCCCTCACCTTGCCCTTCGTCCTGTTCTCCATACCCGCCGGTCTTCTGGCCGACCGGATCTCGCGGCGCGCGCTGATGGCGGGCGCAGAGGCGCTTCGGGCAACGGCGCTTGCCGCGATCCTGCTGCTGATCCTGCTGGGCGGATTGACCCTGCCGCTCCTCGCCGCACTGGGCTTTGCGGCCGTATGCGGCACGGTGGCCTATAGCGTCGCGGCACCGGCACTGGTGCCTTCGCTGGTCCGTCCGGAATTGCTGCCTGCGGCCAACGCACGGATCGAGCTCGCGCGCACGCTCGCCTTCGCCAGTGGCCCTGCGCTCGGCGGCGCGCTGGTGGGCTGGCTTGGCGCAGGACCCGCCTTTGGCTGCGCTGCATCGCTTTCAGCTCTCGCGGTCGTGCTGCTGGCCGGCATCCATGAACCGACACGGGCGAAGGCCCCACGCCGGCCTTCCCTCCAGGAAATCCGGCAGGAAATCCGGGAAGGCGCAGCCTTCGTGTTCCACCATGCGCTGCTGCGGCCCGTGTTCGTGACCCAATTCATCTTCAACACCGGCTTCTTCATGCTGGTTGCGGTCTTCGTCCCCTACGCCGTCCGGCACCTCGGACTGTCCGCAAGCGGCGTCGGCATCACGCTGGCGACGTACGGCATCGGCATGGTCGTCGGCGCGCTGCTCGCGACCCGGGTCATGCGCCGCATCCCGTTTGGTATCGTGATCGGCCTCGGGCCGGTGACCGGCTTCGCGGCATCGGCCGTGATGGCGCTCACGAGCCTGCTGCCGATCGCCTGGCTCGCCGGCTTCAGCTTTTTCCTGCTCGGCGCCGGACCGATCCTGTGGGTCATCTCCACGACGACATTACGGCAGTCGGTCACCCCGCCCGGGCTGCTCGGACGGGTATCAGCCATCAACATCATGAGCTATGGCGCGCGCCCGCTCGGCTCGGCGCTGGGTGCCATCATCGGCGGATTATATGGCGCGGAGACGTGCCTCTATCTCGCGGTTGCGATCTTCGCCGCACAGGCGGTCGCGATCCTTATCTCCCCGGCGGTGGCGCTGGTACGCCAGCCGCAGATGATGGGCGACGGCCGGCCCGCACAGGCCTAGCGATAGACCAGGATCGGCACGGAACTATGCGTGAGCACCTTCAGCGTCTCGCTGCCGAGGAGGGCCGAAACACCCCGCAAGCCATGAGAGGCCATCACCACCAGATCGCAATTGTATTTCTTGGCGGCGTCGACAATCGCCTCATAGGGCTTGTCGTGCTCGATGCACAAGGTGTTGCAGTGAACGCCCGAACGCTCGGCGTCCTCGCGCACATGTTCGAGATATTTAGCCGTCTGCGCGGCGACCAGTTCCTTGTACTGATCCAACGCCTTCGAAACCGAACCCGGATCGACCACCAGCGAGTGCAGCGGCGTCGACACCACCAGAGCCGTGACCTTGGCATCGATGGTCTTCGCCAGGGCGACGCCATGTTTCATGGCCGCCTTCGACAAATCAGAACCATCGGTGGGAAGCAGAATGTGCTTGTACATGAGGCATTCCGGGTCATTTCGTCTTGCTTCGCAAGCTGAGACGGGATCATCAGGAATTGCATTGACCTGCATCAACATGGCTGCGTTCAGCGGGCAAGATACTTCTCGTAGCTGCCGACCACCGCCTCGTCCGAGGCAAGGTCAGGATCGAGCGTGAAAAGATCCTGCGCCCGTCCAATCCCGCGCAACGCGTAGCGGCCGGTCGAAACCAGATACTTCCGTCCCGCTGCGTCAAGCCCTTCGTGGAACTCCGAGGACACCAGCAGTTCGCGATCCACCGACCTGCTCATCGAGGCGATTCGGCTGACCTCGTTGACCGCAGGCCCCATCACCGTGAAGTCGAGCCGGTCCTCGCTGCCGATATTGCCGTAGAAGACCTCGCCGACATGCAGGCCGACATAGGCCGAGGTCGTGAGCCGGCCGTCGGCAGCGCGGCGGGCGTTGAGGACGGCGATGTTCTGCCTGAACAGATGTTCAGCGCGCAACGCGACGCGCGTCGCAGCCGCGATGTCGTCGCCGGCAAAGATTGCAAGCACGCCGTCGCCGATCAGCTTCAGGACGTCCCCGCCTGCATCGTGTATGGCCTCTATGGCGGCCTGCGCGTAATCATTGAGGAAGGGAATGATCTCGGAGGGTGAGATGCTTTCGCTGATCGCCGTCGAACCGCGCAGGTCCGAATACCACAGCACGGCGCTGATGCGTTCGGTCACCCCGCGCGAGATGCGCCCGCGCAGCACCTGCTCGGATGCGTCGCGCCCGAGATAGACGCGTCCCAGCGTGCGAATAATGTCGACTTGCTGGGCGGATTTGATCGCGAGCCCGAGAACCGGCACGAGGTCGCGCAGCGCCGCCAATTGCCCCTCCCGGAAGCCCTGCTCCTTCCGGGTCAGCCAATAGGAATACAGACAATCCATCTGGCCGAGCGCGCCGGTTTCGCCGAACCGGTGCACGAAGGCGAGAAGGTGCCGATGGCCCTTCTCGGCCAGTTCGCCGATCATGGAAAAGTTGAGTTCACCGCAACCTGAAAGGTCGATCAGCATCTCGTCGTGGCCGTGCTCGAGCATGTGGAAGAACACCGACCGCCGCCAGTTCTGCGCCGCCTCTCCGTCGGCGGTCGAACCGTATTCGAAAACGTCGCTTTCGTTCGTCGCCGCATCGTTCCAGCGAAAGCCGCGGCCTTCATAGATCGGATGCAGCGTGTCGATGAAAACCAGGCCTCGCGACAGACCAAGTCCCTCGGCGCAGCAGCGCTCGCAGAACCCGCGGAGCAGATCGGTTTCAGGAAGGCCCGTGAGCGCCTGGCTGGCCAGCCAGTTCATCAGGTTCAGGCGGCACGGCAGTTCCATACGCCATCATGCCGCGCCTTCGTGGCAGACTGAAGACCGGCGCCGACTTCACGATCTGTCGCGCCTGACGATCTCGCCATCCTCCTTCGCGAAGGACTCCGGCGGGTTGTCGAGCAGGTCCAGCACCTTCTCCGACGGCCGGCACAGCCGCGCGCCTTTCGGCGTCACCACGATCGGCCGATTGATCAGGATCGGGTGCGCCAACATGAAATCGATCAGTTCGTCGTCGGTCCATTTGGGATCGGCAAGCCCGAGTTCTGCGTAGGGTGTGCCCTTCTCGCGCAGGAGTTCGCGGACGGAAACGCCCATCGCCTTGATCAACTCGACGAGCCGCGCGCGGCTGGGCGGATGCTTCAGATACTCGATGACCTCAGGTTCGACACCGCTGCGGCGGATCATCGCGAGGGTATTGCGCGAGGTGCCGCAGGACGGGTTGTGGTAGATCGTCACGGTCATGATCGGCTCCGCTGTCGGGAGCCCCGGCATAGCATCCCGCAATTCGCAGGTCGAATATGCGCCATCGCTGTTGACGCCGCCCGCGCCAAGGAGGCAAAAGCGATTGACGGGACCGCACGAGCCGAATGCGGACAAGCGGCGAAAACGCGAGAAAATGAACCGGCGGCAGCTATCGATCATTCTGGCGCTGGGCACGACGCAAACGCTGGCCTGGGCTTCCAGCTATTACCTGCCGGCCATTCTTGCCGATCCCATGGCGCGCGATCTTGGCGTCTCCCCGAACTGGATCTTCGGCGCATTCTCGGCATCGCTGGTCATTTCGGCATTACTGGGCCCGCGCATCGGCCGGCAGATCGATCTGGTCGGCGGCCGACAGGTGCTGTCGATCTCCAACCTGACGATCGCGGCCGGGCTGGTGCTATTAGGCTTTTCCTATTCGGTGCCGGTGATGGCTGTCGCCTGGCTGCTGCTCGGAATTGGCATGGCGGCCGGCCTCTACGACGCCGCCTTTGCCGCGCTCGGGCGCATCTATGGCGATGATGCGCGCGGTTCGATCACGGGCATTACGCTGATGGCGGGATTTGCCTCGACGGTGGGCTGGCCGCTCACCGCCTGGGGCCTTGCCCATATCGGCTGGCGTGACACCTGTTTCGCCTGGGCCGCCGCCCATCTGATCATCGGCCTGCCGCTCAATTACTTCATGCTGCCGAAGGTCAAGGGCGCGAAGGCGGCACTGACTGCAGCGGTCAAGCCGCACATCCCGATCGACCGAACGATGATGTTGCTCGGGTTCGTCTTCGCGGCCGCCTGGATGGTCACCAGCGCCATGGCGGTACATTTCCCGCGGATTCTGGAGACTGCCGGCGCGACCACCGTGCAGGCGGTGGCGGCGGGAGCGCTGATCGGCCCGGCGCAGGTGGCAGCCCGGGTCTTCGAAGCAACCATCCTGAGCCGCTATCATCCCCTCCTGTCGAGCCGGCTAGCGTGCATCACCCACCCTATTGGCGCTGCAATCGTTGCGATCGCCGGCGCCCCCGCCGCCAGTCTGTTTGCGGTCTTCCACGGCTCGGGCAACGGCATCCTGACGATCGCGCGCGGCACCCTTCCCCTCGCGATCTTCGGCCCGAAGGACTATGGCTATCGGCTCGGCATCATCGGCGCGCCGGCGCGGATGGCGCAGGCCATCGCTCCGTTGATCTTCGGCCTGCTCATTGATGTCATGGGCAGCGGAATCCTGATCGTCTCGTCGGCCCTCAGCCTGTCGGCGCTCGCCGTCCTGTTCTTCATTCCCAAGGACCGGCGGGCATAGCGGCTGAGAGGATCGTTAAGCCCTTCCCTTCGCGCTCCTTTTCGAGCACAACGGGCATCATGGCTGAAGAGACCAATCCCGGCAGTTTGAGGCGTTTGGTGCGGTGGGCGACTACGCCGCCGCAAGCCTATGGCGTGTACCTCGTCATCCTCGTCCTGGTCTACCTGCTTTCTTTTTATGCCGGCACACTGAAGCCGCAGAAGGCGACCGACATCGGCCCGCCCCCGGTCACGGCGCCGCGCAATTAGGGCGCTGGCAATCCAGTCGTAGAACTCCGGCGGCATTTCAGCCCGCTGTGCCATCGTGACGTCCAGAAGTCGACCTGGACAGCCCGCATCGAAAGGCGTGCTAACCTCTGCACATCACGGGATTTTCGGACCATCTCCTTACGCGCATTCGAAACAGTACATGCTTCTTGTCGTCGCGCCTGCCAGGCGATACCCTCCGATCGCCGCGCATCGGAGTCCAGCGACACACATGCGATGTCCCATTTGTCGGCACGAAAATCGCTCGGAAGCGAAATTTTGCGAGGAATGTGCGACGCCTCTAACGCGCGCATGCCCGCGATGCGGAACGCAAGCCTCGCCTGCTGCGAAGTTCTGCTCTGAATGCGGTAACATCCTCGCGTTCGGCGACCAGGCACAACTTTCCCGCTTTGCGTCACCAGGAAACTACACTCCAAAACATCTAGCAGACCGCATTTTGACTTCGAAGAGCGAATTCGAGGGCGAAAGGAAACAAGTCACCATACTATTTTCCGACATTAAGAGCTCAATGGAATTGATAGCGGAGCGCGACCCGGAGGAGGCTCAACAGATCCTTGATCCCATCATCGAGCGAATGATGGAGGCCGTCCACCACTACGAGGGAATGGTCAACAGAGTCATGGGAGACGGCGTGATGGCGCTGTTTGGCGCACCCGTTGCCCACGAAGATCACGCTGTGCGGGCCTGCTACGCCGGACTGCGCATGCAGGAAAGGATTTCTCAGTATGCGATCGAGGCGCGCCGGCTGCATGCGCTCCCGGTGACTTTGCGGGTCGGAATCAACTCTGGCGAGATTGTGGTCTCGTCGATCGGAAATGATCTCTTTGTCGATTTCACAGTCGTGGGTGAAACAGCCCATCTCGCAGCACGCATGGAGCAACTCGCGATTCCGGGAACGGTTCTGACAACCGCGAATACGTTCCGGCTGGTGGAGGGGTATGTCGAAGCCAAGCCCCTTGGCCTGGTATCGGTGAAAGGGCTTGGCCACCCGATCGAGGTCTATGAGGTCACAGGGGGCGGCGCTGAGCGCACGAGATTGCAGGCTGCCGCCTCCCGAGGCCTCACTCAATTTGTGGGCCGTGACCTTGAGAAGACCCAACTGCGGCAGGCGCTGGAGGAGGCACGTGCGGCGCACGGGCAAGTCGTCGCGGTGGTCGGCGAACCGGGAATCGGCAAGTCGCGGCTGATTCACGAGTTTGTTCACTCGAACGACACAGACGGCTGCTTGCTACTGGAGACCAACTCGGCGTCCTATGGTCACTCGGCATCATATCTGCCGGTCACGGAGCTCCTCAGGAATTTTTACTTTCAGATCACCCATCGCGACAACGCGCGGTCAATTCGCGAAAAAGTAACGACCAAGATACTGAATCTCGATCCTTCTTTGGAATACATCATCCCGCCCATGCTGGATTTGCTCGATGCGCTCGAGGCGGAACATCCATTTCAATCTCTCGATCCGATCCAGCATAGGCAGTTCACGTATCAAGCGATCACTCGACTGTTGCTGACTGAAAACCTCAGGCAGCCCGTAGTCGCCGTATTCGAAGACCTTCACTGGAACGACTCCCTCACGATCGGGCTGTTGAACGAACTGGTCGTCGACGCCCGCGACGCTCGTTTACTGCTTATCGTGAGCTACCGACCCGAATACCGGGACCAATGGGAAGGACGTCCGGGCTATCGCCAGCTCAGGCTCAATCCACTCCCATCAGAAGACGTATCGGAGCTTCTTCAGGGTTTGCTCGGCTCTGAACCCGATCTGATTCCCCTGAAGAACTTCATCCTTGGCCGCGCCGGCGGCAACCCGTTCTTTGTCGAAGAGATCGTCCGAGCGTTGATCGAAACCAACGCTCTGGAAGGCACCCGCGGCAAGTATCAACTCGTGAGGCAGATTTCGGAAACCGAAGTTCCGCCGACCGTGCAGGCTGTACTTGCCGCGCGCATCGACGCACTGACGACTGCCGAAAAGCGGCTTTTGCAGGATGCCGCCGTCATCGGCCATGACGTGCCCTTTGCGCTGCTGCACGCGACATGTGGAATGAAAGAAGACGAGGTTCGAGGTCTGCTCGCCAATCTGCAGGCTTCCGAATTCCTCTATACCACACAGCTCTTTCCCGACATCCAACTCACCTTTAAACACTCGCTTACTCATGACGTGGCGTACTCGGGTCTTCGCCACGCACGAAGGCGCGAAATGCACGAACGCGTCGTGCAAAAGATGGAAACAATCTATCGAGACCGCATCGACGAGCAGGTTGAGCGCCTGGCTGACCATGCTTTGCGCGGGCATCTCTTCGACAAGGCCGTGCAGTACCTGAGACGCGCCGGAGCAAAGGCGACAGACCGTGAAGCCTACCCTGAAGCCGTGGTTCTGTTTGAAAAGGCCCTGGAGGCCCTCTCGCATCTCCCCGACGATCAGGCCCACCTGGAACAGGCAATTGATCTGCGTTTCGATCTACGGAACGCCCTTCAACCACTGGGAGATCGAAAGCGGATTGCAAGATACTTGGACGACGCCGAACAACTGGCGGACCGGCTCAATGACAAGCGACGCATGGGGTGGGTTCAGTCATATTTCACCGAGCAGTTCTGGATGTTGGGTCGCTACGCGGAGTCCGCTGCGGCCGGCGAGCGAGCACTAAACGCCGCAAGGGAGCTCAACGATGTGCCGCTTCATGTGGTTACGAATCTGCCCCTGGGACTGGCGTACCACACGCGCGGCAACTATGCGGCTGCGAACAGATATTTCGGATGGAACGCCGAGAACTTGAAGGGTGAACTGGCTGGCGAGCGCTTCGGCATGTTCGTCCTGCCATCAGCCTTCGCGCGCAGCTTTATCGCCTGGGGCTTGGCCGAAACCGGTGAATTTGCGGAGGCCTACACCGTTGGAGAGCAGGCGCTGCAAATTTCGGAAGACCACAATCACCCATTCAGCATCGGCTACGCGCACCTTGGTCTGGGTGTGGTCGCCTTGCGTCAAGGCCGCTTCAGACGTGCAGTTCGATCGTTTGAACGCTCATTGGCGGCCGGCGCATTTGCGGACAGCCCCGTGGGGTTTGCCTACGTATCCCTTCATCTTGGCTATGCGCTTACGTTTAACGGCCGACCGAGTGAGGGAATCTCGATTCTTGAGGAAAGCATCAGGATCGCAGAGACAAGAGGCTTCGCCGCCCGGCATTCGCTTCGACTCGCGTATGTCAGCGAGGCTTACCTTCTTGCAAACCGAATTGAGGATGCTCTGGCTGCCGGCTCGCGAGCACTTGCACTCGCACGCGCGCATGAGGAAAGCGCCAACGAGGCTTATGCGTTAAGGGTTCTTGGCGAGATCGAAAGGCGGAATGGAAGGATGGTCGAGTCCAGGTCGCGGTTCGATGCCGCCCTGAGGCTTTCGCGGGAGATGGGGATGCGGCCGCTCGAAGCGCATTGCGACCGCGCTTTAGGCCAGATTCTCGAAGCAGAACGGCAGCACGAAGCTGCCGAGGCTTTTCGCGAAAGGGCGACGACGTTGGCTCGCGCGATGAGCATGCACTTCTGGGGGGAGCCGCTTGTGGACTCCAGCACGAGCGAGTAGATTTTACAGGGGCAGCGGGCTTAGCGATTTTGACTGAATGAATATGGGAGATTGATCATGGATGAGGCTGCTGCGCTTATCGCGATCCACACCCTACGAACCAGTCCGGTCTACCAGCAGGCAGAGAGAATACGACGGAAGACCGATGGCGGAGCCGCAACGATGGCCAAGGCTGCGGACGACACGGATGAGGCTGCCGCCCTTCACCTTCTGGTGAGCACATGGGAGACGATCGCCACGATTCTGGAAGGCGTCGAAAACAAGGACCGGATTTTCGAAGTTACTCCGGTCTGCCACATGCACAGGAATCTGAAGGATTCGTTTTCCGAGCTCGGCCTCAAGCACGCAAGGCTCAGATCTGCAGATGAGTTCAATGTCCCCAATGGGGGCTACGGCGCAAAGTTTTCAAAGTTGGCCAATGACTATGACAACTGGCTCTTAGAGAAGCAAAAGAGCGCACAGTACATTAGCGGCGCCTGTGACGGCATGTATGCATGCTTCGGATAGGCTGACGTCGGAGAAGAGACTCGATTCGCGTCTCTCGCTGTGGATGCTGCGTCCCTATCTCGATCTGACCGCGGTCGAGATAGGGCCGCTTCACGTCCAATGCATCGAAGAGGGGTGGAGCGCATTTGCCAGTGAAGGCAGGCCGTACTTTCTGCCGCAGCGCGCGATGCCACCGGGATTTCGCATCCAGTTGGGCGAAGAGGCTGGCGCACCTTATGCGCTGAGCGATCCACGCGAACTGCCTGGACGATTTCGCAGCGACCGCTGGACGCTGCTCTGCGGAGCACTTGACAATTGGCGCGACCTTGGCCGCGATCGCCAATCTCGCCTCGCCTCTTTTCTGCATTCCATGTGCCTGTATCCCCTCTTGCTCACCTTGATTCCCGAGTCGGGGGGTACGGCGAACTCGACCGACGCCAACGACATTCACCTGATGTTCTGGCGAGCGTCAGCCAATTTTCTGGGCAAGCAGCTGAAACGCGCCTCCACCTATCAGGTGGAGGATATGGTGCCGTTTCAGCATATCGCCCTCAATGCTCTCGAAGTCGTTCCTGTCGGGTTCAACGCGGTCGCAAAGGTATTCGTTCAAAAGGCCAAGACGGGCGCGACGGTTTCCGAACTGATGGAATGGGGGACTTTATTCGAAAGAGCCATCTCAACGGCGTCGGCCGGAATGGATGAATTTGATCGGCATCTTTACACAAGTCGTTTCTACCGAGGGATGGGTTTTCTGCCGCAGCGGCAGAACGACAAGCGCGAAGTGGGCCGGTTAATGGACCTCGCCGAGGTTCATGCAAGAAGCATGAGGCCGACGACCACCGCTCAATCGGTTTTGTTCCGGGAGAATATGCATGCCCTCCTTGAGAGCCGAACCAAGGAGGCCCTATGGGTGGGCCACGGAGACTTGGCTCTCTCAAGAGCTTTGCAACTCGTGGAAATCGACCCCTTCGATTCGAAAGCATGGACCGAGGTTGGCCAGGTAAGATACTTGAGGGAAGAGTGGCGCGACGCGTCCGAAGCCTATGCGGTTGCAGCGATGCTCGGGCCTCCAGCGAGTGCGGTCGGGCGGTATATGGCTGGAGCGTGTCTGCGCAAGCTGGGACTACAGTTGGTCCCGGCGCTTTTCTTTAGAGACGTGCTTGAATTGGACCCGCTCGGGATTTCTCCACGTATGGCGATTCAGGATCTACCCGAGATCGAGGTCCTGAAGGCGCTGAAGTGTTGGAGCGATGCGATGACCGAATAAGGTCGCGCATAAGAAACGTCGGACTACCCGCAGCCAGGCGCCTCCTATCGAGTTCCTCTTGTGCGCAGAGTAGTTGGCACGCTGCAGGGGAAAGCACGTCAGACTAGCCCCACTCCCTAATCCGAGCACTTCTCCACCTCAACCGTGACGTGGCTGAGGCCTTTCAGCCCGCGCAGGCGCCTCTTGTAGACGGCAGGTTCCTTCGGGTGATCGGAGACAAGCGAGATCACCGCGGCGCGGTGGCCGGGGCCGACCTGCCACAGATGCAGGTCGGTGACACGCTCCTCGCCGGCCTCGAGCCGGGCGCGAATGACGTTTTCCAGTTTCTCGTCGGCCCTGACGTCGAGCAAAACGGCGCCGGCCGCCCTGATCAGGCCGACGGCCCAGCCCGCAATGAGCACGCTGCCGACGAGGCCGACGGCCGGGTCGGCCCAGACCCAGCCCGAATGCATCGCCAGGAGGAGGGCCGCGATCGCGAGCACCGAGGTGGCGGCATCCGACATCACATGGACATAGGCGGCGCGAAGGTTGTTGTCGCGGTGATGATGGTGGCGGTGATGATGATCGCCCTTCTCTTCATCATGATCGTGGTCCTGCGCATGGCCGTGGTGGTGATCGTGGCTTTCGCGCAGCAGCCAGGCACTGACGAGATTGACGGCAAGACCCAGCGTCGCCACCGCAATCGCCTCGCCAAAGGCGATCGGAACGGGAGAGATCAGTCGCATCACGCTCTCATACGCGATCTGGATCGCAATGATCCCCAGGATGATGGCGCTGGAAAACGCGGCGAGGTCGCCGAACTTGCCGGTGCCGAAAGTGAAGTGCGAATTGCCGATGTGCCGGCGCGCAAAGCGATAGGCGAAGGCCGCGATTCCCAGTGCAGCGGCATGGGTGGCCATGTGCCAGCCATCCGCGAGCAAGGCCATCGAGCCGAACAGCATCCCGGCGATGATCTCAGCCACCATCATCACGAGCGTCAGGGCGACGACGAACCAGGTCCGGCGCTCGTTCCGCTCGTGCCTGGGACCCAGGAACACGTGATCATGCGTCCACGGATCAATCGACTGTGAGTGCATCGGCCCGTTCCTCCGCCAACGTCGCCCACAATATAGGCTTGCGGTGGCGCAGTTCCACCGCGCAGGAGGAAAGCGGCGGATTGACAGGCTCGGCCGGTTTCGCTGTAATACAGTTCATGGGGATTGGAGCGATCTCCCCACGAGGCGACATGCCCAAGTATCGCGTCCCGTTTCTTTGCACGAGGGCGCATCATGTCTTCCTTCACGACGATATCTTCCGACAAGCTGGCACGGTTGATCGGCACGGCAAACGCCCCTGCCCTGATCGACGTACGCACCGATGAGGATTTCGCCGCCGACCGGCGGTTGATCCCTGGCGCCTTGAGGCGCGACCACGCACGCGTCCCCGAATGGGGCGGCGATTTCGCAACACGCTCGGCGATCGTGGTTTGCCTGCGCGGCGAAAAGCTCGCCCAGGGTACCGCGGCCTGGCTGCGGCACATGGGAGTGAACGCCGAAACGCTGGAGGGCGGTTTTGAGGCGTGGCGAGCCGCGAAGCTGCCGCTGCTCGACACCACGAAGCTGCCGCCGCGGGATGCCCAGGGCCGCACGGTATGGGTGACGCGCTCACGGCCCAAGATCGACCGCATCGCCTGCCCCTGGCTGATCCGCCGCTTCGTCGATCCGAATGCGGTGTTCCTGTTCGTTGCGCCGTCCGAGGTCGTCGGCGTCAGCGAGCGCTTTGGCGCCGTGCCGTTCGACATCGAAAACGTGTTCTGGAGCCACCGCGGCGCGCTCTGCACCTTCGACGTTATGGTCGAGGAATTCGGGTTGGCGACTCCGGCACTGCTGCGGCTCGCGACCATGGTCCGCGGGGCCGATACCGCGCAGCTCGACCTGTCGCCGGAAGCACCGGGCCTGCTCGCCGCTTCGCTCGGGCTGTCGCGCATGTATGATGATGACCTCGAACAGCTCGAGGCCGGCATGATGCTATACGACGCCTTCTATCGCTGGTGCCGCGACGCCACGACCGAGACTCACAATTGGCCGACCAACAAGGCGAAGGGATGATGGACACCAGGACGGACACGACCGAAGCCGGTCACGGCATCGGCTTCGGCGAGGCTTTTCGGGTCTGGCTGCGGGTCGCGACCTTGAGCTTCGGCGGTCCGGCCGGCCAGATTGCCGTGATGCACCGTATCCTGGTCGAGGAGAAAAACTGGATCTCCGAGGGCCGGTTCCTGCATGCGCTGAACTACTGCATGCTCCTGCCCGGCCCCGAGGCACAGCAGCTCGCGACCTATATCGGCTGGCTCCTGCACCGGACCGCAGGCGGGCTGATGGCCGGCGGGCTTTTCATCCTGCCGGGCGTCATCGCCATCATGGGCCTGAGCTACGTCTACGCTGCCTATGGCAATGTCAGCTTTGTCGAAGCACTGTTCTTCGGCCTCAAGGCGGCCGTGCTCGCCATCGTTGTCGAGGCGGTGGTGCGGGTCGGAAAGCGTGCGCTGCGCAACCGCCTCATGGTTGCGCTCGCCGCCCTCGCCTTCGTGGGCATCTTCTTCTTCGACGTGCCCTTCCCGGCGATCATCATCGGCGCGGCTCTCATCGGCTATTTCGGCGCCAGGAGCGGCCGGCCCGAATTTGCTGCGGTCGGCCACGGCGGCAACGACACCGCGGCGATCGACAGCATGCTCGGCGAGGCCGTACCGGCCCATGTGCGTCCCGATACGGCGCGCGCGTTTCGGGTCGGCGCCATGTGGCTGACGCTCTGGCTGGTGCCGGTCGTCGCGCTCCTGGTCGCTTTCGGTCCCACCAACGTCTTCAGCCAGATCGCTCTGTTCTTCAGCAAGATGGCGATGGTGACCTTCGGCGGTGCCTATGCCGTGCTGGCCTATGTCGCCCAGCAGGCGGTCGAGCATTATCATTGGCTCGACGCGCGCGAGATGCTGGACGGCCTCGGCATGGCCGAGACCACGCCGGGGCCGTTGATCATGGTCCTGCAGTTCGTCGGCTTCATGGCTGCCTACCGCGACCCTGGCGGACTGTCGCCGATGCTCGCCGGCACGCTGGGCGGACTGCTCGCGACCTGGGTGACGTTCACGCCGTGCTTCCTGTGGATCTTCCTCGGCGCGCCCTATGTCGAGCGGCTGCGCGGCAACAAGGGACTGGCGGGCGCTCTGACGGCCATTACCGCGGCGGTTGTCGGCGTGATCCTCAATCTCTCGGTCTGGTTCGCGCTGCACACGCTGTTCCGCGAGACGTTTCCGGTGCGAACCTTCCCGTTCTCGTTCGATATGCCCGTTTATTCCAGTGTCGACGCTGCCGCGCTCGCCCTGGCAGTTGCCGCAGCGACGGCGATCTTCCGCTTCAAGCTCGGCATGCTCACGGTACTGGCGGGCTCGTGCGCGGCCGGCATCGCGTTGCGACTCCTCGGCCTGATCTGAACTGTGAAGCGGCAGGCTATCCTTTTCGTGCGGGATGTCGCGCCGGAACAGCAGATCGGGCATCGACCGATTGGCCAAAGGTGGAGTCACCTCGTCTGCCAATTTCTGCTGGGGAGACTGCACTCAATCTGGGCTGCGCAGACGGTAGCCCACCCCGGTCTCGGTCAGGATGAATTGAGGTCGTTCGGGATCGGTTTCGATCTTCTGGCGGAGCTGGCGCACGTAGACGCGCAGATATTGCGCATCAGTCAATTCGTCCCAGAGTTCCTTCAATAGGAAGCGATGGGTCAGCACCTTGCCGGCGTGCTGTACCAGCACGCGCAAGAGCTCATATTCCTTCGGTGACAATTTCACTTCGCGCTCGCCAACTTTGACGATGCGACGCACCAGGTCGACCGAGAGATCGCCAGTGCGAAATACCGGGCGCTCGCCCTTGACCTGCAGCTGGTGCCGCAGCGCCGCGCGCATCCTCGCCAGCAGTTCGTCCATGCCGAACGGCTTGGTCAGGTAATCGTCGGCCCCCAAGTCGAGCGCCTGGACCTTGCCGACCTCGTCGCCGCGGCTCGACAGCACCACGATCGGCACGCTCTCGTTCCGCGCCCGGATCATGCGCAACAGCTCGTGCCCCTGAATGTCCGGCAGGCCGAGATCGAGGATGATCAGCGCCGGATCCTCGGCGAGCTTTTCCAGTGCGAGTTTGCCGTTCGACGCTTCGAGGATCTCGTAGCCCTGCGTGGTGAGCCCCATCCGCAGCAGTTTGCGGATCGGGGGCTCGTCGTCGATGACCAGAACCTTGATCGGCGTTGCGGTCATGCGGCGGTATCCAAGGCGCTGGTTTGCACTGGCACCGGTAAGCGGATGGTCAGCACCGCGCCACTGCGGTCGACGCGGTTGGCGGCCATGATCGTGCCACCCATCGCCTCGACGAACCCGCGCGAGATCGCCAGCCCAAGGCCGGTTCCCGGGCGGACATGGTCGCCCTTCTGCACGCGGTAGAACTTGTCGAACACGCTTTCCAGCTCCGCCGGTGGAATGCCCTCGCCCTCGTCCGCCACCTGCAATACCACGTGATTGCCATCGCGCAGGCTGCGGATCGAGATCGTGGAGTCGGGCGGAGAATATTTCGCAGCGTTGTCCAGAAGGTTGAACAGCACCTGCTCGGACAGCACGGCATCGACCTCGAGCATCGGCAGGTCGGCGGCAAGCTCGAGGGAGATCTTGTGGCGGATGAGGATCTTTCCGGCCCGCCGCAGCGCGCTGCCGACGATCTCGGACAGATCGTGCAGCGCCGTCTTCGGCACGATCGCGCCCGATTCGAGCCTGGTCATGTCGAGGAGGTTGGCGATGAAGCGGTTGAGACGCTCGGACTCCTCGATCACGGTGGCGAGCAGGTCGCGCTTCTCGGTATCCGACAGCGCGCCGGAAAGATCACGCATGGTCGAGGCCGCCCCTAACACGGAAGCGAGCGGCGTCTTGAGGTCGTGCGAGATCGAGGTCAAGAGCGCCGAGCGCAGCCGTTCCGACTCCACCGTGCGCCTGACCCGATCCATGTCCTCGACCAGCAGCACGCGCTCGATCGCAAGCGCGCCCTGGTCGACCAGCGCGTCGAGCAGGCGCCGCTGGTCCGGCGTCAATAGCGGCCCGGTGCGGTCGTTGTCGATGCCGATCACGCCGATGGCGCCTCTGCCGGTGCGCATGGGCAGGAACAGCCGCTTGGCGCCGGGCAGCGTATCCGAGCCGCGCCCGGCCGGACGATCATTGTTCCCGGCCCAGTTGGCCGCGGCAAGATCGGCCTCGTCGAGTTGGTCCTCCGGCGGGTAGCCGGCCTTCACAGTCAGCACGCCGTCTTCCGGCAGCAGCAGCACGACGCGCACCTTCAGCATCAAAGCGATCTGGTAGGCCGTCGCCCACAGCACGTCATCCAGCGTGGCGGTGCCCGCCAGCTTGCGGCTGAAGGCATAGAGCTGCTCGGTCGTGCGGATGCGGCTGATCGCGGTATCGGCCTGGGTGCGCACCCGTCCCGCCACGTTCGAAACCAGCATCGCGACCACCATGAACAAGACAAAGGCGGCGATATTGGTCGGGTCGGCGATGGTGAAAGTGTAGATCGGCGGCATGAAGAAGAAGTTGTAGCAGAGCGATGCCGCGACCGTGGCCAGCAGCGACGGCCACAAACCATAGCGCACCGCGACCGCCACCACGGCGGTCAAGAGCACGAGATCGACGTTCTCGATGCCGAACCAAGGTTGAATCAGTTGGGCGACGCCGAGACCGACCGTTACGATCCCAAGCGCCTTGAGATAGAGCCGCACGTCGAACGGCTCGGGCCGCGCCGCGGTCTGCAGCGCGGTCTTCGGAGCCGGCCCGCCAGACAACTCGTCGCCGGAAATCACGTGCACGGTGATGTTGCCCGCCCGGCGCACCAGGTCATGCACGACGGAGCCGCGCGTCAATTCGAACCAGCGCGAGCGCGTCGACTTGCCGAGGACGATCTGCGTGACGTTGTTGGCTTGCGCGAAACTGACGACGTCGTCGGCGATGCGGCGACCGACGCCGGGAATGGTCAGTGCCTCCGCACCGAGGGATTCGGCCAGCCGCAGCGTGTCGGCCAGCCGATCGCGCTGCTCGTCGGAGAATTGCAGGCTGCGCCGCGTCTCGATGCTGATCGCGGTCCACGGCGCGTGCAGGCGGTCGGCGAGCCGCTTGGTGTAGCGCACGAGCCCCGTTGCGCGCGGATCTTCGGACACGCAAACCAGGATGCGCTCGCCCGCCGCCCACGGGCCCGCGATTGCATTGGCCTGCATGTGCGTCAGCAATTGCTCGTCGACCCGCTCGGCGGTGCGCCTAAGTGCGAGCTCGCGCAGCGCAGTCAAGTTTCCTGGCGAGAAATAATGCTCCAGCGCCCGCTCGGCCTGCTTGGGCACATAGACCTTGCCTTCCTTCAGGCGCTGGATCAGGTCGTCCGGCGTAAGGTCGATCAGCTCGATGGCGTCGGCGCGATCGAAGATTGAATCCGGCACGGTCTCGCGCACCCGTACATGCGTGATCTGCGCGACCACGTCGTTGAGGCTTTCGATGTGCTGGATGTTGACGGCAGTATAGACGTCGATGCCGCGGTCGAGCAGCTCCTCGACGTCAAGATAGCGCTTCGGGTGGCGGCTGCCCGGCGCATTGGTGTGGGCGAGTTCGTCCACGAGAGCAAGCTGTGGACGCCGCGCGATCAGCGCGTCGAGGTCCATCTCCTCGATGGTCTGGTCGCGGTATTCGAGCTTCTTGCGCGGGACGACTTCGAGCCCGCGGAGCAGCGCCTCGGTCTCGGCGCGGCCATGGGTCTCGACAACGCCGACCACGACGTCAACGCCGGTCTTCTTCTTGGCATGCGCGCTCTGCAGCATCTCATAGGTCTTGCCGACGCCGGGTGCGGCGCCGACAAAGATCTTCAGCCGGCCCTTGTGGCCCTCCTCGCGCCGGGCCGCTTCCAGGAGGGCCTCCGGCGAGGGACGCTTTTCAAGGTCGCGCAGCTGATTTGCCATGATCCATTATAATCTCCGCTAGCCCGCCTCGCCTAGCTCGCCTTCATCTCGAAGCTGCGTCGAGCGCAAGGTTGAGCGCCAAGACGTTGACCCGCGGCTCGCCGAGCAGACCTAGGAAGCGGGCTTGGATGTTCCTGGTGACGAGGTCCCGGACCTGTTGTTCGGGCAGATTCCGGGCCTTTGCCACCCGCGGCATCTGGAAGAGCGCCGCTTCCGGCGAGATGTCGGGATCGAGCCCGCTGGCGGAAGTGGTAACGAGATCGACCGGCACGGGGCTGGACGGATTTTCCGCTTTCAGCTTTTGCACATCCTCCTTCACGCGGTCGTTGAGCGCCGTGCTGGTCGGGCCGAGATTGGAGCCCATCGAGTTCGCGGCGTTGTAGGGCGCGGATACCGTCTTGGCGGACTCAGCCGGGTCCGGCCCGGTCGTCGCCGACGGCCGGCCATGGAAATATTTGTCGTCCTTGAACTCCTGCCCGATCAGGGCGGAGCCGATGACCTTGCCGTCCCTCTCGATCAAGCTGCCCTGTGCCTGCTTCGGAAAGATCACGCCGGCAATCCCGGTCATCGCCAAGGGATAGATCAGGCCAGTGATGACGGTGAGCGCCAGCAGCAGCACGATGGCGGGACGAATTTCTCTGAGCATGATGGTGTCTCCTAATCTGTCCCGTCATTTCGAGCGAAGCGAAGCATTTCAGACATGGAGCCGCAAAGAAGAACTGGATTGCTTCGTCGCTTCGCTCCTCGCAATGACGTTCTCAAGCCAAGTGCAAGGCGGTGACGACGGTGTCGATCGCCTTGATGCCGATGAAGGGAATGATGATGCCCCCCAGGCCATAGATCAAAAGGTTGCGCCTTAGCAGTGCGCCGGCACCGATGGCGCGATAGGCAACGCCTTTCAGCGCCAGCGGAATCAACCCGATGATGATCAACGCGTTGAAGATGATCGCCGACAGGATGGCGCTCTGCGGGCTCGCGAGCTGCATGATGTTGAGGACGTTGAGCTGCGGGTAGAACGCCAGGAACATCGCCGGGATGATCGCGAAATACTTCGCGACGTCATTCGCAATCGAGAACGTCGTCAGCGCGCCGCGGGTCATCAACAGCTGCTTGCCGATTTCGACCACCTCGATCAGTTTGGTCGGGTTGGAATCGAGGTCGACCATATTGCCGGCCTCGCGCGCCGCCTGCGTGCCCGTGTTCATGGCGACGCCGACGTCGGCCTGGGCGAGCGCAGGGGCGTCATTGGTGCCGTCCCCGCACATCGCCACCAGCTTGCCCTTGGCCTGCTCGTTGCGGATCAGCTTGAGCTTGTCCTCCGGCGTGGCCTGCGCCAGGAAATCATCGACGCCGGCTTCGGCCGCGATCGCCGCTGCGGTCATGGGGTTGTCGCCGGTGATCATGATGGTGCGGATGCCCATGCGGCGCAGTTCGGCGAAGCGCTCGCGGATGCCACCCTTGACGATATCCTTGAGCTGCACGACGCCGAGCAGCCGGCCATCCTTCGCCACCGCCAGCGGCGTGCCGCCGGCCTTGGCAATCTCGTCGGCAATGGCGTTGATCTCGCGCGCTACGTCCGAGTTTCCAAGCGGCGGCATTGTCCGCGCGGCATTGCCGGACGCGACCGTCTGCGGGAGCCCGCCGGCGATGTAGTTCAGGATCGCATCGACCGCGCCCTTGCGCACCGAGGTGCCGCCGGCATCGACGCCGCTCATGCGGGTCTGCGCCGTGAATGGAATGAAGGTGGCACTCAGCTCCGCCATGTCGCGGCCGCGGATGCCATGTTTCTCCTTGGCCAGCACGACGATGGAGCGGCCTTCCGGGGTCTCGTCGGCAAGAGACGCCAGCTGCGCGGCGTCGGCGAGTTCCTGTTCGTTCACTCCCCGGACCGGGCGGAATGCGGTCGCCTGCCGGTTGCCCAGCGTGATGGTGCCAGTCTTGTCCAAGAGCAGCGTGTCAACGTCGCCCGCGGCCTCGACCGCGCGGCCGGACATGGCGAGCACGTTGAAACGCACCAGGCGGTCCATGCCGGCGATACCGATCGCCGAGAGCAGCGCGCCGATGGTGGTCGGGATCAGCGTCACGAACAGCGCGACCAGCACGATCACCGAGATCGAGCCGCCGGCATAGGCCGCGTAACTCGGGATCGTCACAGTGGCGAACACGAAGATGATGGTGAGGCCGGCGAGCAGGATGTTGAGCGCGATCTCGTTCGGGGTCTTCTGCCGCTCGGCGCCCTCGACCAGCCTGATCATGCGATCGATGAAAGTCGAGCCCTGCTCTGCGGTGATGCGGACGCGGATCCAGTCGGACAGCACCTGCGTTCCGCCGGTGACCGCCGAGCGGTCGCCGCCGGACTCGCGGATCACCGGCGCGGACTCGCCCGTGATCGCCGCCTCGTTGACCGAGGCAACGCCCTCGATCACTTCGCCGTCGGACGGAATGAGGTCGCCGGCCTCGACGAGCACCACGTCGCCAACCTTGAGGCTGGTGCCCGGCACCAGCCTGTACTGGCGGCCGGAGCCGGTGAGCAGCTTGGCCTGGCTTTCCGTACGCGTCTTGCGCAGCGACTCCGCCTGGGCCTTGCCCCGCCCTTCGGCTACCGCTTCCGCGAAATTGGCGAACAGCACCGTGAACCACAGCCACACGATGATCTGGAAGGTGAAGAAAAGGCCGGCGCCGCCGGTCACGAGATCGCGCAGGAAGATCACCGTGGTCAGCGCGGCCACGATCTCGACCACGAACATGACCGGGTTCTTGATCATGAGGCGCGGATCGAGCTTGACGAAGGACGCGCGGATCGCAGGCATCACGATCTTGGGGTCGAGCATCGCGGACATCGGCATGCGTTTGTTGACTTTATGGACGATTTCCATGGAGGTCACTCCGAAAGGGCCCGATCAGAACAGGTCGCCGGCGTTCATCGCGAGATGCTCGACGATGGGGCCGAGTGCGAGCGCCGGGAAGAATGTCAGGCCGCCGATGATCAGGATCACGCCGACGACGAGGCCGACGAAAAGGCCGCCGGTGGTCGGGAAGGTGCCCATCGACGGCGGAATGGACTTCTTCTCCGCCAGCGATCCCGCGATCGCCATCGCCGGAATGATCATGAGGAAGCGGCCGACGAACATCGCGAGGCCGCCAGTGACGTTGTAGAAGGGAATGTTGCCGGTGAGACCTGCGAAGGCCGAGCCGTTATTACCGGCCTGCGAGGAATACGCATACAGCACTTCCGAGAAGCCATGCGGGCCGGCATTGGCCATCGAGGCCACCGCTGGCGGCAGCACGACGGCGACCGCGGTCCAGCCCAGGATCATCAGAGGCAGGACCAGGATGGCGAGCATCGCCATCTTGACCTCGCGCGCCTCGATCTTCTTGCCGACGTATTCCGGCGTGCGGCCGACCATCAGCCCCGCGACGAAGATGGCGAGGATCACGAACAGCAGCATGCCGAACATTCCGGCGCCGACGCCGCCGACGATGATCTCCCCGAGCTGAATGTTGATCAGCGGGATCATGCCGCCGAGCGCGGTGAAGCTGTCATGCATGGCATTGACGGCGCCGCAGGAGGCCGCCGTGGTGATCACGGCAAACAGCGAGGAAGCGACGATGCCAAAGCGGACTTCCTTGCCTTCCATGTTGCCGCCCGTGAGCCCGAGCGACGTCAGAGTAGACGTGCCGTTGGCTTCCGCCCAATAGGCGACGGTGACGCCGGCGATGAACAGGACGCCCATCACGGCGAGAACTGCCCAGCCCTGGCGCTGGTTGCCGACCATGCGGCCGAACACGTTGGTCAGCGCAGCACCCAGCACGAAGATCGAGAGCATCTGCACGAAATTCGACAGTGCCGTTGGGTTCTCGAAGGGATGCGCGGCGTTGGCGTTGAAGGAGCCGCCGCCATTGGTCCCTAACATCTTGATCGCGACCTGCGAGGCCACCGGGCCGACCGCGATGGTCTGCCTGGCGCCTTCGAGCGTGGTGGCCTCGACATAGTCGCCGAGCGTCTGCGGCATGCCCTGCCAGACGAGGAACAGCGCATAGACGACGCAGATCGGCAGCAGGATGTAGAGCGTGCAGCGGGTGACGTCGACCCAGAAATTGCCGATGGTGCGCATCGAAGCACGCGCGAAGCCGCGGATCAGCGCCACCGCCAGCACGATGCCCGTCGCCGCCGACAGGAAGTTCTGGTGCGTGAGGCCGACCATCTGCGTCAGATAGGACAGCGTGCTCTCGCCGCCGTAGTTCTGCCAGTTGGTGTTGGTGATGAAGGAGATCGCGGTGTTGAAGGAGAGGTCCTCCGCCACCGCAGACATGCCGGCCGGGTTGAAGGGCAGCAACGCCTGCAGCCGCATCAAGCCATAGATGATGACGAAGCCGCCGACATGGAACAGCAGCATCGCGATCGTATAGGTCAGCCAGTGCTGCTCGCGCCTCTCGTCGACGCCGGAAATCCAGTACAGCGCTGCCTCGATCGGGCGCAGCACGGGAGACAGGACCGTGCGCTCGCCGTTGAAGACGCGCGTCATGTACCAGCCGAGCGGCTTGGTCAGCGCGACGATGATGGCGCAATAGAGAATGATTTGGAACCAGCCGATGACGGTCATTGTTCTATCCTTGGCATCAATCCTTGGATCGGCGTCCCGCGCGCAGCACCGCGCGAAGCGTTACGAGCAGGAGCGCGACGAGCAGCGCGTCCGCCAGCAGCAGCTGGCCGAGCAGCAGCATCGCTTTCGTCAGAAACGCTCGGGGCGCAGCAGCGCGTAGGTCAGGTAAAGGAGAAGACCGAGCGACACGGCGCCCGCGAGCGAATAGTCGAACATCATTGTCTTGCTCCTCACAGCCGTTCGCAGGCGTAGGTGTAGGCGATCCCTAGCGCAAAGAAGCCGAAGGCAAGCGCCAGCATCAAAATGTCCATCATGAGATGCTCCTCGTTGCGCCAATGAGGCACAACCATTCCTCAACTTCCGGAAAGCCACTTGCGACGGATCATTGGTGAATTCAGCGCCCGTCTCGGATTTCACGGCGCTCAGGTGCCACTGATGACGTAGGTTTTCGAGAGGGTGGCTGCGGCAAAGTTATAGGAATTTCATAAAGGCGCGCAGGCTGCGGTGCAGTGCAGTTGCGAGCCGAGCCGAATTGGATCGAAACTCCAAGGGTATAGTTGATCGGCTATTGACGCGCGGGCGGGTTCCCTGTGGCAAGCATGACCGACAAAGGCTGTTATGCGGCATCCCTATGTCTTGCGGCGCTCGCTCACTTGCCTCCCGAGGGCAGCGCAAGAGTGAACATGCTTTGTTGACGCGATGGGCCGAGAAGAGTCATCAGCCGCGTGGTTTGAGCGTGAGTGCGTCCCCACGGTCGAGGTGTTCCGCGACGTGGCTGATGAGCGCAGAGCGCGACCGCAACAACGCAAGCTCTTGAAGATCGCCCGTGGCTGCACGATAATCTGGTTGCTGGACGGCACGTCGCTCCGCAGTCCGCGCAAGGATGCCGGAGGCATCCCGTAGCGGCCTTAATCGCCGCAATCGGTCAGTTCGGCCGCGCCTTACGACCTCATGCGGCTGCTGCGCTTCAGCTTGTCCGGATGCAGGGGCTCATTGTGATGTTTGCGGCATGGCACGCCGGCCGCAGCATCGAGGGCCCTCTTAGGATTGTGCGGCTGCCGACCACCAGACAGTCCACGACACTTACGGCGAGCGGTGGATCAAGAAGTCAACCAATAGGTCGAGGGAGGATATGCTATGCGAGCATCGCTTAACTATTCGCGTCGTCGCTTCCTTCATGCCGGCACGACCGGAGTAGCGGCAACAGTCGTCGCTGCGACGACGCCCGTCCGTGCGACGGCCGCGCCGGGCGTCCAGGCGCCACCCCCAGCGGCAACGGCGCCGCGAATTCTGCGCAAACCACCGCTCTCCGAGCTGGAGCGCATCGCCGGATCCTACCACTTGAATCTCAGCCGCGACGATCTGACCTCGTTTCGCAACCTCATGGACGGCGTGCTCGCGTCGTACCGTCGCCTGGACCAGTTCGCGGAGCCGACGTTGGCGGTGAAGTACCCGCGGGAAGCGGGGTTCCGTCCACCCGCCTCGGATAATCGGCTCAACGCCTGGTACTGGAGGTGTTCGATCAAAGGCGCAACGTCGGGGCCTCTCGCGGGAAAGAAAATCGCCATCAAAGACAATGTGTGCGTCGCCGGCATCCCGATGATGAACGGTTCCAACGTGCTGGAGGGCTATGTCCCCGACGTGGACGCGACCATCGTGACCCGCATCCTTGACGCCGGTGGGGAGATCATCGGCAAGGCCGTGTGTGAGCATCTTTGCTTCTCGGGCGGAAGCCATACCTCCGACACCGGGCCCGTGCTCAATCCGCACGATCCGAAGCGATCTGCCGGAGGCTCCTCCAGCGGCAGCGCCGCGCTCGTCGTCGCCGGTGAGTGCGACATGGCCATCGGGGGCGACCAGGGAGGGTCGATCCGAATTCCCAGTTCTTTCTGCGGAGCGGTTGGCCACAAGCCCACTCGAGGGCTTGTGCCATACACAGGCGTCTTCCCGATTGAATTGACGCTTGATCATACCGGGCCCATTGCCCGTACCGCCGGCGATGCCGCCCAGCTTCTCGAGGTACTGGCCGGGGCCGATGGCCTCGACCCGCGCCAACCCGCGGGACTGCGTACGGAGGCGTACACAAAGCAACTCACCGGACATGCGCGCGGGCTGCGGATCGGGATCGTCAAGGAAGGCTTCGGCTGGCCCAATTCCGAGCCCGACGTCGACGCCATGGTACGCGAGGCGGCGCAGCGCTTGGCGCGAGCGGGGGCGACCGTGAGCGAGGTATCGATCCCCCTGCATCGCGACGGCATCCACATCTGGAACGCTATCGCCGTCGAGGGAGCCACGGCGCTGATGGTCGCCGGCAACAGCATGGGAACCAACTGGCAGGGACACTACACAACTTCGCTCCTGGACTTCTACGGCCGGAGCCGGCGGGTGCGCGCCAACGACCTTTCGGAGACCGTCAAGCTCGTTGTCCTGCTCGGCCAGTACATGCAGGACAACTACCAGGGGCGCTACTACGCCAAGGCTCAAAACCTCGCGCGGGTGCTGCGCGCCGCTTATGATGAGGCGCTAAGCGGCGTAGATCTGCTGCTCATGCCCACTCTACCTTTGAAAGCCACGCTGCTCCCGGCCCCGGACGCAAGCCGCGAGGAGTACGTTGCGCGGGCACTCGAAATGATCTCCAACACTTGCCCGTTCGACGTCACCGGCCATCCTGCCGTCTCGCTTTCGGCAGGCATGTCGGCAGGGCTCCCTGTCGGCGTGATGCTGATCGGACGGCACTGGGAGGACGGCACCGTGTTGCGTGCGGCTGACGCGTTCCAGATCGTCGGGTAGACGGCAGCAGCGTGCCGGCTAGCAGCAACGCCGGCCTCCACTGCTGGGAAAGAGGCCCGCGAGCGATATGTCGCGAGCCTCTGATCCGTCGACGATATTGCCCCTCATAACCGCGTAGGAGGATGAAATTATCGCTCGTCTACTATGTTGGTCGGAAGCCCGGACGCTGCGCCTGTCGAAAACTTTCGGGAAAGTCGAGACGACCAGCAATTCCAAGTTCGTCCGCTTCGGCTCACGCTCTCCGGTCTTGGCCGATGCAGGTCACTTCCGGTCCACTTCAGACAGCCGACACGCAGATAAGCATTGGTCTTGGTCGGTATCGGCCCAAGACCAGACATTTCAGGATGACCGATGCACATCGCAATGCGGTCCTGTGGGAAACTGGGTGCCGCAATGCTAGGTTCGTCGCACGAAAAGTACGTGACCGACGGACGACCATAAGCCAGAATTGTTGACCTAACAGATTGCCAAGACGTTTTCGGCGGTACTTCGCGAAGCTCAAAACGACTTCAGCCCACGTGGCGGACTCTTTGTCGCTCTCTGTTCGACGGGCTGGTGCGCGCACTGGATCACTTCCACCGCCTGTGGCAAAATCGAACCTCCTTCATCAGCTATCGTCAGAACTGGAGGATTGCCATGGCCTACGTCGATTGGATGATCAAGGGACCGGAGCTAGGCACCTGCAACTGCGACTGGGGATGCCCCTGCCAATTCGATGCGCGGCCGACAAGAGGCAACTGCCGCGCGGTCGTAGCCCTGCGCGTCGACGAGGGTCATTTCGGCGAGGTCCGGCTGGACGGACTGAAGACCGCCACGATCCTTGCCTGGCCGGGAGCGATCCATGAGGGGCACGGCGAAGCCTTGGCCATCATCGACGAGCGGGCCGACAAACAACAGCGCGAAGCCCTCCTGAAGATCCTGACCGGGCAGGAGACCGAACAGTTCGCGACTATCTTCAACGTTGTCGCGGCAATGACCGAGACCTTCCACGAGCCGCTGTTCGCGCCGATCGAGTTCGAAGTCGACCAAGAGAAGCGCAGAGGCCATTTCTCGGTCGCCGGAATTATTGACGTCAAAAGCGAGCCGATCCGCAATCCTGTCACCGGCGAAGAGCATCGCGCCAGGGTCGTGCTGCCGCACGGCTTCGAATATATCGAGGCGGAATTTGCGAGTAGCACGGCGAAGACCATGGGCACGATCGAAAATGACTGGACTGGCCGCCACGCGCATTTCTGCATGCTGCACATGGGGCCAAACGGGGTCATACACTGAGCACAGGCTTTGACAGGCAGTGCGCTTGAATCCGTCCTGAGGCGCGACAGGCTCGTTGCAGCGAGCCTTGCCGGCTTCTGCCTGCTGTCTTGGCTCTTCTTGATCCATCTATCGCTGCAGATGGAGACAATGGAGGGTATGGCAGCGCGGATGATGGGGATGCCGGTCGGGGACGCCGCGTCGACGATGCTCGGCGCCGCTCTGAGTCCGGGAGCGGCGGCGCTTGCGGATGCAACAGTCAACTTCTTCCTGGTCGCGCTGATGTGGGTGGTGATGATGGTCGGCATGATGATGCCGAGCGCGGCGCCGACAATCCTGCTCTTCTCGGCGTTGGAGCGTAAGCGGACTGCGACGGACCGGATCGCCTCCTTCGTCGCCGGCTACTTCGCCATCTGGAGTGCATTCTCAATCGCCGCGGCGGCGGCGCAGACGGTGCTGTCGCACACTGGCCTCATATCCATGCAGATGGCGACGACGAGTGCCGTGCTTGGTGGCACAGTGTTCATCGCGGCGGGGCTCTTCGAGTTCACGCCGCTGAAGGAGCGCTGCCTCGTGCATTGCCGGTCGCCGCTCGAGTGGATCCCGCGTCACATGCGCCCGGGCCAATTGGGAGCGTTCCGCATGGGCGTGGAGCACGGCGCCTACTGCGTCGGCTGTTGCTGGGCGCTGATGCTCCTGCTTTTCGTGGGTGGCGTCATGAACCTGATCTGGGTGGCGTTCCTCGCGACTATTGTGCTTGTGCAAAAGGTGCTGCCAGGCGGAGTTACTCTCGCCCGGTTTGCCGGCGTCGTCCTCGTTGTCTGTGGCATCGCCCTCCTTGCGCGGCCGCTGATTTTTGCCTGAATTTGCTCTTGAGCCTGTGAGTCAAGACCGCTTCGACCTCATTCCGAAATGCCTGATCCGCCGTTATCGCTTCAGGCATGCGCGTAGCCGGAGTACCAGAGGGGTGAAGTCCGCCTCCGATCAAACACGGAAGTCCTCCGCCTGAGCATGAACTTCGGCTTTGTCCTGGAAAGCGAACATGCCTCGGCTAAAGCGATTTGGCCCCGGTTGCCTCCGCCCTCTGCCCGACAGGCAAATCGCTCCAAATCCCGTCAAGCCCCCGCCGCAAAAATATTTCTCTTTTACCGAATTCGGAATTGGCGTATAGGCCTCGTGTCTCACCCGTCAAAGGGGCGGTTCGCGGTCGTCACGAAACGCGGTGTGGGATGCGGTGGACGCGGGCGTCGGCGCGCATGGCAATCGCAGGGCGGATCAAACCGTGAGCGATCTGCGTCGCGCAGGACGAACGGCGCTGCAGCGTACGGCAAAACCGTGTGGTCCTGGCACCCGTTGCTGGTGTCAAGCTTGCGGAGGCGACATCGCCCAACCGGGTCGATGTCGTCGTCAATCCGCAAGCGACGGAGGCAAGAGGAATTCGTCTCCGGGGAGAGCTCGGCATAAGCCGTAAAGCCACTGCGCAGGGAAGGCCGGGATGTCTCGGCTGCCCTGTGGTTTTCCCGCTGTGCATTTTGCGCAGAGCCTGCGCACAGCGGGCCACGGGTGCCAGCCGGCACCCGGTCTTCCCTGCACCCTCTGTCAGATAAGAGGGTGAGGAGATCACGCAAAGCTCGGACAGAACATGCCGCGAGAATGCGGAGTCGTGTCTCATGACGTCATTGCGAGGAGCGAAGCGACGAAGCAATCCAGAACGTATCCGCGGATGCAGTCTGGATTGCTTCGCTTCGCTCGCAACGACGAAGTGGCGAGATCTTTCGCTCCGCTCGCAACGACGATGTGAATGCAGGGGGCGGCGCTTTGCGCCGACCCGTTGGCAGAAATGACAGTGTTCATCCCCACCATCTGAAGGGGCGCCAGCTAAATGACTCCCCTACTCGATCACGCGCCCGAACTTGTTCGACTTCGGGAAACCCTTGGGAGGCAGCCGGCCGGCATCGGCGCGGTTGCCGCGCCAGTCGGCCAGTTCCTTCATGGTGGCGCTGAACTCGCGCCCCGCCGAGTCCTTCCAGCTCAGGCCGACCTTGGAGTCGAACACGGCGACGTCGGAAAGTCCTCCATCGCGGTATTTCTGCAGACGCACGCCGCGGCCTCGCGCCATCTCCGGCACCTGGTCGAGCGAGAAGACCAGCATCTTGCGGTTATCGCCGATCACCGCGACGGTATCGCCGGCGACGGTCGTGATCACGCGCGCCTCGTTCGGCATCTCGACGTTGAGGACCTGCTTGCCCTTCTTTGTCGTGGCGACGCAATCGTCCTCGTTGACGACGAAGCCCTGGCCCTCGTGGCTCGCGACCAGGAACTTTCGCCCGCCTTTGTTGACGAACAGCGCGACGGGCGCAGCCTCCTGCTCCATGTCGATGAACATGCGGATGGGCTCGCCGTGGCCACGGCCGCCCGGCAGCTTGGCGACCTCCAGCGAATAGAATTTGCCGTTGGTGGCGAACAGCAGCAGCTTCGATGTCGTCTCCGCAAAGAAGGCGAATCCGAGCTTGTCATCCTGCTTGAAAGCAAGGCCGGAGAGATCGGCAACCTGCCCCTTGAGCGTTCGAATCCAGCCCTTGTCGGAGACCACGACGGTGACCGGCTCGCGCTCGACGAAGGCCTCCTCGATCGCGGCAAGATCATGCTCGGGCGCGTCGGCGAACTGGGTGCGCCGTTTGCCGAGCGGCGTCTTGGGCCCGAACATGTCGCGCACCTTGCCGACCTGCTCGCCGACCTTCTTCCACTGCTCCGCCTCGGAGGCGAGCACCGCCTTGACGCCCTTCAATTCGTTGCGAAGGTTCTTGTCCTCGGTGCGGATCTCCATTTCCTCGAGCTTGCGCAAGCTCCGCAGGCGCATGTTGAGGATGGCCTCGGTCTGGACTTCGGTGAGCTTGAACGCCTTCATCAGGGCCGGCTTCGGCTCGTCCTCGGTCCGGATGATCTTGATCACCTTATCGATGTTCAGATAGGCGATCAGGAAACCGCCGAGCACCTCCAGCCGGTTCTCGATCTGGGCCTTGCGGTAGTTGGTGCGGCGTACCAGCACGTCGCGCAGATGGTCGAGCCATTCGCGCAAGCACTCGGCAAGCCCCACCACCCTGGGCACGCGGCCCTTCATCAGCACGTTGAGGTTCAAGGGAATGCGGCTTTCGAGCTCGGTCAGCCGGAACAGCGACTCCATCATCAGCCCGGGATCGACCGAACGCGACTTCGGCTCGATAATCAGGCGGACGTCCTCCGCCGATTCATCTCTGACGTCGGCGACCAGCGGCAACTTTCTCTCATTGAGGAGCTCGTGGATCTTCTCGACCATCCGCGATTTCTGCACCAGCCATGGGATCTCCGTGATCACCACCACCCAGGTGCCCCGTGCGCCCTCCTCCTGTTTCCATTTGGCGCGGACGCGGAACGAGCCGCGGCCGGTGGTGTAGGCCTCCGCGATCGCCTCTTTAGAATCGACGACGATGCCGCCGGTCGGGAAGTCCGGGCCCTTGACCCATTTCAGGAGCGCCTTCGACTTCGCTTCCGGCTTCTCGATCAGGTGCAGCGCGGCCTCGCACAGTTCGGCGGCATTGTGCGGCGGAATGGAGGTCGCCATGCCGACGGCGATGCCCTGGGCGCCGTTGGCCAGCAGGTTCGGGAATCCGCCGGGCAGGACAACCGGCTCCCTGGATTGCCCGTCATAATTGGAACGGAACTCGACTCCGTCCTCGTCGATGCCGTCGAGCAGAAGCCGCGCGACGTCGGTCATCCGCGCTTCGGTGTAGCGGTAGGCCGCCGCGTTATCGCCATCGATATTGCCGAAGTTGCCCTGGCCGTCGACGAGCGGATACCGCGAGGAGAAATCCTGCGCGAGGCGGACCATGGCGTCATAGATCGCCTGATCGCCGTGCGGATGGAACGAACCCATCACGTCGCCGACGATCTTGGCCGATTTCTTGAACCCCGAGCCGGGGTCGAGCCGCAACAGGCGCATGCCGTAAAGGATGCGGCGGTGCACCGGCTTGAGCCCATCGCGCGCATCCGGCAGCGCGCGGTGCATGATGGTGGACAGCGCGTAGGCGAGATAGCGCTCTTCCAGAGCCTCGCGCAGCGGT
>NZ_JACRAW010000062.1 GCF_016213215.1 Bradyrhizobium sp. | reverse complement strand
GACGCGCGAAGCACCGACGCCGACGAACATCTCGACGAAGTCAGAGCCCGAAATGGGGAAGAACGGCACGTTGGGTTCGCCGGCCACAGCACGGGCGATCAGCGTCTTGCCGGTGCCGGGCGGGCCGACCAGCAGCACGCCGCGCGGAATGCGTCCGCCCAGGCGCTGGAACTTGCCGGGATCGCGCAGGAATTCGACGATCTCCTGCAGGTCCTGCTTGGCCTCGTCGACGCCGGCGACGTCCTCAAAGGTGACGCGGCCATGCGCTTCCGTCAGCATCTTGGCGCGCGACTTTCCGAAGCCCATCGCCTTGCCGGCGCCGCCCTGCATCTGGCGTGACAGGAAAATCCACACGCCGATCAGCGCGATGAAGGGCAGCCACGAGACGAGCAGCGACACGAACCACGGCACGTTGTCGCCGGGCGGCTTGGCCGTGATCGAAACCTTGCCGTTGTAGAGGCGCGAGACCAGCGTCGGATCGTTCGGCGCATAGGTCTGGAAGCTCGAGCCGTTGGTAAAGGTGCCGTGAATTTCCGGCCCCTGGATCAGGACGTCGCGGACGTGGCCCTGATCGACTTCAGTCAGAAGCTGCGAGAACGAGATGTCCTGAGAGGAGGCGCGCTGACCCGGGTTCTGGAAGAGCGTGAATAACGCCAGCAGCAGCAAGACAATGATGACCCAGAGGGCGAAATTGCGCAGATTGGCGTTCATCGATCTTCCTTCTTGGTCGCGCGGATCGCGGCCCTGTTCCAGGGCAGGCAGAGGAAATCCCCAGGAATCCTCTCTATCAGATGCATACAATCTAGGTGCCGGCCCAGTCGCTGCCAAGGGAACTACATGGGACTATTTAACCCATCCTACCGTGATTCCGGCTGAAATGATGGCGGCGAATGTCCGGCCTTTTCGGGGTGGTTAAGGTGGTCTGACGGGCGCCGGATGGCCGGTGCTATGGTCCGCCCCTCGGTCTGCGCCGGGCCGGCGCCGGCTCGACATGGATCCGTCCCTTGTCGAGGCTGATCAACGCGCCCGCGAGGGTCTGTTTCAGCCGGGACTGACCCCGCGCCGGCCGGCGCCTGCCGTCGCTTTCGGCCGCGGCACGGTCGAGCGCGGCAAGCAGGGTTTCGACCTTGCCGAGTTCCGCCGGCCCCTCATGACCGACTGCGTTGATCGCCCGCAGCAGCAAGCGCAGCCGGATTTCCTCCGGCAATGCGGCAAAAGCCTGTGCGTCAAAACTTCTGACGCCCGAGCCGGGATGCGAACCGGCCTGATCGCGCAGCGCCAGAAAGCGCTGGGCGCCGTCGGCGAGCACCTCCACGGCTGCGTTGGCCCTGGCCAACCGCGCGGCGAGCCGCGCGAGGTTGTCGACGCTGGCGCCCTCGGCGGCGAGCGCAGGCAACAGCGCTCGCAAGCGAGGACGCGTATAGGCGGTGTCGCGGTTGGTCGGATCATCGGCAAAGCTGACCCGGGCCCGCCGCAGCGTAGCGATCAGCTGCGACTTCGGAACGTCGAGGAACGGACGCGCCAGCACCAGGCCCTCGCGCTCGGAAAGCCGCGCCATGGCGGAAAGCCCCGCAACGCCGCTGCCGCGCAACAGCCGCATCAGGACCGTCTCGGCCTGGTCGTCGCGCGTGTGCGCCGTCAGGATGTGGTTGGCGCCGCTCGCGCGCGCGGCCTGCGCCAGCAGGCGATAGCGCGCTGCCCGTGCCGCGGCCGGCAGACCGGTCCTTGGCTTGTCCCCCGTCCAGCGCATCGTCCGGTGCGGGACATCGAGCGCGCGTGCCAGCCGCTTGACCTCGCGCGCCTCACGCGCCGCTTCGGGTCGCAAACCATGATCAACCGTCACGGCGACAAGACGCGGACCACGCGCAAGGCCACGGCGCCAGCGCGCCGCAAGCCACATCAGCGCGACCGAATCCGGACCTCCCGAGACCGCGAGCACAAGGGCCGGCGCCGTCGTCCAGTCCGCAAACAGGCGTTTGGCCTCACGGGCCGAGATCGGGGAAATTTCGTCGTCCGACATGGCGTTGCCGCAGAATGGCTAGCCCATCTTACGCGAGAAGGGCGCGGAAGCGCCATCCAGCTTAGCGCGCAGCCGGCTCAGCACTTCACGCGCTTCTGCTCGCGATCGACGGCCGCTTTGACACCCGCCGAGGCGCGCGGATATTTCCGCCCGATCTCCCCGAACGCGGCGCACGCCGCTTCCTTCTCCTTCAGCGCGGCAAGCGACTGTCCGAGCCGAAGCAGCGCATCGGCGGCTTTCGCGGATTTGTCGTGCTTGGTGGTGACGCCGAGGAAGGTCTCGGCGGCATCGCGATATTGCTGGCGCTGAAAATAGCTCTCGCCGAGCCAGTACTGGGAGTCACCGACCAGCGGATCGTTCGGATAGCGCTGCGCGAAGCCCTTCATCGTCTGCTCGGCGAGCGCATAATCCTTGCGCTGCATGTAGCCGATGCCGAGATCGTATTCGTCCCGCGGCGTCTGCGAGGGCGGGGCGGTGACGAGCCCACCAGGGGCCGCCGGAGAGCCTTGCGGCGCAGGCACTGCAACTCCCTGCTGATAGCCGCCTTGTTGATAGCCAGCCTGCGGCGGGCCCGCACGACCGGTATTGGCGAGATCGAGCGGTTCGCCCGCACCGCGTCCACCGGGTGCGCCAACCGGCGCCTCGGCCGGCATCGGCAGCTGACCGCCGCCAAGCGCACGCGGCGCGCCCGCGGCGTTCGGATTCTGGGTCGGATCGAAGGCATCGCCGCGGCGCCGGGTGCCGGGTGGTCCGGCTGCCGCCGGCTCCTGCACGATCGGGGCCGGCGCGGCGACCTGCGGCTCATGCGTCGGCTGGGCCGGCGGTTGGCGATAGGTCGGAGCTGGCTGAACAGGCGGCGCAGCGGCGACGCTGGGCTGGATTGGCGCTTGCCCGGGTGCTTGGCCAGCCTGGGGCGGTGCACCGCTCTCGAGCTGCCGGATCCGCTCCTCGAGCTGCCGGTTACGGTATTGCAGCTCTTCATTCTGTCCGGTCAGCTGCCGCAACTGGTTCTCCAGGCGCTCGATCCGCAATTCGGCGTCGTCCGATTGCGCAAAACCTGGCGTACACAGCGACAGCATCGCGGCAATTGCCACGGTACCGGTGATTCCCTGAAATCTGGATGACATGTTGCCCTGACGACGAAAGCGATGCGCCGGCCGGCGTCGAGCCCGACATGCCGAGCGACGCGCGACACATAGAGTGCTGGAGTACGCCAAAAATGTGACTGAGACCAACGAGTTTTCTGAACGTCCGGCCCAAGACAAGACCGGCGCCCGAGGGGCGCCGGCACCGGTCAATTCGATTGAGCCGCCCACGCGAATTAGGAACTCGCGTTCAGCACAGTGACGGCACGGCGATTCTGCGACCAGCAGGAAATATCGTTGCAGACCGCGACCGGACGCTCCTTTCCGTAGGAGATCGTGCGCATGCGATTCGGATCGATGCCGCGCGAAGCCAGGAAGGTGCGCACCGACTGGGCACGGCGCGCACCCAGCGCAATGTTGTATTCGCGGGTGCCACGCTCGTCCGCATGGCCTTCAATGGTGAAGGTATAGCGCGGATAGGTTTGCAGCCACTGCGCCTGCTTCTCGAGGGTGGCGACCGCCTGCGGCGTCAAATCGGTCTGGTCGCTCTCGAAGAACACGCGGTCGCCCACATTGACCACGAAATCCTGCTGGCTACCCGGCGTCGCCGCGCTGGCCATCGCATCGGCGCCCATGTTCTTGTTGGCGCAGGCGCCCATCGACAATGCGACCGCGAGCACCGCAGCCAACTTCAATCCCTGGAGGATACGCATAGGATATCTCATTCCGGAGCCTCCACGCTCGCGTTTTACAACTGCTAACCGGTCTACAGAGGGTTGGTTAAGCGAACGTTCCGTCAACCTTGATGGGATGTTGCCAATCCCTATCAAATGCCCCCAAACGGCCAAAAGCAACAGCGATGGTTAATGCGTTGTAAATGTGGCGCGAGGGTGAAGGCAAGGCCGGTTCTGAGCGCTGAAAGGCCGAAGCGGTGCGGATATGCTCGATCAGGCGCAAAGCCCGTTGATCCCCGGAACCTCCAGCCAGGCACCTTCAGGTCTTTCGGGTGTGGAAAAGTTAGTCCAGCGGGACAACCGAAGCGCGCTCAAACGGGCCCTCGTCGAACAAGGAGAGCTCGCCGCCCGTCCGACGTTGGAACAGCATTCGACGCTCGAACGCGCTCGACCTCATATAGGGGAATCGTCCGAAGACTTTTTCGCGGATGCTTGGATAATGAGCGGCGACGAGCCCGACCGGCTTGATCAGGCCCGGATATAGCCGCGGCTGCCCCCAAGGCTCTTGCAGGAACACCTTGCGATAAAAAGCGCGGTGCTCAGGCCGAACGTTGGCTAGACCGATGTCCGCATTGAAATGTCCACAGGCTACGTAGCCAAGGCGCACGGTGACGTAAGGCAGTTCCGGAAATCGCCTCACTTTGTCGGGATCCGCGACAAAGCGAGTCGGATCGATGATGACTTTTCCGCGCTCCAGTTCGGGATGAATCAGATCAGCAAACATTTCCGACGAGGGAGAACCTCGCCACTTGGACGTCAGCACGCTGATGCGGATCGAACTGTACAGTTCGCCGCGAATGTACACTGCGAACGTAAAGTTGTTGGGCAAGTCATCATAACGGTCGGTGACCCGCTCGGACTCCGATGACAGAATGGCTCCCTCGCGCAGATAGGCCCGGTAACGAAGGCGATAGATGTCGTCCTTCT
Organism: Bradyrhizobium sp.; assembly: GCF_016213215.1. Taxonomy (GTDB): domain Bacteria; phylum Pseudomonadota; class Alphaproteobacteria; order Rhizobiales; family Xanthobacteraceae; genus Bradyrhizobium. The sequence continues at coordinate 25,379 of NZ_JACRAW010000062.1, read as the reverse complement.
CTTCAGGAGTTTCGACCAGGCGATAATCTACATGCTCAAGTGGATAAGAGCTACGCTCGAAAACCGGGGCTACCTTTTGAGCAGCAGCTCTCATTGACTCGTACTCCCCACGGCACACAACTTCCACGCGCGACAAAGAAGATTAACAGCTTGTTAATGGGATTGCAAAGCCAAGGGGTTATTAGGGTTAACCGCCAGTGAGAATACGCGGGGTATCCCTCGACGGACGATGTTCTCAGACGTTCTACGCGATTGAGCGGGAAGACAATCCGAGGTGATCTTGCCCCTCCCGGCGGCCGTGCGAAGCATTCAGCAGCTGGCGCACGCGAACCGCGGGAACGGGGCGGCTGAACAGGTATCCTTGTGCTTCCGTGATGGTACCGTCGGCGCTGATCAGTTCGAGCTGTTCGTTGGTCTCGATGCCTTCGACCACCACCGACATGCCGAGATCGGCGGAAAGGCGCGCCACCCCGCGCAGCAGCGTCAGCGGCCGGTCGGTATCGATGCCTTCGAGGAAGGAACGGTCGATCTTCACCTTCTGCAGCGGGAAGTTATGCAGGTAGCTGAGGCTCGAATATCCGGTGCCGAAATCGTCGAGTGAAATGCGCACGCCGAGCGTGCGCAGCTGCGACAATACATCATGCGTGAGCTGGGTGTTGCGCAACAGCGAGGATTCGGTGATCTCGATTTCGAGCCGATGCGCCGGCAGCCCGGAGACCTCGAGCGCATAGCGAATCTCGCTGAGCACATCGCGCTGATGGAACTGTTGCGGCGAGAAGTTGACCGCGACGCTGACTTCCTCGGGCCACTTCACGCATTCCATGCATGCCTTGCGCAGGATCCAGCGGCCGAGATCCACGATCAGGCCCATGTCCTCCGCCACCGGAACGATCTCGACCGGGGAAACCGTGCCGCGCACCGGATGATTCCAGCGCAACAGCGCCTCGCACGTCGAGATCTTGCCGGATTTCAGATTGACCAGCGGCTGGTAGAACAGCTCGAACTCCTCGTTGGCGAGCGCCTTGCGCAGATCGAGTTCGAGAATGCGCCTCGCCTCCACCGTCGCCGCCATCTCCTCGTGGAAGAAGCAGAAGGTGCCGCGGCCGTCCGACTTGGCGCGATAGAGCGCCATGTCGGCGTTCTTGAGAAGCTCGTCCGCGCCGGTGCTGTGGGGCGGCGCGGCAATTGCAATGCCGATGCTCGCACCGATCTCCACGAGGTGGTTGTCGATCCTGTAGCGCTCGCTCAGGCGGTCCACGACGCGGCGCGCCAGGTTCGCCGCCTCGTCGGTCGAATTGATGTTCTGCTGGAACACCACGAATTCGTCGCCGCCGAAGCGCGCCACGAAGTCCTCCGGACGCAGCATCTCGCGCAGGCGATTGGCGACCGCGCACAGCAGCTGGTCGCCGCAGGGGTGGCCTAGCGTGTCATTGACCTGCTTGAACTGGTCAAGATCGATGAACAGCAATGCCGAGAGGTGCTCGGCGTTCTGGGAGATGGTCAGAAGCCGCTCGAGTTCGTCGCGGAAATTGACCCGGTTCGGCAGCGCCGTCAGGTCGTCGTAGCGCGCAAGGTGGGTGATCCTTGCCTCCGCGTTCTTGCGCTCGGTGATGTCCTCGAGGAGCACGACGGTGCCGCCGTCCGCCATCGGCTGGAACTTCCAGCACAGCGAACGTCCTCGCATAAAGTCGGTATCAGTGGTGATCAGCTCCCGCGGTTCCGCGCCTTCGATCTCGGCGAGGATCATCTCGCCGCTCTCCTGCGAAATCGATGCGTTGGCAAAACAGGCGTTGACGATATCGGCAGCGGTGGCGCCGTGCGCCACGAAGTCATCGGAGAGCTGCATCATCTCACCGAACCGATGGTTCATGACCGCGAGCCTTCCATCCTCGCGGAACATACAAAGGCCATGAGGCATGTTGTTCAGTGCAGTATCGAACTGATTAGCCAGCGCAGCCTCTCGCTCGCGCGCGATCAGGGCGCGCACAAACATCTTCTGCAGGCTAGTCGAAATGTGCTTTAGGGCGAAGAAGAACAGGATATTGAGCAACGCCATAATGACGTAGTAGGGACTGCCGTGCAGGGCCAGCCCAAGCGTCATCGGTCCGATGGCGAGCAGCATCTGGACATGAAAGATCCAGGGACGGCCATAGGTGCGCCCACTGCCTGCCGCGACGTAGCACAACGTCACGGCCGTCGCGATCATGTGTGCGGCGCTATCTTCGCTGCCCAGCAACACGATGATACACCACAGGCCAAGCGCGCCAGCATAGAGCATTGCGCCGATCTGGTAACGAACTTCCCAGAGGATAATTGCCTTTGGAGATAACTTCGACCGTTGCTTCTGGTAGCGACGAATATCGATGGCGCGGCCGGCACCACTGATGACCAGGAGTGCGACGCAGGGCCAAAGCCAGGCACTTTCGGTCTTGATAGCCGTCATCAAAGCGGCGACGGCCGCGCACAACGCACCAGCAAAGAGCGGACCTGGATCTTGGAAAAGCGAATCGATCAACGCCGCGGAAATCTGCGGCGAAGCTTTCTGATCCGGCTCTACGCTCTGCTTTGTAACCTGCATCTTGCGCTATATGCCTGCTATCCCAGCGCGCAGTTTTACCTACCTCTGATGAAGTCTTTCTGAGCGAATATCGTTAAAGGCGAGTTCTTTCGGCACTCCGAAAATCGGAATTTTCGCGCCGAATCAACGAACTAGGGAATATCTGCCGAGCTCAGGATGAAGGAAAGATTGCCGCACCCCCAAGATTTGGAAAAAACGGCGCGGCTTTTTCGGAATCGTGAGCAAATACGGCTCACCCCGAAGTTGTGAGCAAGGGCGACCAAGCGGGATCCGACGCATAGCCGGGAGTCGGCACCTTCTGCTCGTTCCGCCCGGAAATATCGACAGTGTAGAGCGAGGGCCCGCTGTTGCCGCCGGGATCGCGGAAGAACATGACGACACGGCCGTTCGGCGCGAAGGTCGGACCTTCATTGTGGAAGCCCGAGGTGAGGATGCGCTCGCCCGAGCCATCCGGTTTCATAATACCGACCGCAAACTGACCGCCGCCCTGCTTGGTGAAGGCGATGTAGTCACCGCGCGGCGACCACACCGGCGTCGAGTAGCTGCCGCTGGTGTCGTCCTTGGAGAAGGAGATGCGCTGGGCGGGGCCCCCGCTGGCCGCCATCACGTAGATCTGCGGCTTGCCGCCGCGGTCCGATTCGAAGCAGATCCGGCTGCCGTCGGGCGAATAGGACGGGGAGGTGTCGATCGCCGGCGTATCGGTCAGGCGCGTGGTGGCGCGCGAGCGCAAGTCCATCACGAACAGGTTGGAATTGCCGCCCTGCTGCAGGCTCATGATGACGCGTTGGCCGTCCGGCGAAAACCGAGGCGCGAAGCTCATGCCCGGAAAGTTGCCGACGATCTCGCGCTGTCCGCTCTCGATGTTGAACAGATAGACGCGCGGATCGCCCTGGCCGAACTCCATGTAGGTGATTTCCTGCGAATTCGGCGAGAAGCGCGGCGTCAGCACCAGGTCGGAGCCGCGCGTCAGATAGCGCACGTTGGCGCCATCCTGGTCCATGATCGCGAGCCGCTTGACGCGGCGCTCCTTGGCGCCGGTCTCGTCGACGAAGACGACGCGGCTGTCGAAATAGCCCTTGTCGCCGGTAAGCCGCTCGTAGATCTGGTCGGAGATGATGTGGGCAATGCGCCGCCAATATTCCGGCGAGGTGAAATATTGCTGCCCCGTGAGCTGCTGGCCGGAGGCGATGTCCCACAGCCGGAACTCGGCCTTGAGGCGCCCGTCCGGCTGCCGCGTCATGCGGCCGGTGACCAGCGCCTGCGCGTTGATGGTTTTCCAGTTCTGAAATTGCGGCGCCATGTCGATGTTGGTGATGCGCTCGATGAACGCGGCCTGGTCGATCGGCGCAAACAGCCCGCTGCGCTTGAGATTGTTGGTGATGACCTGAGCGACACCAACACCGACCTCGCCGTCGGACGGTGAGCCCGCGACGAAGTTCGGGATCGCGATCGGCAGCGGCGCGACGTTGCCTTCGGTAATCGTCAGTTTCGTCTGCGCAACCGCCAGGGAAGGCAACACCAAACCGGCAGCAGCCGTGCTCCCGCCAAACAAGACTTGTCGACGATTGAGAGAGATCGGCGGTAGTGCAAACGAAGCCAAAGACATTGCGTCACTCATCTATCAAGGATCAATCGATTTCACCGATCAACTGCGGAACATTTCCTTAGGATCGAAATCGATGATGATATCTTTCCATAGATCGTACGTTTCAGTGCGGAACATCATGTACGGCTGCCCTTGCAGCACAGCTCTAACCACAGCATCTACAGCGGCCTGGTAACGCGGCGAATTGCCGCGAGACATCACCTGGGGCGGAGCTGTCAGTCGGCGGTCCGACCCCAGCTGAATCCGCAGTGTCACCACCATCTCTTCCGGGTGCTCTATCCCCGGCGGGACATTCCAATTATCCCTGACACGCGCCTTGAACGCGTCGATCTCCGACATTGAAAGTGTCGCGGCAGTGCCCCGCGCTGTTCCGAGCGAAGCCGATGCGTTAAGCGTCGTGCCGGTGATAGCCTGACGGGTTGGATCGCGCTTATCGAGAAGCGCCGCGATCTTGGTCTGGTCGAACACGCGCTCCTGCTTGGGCTTCGGCGGCTGTGGCGGAGCCGTCTTGGTTTCCTGCTTCTGCACCGGCTTCTTCGCCTGCTCCTTTTTCAGCGCTTCGGCGATCGGGTCCTCCTTGGCCGGATCCGGCTTCTTCTCGACCGGCTTCTGCTCGTCCTTAGGCTTGTTCTCTACGACGGGTTTGGGTGGATCGGGCTTCTTCTCGACCGGCTTTTCCACTGGCTTGGGCGGCGGCTCGGGCGCGGTAGAAGTTACGATCTCCTTCTTCTCGGTGATCTTGCCGATGGCCTCGTCGACGGGCTTGGCCTCGGCGACCTTCTCGACCAGCGGCTTCGGCTTGTCCTTCTCGCCGGTCTTGACGCCGGCGGTGATCTTGGAAAGCTGATCGGCCGAGATGATGTCGACCGGCAACGATTCCGGCGGCGGGGCTTCCCACGTCCGCGCGGCAAAGGAGGTCAGTCCCCATCCGATCACGAGGACGTGGAGCGCAATCGACGCAACGAGTGTCTTGTCGACCTTGACGTTCACGTCAGGACCCCTGCTCCACCTCGGTAACCAGCGCAAGCCGCTTGAAGCCGGCGCGGGAGAGAAGGCCCATCACCCGCGCAACCGTGCCGTAGTCCGCCTTCTTGTCCGCGCGCATGTAGATGCGCTCTTCGGCGCCGCCGCGCGCATCCGTGATCGCCTTGAGCTTCGCCACAACTTCGTTGATCGCGACCTCGGTGTCGTTGATGTAGATCTTTCCCTTGATGTCGACCGAGAGCTGCAGCGGCTTCTGATCCTGCTCTATGCTCTTGGCCTGGGTCTGCGGCAGGTCGAGCGGCACGCCGACCGTGAGCAGCGGCGCCGACACCATGAAGATGATAAGCAGCACCAGCATCACGTCCACCATCGGCGTGACGTTGATCTCCGCCATGACCGGCTTGCGCCGGCTGCGGCGACCGCCGCCTCCGGAGGAACTTGCGACGTTCATCCCCATGATCTGGTGCTCATGATAGTCTCACAGTATACCGCCCTTCACGCCCGCTCGTCGATCTGGCGCGACAGGATGGCCGAAAATTCATCAGCAAACCCCTCCAGGCGCTGGGCCTGCCGGTTCACCTCGGACGTGAACTTGTTATAGAAAATAGTAGCCGGAATCGCGGCAATCAGGCCAATGGCGGTTGCAAACAGCGCTTCCGCGATGCCGGGCGCCACCACCGCCAGCGAGGTATTTTTGGACGCGGCGATCGACTGGAAGCTCGACATGATGCCCCAGACCGTGCCGAACAGGCCGACGAAGGGGCCCGCCGAGCCGACGGTCGCCAGCACCAGGAGCCGCCGCTCCAACCGCTCGATCTCGCGGGCGATCGAGACGTTCATCACTTTGTCGATACGCATTTGAAGGCCTGCGACCGAGCGGGCATGGCTTTCGAAGGAACGCTTCCACTCCCGCATCGCCGCGACAAAGCACGCCGCCATCGAATGCGTCGGCTTGGCCGACAGCGAGCGATAGAGTTCCTCGATCGACTCGCCGGACCAGAACGCCTGCTCAAAGCGGTCCATCGAGCGCCGCGTGCGCGCGTAAAGGAAGATCTTGTCTATGGCGATCGCCCACACCCAGACGGAGCAGGCCAACAGTCCCATCATGACCGCCTTCACGACCCAGTGAGCCTGCCAGAACAGCGCGATCAGCGACACGTCGGCGGATGCAGCCACCGGTAAGGCTGACTGAGCCACGTCGGCCGGATTCATAAATCGTATCCTCTCAACGCAATCGTCCCAACTTGTCCGGGGAGCACTGGCTGCCCGTTCCCGAGCCGCGATCTGTCGCGGCAGCAAGCCTGCGCGAGATAGCCCCTCTTCGTCGCAGGAAGGCCGGTCCGAAGCCGGGGATGTGCATTCCCTGCCAACATGTCAAAACAAGGGCTATTGGCGCGACTTTCCGGCTTTTACCTGACGCTGCCGATAGTTAATGCGCGGTTACCAAACAAGAATTTGGCTACAGTAAATCCAGGCAGGACAAGCGCTTGCAAAGCGGAACATGGCGGTTCCAAAGCGGAACGGCAAGACCCAGCGTCACCCGATTCGAACGCCTAACCGATCGGTCACTTCGGCGCACAAAGGCTTGGATGGTCGAGGCCGCACATGGTGCTGATGCACAAACTCATCGCGGTTGCGCTTTGGCTGATATGGGCGACCGTTCAGACGTCGTCTCGCACCCTCACCTTCGACGGCGATGGAACACGCACGATGCGAACCTGCATCGCCGAGGTTTAGAGGCACGTTCGAGCAGGAGTTAAGGCCCGCAGGTTTGCTCTGCGGCATCCCGTTCGCCGACGCGGAAGCGCGCGAGCCGTTCTGTGAACCGGACATCCGAATTCACTCCGCGTTCATGAACTCCAAACGCTCCCGGATGTTGTGACCACATGGAGAACGACGCTCGAGAATGGTTGGAACGGGCCGAGCACTGCCGAAGACTGGCCGACAGCATTGGCGACCAGGAGGTCGCTACGCGGCTGCGGGTTCTCGCGGAACAGTACGAAGCCCGAGCTGGCGGATCATCATTACCGCAGCCCAGCAAAGAGGGGCCTCAGAATTAGAGGGCCAGCGGCGCATGTCTTGCCCGAAGCCCGCACCTCCAAACCTCGAGGACGTTCTTCATCCTCGACGGTGGGTGAGTGTCAGCGGGCGAGAGCCCCACTGTGAACCTCCACGCAACAAATGATATCGAATCCGCTGCGGCTTGTCCGACGAACTATTCCGCGGCCTGGACGCGGGACGGAATTTGAACCGGCGCAAGCGGGGACACGGCGGGCCCATTCAGCGCAGTACCGTCTGGCGCGAACTGAGAGCCGTGGCAGGGGCAATCCCAACATTGCTCCAGGGAATTCCAATGCACGACGCAACCGAGATGGGTGCAGCTCGCCGAGTGCAAGTGCAGCTCACCGCTTCGGTCGCGGCAGGCGGCGATTTTTTTCAACCCGCTTCGGACGAGGCGGCCCTCTCCAGCGCGAAGCCGCTCCACCGAGGCCAGCGCATCGGCGCTGAGATATTCCGCAAAATTCTTGAGAGGCGTGATGTTCTCGCTGATGAAGCTGGTGATGTTCTTGTGGATCTTGCGGTCGGGCGAATAGACCTGCTCCCAGGGGCTGCTGCCGGTCGTGATCAGGTCCGCAATCAAGAGACCTGCCACCAGTCCGTTGGTAATGCCTTGCCCGGAGTCACCGCTGACCAGGAAAACATGTTGCTCGTCCGGGGTGCGTCCGATGAAACCGATGAAGTCGACGGGCTCCAGTACTTGGCCCGACCAGCGATGGGTGATCTCGCCCATGTTCGGCAATCGCGCGCGCGTCCAGTGTTCGAGTGCGGCAAAGCGCACCTGGCCGTCATCGGCCTCGCCGGATTTGTGGTCTTCGCCACCGACAATCACGATGTCCTCATCCGCCGAGAGCGGCTGCAAGCGGACATAGTGATAGGGATCGAGCGTGTCCCAATACAGCGCATCCGGCAGCGAGCCGGCCGGGATCTTTGCCGCAATCGCGTACGTGCGATAGGGCGCCTGCTTGGTATGGATCGCTGCGCGTAGATTGACGGGTGAGTTTGTCGCGACCACAACGTCCCTTGCCCGCACCTCGCGGCCGGAGGTTGTCTTCAGGACGATCTCGCCGCCGCCCTGCTCGATCGTTTCGACGCAGGTGTCGCCGTAAAGCTTGGCGCCGCGGCGCTGCAGTGCTCTCACCAGTCCGGCTAGATATCTGGTCGGATGAAAGCGCGCCTGACGCGAAAAACGGAGAGAGCGCGCAACGCCTTCACCATGGAAGGGTGTCGGATCGATGCAGTGCTCAACCGGAATACCGAGCCTCTTGCAGCTGTCGAATTCCTCATCGAGCTGCGACGAAGGGGTCTCGGACGCCAAGACCCAATAGCCGTCGACTCGACGGAAATCGCAGTCGATGGCTTCAGCAGACTGGATCGCCTCCGCGCGATCGATGGCCGCTGCGACGCTTTGGTAGTACAGCCGTGCGCAGTCTTCGCCGCGGACCCGGATCAACTCCTTGTAGTCATCATCGAGCGCCGTTGCCAAATGCGCGGTGGTGCGCGCGGTCATGCCGCTGCCGATCTGGCCGCGGTCAAGCACGACGACCGAGCGTCCTCGAACGGCAAGCTCATATGCGACCGATAGCCCGGCGATGCCGGCGCCGACCACCGCGACGTCGGCGCGTTCCAGACCCGAAAGGCGCCGAGTGGGCGGAATGGGCGTTTCCATCCAAAGCGATTTGGTATGCTCGTCCAACACATTCATCGGGTTGTCCTCTCAAATACAAAACGAAGGGTGCAGGACAACAGTTCCGCCGGATTTGCGTTGAGGGGTTCCGCAGAACCTTCAGCCGGCATGTCGCGTTGTTGTTGGGCATGCCGGGTGACAACCGGCCGCAACGGGGACGGCGGACGCAGCTGATTTTGCCGGTTTCTGGCTGCGACACCAACGTATCGGTACGCGTTAACGCCTAACCTGTTCCCGGCATGCAACCCCGCTGCGAAATAGAAAATGCGAAAATAGAAAAGGGGAAACGTTGCGGGGCGCAGGAGCTTGTCGACCGGCGGCCAGGTTTCTTGAGGAGGCGCGACCTCAAGGCCGCGTGTTACCGGCCACCAAAGGAAACCGCCCGCCTGCGGAATTCGCAAACGGGCGGCTCAAGCTATCAGGGGTTAGGTCGTCAGCCCTGTTGCGGCTGGTCGTTCGGCGGCGTCGGACGATTGCGGTGCTGCGCCATGAACTGGTCGAACTCTTCCTTGTCCTTGGCGTGGCGCAGACGAGAGAGGAACTCCTTGAATTCCCGCTGCTCCTCTTCCAGGCGATTCAGCGTTTCGGTGCGGTACTCGTCGAAAGCGCGATTGCCGGAGGACGACGGGCCGAAGCCCCAGCCGAAGCCGCCCCGCTCCACGCGGTCGCGCATGCGATCCATCTTGTACTGCATGCGCTCCATCTTGTTCTGCCAACGCGCCGGACCACACATCATCTTTCTGCTCCCAAGTGTGAAAAAGAGAAGGGCAAGACCGATCGGCCACCAGATGATGAAGCCGAGGATGGTCACGGCGATCCAGCCGGGATGCCATGGCGACTCGATCATGCGGGGGCGATAGCTGGGTTCATCCGAAGGGCCGCGCCATCGATTGGCTTCTGCGGTGTAGGCCATTTCCCTCTCCATCACGGCATCACGCCGTTGTGAATGTAAATAACATTTACATAGCTAAACCATCCGGCGTTTTTGTCAAGCGGGCGACACGCCGCCCCTTGGATTTTTTTGCGCAACTTTATTTCGGCTTGCCCCAAGGACCATTGGGCGCACCCGCCGGGGCACCCGAGGCCTCCGGCGGCACCGGCGGCGGCTCGGACGGGCGGCGATCGGTCGGAAAGCCCAAGCCGCGCAGGTAGATCAAGACTTCGGCTTCCAGCAGTTCTTCCGGCGACATCGGCAACTTGCGTCGCGCGCCGTCACCCCGCGCGAACAGCGAGGCGACGCCGTGCGACATCGACCAGATGTGCAGCGCCATCATCAGCGCGGGCGGACGCGGCCTGCCGGGCGGCGTCAAGGCCGCAAGGCGTTCGGCGGCCGCGCGGATGACGCCAAACGCGCGCTCGCCTGCGGCCATCAGCGCCGGGCTGGAATCGACGGGAAGGCCCGATTCGAACATCGCCGAATAGAACGCCGGCTCCTCGCGCGCGAAGGCAAGATAGGCCTTGCCCACGCGCTCGAAGGCGGTGACCGTGTCGGGACGGCCGTCGTCCCAGGCGCTCATCAGCCGTGCTTCGAACTGCTCGAAGCCGCGCTGCGCGACGCTGGACAAAAGCTCGTCGCGGTCGCGGAAATGCCGGTAGGGAGCGGCCGGGCTGACCCCGGCCATGCGCGCGGCATCAGCGAAGGTGAAGCCGGCCGCGCCCTTCTCCGCAATCAGCCCAAGCGCCGCCTGCAGCAGCGCCTCCTTGAGATTGCCGTGATGATAGCCGCGCTCGGCGCGGCGCTGCTCCTTGCGCCAGCTCATGTGAAAGACTTTTACATGAGCTACCCGCCAAGGTCACTAGCTTGGATCGGCTTTGGGCCGGTTAGGTTATCGACGGCCCGGCTTCTCTCAAGGCAGGGTGGAGAGTTTGCTCAATGGCGGACCGCCCTGCCCTGCATCTCCGTCAGGCCGGCGGCGGCCAGCTGCACCTCTTCGGAAAAATCGGAGACCTCCTGGACCTGGCGAATCTCGATGATTTCGTTGGGCGTGGCCGGGCACTTTTTCGCCCAGGCGATTGCCTCCTCGCGCGAGGCAACGTCGATCATCCAGTAGCCGCCCAGCACCTCCTTGGCTTCCGCGAACGGCCCGTCGGTCACGACGGACTTGCCAGTGGCGAAGGAGACCCGCGCGCCCATGGACGGTGGGTGCAGTCCGTCCAGCGTGATGAGCACGCCGGCGTTCTTGAGCTCTTCGTTGTACTTCATCATTGCAGAAACGCGTTCCGGATCGAGTTGAACGTCCGGCGGCGCGGTCTCGTAACCGAGGGGGATCATCAACATCATGAATCGCATCCGGTTTTCCTTTGAGGCTGGAGTAAGCTCCTGTCCATCCACACCGTCATTCCGGGGCGACGCGTGAGCGTCGAGCTGCGATGTGCAATTGCACATCGGAGAATCCATAACCACGTATGGGGAGTATGGATTCCGGGCCTGCGTGCTTCGCAACCATCCCGGAATGACGGGGCTATTTCTTGGCCACCTCGGCGCGCAGCCGCTCTTCCTGCTCGCGCAATTCGGGCGTGAAGGCTTCGCCGAAATCCTCGGCCGCGAATACCTGGCGGATCTCGATCTCGGCGCCCGATTCGAACGGCGCGCGCTTCATCCAGTCGATCGCTTCCTCAATCGACTTCGTCTCGATTATCCAGAAGCCCGCAATCAGGTCGGAAGTAAGGTCGAAGGGGCCGCGGCGCACTTCACTTCTGCCGCCGGAATATTTGATCCGCGCGCCCCTCGCGGTCGGGTGCAGGCCCTCGCCGGCCTGCATGATGCCGGCCTTCACCATCTCCTCGTTGAACCTGCCCATCGCGGCGAGCATTTCGGTGGTCGGCATCACGCCCGCTTCGCTTTCCCTATTTGCTTTCACGATCACCATGAAACGCATCGTCACGCTCCCTTTGCTGAAAGTTCCATTGGACCGATTTCCGGCACTCGAAAACAAGACGAATGGCGTTTTGCCGTACCGACACCCCGCTCGAAATTCATCCGGAGCTCAAGGCGGACTGGCCTCCGCACTTGTGGCACGGTCGCCGCCCGGATAGGACACAGCATTCCCAGGAACAGAGCGGATTATCGATGACATTCTCGCAGCCCAAAGTCGCCCTCGTGACCGGAGCCGCCCGCGGCATCGGGCTGGCGACCGCAAAACGGTTCCTGGCGGAAGGCTGGCGCGTGGCGCTGCTCGACATTCAGGGCGAACTTCTGAACGCGGCGGTCGCCGGCATCGGCAGGCCCGACGATACGCTGGCGCTGTGCTGCGACGTTTCCGACGCCAACGGGGTCGAGGCCGCGATGGCGCGCATCGAACAACGCTTCGGCCGGCTGGATGCGCTCGTCAACAATGCCGGGGTCGCGGTGTTCGCGCCGCTGCTCGAAACCTCCAACGAAGACTGGAGCCGTGTGCTGGAAGTTAATCTCACCGGACCGTTCCTCTGCACGAAAGCCGCCGTGCCGCTGATGCGCGAGCATGGCGGTGGCGCGGTGGTCAACATCACCTCGATCTCGGCGGTGCGCGCCTCGACCCTGCGCTCGGCCTACGGCACCAGCAAGGCGGGTCTCGCGCACCTCACCAAGCAGCTTGCGGTCGAACTGGCCTCGCTCGGTATTCGCGTCAACGGCGTCGCGCCCGGGCCGGTCGACACCGCGATGGCGAAACAGGTCCACACCCCCGAGATCCGGGCCGACTATCATGACGCGATCCCGATGAACCGTTACGGGCTTGAGGACGAACTGGCGGAGGCGATCCTCTTCTTGAGCAGCGAACGCGCCAGCTACGTCACCGGGCAGATCCTTGCCGTCGACGGCGGCTTCGACGCCGCCGGCATCGGCCTGCCGACGCTGCGCGGCGAGCGGCGGAACGGATAGGCGCCAAGAGGTTTGTAGAAAGAATTCATAGGGCGGGCAAAGGTGCGCAAGCGCCATGCCCACGATCGATCGGCAGCTGCATCCTCAGCGGTGGGCACGCTTCGCCTTGCCCTGCGCGTACGAGCTTCGAACCGGCGGGAGTGTGCCATGCATCGAGCAGCATTGGTCAAGGTCATTATGGTCGTCTCTGCGCTACTCGCCCTCGCCTCGCCGTCCGCCTATGCCGAGATCCGCATCATGGCCAGTCCCGGCGGCGCCGTCGGACCGTTTCTGGACCTGTTCGAAAAGGTGCGCGATTCCGGCGAGCGCGTCGTGATCGACGGTCCGTGCTTCTCCGCCTGCACGCTGGTGCTGAGCATGGTGCCGAACGAGCGCATCTGCGTGACGCGGCGCGCGGTCCTGGGTTTCCACGCCGCGCGGTCGATCGACGGGCGCGGCCGGACCTATGCCGAGCCGGAGGCATCCGAGCTCGTGCTGCAGGCCTATCCAGCGCCGGTGCGAGGCTGGATCAGCCGCCGCGGCGGATTGAGCTCGCGCATGCTGCTGCTGCGCGGACGGGAACTTGCGTCGATTTATCCGAGGTGCCGTTAAGGCCGCGAGCTCGGTTCGCTCTTCCCCGCCCGCGATGATAGGGAGCTGACCTCACTGGTTCTCCAGCGGTGAGTTCACCATCCACGGGATGCCGAACTGGTCGATGCACATCCCGAAGCCTTTCGAAAAGAAGGTCTTGCCGAACGGCATGGTGACATTGCCGCCGTCGGCGAGCGCCTTAAACTTGCGCTCGGCTTCCGCGGGATCGGCAACCGTGAGCGAGACCGAAAAGCCCTGCGGTTTGTGAAAATGCTCGGGCGGCGCATCGGATGCCATCAGCCTCTGTCCGTTGATCGTCATGCTTGCATGCATGACCTTCTTCTTGCGTTCCGGAGATGAGGGCATCTCCGGCGGTCCCTCCTCGTTCCGCAGCAGCACCTCGATCTTGCCGCCGAGCACCCTGGCGTAATAGTTGAACGCGGCTTCGCAGTTGTCCTGGTAGAACAGGTAGGGATTGAGCATAGCCTTTTCTCCTTGGGTCAAGCCTTTCGGCGAGGTTGCGTCTTAAAGGAGCATCTTCCGGCCGGAGCGTCGAATGAGCGGCACGCTTGATCAAACGCCTCGATTTCGACTGCCGAATGGCAAGAGCGATCGCAGATGCTTGATCCAAGGACGAACGCGCGGGCGCAGTTCCGACAAGAATTGGGAAGATTTCTCGCGGCGCGCCCAAGCTTCCGTCTTGTCGTCATTTCCGGGTTGATGCGAAGCATCGAATCCGGAATCTCGGGATTCCGCGTCTGGCGCTTCGCGCCACCCGGAATGATCACCGGCTAAAGACGCCCGTCACATGCATCGCCGCCTTACCTCGCCTTGGCGCCCTTGTTGGTCCCTTTGGACTGACTGTCCTTGATCAGGCGATCGAGATGCATGCGGATATGGGCGGCCTCGGCCGAGGTATTGGCGAGCGCAATGGCGCGGTCGAAGGCGACGCGCGCCTCGTCATTGCGGCCGAGCTGCATCAGGAAGGCGCCGCGCACGCCGAAGAAATGGAAGTAGTTGCTGAGCCGGTCCGCCAGGGGCTCGATCATTTCGAGCGCGGCGTCGGGTCCGCGCACCTTGGACACCGCAACGGCCCGGTTCAGCGTGACCACCGGCGAAGGCTGGACCACCTCCAATGCGCCATAGAGCAAGTCGATCTGCTTCCAGTCGGTGTCTTCGGGTTTCTCTGCGCGGGCATGGAGCGCGGCGATTGCGGCCTGGATCTGATAGGGCCCACTGCGGTGGTGGCGCATCGCCTTGTCGATCAGCGCGAGGCCTTCCGCGATCATGGTCTTGTTCCACAGAGAGCGGTCCTGATCCTCGAGCAGGATGAGCGAGCCGTCGGCGGCAAAGCGCGCCGCGGCGCGCGCATGCTGCAATAGCAGCAGCGCCGTCAGGCCCATGATCTCAGGCTCGCTTTGAAACAGCCGCAAGAGCAGCCGCGCCAGCCGGATCGCCTCCTCGCACAGCGGCTTGCGGCTATCGGCGGTGTCCGCGCTCGCCGAATAGCCCTCGTTGAAGATCAGATAGATCATCGCGGCGACGGCCGCGAGCCGCTCGGACCGCTCCACCGGCCCCGGCGTCTCGAACGGCACGTTGGCGTCGGAAACGCGCGCCTTGGCGCGGGTAATGCGCTGCTCCATCGCCGTTTCCGAGACCAGGAAGGCGCGCGCGATCTGCCTCACCGAGAGCCCCGAGACGATGCGCAGCGCGAGCGCGATCTGCTGCGTCGAGGGAAGGTCGGGATGGCAGCAGATGAACATCAGCCGCAAAATGTCGTCCCGATAATGCGAGCCGTCGAGCCGCTCGGCGAGCTCGCCCTCCGCATCTTCGAGATCCGAGATGGTCTGATCGTCCTCCGGCAGCGGCTCCTGCCGGCGGGCCCTCCGCACCTCATCGATCGCCGCGTTGCGGCCGACCATGATCAGCCATGCCGCCGGATCGCGCGGCGGGCCGTTCTGCGGCCAAGCCTTCAGCGCGCGCAGGCAGGCGTTCTGAAACGCTTCTTCGGCGGTGTCGAGGTCGCGAAAATAGCGCAGGAGGGCGCCGACGGCCTGCGGACGGGCCGATGTCAGGGCGGCGTCGATCCAGGCGGCGTCGGCCTCGCTCACTTCAGGCTACCTCCGGGCGCAAACAGGCCGACCGGACGAATCTCATAGGCGCCGCCGGGATTGGCGGCCCCCAGCTCGCGCGCCACGTCGAGCGCGTCGTCGAGATTCTTGCAGTCGACGATGTAGAAGCCGAGCAGTTGCTCCTTGGTCTCGGCATAGGGACCGTCCAGCACCAGTGGCGGATCCTCCTTGCGCAACGTCGCCGCCGCCGTAGTCGGAAGCAGCCGCGCTACCGGACCGAGGCGGCCTTGCGTCGCAAGCTTCTCCTGCACCACGGCAAGCTTCTTCATCACGGCATCGTCCTGTTCTTTGGTCCAGGAACCGACAAGGTCTTCGTCGTGGTAGCAAAGAATGGCGTAGAGCATGCGAGACTTCCTGTTGTTACGAGGACGAACCACTATGCCTCGTCCCGACAGCCGATCGGAAACATTTTGCAATACCGTTCCTGCGGCTAATGTGCGGCGAGGAAGGCTACAGACGAGTGGAGCTGATGAGTAAGGGAACGCTGGCATTACTGATCCACGGCGGGACGGACAACTGGTCGCCGGAGCGCTGGAAGGCGCGCTTTGACGATGTCTGCCGCGACCGGCCGGTTCGGCTCTTGGCCGACGCATCGCTCGATCCGGCCGAGGTTGCCTACGCGGCGGTGTGGAAGCCTAAGCCGGGCGAGCTCGCCGCGTTTTCGAAGCTGCGCGCGATCTTCAATCTCGGCGCCGGCGTCGACGCGCTGATGGCCGACCGCTCGCTGCCCAACGTGCCGCTGGTCCGCGTCGCCGTGCCTGATTTGACCGGCCGGATGACCGAATACGTGGTCCTGCATGTGTTGATGCATCACCGGCAGGAGCCGTACCTCCGGCAGTCGCAGCGCGAGAAGCGCTGGGCGCCGAAGTTCCAGTGGGCGGCCGGCGCTGTCTCGGTCGGCATCATGGGGCTCGGCACGCTTGGCGCCGATGCGGCCCAGGTGTTGCAACGGATCGGCTTCAAGGTTGCCGGCTGGAGCCGCAGCGCACGTCAGCTCGAAGGCATCGAATGCTTCCACGGCAGCGCCGGACTTGAAGCCTTCCTGCGCCGGACCGACATCCTGGTCTGCCTCCTGCCCCTGACGGATCAGACGCGCGGCATTCTCGATCGCGATGTATTTACTCGCCTCAACCGCACCAGCCCGCTCGGCGCGCCGGTTTTGATCAACGCCGGCCGCGGCGGCCTGCAGAATGAAGCGGACATTCTCGCCTGCCTCGACGATGGCACGCTGGGCTCGGCCTCGCTCGACGTGTTTACGCAGGAACCGCTGCCGCCCGACAGCCCGTTCTGGAGCCATCCCAAGGTGGTGCTGACGCCGCACAACGCGGCCGACACCGACCCGGATGCAATCTCGCGCTACGTGGCCGATCAAATCGCGCGGTTCGAGGCCGGCGGCGCCCTGGAAAACGTCGTCAACTTCACCCGGGGCTATTAGCCGTTTGGATGCGACACCTGTCGATGGGCCTGCGTCGCGCGGTGCAGGACGCCGCCAAGCCAGCAGCATGGCAGACCGGCCAACGCGAGCACGACCGGAAACCACAGTGGCCCGAGATCGCTGGTTACAGCGGCGATGACTCCGCCGATCCCGGGGATGAGCCCTATCAATCCCAAGATGACGGCATGGCGCATCGGCGCGCCAGGCGCGAGCCGTGCGGCGATGTAGCCGCCGAGCACCGTGTAGACTGTGCGATACGCGAGCGCCAACAGCAGCAATCTCGCGTCGTCCATGCGCTCGCCCCACGGCGGGTAGACATCAAGCATATGCAGCACCTGATCGGTGCCAAGCGAGAGCACGACAACCGCGGCAAACCCGAGGAAGATCGCCGCCGCGCTGCGCAACAGCCGAAGGGGCGGCTTGACCTCTCCAGATGTGGCAACGTCTGACTGACCGGACATTTGAAACTCCTCTGTTGGATGCGTCCCCAGGACGAACGGCGAACGCCGGAACCGACAGAGGTTACAAAATTCCTGCAGATGCCGGTCTTCCGTTGTTGCGGAAGAGGACAGGAGGTGCTTACTTCCCCGCCCCGCACATCAGATCGATCGCCCCCTTGATGATGGCTTCCAGCTCCTTGCGCGGCACCCGCGCGCGCGAGCGAATGGCGATCGTGTGGATGGTCGCAGAGGCGAGCTGCGCCAGCACGGCAGGATCGGCGCTCTCAGGCAGTTCGCCCTTCTCCCTGGCGCGGCTGAAGCAGTTGGCAAAGGCCTTGTCGAGCTCGGCAAGGCCGTTCTGCACCATGGCGCGGATCTCGGGATCGGCGACCGCTTCGGAGCCCGCCGTCATCACCGTGAAGCAGCCGCGCGGGCCGCTCTCGCCCGAAAGATAGATGTCGAGCGCCGCGGCATAGATGCGCTCCAGCCGCCGCCGCAACGGCATGTCGTGCCGGAAGATATCGCCCATCGCGGCGCGGGCCTCGTCGCGATAGCGCTGGAACGTCTTGATGTAGAGCTCGCGCTTGTCGCCGAACGCGCCGTAGAGGCTCGGCCGGTTCATGCCGGTGGCCGCGCTCAGATCATCGAGCGAGGTCGCCGCAAAGCCATCGCGGCGAAACAGGTCGAGCGCCTTGCCGAGCGCGACCTCCGGCTCGTAGGCACGCGGCCGCCCACGCCGCTTCGGCGCAGGCGCCAGCGCGGGCGTTCTGGGAGGCTCCTTACCTTTTTGTACCATCTCGCATAAATTCCTTGACGTCAGCCATATTATGCAGAACAGTACAAAAATCAATCCGGCCGGGTTGAGCGACCGAACACGAACGCCCAGGAGGCTCGAATGGATCTCTATTTCTCGCCGCTCGCCTGCTCGATGGCGACCCGCATCGCGCTTTACGAAGCAGGCGGTGAGGCCAACTATCTCGAGGTCGATCCCAGGACCAAGACCGTGCTGAAGGACGGCTCGGATTTTCGACAACTGAACCCCCTCGGACTGGTTCCGACCCTGCGCACCGACGACGGCACCGTGCTCACCGAGAACGCCGCGATCCTGCAACATGTCGCAGACCGCTTCCCGCAAGCCGATCTCGGCAGCGGGGCCGGCATGGACCGCAGCCGTCTGCATCAGTGGCTTTGCTTCATCGGCACCGAGCTGCACAAGGGGCTGTTCTCGACGATGCTCGACAGCAAGGCGCCGCAGGAAGCGAAGAGCTATCTGCTGGAGAAAGGCCTGTCGCGGCTCGATTACCTGGAGAACTACCTCAAGGGCCGCGAATTCCTGCTCGACCATTTCAGCGTGGCGGACGCCTATCTCGTCACGGTGATCAACTGGACCATGGCGACGCCGCCGATCGAGCTCGCCAAATGGCCGACGCTGAAGGCCTATTACGAGCGGCTGCGCGCGCGGCCGTCGATCGCCAGGGCCATGGCCGAGGAGTTCGAGCTCTACAAGGCCGAACTCGCGCGCCACAAGGCGGCGGCGTAGCAATCTCTTCCTCTCCCCGCAGGGCAATCGCATTTGGCTCTTTGGTGGCGGCGAGGTGGTCGGCCTCATGGTTCGAGACGCGCCGCAAGCGGCGCTCCTCACCATGAGGGTCCGAGATCTCGCCGCAAGACCTCATCCTGAGGAGCCCGCCAAAGGCGGGCGTCTCGAAGGATGGGCCGCAAGGAGACCGCCCACCAGGTTTTCTTTCATATGCGATAGCCCTGCCGCACGGGGGGAGAGGAAGCTCGCTTGGCGGGGACGACAGGTGAGTCGTGGCCGAACCTTGGAATCTGCAAGTAACGATGTTACCCATCAGGACCCGTTGCACGAACTCAAACGCACCTCCTAGCTGGGCCGGCGACATCTGATGTCACGCCTAACGATCGTAGAAGCGGGGCTCCTCTCCCGGCGCTTTCGCGAGCGCCATGGATCGTTTCCGCAGATGTTCGAGCGCCTGATCCGCGCCGCGGATCCATCGATCAACTTCGACGTCGTCAGCGTTGCAGCCGGCGAACCCCTTCCCGATCCGAGAGAATTGCAGGCTATCCTCATCACCGGCTCAGCGGCCGGCGTGTATGACAAGCTCGATTGGATCGCACGGCTCGAAGAGTTCGTGCGCGCGGCCTATGGCAGCGGAGCTCCCATGGTCGGCGTCTGCTTCGGCCATCAACTGATCGCCCAGGCCCTGGGCGGCGTGGTCCGCAAGTCGGACAAGGGCTGGGGCATCGGGCGGCACGTCTACGGGATCGCACCTGGCAACGGCATTGTCGACGGCGAGCACATCGCGATTCCCTGCTCGCACCAGGACCAGGTCATCGAGCCGCCGGCCGGAGCCCGCACCATCCTGTTCTCGGATTTCACGCCGCATGCCGGACTGCTCTATGCCAACGGCGCGACATTCTCCGTGCAGCCGCATCCGGAGTTCAGCGCAAGTTTCGCCTACGAGCTATGCGAGGCGCGCGAGGGCGATGCTCCGGAAGCGGTCGTCGCCGAGGGCAAATCCTCCCTCGCTGAGCCCCTGGACAACGCCAGACTCGGCGACGCGATCGCGCGCTTCGTGACAAGACGCGCGGCATCGGGGATTTCCTGAAAGGGACTATCGCCGCTCCGCGACGTCAGACCACGGTCGTAGAGGCCGATTTCCGAAAGTCGATACTCTTGCTTTGTCGGCCGATAGCTAGATCACATCGGCCTTCAACAACAGCCGCAGGGACTTGGGAATGGGCTGCGCGCGGCCGCCGCAGATGAAGGCGACGCGCACCTCGGCCTTGACCAGCACTTCCTCGCCGCGCCGCACCTCCTGTGCCAGCGTGATCGAGGCGCCCTTCACCGCGACCGGCCAGGTGACGACATCCAGGATGTCGTCCATGCGCGCGGGCTTGAGAAAATCGATGTGCATCGAGCGCACGACGAAGGCAAAGCCCGGACTCTCGGCTTCCGCCTCGGCAAACAGCGTGTGCTGCTCGGCGCCCATCAGCCGCAGATGGTTGGTGCGTCCGCGCTCCATGAAGCGCAAATAGTTGGCGTGATAGACGATGCCGGAAAAGTCCGTGTCCTCGTAATAGACGCGGACCTGCATGTGGTGGCGGCCGTTGCGGATCTCGCCGTCGATATGGGGTGCTGTCACGTGCGTCCTTAAGGCTGCGCAGGAAGGAGCCCGTTTTGCGCAAAATCACCTTGCTGCGCAAGCGTGGTCAGGCCACTGCGGGAGCGTCCTTCCCCAGCGTCACCAGCACGATCTCCGGCGGAATGCCGACGCGGAGCGGCACGATGCTGCAGCCCAGCCCGCCGGAGACGATGACGTCGCATTTCAGCCGCACGTGGCCATAGGCCAGGCGGACGCCGTTTCGCGGCGGCACCGCGGGCGACCAGCCGAGCAGGCGCACCTGGCCGCCGTGGGTATGCCCGGACAATTGCAGCGCGACGCGCGAGGGCACGCGCAGCGCGACGTCGGGCTCATGGGCGAGAAGAATAATCGGCGCGTCGTCGGTAACCTTGGCAAGCGTCGCGTCGAGGTCGTCGACGCCGATGCGCTTGATCCGGCGGAAGCGCCGCGCCGGCATCCAGGCGAACTGGTCGCCGAGGCCGGCGAGCCAGAACGGACGGCCTTGCTTGGTAAGGCGCGTGACATCGTTCTCATAGACCGGGATGCCGACAACCTCGAGCGCGCGTCGCGCGACCGTCAGCCCCTTTCCCTGGCGTTGTACCGTCTTGTCGTCCCAATAGTCGTGATTGCCGAGGATGGCATGGACGCCGAGCGGCGCCTTGAGCCCTGCAAACACCGCGGCCCATTCGCTCGACCGGATGAATCGCGTCACATGGCGATGACCGGCGACGTAGTCGCCGAGCATGACGATGACGTCGGCATTCAGCGCATTAGTGCGCGCAACGATCGCCTCGAGCCGCTCCAGCGACATCCAGGGATGGCAGGCGTGAACGTCCGAGATCACGGCGATCCGAAGCCGAAGATCGGCCGGCCATTGTCGCGGGGTGAGATTGTAGCGTGTGACGCGCAGCCGCAGCACCGGCTCGACGCCAACGCCATAGGCCGCCGTCGACACGCCGAATGCCGAGACAGCGCCGATGGACTTCAAGAATTTGCGTCGTGTGATCATGCGGGGTAATCGTGATGCACCCCGTTCATGAAGGAAAATTGGAGCGGAATTGGGGTCCGTCTGTGCAGATTGCCAGCAGATGCCTACCAGCGGGCATCCCCTATCAGAGCGTCAAGCCGGGCCTTCAGCTCGTCCCTGACCCCGTAGTACCAGATCCCGCCCAACAGTTTGCGGAAGCGTGTGTCGGCGGCGGCCTCGCGCTCGATACGGTCGATCGTTTCCATGCTGATCACGTCTTCCAGCGGGCCGGCCGCGAGGAGCGACAACAGCACGGGATTGGTCTCGATCTTCAGGATTTCCAGGATCAGGTCGATCGCCTTCTCGGGATCCTCCTCGCGCAACTCGCGCTCGTAATCCATGATCGCAAACAGGTTGTCGTCCCGGTCGCGGTCCGATTTCGAGTACTGCTCCACCCAGGCGCGGGCAAGCTCTGGCAGCGACAGTGCCGCGCAATCGAGTGCTTCCCGCGGCCTGCGGTGCGCGAGATCATCGGCACGCCACGCGGTCATGTTGGCGATGCGGTTGATCCGCTCCATCATGACTTCGTCCGGCCCGAACTGGATGCCTCCGAGCAGCCAGCGCAGCCGCTCGTTGCCTTCCACCTCCGCCTCGATGCGCTCGATCACCTCGTCTCCATGGGCATAGAGCAGCGACGGCAGGAACTTGTCATTCAGTTGCATCACCGTCGGCTTGTCGGTCTCGCAGCGCAGGACCTCGAGCGCGAGTTCGAGGGCGCGGTCGGGTTTCCGGTGCGGCAAATGGTCGAAATAAACATAGGCTCCCCGGGCGCCGCCCGTCAGATCGCGGCGGCTCACACGCTGCAGCACGCACCACAGCGATGTGAGCTCGTCCATGGACATTGCATCAAGGAAGATTTCGGTCTCGTCCGGCGCGCGCAGTTGCGGCGCCGCCACCATGTTCCCAAGCAGTTTGGCGTCTTCGGTCAACCCCATTTTCCCGCACTCCCATCACTGCCGGCGGCGATGTCCAGATCGCCGCAGCTTCGGGTTAGTGTGGGTTGGGGCGAGACGGGTTCGAGGGTAACGGGCTCAGTCCTCGCTCTCGCCATTCCCGAACAATCCGAACTGCGCCGGATCGCGCGTGGGCTCGGCGAGACCGAGGTGGCGAAACGCGTGCGCCGTCAGGAGCCGGCCGCGCGGCGTGCGCTGCAAATAGCCGCACTGGATCAGATAGGGCTCGATGATGTCCTCGATCGCATCGCGCGGCTCGGAAAGCGCCGCCGCCAGCGTCTCCACGCCGACCGGCCCGCCACCATAGTTCATGGCGATGGTGGTGAGGTAGCGCCGGTCCATGGCATCGAGCCCCGCGGCATCGACCTCAAGGGCGCTCAGCGCATGATCGGCGATCTTGCGGTCGATGGAAGCAGCATCCGCCGCGGAGGCAAAGTCGCGCACCCGCCGGAGCAGGCGCCCGGCGATGCGCGGCGTGCCGCGGGCTCTCCGCGCGATCTCGTTGGCGCCGTCAGCCGTCATGCCGACGTTGAGAACGCGCGCCCCACGGGTGACGATCTTTTCCAGCTCTTCCACGGTGTAGAAGTTGAGGCGGATCGGGATGCCGAAACGGTCGCGCAGCGGATTGGTCAATAGCCCCGCGCGCGTGGTGGCACCGACCAGGGTGAACTTGGCAAGCTCGATCTTGACCGAGCGCGCCGCCGGCCCCTCGCCGATGATGAGATCCAGCTGGAAGTCTTCCATCGCGGGATAGAGCACTTCCTCTACCGCCGGGCTCAAGCGATGGATTTCGTCGATGAACAGCACGTCGCGCTCTTCGAGATTGGTAAGAAGGGCGGCGAGATCGCCGGCCTTCGCGATCACCGGCCCCGAGGTTGCGCGAAAGCCGACGCCGAGCTCGCGCGCCACGATCTGCGCCAGCGTGGTCTTGCCGAGCCCCGGCGGGCCGACGAACAGTACATGGTCCAGCGCCTCGCCGCGCTTGCGTGCCGCCTCAATGAACACGGAGAGGTTCTTGCGCGCCTGCTGCTGACCGACGAACTCCGACAGCGATTGCGGGCGCAGCGCGGTGTCGCCGACATCGTCGCCGCGGCGCTCGGGGGTGACGAGGCGGGAGGGAGTGGTCATCGGGCAAACATACCACGAGCACCGCGGCTCCCTCTTCCCGCTTGCGGGGTCGAGCCGAGCGAAGCTCGCCCTTGGAGGGTCGGGGTGAGGGGGAGTTTCAACAAGCTCGGTGCGCGGAGAGTCCCACTCACCCGGACTGCGCTGACGCGCAATCCGGCCTCCCGCAAGCGGGGAGAGGCGAAGGATGGGCCTCGCGGTTGGAGATTCACTTCGCCAGCTCCTTCAATCCGAGGCGGATCAGCTGCGCCGTCTCTGCATGCTCGCCGGCGCTGCGGGAGGCGAAGGCGATGGCAGCGGCGGCCTGCGGCTGGCCGTAGCCTAGATTGACCAGCGCGGAGATCGCGTCCGTTACCGGCCGCGGGGCGCGCTGATCGTCGATGGCGGTGGAAAGATGCACCACCGCGGGATCGACATTGGCAAAGGCTGGCGCCTTGTCCTTCAGCTCCGTGACGATGCGCTCGGCGACCTTGGGGCCGACGCCGGGAGTACGCGACACGGCGGCCTTGTCGCGCAGCGCGATCGCATTGGCTAGCTCCGCCGGCGGCAGCGTACCGAGCACCGAAAGCGCGACCTTGGCACCGACGCCCTGGACGGTCTGCAACAGGCGAAACCATTCGCGCTCGTGATCGGTGCGAAAGCCGAACAGCTTGATCTGGTCCTCGCGGACATAAGTCTCGATCGACAGCACCGCCGCTTCGCCCAGCGAAGGCAGCGCCTGCAGCGTGCGCGCCGAGCAATGCACCTGGTAGCCGACGCCGCCGACGTCGAGGATGACGAAATCCTCGCCGTAGGAATCGATCAGGCCCTTGAGCTTGCCGATCATATTCCCATCACCTTCAATCGCAGGGCGACGCTCTGGCGGTGATGCGCGTGCGTGATCGCGATCGCGAGCGCGTCGGCGGCGTCGGCGGATGGCGGCTCGGCCCTGGGCAGGAGTATCTTCAGCATCACGGCAATCTGGTTCTTGTCGGCATGGCCTGCGCCGACCACCGTCTTCTTTACCTGGTTGGGCGCGTATTCGGACACGGAAATGCCGAACATCGCGGGCGCCAGCATGGCAACGCCGCGCGCCTGGCCGAGCTTGAGCGTCGCGACACCATCCTTGTTCACGAAGGTCTGTTCGACCGCGGCTTCCACCGGCTTGTAGTCGGACAGCACGGACGCCAGCCCCTCATGGATCGCGAGCAGGCGGCTGGAAAGCGGCAGGCCATGAGGCGGCTCCACAGAGCCGCAGGCGACGAAGACCAGGCGGTTGCCGTCGGCCTCGATCACGCCCCAGCCGGTGCGGCGCAGGCCGGGATCGATGCCGAGAATGCGAACCGGTTGGCGAATCGACGGGGCGGTCATGGGGCAGTGATAGCCTCTGGCTGCCGCGGGGGAAACAGAAACAGAACGAAAGTCCCCGAACGGGGCCGAGATACTTCCCCTCGCTGCGCGGGCGCGACCCGCGATCGGAGCAAGCCCGGCGACGACAGTGGGCCTCTAGCCCGTCACCTTCGCCATCAGCGCGTCGGAGACTTCGAAATTGGCGTAGACGTTCTGCACGTCATCGTGCTCGTTGAGCTGCTCCATGAGCTTCAAGAGCTTTTCGCCGGTCTCGTCGTTGACGGCGACGGTGTTCTGCGGCTTCCAGATCAGCGCGGCCTTGCGCGGCTCGCCGAATTTCGCTTCCAGCGCCTTGGCGACTTCGCGGTAGCTCTCGGTAGAGGCGTAGATTTCGTGGCCGCTTTCGCCCGACACGACGTCGTCGGCGCCGGCCTCGATCGCCGCGTCCAG
>NZ_JACRAW010000004.1 GCF_016213215.1 Bradyrhizobium sp. | reverse complement strand
GCAATCGCGTCATTGCGAGGAGCGACAGCGACGAAGCAATCCAGACTATTTCCGCGGACGTGCGCTGGATTGCTTCGCTTCGCTCGCAATGACGGTGCGAATGCAGGAGCGCGTAGATTCGGACTGGCATCCTCTCGGCTGTTTGAAAATCGAATCGGATGTTGCCGCGAGTGACAACACATCACCCTCAGCCTGAGGAGCGCGCCATCGGCGCGTGTCTCGAAGGCCGATGCCCGGCTGTCGTCACAAGGTCACGCACATGCAGCGGGGCCTTCATCCTTCGAGACGCCGCGCAAGCGCGGCTCCTCAGGATGAGAAACTGCCACCGCAGTCATTGCGAGCGAAGCGAAGCAATCCAGACCGCATCGGCGGAGAAAGTCTGGATTGTTTCGTCGCTGTCGCTTCTCGCAATGACGTTGTTGAAGCGAGCGCGCGACACATCATCGGCTGCCGGGCGTGCGCTACTTGACCTCCTGCAGCGCCCTTCGCAGGCGGCGGATGATGACGCCGCGGGCGCGGTCGTCGGCTGCGGCCGCGATGGCGTCGTTGATGTCGAGCACGAGCTCCGACATCTCGTTGTGCCAGTCGAGCCGCGTGACGGCTTCCGGTGCAAGCCGGCGCCGGCGCTCGACGTCGAGAAGCGTGGGCGCCGCGGTCGACAATTCGTAGATATCGTCGAGGATCGGCTGGAAGATCTTCGCCGCGGGAATGATGCGTTCGGCCACACGGTCCGCGAGGCCGGCAATGGCTGCCTCTTCGCCATGCGCCAGGAAGAGACCCCGTTCGATCGGCCGCCGGGCGGCGATCCAGCTTGCAAGGCCGGCGCCATCGGCATGGCCGGAGTAGTCATCGATCATGCGGATGCGCGCGGCGACCTTGACTTCCTCGCCCTGGATCCGCACCGCCTTCGCGCCGTCCTGGAGGAAGCGGCCGAGCGTGCCGTTCGCCTGGAAGCCGGTCAGCAGGACGGTGGCGTGCTCGTTCCACAGCCAGCGCTTCAGGTGATGGCGGATGCGCCCGGCATCGCACATGCCGCTCGCGGCGATGATGACGTGAAATCCGGTCAGTCTTGCGATCGATTTGCTCTCGTCGACCGTCTCGGTGAATTTCAGGTGTTTCGAATTGAGCAGCCGGCTGACGTCGACCTCGGGATCGAGGCTCGATGCGTGCTCGCGAAAGACCTCCGTCGCGTGGATGGCAAGCGGCGAATCCAGGAAGATCGGCGCGACGGGAATCGCGCCGCGCTCCATGAGATCGACGAGATCGACGATCAGCTCCTGGGTGCGCTCGACCGCGAAGGCCGGGATGAGCAGGGCGCCCTTGCCAAGAGCCGCGTCGCGAACCTCGGTGGCCAGATCCTGGCGCCGCTGTTCCGGCGTCGTCATCGCGCGTGTGCGGTCACCATAGGTCGCTTCAGAGAATACATAGTCGAAGCTGGCCGGTGCCTGCGGGTCGGGCTGGAGCAGTTTTGCCTCGGGTCCGATGTCGCCGGAGAGCAAGAGGCGCAACGGACGCTGCGTTCCGGACTCGATCTCGACCTCGATCGACGCCGAGCCGAGCAGGTGGCCGGCGTTCCAGTAGCGCGCGCGGACACCCGGGATGACGCTGGTCCAGCTCTCGTATTCCACCGGCTGAAAGGAATTGAGGGAAGCGATGGCATCGGCCTGGGTGTAGATCGGCGTGACTTCGTTGCGGCCCCGCGCCGCGTTGCGACGGTTGAGCGCCGCGACTTCGGACTCCTGGATGTTGCCGGCGTCGGGCAGCATGTAGGAGCACAGATCGATCGTTCCGCGCGTCGCCAGGATCCTGCCCTCGAATCCCCCGCGAACGAGCTTCGGCAACAGCCCAGAGTGGTCGATGTGGGCGTGGGTCAACAGCACCGCGTCGATGTCGGCGGGACGGAACGGGAAGGCGCCGTAGTTGAGCTGCTTGAGCGTCTTCTGGCCCTGGAACAGGCCGCAGTCGACCAGGAAGCGTCCGGACCTCGTCTGGAACAGATAGCACGAGCCGGTCACCGTGCGCGCAGCGCCGCAGAATCGAACGGTCACGCTCATCTCTACATCTCCACGAAATTGGACTGGTCGAACTCGCGACGCAATGCGGCCGCGAAAAGCTCGTCGAGCGGAATCGCATTGGTCGGATGCGCCACGCTGTTCGTCGAGCGAACGGAGCGGATGCCGGCCGGTGCGAACGTCGCCATCATCCCGGGCGGAAACAACGCATGGGTCACGATGGCGTCGACGCACCTGGCGCCGGCATCCCGCAGGGCCTTTGCGCCGGCGATCAGCGTTCCACCGGAAGAAACGATGTCGTCGATCAGGAGCGCCGGCCGGCCCTCGATCAGGCCCGCATCGGCAAACTCGATCTCGACCGAGCGATCGCCGCGGCGCTTCTTCGCTCCCACCGCGTATGTCAGTCCGAGCCGGCCGGCGAGATCGCTGACCCAGGGCAGGGATTCTGCGTCCGGACCGATCACCACCGTGGCGGGATCGATGCCGGATGCTGCGAGCGCGCTCGCGATAGCCGGCATGGCCGAGAGGTTTTCGGCTTCGACGCCGGGAAAGACCGCGGCAATGTCGGGGGTACGGTGCAGGTGAGCGTCGACGGTGATGACGCGCTCCACGGTTGCCGCGAGCAGTCGGCCAACGACGCGTTGGCTGATGGCTTCGCCGTCATGGAAGGCCGTGTCCTGGCGCATGTAGCACATGTAAGGCGCGAGCAGCACGAGGCGCGTCGCGCCACCGCGCCGCAGCGCCTCCGCGGCGAACAGGAGGGCGATCAGCTTGTCGTTGGGATGATCGAGCGAAGCGTAAAGGATCGTCGTGGCCGTCGCGGGGCCGACGGTGACCCGCAGTTCGCCGTCGGGAAAACGATGCAGCGCGATCTCGTGGAAGGGGACGCCGAGCCGCGTTGCCAGGCGCCTTGCCGGGTCGGCGCATGACGGCAGGCCTTGCACGCCGACCTTGCTCACGGCTCCGCCCGGCCTGGACGGGATTGCTGGCCATTGGATTCCTGGCCATTGATCGCGTAGCCGCCGTCAGCCGCGGCTGCGTTCCTGGCAAGATCGTGCTCGGGCTGGTCGAAGGCATAAACGCGGTACAGCGGCTCGCCCTGGTCGACGCGGTCGCCGATCTTCTTGAACAGTCTGACGCCGGCGCCTTTGTCCAGCGGCGCTCCGGCGGTGCGGGCGAGCCGGTTCAGGCGCAGGCAGTCGATGCCGGAAACGATGCCGTCCCTTGGCGCCTTTACATCGAAGGTCAGACTACCCAGCTGCGTGCTGCATTTCGACGGACCCTGGGCGTCGATGATCTTCTGCATCTGCTTCAGTGCGGCGCCGTTGTCGAGCAGTTCGCGGGCCCGGTTGTAGCCGGTGCCGCCGCGCAATTGCGGATCGTATTCCAACAGATGGGCGGCAAGCCGCAGCGACTTCTCGCGCAAATCCCGCGGCGCGTCGGGATCGTTGGAAAGAACAGCCATGACGTCGTTGGCCTCGAGGACCGGTCCGATGCCGTTGCCGATCGGCTGGCGGCCGTCGGTCGTGATCACCTCGACCGCTCGTCCAAATCGATCGCCGACGAACTCGAACAGCTTGCGCAGCCGCATCGCCTCGGTGGCGCTGGTGACCTTGGAGGTCGGGCCGACCGGAATGTCGATCAAGAGGTTGGTCGAACCCGCGGCGATCTTCTTGGACATAATGGAGGCGACCATCTGCTCGCGGGTATCGAGGCTGAGCGGCCGCTCGACGGAGATCAGGATGTCGTCGGCGGGCGACAGGTTCACGTGCCCGCCCCAGATCAGGCAGCCTTTGCAGGCCGCGACGATCGTCTTCATCTCCTCGACGCCGACATTAACGCGCGCCAGGACCTCCATCGTGTCGGCGGTGCCGGCCGGCGAGGTGATCGCGCGCGAAGATGTCTTCGGGATCGGCAAGCCGTGCGCCGCCACGATCGGCACCACGACCATCGACGTGCGATTGCCCGGGATGCCGCCGATGCAGTGCTTGTCGACGACGATCGGATCCGGCCATGCCAGTTGCGTTCCCGCGCTCGCCATCGCGCCCGTGAGTGCCAGCAGTTCGTCGCTGGTGATGAAGCTCGCGGAGCCGATCAGGAAGGCTGCTATCTCCATGTCGGAGTAGCGATAGTGCGCAAGGTCGTTGATGATCGCGCCGATCTCGGGGCCGCTCAGCGTCCGCCCGCGGATCTTGGCGCGCACCGATTCCAGGCTTTCCGGCGGCGTGGCCGGCGTGACGGTCACCAGGCTGCCGACCGGTTCGGCGAA
Source organism: Bradyrhizobium sp. (assembly GCF_016213215.1). GTDB lineage: Bacteria > Pseudomonadota > Alphaproteobacteria > Rhizobiales > Xanthobacteraceae > Bradyrhizobium. The sequence goes on along the minus strand of NZ_JACRAW010000004.1, from coordinate 25,144 downwards.
GCGACGGAATGCGGGTTCGGACAGGCCGATCTCGTCATGCGCGGCCAGCGTATCGTCATCGGTGATGATCAGCGTCGCCAGCAGTGCCTTCGAGCCCCGGCGCAGTTCGACCCGGCTGAAGCCCCGGAAGATCTCGGGGCGCAGGGCCCGCGATTGTCGGGAAATGATCACGACGTTCTCGCGTCCGGTGTCGAGATGGACGCGTCGTATTTTCAGTTGGGGACGGGGTGGATCGGTCGGGTTCATTGCTTGGCCGGCAACAGAGGGAACTCGATGATTAGTCCCTCCCGCTCGAACCCGCTTGACCCAAATCATACCGGGGAGCCGGGGGAAGCCGCCGACCCGCAGGGGCGGCGGGACCTAGCTCGACCTTTTCCCGCTCGTCAGCGCCGCGCGCAGGCGGGTGAAGACATAGTCCAATATGCCGGCGCCGGGAGATGCTGTCGACCCGACGATTCGCGGTTCGTCGGGCGCATCGGCGACGATCCCGATGTAGTTCCGTTTAGGCTCTTGCTGTCGCGTAGCATGCATGCGTTCACTCCACCATTAGTTGAGCATGCGAGGCGGAGGCATGATCTTCTAGTCCGTATGACTACCGAACAGCTTACTGGATGGTGCTGCACATCGCCGCACCCCTTGACGTTAACAAATTGTTGAGGGTGTTGGCGAACGGGGTGGCCCGCCAATCGCGCTGCGGATTGCATTCGAGCCGGGGCCGCGAAACAATCGGGGAGGGAATTGACAGGAGCGTTTGCATGCGGCGGCTGATGGCGAATTTTCTGGCCGATCAATCGGGCGCGACTGCCATCGAGTACTGCCTTATCGCGGTCGGACTCAGCATCGTGATCGTGGCGGCCGTCAACGGCATCGGCACCGCCTTGAACGGGAAGTTCGCCTCCGTAAGCTCCTCGCTGCAATAGAGCTGCCGCCCGGAAACCTGGCCCGGGCTATTCGAAAAGATCCTGCTCCTCCAGCACTCTAGCCCCGCGTCTGAATGAGGCAGGCGAGAAGCCTGCTATTGGCGCCGACCTGTCCCGTTCAGGGCGCGCATCATCCCGATGCGGGCGAACATCAGCCATCCGCCGCCGATCTCGGCCGCGTTGATCAGGTTCTCGACGGCGATCTGCCAGCGCACCTCGCGCTGCTCGTCCTGCGGCAGTTGCATGATGTAGTCGGCGGCCTCCTGCAAGGTGCGGAGCCTGCGGCCGCCACTCAGCGTGATCGGGTCATCGAATGGCGTCGACCAGGGCATTTCAGGCCGGGCGCGGCTCGGATGCGGTCACGAAGCTGGCCCGGGCTCGCTTATCCGGCCTTCTTCGCGCGCGACGGCGTTCGCACCGGCTTCTCGGCCTTCTTCTGCTCTTCCTTGCGCTTGCCCGTGATCGGCAGCAGCATTTCGCGCTGGCCCTCGGCGCGCTTGCGCGGCTTCTTGCCTTTTGGCTTGGCGGCGGGGGTGGCATCCTTTTCGGTGGCGAGGCTCTTCTTGAGCGCATCCATCAGATTGATGACGTTGCCGCCGGATTTCGGTGCAGCCTTCGCCGCCACCGGCACGCCGCTGCGCTTCTTGTTGATGAGATCGATGAGCGCGGCTTCGTAGTGATCCTCGAACTGTTCCGGCTCGAACGATCCGGATTTCTTCTCGACGATGTGCCTGGCGAGCTCCAGCATGTCGTTGGTGAGCTTCACGTCCTGGATGTCGTCGAAATATTCCTGCTCGCCGCGCACCTCGTAGGGATAGCGCAGCAGCGTGCCCATCAAGCCCTTGCCCAACGGCTCCAGCGTCACGATGTGCTCGCGGTTGGTCAGCACCACGCGGCCGATCGCCACCTTGTTCATGGTGCGGATGGTTTCGCGGATCACCGCATAGGCGTCATGGCCGACCTTGCCGTCCGGAACGAGATAATAGGGCCGGATCAGGTAGCGGTTGTCGATGTCGGCCTTCGGCACGAACTCATCGATCTCGATCGTGTGGGTCGATTCCAGGGCGATGTCCTCAAGCTCGTCCCTGGTCACCTCGATATAGGTGTCGGTGTCGACCTTGTAGCCCTTCACGATATCTTCGGAGGCGACTTCATCCCCAGTCTCAGCATCGACCTTCAGGTATTTGATGCGATGGCCGGTTTTGCGGTTGATCTGATTGAAGCTGACCTTCTCGGTATCCGACGTTGCCGGAAAGAGCGCGACCGGGCAGGTCACGAGCGAGAGGCGCAGAAAACCCTTCCAGTTGGCGCGGGGGGCCATGAGGTACTCCAGACGCAACAGGGACAACTCAAAATGATAACACCTGGATACCCCGAATGATAGCGAGCGCCCCGGGCAATCTCCGAGGGACGTTAACCGGCTTGCCAGGCCGGAAATGCCGGAACATCGCGCGAAATCGGGCGTTGCCTGACCAAATGCTGAGTCCGCAAGCACCCGTGCCCGTCGGTACGACACCACGATTGAGGCCTCCAATGGCAAGCACCCGCGAGCGAGATCAGATCGTCGAGACCCCGAACGAGGCTCGCCAGGCCGAGCCCGGGCCTTCGGTGGCCGCACTGCTTGCCGTCTCGCTCGGATTGGCCGTCCTGGTTCTGGCTGTCGTCTGGTTTGTGTTCTTCCGGACCTGACCTTCTCGGCAATTACATCGGAGGGTGAACCGGCCGGGATTGTTCCAGGCAATGTTCGGCCGCCTCCCATTTCGCTTTGCAACCCGATGGATGCGGATAAGCGCCGCTGACCTGGTACAAAGCAGCACCCGCACCAGCTATGATAATGTGCGATCCCGTGCCCCCGCGTGGAGCGCGGCGGCGCAGCGTTTCATGACGAAAAAGTAACCTCTCGGGTTCCTTCGTTCATAATCGGTTCACGCCGGCGGGGATCATCTTGGCTGCACGATGTCGTGCAGCCCAGCCTTTGGAGACTAGCGTGCGCCTGCTCGTTGTTGAGGACGATCCGGATCTCAACCGTCAGCTTGCTACGGCCTTGAACGATGCCGGCTATGTCGTCGACCGTGCCTTCGACGGCGAGGAGGGGCACTATCTCGGGGACACTGAACCTTACGACGCAGTGGTGCTCGATATCGGTCTGCCCAAGATGGATGGGATTTCGGTCCTGGAGTCATGGCGGCGCAACGGGCGCTCGATGCCGGTCTTGATCCTCACAGCACGGGACCGCTGGAGCGACAAGGTGCAGGGCATCGACGCCGGCGCGGACGACTACGTGGCGAAGCCCTTTCACCTTGAAGAGGTTTTGGCCCGAATCCGCGCCCTGCTTCGCCGCTCCGCCGGACACGCCCAGAGCGAATTGACCTGCGGTCCGGTCACCCTGGACACCAGGACCGGTCGCGTCAGCGTCTCCGGCAACCCGGTGAAGATGACCTCGCACGAATTTCGCCTGCTGCAGTACCTGATGCATCACGCTGGTCGCGTGGTCTCGCGCACCGAACTCGTCGAGCACCTCTATGATCAGGATTTCGACCGCGACTCCAATACCATCGAGGTGTTCGTCGGCCGCATCCGCAAGAAGCTGGACGTCGACATCATCCAGACTGTCCGCGGACTTGGTTATCTCCTGACCCCGCCGACATCGTCAGGCACTTGACCGGACCAAAAGGACAGGTCTCTTGGTCGGGCATGACCATGTCCGGACCATTCTCTGCGACGGCAAGCCCAGCCGCTTTTCGGGACCAGCCGTGATGCGCGCTAGCTCGCTTGCGACCAGGCTGTTCCTGTCGGCGACCGCCTGGCTGGTGGTGATTTTGGCCATCACCGGAGTCGTCCTGTCGTCGGTTTATACCAGCGCTACCGAACGCGCTTTCGACCGGCGCCTCAACCTCTATCTGCGCACCCTGATCGCCGAGGTTGCCACGCCCGACGAACCGTCCGAGCATCAGTTCCAGTCGCTGGGCGAGCCCTTGTTCGAACTGCCGCTATCGGGCTGGTATTGGCAGATCACGCGCATCGATTCCGAGAAGCCCGAAGTGCGTGCCTCGCGCTCCCTGTGGGACAAGAAGCTGCCGAAGCTGGAGGAGCAGGGCGCGGAACTAACCGCCGCCGGCATCCGCCTCGGCTACGTCGATGGCCCCGAGGGCCAGACCTTGCGCGTGGTGGAGCGGCCGGTCGATCTCGGAGCTGATGGCAGGTATCGGGTCTCCGTGGCGGGCGATGCCACCGAGATCTTCGACGAGACGCGCAGCTTCGATCTTTATCTTGGCGGCACCTTCACCGCGCTCGGCATCGTGCTGTTGCTCACCACGATCTTTCAGGTTCGTTTCGGCCTTGCGCCCTTGAAGCGCATCTCCGAGTCGATCGCCGACGTTCGGTCCGGCCGCGCCGAGCGGCTCGAAGGCGAGTTCCCGGTCGAGATCGCACCGCTGGCGCGCGAGACCAATGCGCTGATCGACGCCAACCGCGAGATTGTCGAGCGCGCGCGCACCCACGTCGGCAATCTTGCCCACGCCGTCAAGACCCCGCTCTCGGTGATCGTCAACGAGGCGTCCGCGCACGGCGCCGACCCGTTCGCTGCCAAGGTGCTGGAACAGGCCAACGTCATGCGTGATCAGGTCACTCACCACCTTGAGCGGGCGCGGATCGCGGCGAGGGTGAGCATCGTCGCCACGGTGACCGAGGTCGCGCCCACGCTCGAAGCGTTGCGGCGGACCATGGAGAAGATTCATCGGGACCGGGACGTCGTCATAGAGGTCAAGGCCGACCAGGCAGCGAAGTTTCGCGGCGAGCGACAGGATTTGGAGGAAATGGTCGGCAATCTCGTCGACAACGCCTGCAAATGGGCGGCCTCGCGCGTCTCGGTCGAGGCGCTCCTCGAGCCGCCCGCCCTGCCGGGTGACGGCCCGAGGGTGCGGATCATCGTTGACGACGACGGGCGGGGACTTTCGGCCGCGGAGCGCGCGCAGGTGTCGCGCCGCGGCCAGCGGCTGGACGAAACCAAGCCGGGCTCGGGGCTGGGACTGTCGATCGTGGTCGATCTCGCCGCGCTGTATGGTGGCAGTCTTACCCTCGCTACCGCACCCATCGGAGGCTTGCGGGCGGAACTCGCACTCCCGGGCCTGTGAAGGCGCGCGCGGTATTCCTAAACGACTTCTTAACGCGGACGCATCTATAATTCGGGGTGGACGCATCCTGCTGCCGTCCGTGCGATACCACCGTGCATATCCGGGCGCATGAGCCATACACAAATCGAGCGGCTGAGGGATTATCTCGCGCAACTCCCTCCGCAGTCACAGGCGCTGTTAATGCGGGAGTTCGAGCGCGCCATCGAGCGTGGCCAGGACGTGGCCGTCGCAACCCTTGTGCTCGAGCAGTTGCGCGGCATCGCGCGTGACGGAGCCAAGCGGCAGCAGCCGGAAGTCCAGCAGGAGCCACGAACCGCCAACCCGGGTCGACGGCTATTCTACGAGATGTTGGAGCCGTTCCTGATCGACGGCAACAGTCCGGCGCGGATCGGCCAAATTCGCCGCGCGTCGCTGCAACCCATCTGGCAGTGGCTGGAGCGCACTGGCGCGCCGGAGCAGGTGCGCGAACTCGACAGCGCGCTGGCCGCGCTGGCGGAGGGGGAGAGCGTGCACCACGTTGACCCTGTGGTGCGCAAGCTGCAGCGCGCCGCGGCCGACGCCGTCCACGTGCTTAACTCGCCGGCACCCGGCGTTGACAGGCAGCGGGCACTGGCGCGGGTAGGACCTCCCGAAGTGATCGAGGATCTTACCTCGATCGGCACGATCCTCGAGGGTCGTGATGCGCTGGACGGGCTCACTAGTCGACTGCCCGCCTTCATGCGCACGTTTGGCGATTCCCAGATCGCCGCGGTCAGCACCGCCATGAACGTTCCGTCATTGCAGACGCCGAAGATGCTGCCGTTCGCGCTGTCGCTGATCATCCGGCGGATGGCTGCGCCCTGGCAGATCATCAGGCTGGCGGTCAAGATGGCGGCTTCGGATGACGAGATCCGGGTTGCAGCGACGCCTTATGGGGTTGCGATCACGATCGCGCTGCACGATCTGTCCTGCCTCGCCACGAAGCTGCGCATGGACATCAAGCGCGGGCACTTCGAGAATGTCGCGGAGCACCTGAAATCGCTTCACGACGGCGTGCGCGGTTTGCGCACCGAGCTCGATTTCCGCAGCGAATCGAACTGGGGCAAGCAACTGACGGCCATCCGCGCCGAGATTTCCAATGCGCTGCAGTCGGAGATCGAGACCGTGCCCGGCCGGGTTCGCCGCATCCTTCGCCAGCGTGCCGAGAAGGACATTCCGCCCGGCGCGCACGTCAACAGCTCCGAGGTGGAGGAGACCGCGGCATTGATTGACTTCGTGGCGACATGCCGGACCTATGCCAGCGAGCTCGCCATCAACGAGGTGACGTTGCGGACTTTTTCCGAGCTGCAGCAATACGTCGAAAAGGCAATGGAAGCCCTGGTGCAATCCCTGCGCGCCGCCGACCCCAAGGTTCGCGTCTATCGCCAGATGCAGGTAGCCGCCGCGATCCGGTTCTGCGAAGTCCTGTTTGGCCAGGAGTACGCGTCGCTGATGAGCAGGGCCGCGGAAAACGCCTCACAAGGCGAGCGCAAGCCGTCGCGCGCCGGTGGAGGGTAGCGAATTATAGTTCATGCAATTTACGGTTGACCGCCTCTGCCGGCGAACGTAGGTTCCGCCGCGCGATTCCAAGCCATTTCCATTTCCAGGCGCATGAAACCCGTCATTCGATTTGTTGAAATTGAGAACCGTGTGATTTCGGCGACCTATCGTAAGTTGATGGTGAAAGCGAAGATTGTGCTGGTCGAAAAAGCCAGCGGCAATCAACTGCGGGATCCGATCACTACGATCGTTTCGCCTATTCCGGTCGGCACTTTGCGTATCAAGCTGCCGGCGACGGTCAAGCCAGGGACCTATTTCCTCCGAGTCTTGAACGGACACGGCCAGGACGCGGCGCGCAGCGCGGATTTCGAGATCGGCTAAGTCGCTGTTTTGCTTCCGCTTCGGCCCGAATTTCCGGTCGGGTCGGATTGATAATTGTCAATTGCCGCCCTTGGCAGCCGTGGTGTAAAGCGACGCATTGGCGCCCTATGCGCCACCGGAACCCGCCTGATGACATTATGGTTTGTGTTCGCGCTGATGACGGTCGCGGCGATCTTCGCCGTGCTCTGGCCGCTCGGCCGTCATAACCGGCCGCAAGCCGAGGGCAACGAAACCGCGGTCTACAAGGATCAGCTTGCCGAAATCGAGCGAGACCTTGCCGCGGGATTGATCGCCGCCGCCGAAGCCGAGGCAGCACGGGTAGAGATCGGACGCCGCCTGCTGGCGAGCGCGGGCAGCGAGCCGACACCGGTCATGCGGTCGAATTTGTGGTGGCGGCGGGCCGTTGCGGCGTTTGCGCTCGTGGGGTTGCCGCTGATCGCACTGGCCGTTTATTTCCCGCTCGGTTCGCCGCAGCTTCGCGATTTTCCGCTCGCGGAGCGTACCAAGACACCAGACGTCAAGCAGCCGCTTGAGAATTTGGTGGCGCAGGTCGAACAGCACCTCGAGAAGAATCCGACCGACGGCCGCGGCTGGAACGTGCTTGCGCCGGTATTGGAGAGATTGGGCCGCTATAGCGAGGCGGTGCGAGCGTATCGCAATTCAATCGCTTACAATGGCGAGAACGCCGAGCGCCGGGCTGATCTCGGCGAAGCCATTGTCGCCGCGGCGGGCGGAGTGGTGACCGGCGAGGCCAAGTCGGAGTTCGACCGCGCATTGGCGCTGAACGCCGATGATCCAAAAGCAAACTACTTCCTTGGGCTGGCGGCCGAGCAGGACGGACGAACAGCTGATGCCGCCGCGATCTGGCGCACGCTGCTGGCAAAAGCTCCGACCGACGCGTCGTGGCGTACGTTGGTGCAGGCCTCGCTAGCCAGGGTCGGCGGTGCGGCCCCGGCGTTGTCGGACGAGACCATGGCTGCGGCAAAAGAGATAGGAGAGGACGATCGCGACGCGATGGTTCGCGGCATGGTCGAGCGCCTCGCAAGTCGCCTGAAGCAAAACGGCAGTGACGTCGATGGATGGCTGCGCCTCGTGCGCGCCTACATCGTGATGGGCGAGCGCGACAAGGCCAGGAACGCGCTCACCGATGCGCGCCAGGCAGTTGCCAACGACGCAGAGCGGCTGCGCCAGCTGAATGAGGGCCTGAAGAATCTCGGGCTCGACGGATGAACGTGGTGAGAAGAGATTACCCATGACGCGCAAACAGCGGCGGTTGACAATCATTGGTGGTTCGCTCGCGGTGCTCGCGCTTGCCGCGGCGCTGGTGCTCAACGCACTCCGTGATTCCATCGTCTTCTTTTCGACACCGACCATGGTCGCGGAGAAGCACATCGAGCCCGGCAAGCGGTTCCGTCTGGGCGGGCTCGTGCAACCAGGCTCGCTCAAGCGCGGTGACAGCCTCGCGGTCAGCTTCGAGGTCGCCGATGGCGGTGCGAAACTGCCCGTCGCCTACAAGGGCATCCTTCCCGACCTGTTTCGCGAGGGGCAGGGCATCGTCGCCGAAGGTGCGCTCGATGCCACCGGCGTGTTCAGGGCCGACACCGTGCTCGCCAAGCATGATGAAACGTACATGCCGAAAGAGGTCGCGGACGCGCTCAAGAAGCAGGGACACTGGAAGGACGACTACGGCGCCGGGCCCGGCACCAGGGCCGAGGGGGGATCGCCGGCATCGCAGGGAGCCACGCGGTGATTGCGGAAACCGGACACTACGCGCTGGTGCTGGCGCTCGGGCTGGCGCTGATCCAGTCATTCGTTCCGCTGATCGGTGCGCGGCTGCGGGACGCTGCGCTGATGAACGTCGCCCGTTCGGCCGCGCTGGCGCAGTTGCTCTTTGTGGCGTCATCCTTTGTTGCGCTCGTCGCACTGCATGTCACGTCGGATTTTTCCGTCGCTAACGTGTACGAGAATTCGCACTCGATGAAGCCGTTGATCTACAAGATCACCGGCGTGTGGGGCAATCATGAAGGCTCCATGCTGCTGTGGGTGGCGATCCTGGCGCTGTTCGGCGGGCTGCTCGCTTCGGTCGGCAATAACCTGCCGCTGTCACTGCGGGCATACGTGCTCTCGGTCCAGGCATGGGTGGCCAGCGCGTTCTATCTCTTCATCCTGGCGACCTCGAACCCGTTCCTGCGGATTGCCAGTCCGCCGATCGAGGGCCGCGATCTCAATCCGGTCCTGCAGGATATCGGGCTCGCCGTCCATCCGCCCATGCTCTATCTGGGCTATGTCGGATTCTCGATTTCCTTCTCCTTTGCAATCGCGGCGCTGATCGAAGGCCGCATCGATGCCGCCTGGGCGCGCTGGGTGCGACCGTGGACGCTGGTCGCGTGGATATTCCTCACCCTCGGCATCGCCATGGGTTCGTATTGGGCGTACTACGAACTCGGCTGGGGCGGCTGGTGGTTCTGGGATCCCGTCGAGAACGCCTCCCTGATGCCCTGGCTTGCCGGCACTGCGTTGCTGCATTCCGCGCTCGTGATGGAGAAGCGCAATGCGCTGAAGGTCTGGACCATCCTGCTGTCCATCCTGACCTTCTCGCTCTCGCTGCTCGGCACCTTCCTGGTGCGCTCGGGCGTGCTGAGTTCGGTGCATGCCTTTGCGAGCGATCCAACCCGCGGCGTGTTCATTCTGATGATCCTGTGCGTCTTCATCGGCGGCAGCCTGGTCCTGTATGCGGCACGTGCCTCCTCGCTGAAGCAGGGCGGACTGTTCGCGCCGATCTCGCGCGAAGGTGCGCTGGTCCTAAACAACCTCTTCCTCACCACCGCCTGCGCGACGGTCTTCGTCGGCACACTCTACCCGCTCGGGCTGGAGGTCCTGACAGGCGAGAAGATTTCCGTCGGCGCGCCGTTCTTCAACCTGACCTTTGGGCCTCTGTTCGTGCCACTGATGATCGCGGTCCCCTTCGGACCGATGCTGGCCTGGAAGCGCGGCGATCTCGTCGGGGCGGCGCAGCGGCTACTGGCCGCGGGCGGCGCCGCTCTTGTCGCGCTCGCGCTGGCATGGGCCTGGGCGCGGGGCGGCAGCGCGCTGGCGCCGCTCGCGATCGCGCTCGCGGTATTCGTCATCGTCGGCGCCTTGAGCGATCTGGCCGAACGCTCGGCGCTGTTCCGGGTGCCGTTTGCGACCGCGGTGCGGCGCGCACGCGGCCTGCCGCGCTCGGTCTGGGGCACCGCATTCGCCCATGCCGGGATCGGTGTCGCTCTGATCGGGATCGTGTGCGAGACCACGTGGAACAGCGAATACATTGGCAAGATCAAGCCGCAGGATGTGGCGAAGGTCGCCGGTTACGAGCTCAAGCTCGAAGGTCTTACGGAGCGGCAAGGGCCGAACTACCGTGAACTCACCGCCTTGTTCGATGTCAGCCTTGACGGCCAGCCGCTACGCCCGATGACGCCATCGAAGCGCAGCTTCTCGACGCGCGGCTCGTCCACGACCGAAGCTGCACTTCTGACCCGCGGCGCCAGCCAGCTCTACATCTCGCTCGGCGACATGGCCGACGATGGCGCAATCACCGTGCGGATCTATCACAAACCGCTGGTGCTCCTGATCTGGTGGGGACCGGTGCTGATGGCCTTTGGCGGTGTGCTGTCGCTTTCCGACCGGAGGTTGCGCGTCGGCGCGCCGAAGCCGGCGCGGGCGCTGCGCGGATTGCAGGCGGCGGAGTGAGACGATGAAGCGGATCCTTGCCGTCATGTTTGCACTCGCCCTGACGGGATTGCCGGCAGCGTACGCGGTGCAGCCCGACGAAGTCATGGCCGATCCTGCCAAGGAGGCGCGGGCGCGGGTCTTGTCACGCGAACTGCGCTGCATGGTCTGCCAGAACCAGTCGATCGACGATTCCGATGCGCCGCTCGCCCGTGACTTGCGAGTTCTGGTTCGCGAGCGCATCGCCGCGGGCGACAGCGACACCCAGGTGATCGACTTCCTGGTGGCGCGCTACGGCGAGTTCGTGTTGTTGAGGCCACGGTTCGAGGGCCAGACCCTGCTGCTCTGGCTGCTCACGCCGCTCGCGTTTGCGGGTGGCGCCGTTGCGCTGTGGCTGCAGGTGCGGCGCCGTTCACGGAACGGCGGTGAAGCGCCCGCGTCCCTGACGCCGGAAGAGGAGGCAAAGCTCGCGGCGCTGATGTCCGCCGACAGTAAACCCGAGCGGCAGGGGCAGCCGTAACTCGGACCTAAGCTCCTGTAGTTTAACAGTTTTTGCCTGCGATAAACTGCCGCATACGGCAGCGCCTTTCATTACGAAAGTTTAACCCCGCCGCCAGCGCGCGGTAAGGCGGAGATACCCATCTTCAGGGCCGTAACGGTGCGAGCCGCAGCACCCCCATTTCCAAGGCTCTGGAGACCTCCGAATGACCGAACGCCCCCATTTCTCGACCCTTCCTTCGTTCCGCCAGCCACGTCGGTCGTTATTGTCTGTCCGCCGGTTCGCGTTGATGGCCTCGGTGGTCGCTGGTTTGGGCGTTGCGGCCTACGGCTTCGGCCCGCCGACCTCGTCCTCGAACGTCTTCACCAGCCCGGCGCAGGCGCAGGTCAACACCGAGGTGCGTAAGGTCGAACGGCCGGTCGGCTTTGCCGACATCGTGGAGCGGGTTAAGCCTTCGGTGATTTCGGTCAAGATCAACATCAAGGAGAAGCTCGCGAACAACGACGACGATGATGCTTCTCCGTTCCAGCCCGGTTCGCCGATGGAGCGCTTCTTCCGTCGTTTCGGCAGTCCGGACGGGGTCCCGGGCATGCGCGGCGGCCGCGGACGTGTCGTTACCGGGCAGGGCTCCGGCTTCTTCATTTCGCCGGATGGCTACGCGGTGACCAACAATCACGTGGTGGATGGCGCCGACAAGGTCGAAGTCACCACCGACGACGGCAAGACCTATACCGCCAAGGTGATCGGCACCGACCAGCGTACGGACCTCGCCCTGATCAAAGTGGAGGGCGGCTCGAATTTCCCGTTTGCCAAGCTTTCGGACGGCAAGCCTCGTATCGGCGACTGGGTGCTAGCGGTCGGTAATCCGTTCGGTCTCGGCGGGACCGTGACCGCCGGCATCGTCTCGGCCATGGGCCGCGACATCGGCAATGGGCCCTATGACGATTTCATCCAGATCGACGCCCCCGTGAACAAGGGTAACTCCGGCGGTCCGGCCTTCAACATCGAAGGCGACGTTATCGGGGTCAACGCGGCAATCTATTCGCCGTCGGGCGGTAGCGTCGGCATCGCCTTCTCCATTCCCGCTGCGACCGTGAAGAGCGTGGTCGCGCAGCTCAAGGACAGGGGGTCGGTCAGCCGCGGCTGGATCGGTGTGCAGATTCAGCCGGTGACGCCCGACATTGCGGACAGCCTCGGCTTGAAGAAGGCCGAAGGCGCGCTCGTTGCAGAGCCGCAGGCCAACGGTCCGGCGGCGAAGGCGGGGATCGAGTCGGGTGACGTGATCACGGCCGTCAACGGCGAGCCGGTCAAGGATGCTCGCGAACTCGCCCGAACCATCGGCGCCATGGCGCCTGGAGCGGCGGTCAAGCTCAACGTGTTGCACAAGGGCCAGGACAAGGTTGTCAACCTGACCCTGGGCCAGCTGCCCAACACGCTCGAAGCCAAGGCCGATAACGGAAAAGGCAACGACCGCGGTGGTGCGACCCGCGGCACCGACGTGCCCAAGCTCGGGCTGACCGTAGCGCCGGCCAACAGCGTCGCCGGCGCAGGCAAGGAAGGCGTCGTCGTCACCGAAGTCGATCCGAAGGGCGCCGCGGCCGACCGCGGCTTCAAGGAAGGCGACGTCATTCTGGAGGTTGCCGGCAAGATCGTGAATTCGGCTGGCGATGTGCGCGACGCGATCAACGCGGCCCGCAACGACAACAAGAACACCGTGCTGATGCGTGTGAAGAGCGGCGGTCAGTCACGTTTTGTCGCACTACCCTTGGCAAAGGGCTGAGGGCTCACGAGATGAAGGGTGCCGCCGCAATCAGTTGCCCCCGCTGGCGGCCCCTTCTTGGGAGCAGCGCAACGCGCGCTCCCTTAGCCTACCTTCCGGTGGAATACGCCCCCCTCCGTCGGAAGGATCTAAGGGCGGTGAGGTCCCCCAGCCTCGCCGCCCGCTTTTTCTCACCTTGACCTTTGAGGATGCCGCCCCGGCTTGCATGTAGGTGCGGTCCGAGCCATTTTGATGGAAGGTTGATCCCTTGACCGCCCCCGACCGCCAGATGCGCCTCCTGATCATCGAAGACGACCGCGAGTCCGCCGATTATTTGGCAAAGGCATTTCGCGAAGTAGGCCACGTCGCCGATCTCGCCGGCGACGGCGAGGAGGGGCTCGCCCTGGCCGAGAGCGGCGATTACGACGTTCTGGTTGTCGACCGCATGTTGCCTAAACGAGACGGGCTGTCGCTGATCGGCGTTTTGCGCGAGAAGGACAATCGCACACCGGTTCTGATTCTTTCGGCTCTTGGACAAGTCGACGACCGCATCAAGGGGCTGCGCGCCGGCGGTGATGATTATCTGCCGAAGCCGTATTCGTTTGCCGAGTTGCTGGCGCGCGTCGAGGTGCTGTCGCGTCGCCGCGGCGGGCCGGCCGAGGAAACCGTCTATCGGGTCGGCGATCTCGAGCTCGATCGTCTGTCCCACCGCGTTGCCCGCGGCAAGGACGAGCTGACGCTGCAGCCACGTGAGTTCCGGCTGCTCGAATATCTGATGAAGCATGCGGGGCAGGTGGTCACGCGCACCATGCTCCTCGAGAACGTCTGGGATTATCATTTCGATCCGCAGACCAACGTGATCGACGTACACATTTCGCGGCTGCGCTCGAAGATCGACAAGGGGTTCGACCGGCCGCTGTTGCACACCATTCGCGGCGCGGGGTACATGATACGTGACGGCATTCGGTAAGCTGATCCGAACCACGGCGTTCCGGCTGACGCTGGCCTATCTTCTGCTGTTTGCGTTCTTCGCTGCTTCCTTGCTGGGCTATTTCGCCTGGAACACAAGACGGCTGATCACCGAACAGATCACCAGCACCGTGAACGCAGAGATCAGCGAGATCAGTGAAATCTATGGCCGGCGCGGACTGCGCGGGCTGGTCTTCACCATCGAAAACCGCGCCTTGCGTCCGGGGTCCAATCTCTACCTCGTCACCACGCCGACGGGGCAGGCGATTGCCGGCAATGTCGGCTCGCTTGCGCCCGGCGTCATGGCAACGAACGGCTGGTCCGAAACTGTCTATCGGCGGCTCGACGATCAGGACGAGCTCGATCATCGGGCGCTGGTCCGCGTCACCGAGCTCTCGAACGGCTTCCGCCTCTTGATCGGGCGCGACCTCGACGAGCGGCGACGGCTGTTCGGCATCGTCGCCAAGGCGGCGCAGTGGTCGGTTCTGGTCGTCGTGGTGCTTGGTCTCGGCGGGGGCGTGTTCGTCGCGCGCAGGGTGCTGAGGCGCATCGACGCCATGACGGGAACCACCCAGCGCATCATGGCCGGCGATCTCAGCGGACGACTGCCGATCGGACGCAGCGGCGACGAACTCGACCGGTTGGCGGAGAACCTCAACGCCATGCTCGAGCGGATCGAAGCGTTGATGGCGGGGCTTAAGGAGGTCTCCGACAACATCGCCCACGACCTGAAGACGCCGCTCACGCGCCTGCGCAACCGCGCCGAGGAGGCGCTGGCCAAGTCGAGAAGCGAAAGCGAATACCGTGCCGCGCTGGAACGGACCATCGAGGAGTCCGACGGCCTGATCCGCACCTTCAACGCACTGCTGATGATTGCCCGCGCGGAGTCCGGTCAGGCACGCGGCGACATGGACGATTTCGACGCCGCCGAGGTCGCCAACGGCATCCACGAACTCTACGAGCCGCTTGCGGAAGAGGACGGCATGAGCCTGCGCGTCAAGACGCAGCCTTCGCCCATTCATGGCAATCGCGAGCTCATCAGCCAGGCCCTGGCCAATCTCGTCGAGAACGCGATTAAGCACGGCAAGCCGGCTCCGGCGCAGCCCGGGGGAACCGTCATCAGCATGGACGGCCGGCAGATTGTAATCGAAGCGCGGCAAGAGGGCGATCGAGTCCTGCTCAGCGTCACGGATCACGGGCCCGGAATTCCCGAAGCCGACCGCCAGCACGTGATGGAGAGATTCGTCCGGTTGGAAGCGAGCCGGACATTGCCGGGCTCGGGGCTCGGACTTAGTCTCGCTTCCGCAGTTGCGACCTTGCATGGCGGTGAACTGCGGCTCGGCGATGCCCGTCCGGGGCTCGTCGCAACCCTGGTCTTGCCCGCGCTCACCGGCACCGGCGACAGGCTTGCGACCCAAACACAGGATGTGCCACAGAAGGTGGCATGAACTTCTCCGCGCCGGGAAACGCGGACAGACATGGTTCGGGCCTCGCCGCGAGGTTTGTGGCGGGTCCGCATGTTTGTGCCGCCGAACACGCCGAAGGCCGTCTGAGAGACTGGCTGGCTGAACTCGAGCCGCAGCAGTCGAGCGCGATCGACGCGCTTCTCGTCCATCCCTTTGCAAAGGCCATCATGGCCGGCATTGCGGAATTCTCGCCCTATTTGTTCGACCTCGTCCGCGCCGATGCCGCGCGGCTGATCCGGCTCCTAAGGTGCGAGCCGGACGCGCACCTCGCTGGACTAATCGCGCAGACGAGGGGCGACGTGCTCACCGCGACGAGCGAAGCCGAGGTGATGCCTCTGCTGAGGCGCCTGAAGTCGGAGGCGGCGCTGTTGATCGCTCTGTGCGATATCGGCGGGGTCTGGCCGGTGATGCGGGTGACGGCGGCGTTGACCGAACTCGCGGTCACATCAGTGCAGGCTGCCCTGAGTTTCCTGCTGCGGCAGGAAGCCGCACGGGGCAGGCTGTCGCCGCCGAACCCTGACGCTCCCGAGGAAGGCAGCGGCCTTGTCGTGCTCGCGATGGGCAAGATGGGCGCGGGCGAATTGAACTATTCGAGCGACATCGACCTCATTGTGTTCTTCACTCCGGACGGAACCACGCTCGTACCGGATATCGAACCGCAGCCGTTCTTTGTCCGGGTGACCCAGGGACTTGCGCGTCTTTTGCAGCAGCGAACTGGTGACGGTTACGTTTTCCGCGTCGATCTGCGGTTGCGCCCGGATCCGTCGTCGACCCAGGTTGCCATCTCGACGGACGCAGCGCTGCACTACTACGAAAGGGAAGGGCGCACCTGGGAGCGCGCTGCCATGATCAAGGCACGCCCCTGCGCCGGTGACCTGCGCGCGGGCGAGTCGTTGCTTTCGGAAATTGCCCCCTTCGTCTGGCGCAAGCATCTCGACTTCGCTGCACTTGCGGACGTCCATGACATGAAGCGGCAGATGCAGACCTATCGCGGCCAGAGCGAAATCGCCGTCGAAGGTCATAATGTCAAGGTGGGACGCGGTGGCATCCGCGAGATCGAGTTCTTTGCCCAGACCCAGCAACTCATCGCCGGCGGCCGACATCCGGAATTGCGGGTGCGGCCGACGCTGGAGGCCCTGAACGTCCTTGCGGCGAGCAACTGGATCACGGCCAGGACACGCGACGAACTGACGGTCGCATACGAATTTCTGCGTCGCGTCGAACATCGCCTTCAGATGATCGCGGACGAGCAGACCCATGCGCTCCCGGAGGACAAGGAAGCGGTAACGCGCTTTGCCTGGTTCTTTGGTTATGCGAGCCGGGAAGCGTTCGCAAAGGATCTGCTGCATCTCCTGCATATCGTCCAGGGTCACTATGCCCAGTTGTTCGAGGGTGAGACGGCCGAAGCGGCTGCGCTGGAGGCAATAAACTATGGTGCAGGTCCGGAAGATCCCCGCCTGCTGCAGCATCTGCTTTCACTTGGCTTCAAGAAGCCGGCCGCCGTCGCCCAGACCGTACGCGAATGGATGATCGGCCAATACCGTGGCTTCAGGACCGAGGCGACGCGCAGCGCCTTCGTCGAATTCGTTCCGGCTCTGATCGACGGGCTCGCGCACGCGGAGGAGCCGGATCGCGCCGTGGCGTGCTTCGATGACTTTCTCCAGGCTCTGCAGCGCGGCGGCAGGCTAATCTCGCTGCTCAGCCAGAACCGCGATCTCGTTGCGCTGGTGGCTCTTGTGCTCGGTGCGGCGCCGAGACTCGGCGAAATGCTGGCGCGCCAGCCGCAACTGATGGATGGCCTGATCGATCCGCGTTTCTTCGGCGCGATGCCGGACAAGCGGGAGCTGTCCGGGCGTCTCGCCGCGACGGTGAAGGACTCCGATTCCTACGAGGAGTTTCTCGATCGATTGCGTCTGTTCGGGCAGGAGAGCCTGTTCCTGATCGGCACGCGCATCCTGTCCGGCACGGTTTCGGCGCAGCAGGCGAGCACGGCCTTCGCCGATGTCGCCGAAGGCATCGTCCACACCGTGCACGGGCTGGTGGCGGATCGCTTCGCGGCCCAGCACGGCAGGATCACGGGGCAACAGACCGCCATTGTCGCGATGGGCCGGCTTGGCAGCCGCGAGATGACCGCCTCGTCCGACCTCGACCTGATCATTCTCTATGATTTTGACGGCGAGACTCCGGATTCCGACGGCGCGAAATCGCTGCATGGCGCACACTATTTCGCCCGCTTCACGCAGCGCCTGATCAGTGCCTTCACCATCCGCACCAATTACGGCGTGCTCTATGAGATCGACATGCGGCTGCGTCCCTCGGGCCGCGCAGGTCCCGTCGCCTCCCACATCGATTCCTTTGCTGATTACCAGGCGCGCGAGGCCTGGACCTGGGAGCACATGGCCTTGACGCGGGCGCGCGTCGTGTCCGCCCCGCCGGAGTTCCGCGCGCGGATCGAAGCCATCATTCGCGACGTGCTGACGCGGCCACGGGATACGCCGATCATTGCACAGGACGTTGCCGACATGCGCAAGGCGATCGCCCAGGAGAAGGGCGAGGACGATCATTGGGACTTGAAATACGCCGCCGGCGGCATCGTCGACATCGATTTCATCGCGCAGTATCTCCAGCTCGTTCATGCCCATGACAAGCCGGAAATTCTCGATGTCAGCACGTTGCAGGTGCTCGACAATGCCGCGAAGCTCGGCGTATTGGGCTCCTCCGAGGCCGAGATCCTGCGTGCCGCGGCGCGGCTCTATCATGACCTGACGCAGATCCTGAGGCTTTGCGTCAGCGACAAGTTCAAGCCCGAAACGGCGGGCGTCGATCTCCTGCGTGTCATGGCGCGCGCCGGCGACGAGCCGGATTTTTCCGCGCTGGAAGCGCGGGTGAAGGACACCCAGGTCGAGGTGCGACGCGTCTTCAAGATACTGCTGGAGACGACATAGCCCACTTCAGCCTTGAGATGGCCTCGCGCACATCGGGAGGGTCAAGCCCCGCGCTGGTTCAGGCCGCCACCGATATTGCTGCCGTGCTGGCGTCGCGGGGCAGGGCGACGTAAACCACGGTGCCGACGTCGAGCTTGGAGCGCAGGCGCATCGAGCCGCCGTGCAATTCCGCCAGCGACCGGGCGATGGCGAGGCCCAACCCCGAGCCGTGATAGGTCTTGGTCAGCTGGCTTTCGACCTGCTCGAACGGCCTGCCGAGCCGCGTCAACGATTCCTGCGGGATGCCGATGCCGGTGTCGCCGATCATCAGCACGATCCGGTCGGAGAACTGCCGGCTGCGCACGACGATGCGGCCGCCGTCGGGAGTGAATTTCACCGCATTCGAGAGCAGGTTGACGATGATCTGCTTGATGGCGCGGCGGTCCGCCACGACCGGAATTGCGCTTTCGATATCGGCATCGAGCGTTAGGCTCTTGTTGTAGGCACGGCCGGAGACGACGCGCAGCGACTCGGCAAGGGTCTGCGACAGGTCCAGCGTCTCCATTTCGAGCTTCATGCGGCCGGCTTCGATCTTCGACATGTCGAGGATGTCGTTGATGACTTCGAGCAGGTAGTGGCCGCTGGTGAGGATGTCGTGGCAGTACTCCTGGTATTTCTCCGAGCCGAGTTCGCCGAACATGCCGCTTCCCATGATCTCGGAGAAGCCGATGATCGCGTTGAGCGGCGTCCGCAGCTCGTGGCTCATGTTGGCGAGGAACTTCGATTTGGTCTGGTTGGCCTCCTCGGCACGGTTCTTCTCCTGCTGGTACTTCTCGGCGAGGTCGGCAAGCTCGATGGCCTGGCGCTCCAGTTCCGACTGCGAGCGCTTGAGGTCGAACACGGTCGCGCGCAGGCGCAGATCGTTGTCCATCAGCTTCTGCTCGTGCTCCTTGATCCGCGTGATGTCGGTCCCGACCGACACGTAGCCGCCGTCCTTGGTGCGGCGTTCGCTGATGTGCAGCCAGCTGCCGTCATCGAGCTGCGCTTCGAAGGTCCGCGCGCCCGGCCCCTGGTGGGCGGTCCCGTTGTGGCGGGTGCGGATCTCCGGCATCCGGCCGACCTCGAGCACGGTTTCGTAGGAGGTTCCCGGAATTACCGCGGAGTCCGGCAGCTTGTGCAGCCGCTGGAAATGCGAGTTGCAGAGCACGAGGCGGTCGCTCGAGTCCCACAGCACGAACGCCTCCGGAATGGTCTCGATCGCATCGCGCAACCGCAGGTCGGCTTCAACCGTCTTCTCGGCGAGGCTCTTCTGTTCGGTGATGTCGACGGCGATCCCGATCAGGTGCAGGCCGGCGTCGGTCGAGCTCTGGCTAAGCTCGCAGCGGACGCGCAGCCAGATCCAGTGTCCCTCCGCGTGCTGCATGCGGAAGCTCTGGTCGATATGACGGAGCTGTCCCGAAATCAGCTGGTCGGCGATCGCAAACAGGTCGATATCGTCGGATTTGACCAGCGCGTTGACCTCGCCGAAGGTCAGGAGCTCGGTGCGCCCGTCGAGTCCGAGCATCGAGAACATCGACTGCGACCAGAAGATGCGTCCGCGCGAGAGGTCCCAGTCCCACAGGCCGCAGCGGCCGCGATTGAGTGCGGTGTCGATACGGCCGCGGACCGCGTCGTTGATAAGGTCGCCTTCGCGGGCACGGGTGGATTGCCAGTGGAAGGCGAAGCCCAGGATCAGGACCACGAAGCCCGTGGTGGCCGACAGCGTCACCGAGAGGGCCGCATCGGAGCCCCAGATCGACTCGATTCTTTCCTGGACGACGGCGACCTGACCGGGCAGCGACCGGATCGGGTGCAAAGCGGCCATGGCGCTGTTGCCGTTCGGAAGGGTCAGCTCGGTGAAGCTGCCCTGCTGCGGCGGCGTCGCCATCAGTTGCGCCGTGCTGATCGTATCAAGCAGCCGATCCGTACTGCCGAGATCCGATTCGGTCGGCACGCGGGCAAGGATGCGACGATCCGCGCCGGCGGAGGTCACGATGACATGGCGGCCGGCGGCCATGCCCCAGGCCGGAAGCAGATCGGGCAGCAGTGCCTGCAGCTTCTCGATGTTCTTCTGGCGCTCGAAGCGGACCGAGGCGAGGCGGTCGATCCGCTCGGCGAGCAGTTCGGCAAGGGCCGAGAGGTCGCGCTTTGCGACCGCGCGCTTTTGCCGGGTCTGGTCGAGAACCTGAACGAATGCGCCGAGACAGATCGTGATGAGGAAGGCGATGATCAGCATCGGGACGGCGCGGCGAAGCGCCGGCTCCGCGATCAGAAGTCGATGGTAGGCCGGTTTCGCGATTGACTGCGCCAATCCTTTGATCGAATCGGATTGGACGCACGCACTCGCCGCGTCTGCACGCGCCATGCCTTTGGCCCCCAAGGACTGTGCTGCACCATGCTCGAGAGCGACCCCAGCTCGCTTTCGAATCATAGCGATTTGAATCCAGTTTTCCCGCGCTGTCGAGAGTCAACAAATGGTTAAAGCGAAATAAACCTTGTCCAACGGAAATTCGCCGTCGGGAATTTCGCAAATGGACGTGAGAAGTGAGTCCGAAACGGGAACGTGCTGCAACGCCGTCAGCTTTGGTTGGCTCCGCGCGGCGGCTCGGCGTGACTGATCACGCGTTTCACCGACGGAAACGCGCGGCGCAGGTTGCGCTCGATCTCGTCGACATGCTCGTGCACCTTGATCACGCTCATGGTGGGCGCCGCACGGCAGTGGAAATTGACGATCTCGCCTGAGTCGGTGTTGCGAACCCGAACCTTATGGATGTCGTGGATTTCGCCACCCGCCGCAAAGCGCGTCAGCGCCTCCGTTACGGCCTTGACGCGATCGGGCGGGGCGTCGATGCCGTGAGGCAATTCCGGCTCCAGCGGCTCGATATGGATGTCGACCTCGACGTCCTCGCCGAATTCCTCGCGGATATTGCGCTCGAGCCAGTGGGCGACGTCATGCGCCGCGACAATCGGCATGTCGCCGTCGACCTCGAGGTCGATGCTGACGGTCAGCTTGTCGCCGAGGTCGTGCACGGTGACGTGATGGATGGCGAGGCCGGAGTTGCGCGCGATCACCATGATGCGTTCGCGCACCGTCTCGTTGTTGCGCGCCACCGGAACCGCCGTGAAGGTGAGGTCGGCTCCGTCGAACGCCTTGGCGACCACGCTCTGCGCCCGCTCCTTGATCTCGTTGACGCGGTCGATCGGGTAGGTGCGCGGCACCTGCACGATGGCGTCGATGAAGTGAGTCGAGCCGACCATGCGCGCCCTGAGGCGCTCGACGTCGACCACTCCCGGAACGCTGCGAATCGCCGCGGCGGCCTGCTCGGCCACCCCTTCGGGGGCGCGGTCGATCAGCGTCTCAAGCGTGCGGCGCGCCAGCCGCAAGCCCAGGAGCGCGATCATGATGGCGACCGCCACCGCGGCGGCGGAGTCGCCCCAGCCGAAACCCAGGCCGGTGAGCCCAAGGCCGATGATCACCGCGATTGAGCCCAGGACGTCGGAGGCAAAATGCAGCGCATCGGCCTCCAGCGCCTGGCTCTTGGTGTCGCGGGCGGCGCGATGCAGCGCCCGGGCCCGCCAGAAATTCACCGCGATGTCGACCACGAGCACGACGAACGGAATCACCGAGATGGTCGGCGGAGGGGCGCCTTCGCGCAACCTGCCGTAGGATTCGACCAGAATGCCGCCGGCGAGCACGTAAAGCAGGGCGATCACTCCCAGCGCGGAGATGCTTTCCAGCTTGCCGTGACCGTAGTGATGTTCCTCGTCGGCCGGCCGGTCGGAGACCTGCACCACCAGCCAGGTGATGATCGTCGCAATGACGTCGACCGAGCTGTGAAGCGCTTCCGAGATCAGCGCCAGCGAGCCGATGGCGACGCCGACGACCAGTTTGGCGGTCGCCATGGCGGCGCTGGCGACGACCGAAATCGACGCGACGCGGGTTTTCCGGCTGGTGGCGGACTGGCTCATGGCCCGGGGTTTAGCAGCCCGTCCCGGTGCATGAAAGCGTCGTTGGAGGGCGCCGTCTCCAGACATGTGCCGCCATGGCTATTGCGAATTGTTTCCAGCGGGAACACCCCCAAGGCGTCACGAAAGCGTCACGACGATCTTGCCGAGATGCCTGTTGGCTTCCATGTGCTCGAACGCCCTGTCGATCTCGTCGAACCCAAAGACCTTGTCGATGGGCAGCTGCAGTTTGCGTGATTCCACGGCCGGCCAGATGTCCTTCTTCACCTCGTCGAAGATGTCGCGGATCTCCTCGATGGTTCGGGTCCGGAAGGTCACGCCCACATAGTCGATGCGCCGCGCCGCGTGCAGGTCGAAATTGAAGTCGGCATGGGTGCCGCCCAGGCGGCCGACATTGACGATGCGACCCTTGACCCGGGTGGCCGCGAGATTCTGGTTGGCGACACTGCCCGAGATCTGGTCGACGATCAGGTCGACGCCTTCGCCTCCGGTCGCCTTGAGCACCTGATCGACCCAGCCTGGATCGCTGGAATCGATGGCGAGATCGGCGCCGAATTCCTTCAACCGGCCACGGCGATAGGAATCGGTCGAGGAGCCGATCACGATGCGAGCGCCCTTGAGCCAGGCAATCTGCATCGCCATCAGGCCGACGCCTGAACTTGCGCCCTGGATCAACACGGATTGACCGGACTGCAATCCGCCGACCGTGACAACGGCGTTGTGCATGGTCGCCAGCGCGACGGGCAGGGTGGCCATTTCCTGGAAGTTCATGTTCGATGGCGCAAGGAAAAGCCGGCCGTGATCGGCCAGGGTGTATTCGGCAAAGGCGGCGGCTCCCGAGCCCATGATCCGGTCGCCGATCCTGACGCCTTTGGCGTCAGGCCCGAGCTCGGCGACTTCGCCGGCCCATTCCATGCCGATGACCGTGCCGACACCGCCGGCGCTGCCATGGGCGTGGCCCCTGCGCACGCCGGTGTCGGCGCGGTTCAGCGCGCAGGCGTGGACGCGAACCAGGACCTGCGTGCCCTTCGGCGTCGGTTTTGGGATCTCGGTGATTGCTGCGCCGCTTGCGCCGTAGACATAGGCTTTCATGGATTGATCCTGGAGAATGTGTGAGGTGCTATTCCGCCGCTTCGCGCTGCGGAGATGAGATCATCCCCTCGAGCCGCCCCCGGATGATGGTTTTCGCCTCGCGGACGATGCGCGAGACGAGCTCGGCGCAGGTCGGGATGTCGTGGATGAGGCCCTGCACCTGGCCTGCCGACCAGATGCCTTCGTCGGCGTTGCCGGTGGCGTAGACCATCTTGCCGCGGCCGCCGGCGACGAGGTCGCGCACCTGGTCGAAGGTGGCGCCTTCCTTCTCCATGGCGACGACCTTGCTGGAGATCGCGTTCCTGGCGACGCGCGAAGTGTTGCGCATGGTGCGGAAGATCAGCTCGGTCTCGCGCTCGTCATTGGCGACGATCCTCTCCTTGATGAGCTGGTGGATCGGGCTCTCCCTGGTGCACATGAAGCGCGTGCCCATGTTGATGCCTTCCGCTCCCAGCGCCAGCGCCGCGACGAGCCCGCGCCCGTCGGCGAACCCGCCGGAGGCGATCATGGGAATCTTCACCTTGTCGGCCGCCGCCGGGATGAGAATGAGACCGGGCGTATCGTCCTCGCCGGGATGGCCGGCGCATTCAAAGCCATCGATCGAGATCGCATCGACGCCCATCCGCTCGGCCGACAGCGCGTGGCGCACGCTGGTGCATTTGTGCAGCACCTTGACGCCGTGCTTCTTGAATTCAGCGACGTGTTCCTGCGGCTTGTTGCCGGCGGTCTCGACGACCTTGATGCCGCTTTCGATGATGGCGGCGCGGTACTCCGCATAGGGCGGCGGCTTGATCGCCGGAAGGATGGTGAGGTTCACGCCGAACGGCTTGTCGGTCGTGTCGCGGCAGCGCGCGATCTCCTTGACGAGATCTTCCGGCGTCGGTTGCGTCAACGCGGTGATGAAGCCGAGCGCACCGGCATTGGCCACGGCGGCAACCAGCTCGGCCCGGCCGACCCATTGCATGCCGCCCTGGACGATGGGGTGCTCGACCCCGACAAGCTCGGTGAACCGCGTCTTGATCATTTCTGCCCCCTTGTTTCCCTTCCCGCGACCTGCTCGCGTGCCGCATTAATGACTTGAGGCGGAAGATGCCGGTTGGGCCGGCAAAAGTCCATCGGTGCAGGGTGCGGCGCGGGCAGGGCCATCATGCAACATTGATGGATTGATTCCGCGCGGCGAACAACTCGCTCGCAATGATGGCGCTGGTAGTTCCATCCTGAGGCGCGAGCCATGCGGCGGTCCGAATGCACCGGGTTGGCGAGCGGACTCATAACCACAGGGTTCAGTTGCGGCGCTCGATATCGACCCCGATTTCGTAACCAACCCGAGCCTATGGCTATGGATTCTGCTGATGTGCAATTGCACATCACAGCTCGCGCTTCGCGCGCCCGGAATGATTAGGGAGAGATCGCGCCACTGTGTCATTGCGAGCGAAGCGAAGCAATCCAGACTGCATCCGCAGAGACATCCTGGATTGCTTTGTCGCTATCGCTCCTAGCAATGACGTCATGAGGCACGACTGCATGCTCGCGGCGCATTGCGTCCGAGTCTTGCTGTACTTGCTCACCCTCTTTCAATCAGAGGGCGCAGGGAAGACCGGGTGCCGGCTGGCACCCGTGGCCCGCTGTGCGCAGGCTCTGCGCAAAATGCACAGCGGGAAAACCACAGGGCAGCCGAGACAACCCGGCCTTCCCTGCGCAGTGGTTTGACGGCTTATGCCGCGCTCTCCCCGGAGACGAATTCCTTTTGCCTCCGTCGCCTCGCGAATT
>NZ_JACRAW010000053.1 GCF_016213215.1 Bradyrhizobium sp. | reverse complement strand
GTCAAACCACTGCGCAGGGAAGGCCGGGTTGTCTCGGCTGCCCTGTGGTTTTCCCGCTGTGCAGTTTGCGCAGAGCCTGCGCACAGCGGGCCACGGGTGCCAGCCGGCACCCGGTCTTCCCTGCGCCCTCTGTTTGAAAGACTGTTTGAAAGAGGGTGTGGAGATCACGCAAAGCTCGGGCGCATCGCGTCGCGAGAATGCGGAGTCGTGCCTCTGGCGTCATTGCGAGGAGCGGTAGCGACGAAGCAACTCGCAAGGACGAGGTGGGATGGATGAGCGCGCCACATTCACACTCGTCATGCGGCCTTGACCTGGCTGACCAGGCATCCGCGTCCTGCCGCGGTGGCGGTGAATCTTGCATGGAAAGCTGTTCAAGCGCTGCGCCGGGCTGCTATATAGTGCAGCACAGGAGCGAGGGGTTTCATGAAGCGCTATCTGGTCTTTGCGTTGGTGGTGCCGTTCATCGGCGGTTTCCTGCTGTTGCTGGCCACCACGTACCAGTCTGGCTATTGGGCGGAGACCAATGCCGCCGAGGTCGCGAAACTCTTCGCCGTGTTCTTCAAGACCCTGCAATTCGCCTATTTGTTTGGCTTCATGCCGGCGCTGATGTTTGGCGCAGTCGATGACATCCTGTGCAACGTGAAGAAGATCGGCCCCGTGCTGCGCATGCTGCTGGTCGGGCTTATCGCCTTCTTCGCCGCCGCGCTGACCTATGCCTCGCGCGGTGCGGAAGCCGGCCTGGTGCAGTTCCTCATGTACGGTCTGGTCGGGTTCGTGCCGGCCGTGATCGCGTCGTGGCTCGTGCATAAATATGTCGAGGAGGGCCAGCCTGTCGCGTCCTCGACGTGAGAGCGGCGCAGCCTTCCGCTTCGAAGCGCCGAATTGCCGCGGCCGCCGCGGACAGGCAACCGGGTCGCGACTGGCGCGTTTTGTTCAGGTCATGATCATGCCGAATGATGACATCGCATCGCGCAGCCGGTCCCGTCCCGGCACTTCGCGCGCGACCTTCACGCGGCCAGAAGCGCACGGTCCCATCATCGACCAGGAAGGCCGGGAGATCCCGCCTGAATCGCTGGAAGAGGGCTTTCGCGAATTCAGCTTCGAGTTCTCCAGCGCCAACCCGTTCGGCAATCTGACGCGGGAGCAGCGGTTGGCGCGGATCGAGGTGATCGCGCGGCTGCTCGACATCGCCTTCGTCGTGCCCGGCACTAACATCCGCTACGGCATCGACGGGTTGATCGGCCTCATCCCGGTCGTCGGCGACGTCATCACCACCGCGATCTCGCTGTGGCTGGTGCGCGAGGCGCGCGCGCTCGGCGCGCCGTGGCACGTGACGGCGCGGATGCTGGGCAATGTCGCGGTCGACGGGGTGGTCGGCTTGGTGCCCTTCGCGGGCGATGCCTTCGACGTCATGTTCCGCGCCAACGTCCGCAACGTTCGCCTGCTGCAGCGCTGGCTGGACAAGCAAGAGAGGTAGGCTCGGGCTGCAGATCAATCGCACCGTGCGGCATCGCAAGCGTCACCTTTTCCCGGGGAGAGGCGAAGTGGAGCGTGCCGCCACCATCTAACGCGAAGAGCGCGACGCCGTAGGCGGTCGCGCTCCGATAGATGAGGAAAGTTGAAGCGGGTTATGCGGCGTCGGCGTTGCCGGCGGCATCGGGCTGGGCCGCCTTGCCACGGCGCGGCAGTGGAAACGCCTCGCTCTCGTACAGGGAACGGATGCCGCGCTGGTCAAAGCGGGCCTCGTCGACCTGCAGGTAGGCGCCGTTCAGCGAGTCCGCCGGCAACTCCTCGATGGCGAAGCGCACGGCCTCCGCGGCGGTACCGAACCGCCGGTAAGTGAAGCCAGCCCGCTTCTTCTTGCGGATCGCAGCGGGAAAAAGCTCGGCGGCGGAGTTGAAGTTGAACTGACGCATAGGACGCATGTTCGAAGACTCTTATCGTTCTGTGTGCAAACGCAGGTTCTGGAGGACGGAGTAGCCGCGACCAGCGGCCAGCCGTGCATGTCATTTCCGCTCTTTAATATAGGCCCATTTGACGGAATTGCGACCCCCGGGCGGACCACATGATGAATCCTCCGCCGGCTCGCGAAACATGAATTAAACGCATTTATTTCAAAGACTTAGCAGGTTCATAGCTTGCCGAGCAAAATCAGCACGATCAACACCACAAGCACGACTCCGCCGATCCCCATGCCGGGATGCCCGAGCCCGTAGCCGTAGCCGCCGAAACGGCCGCTCAAACCGCCCATCAGGTAGAGGATCACCAGGATGATGAGGATCGTTCCGAGGGACATGATGCTCTCCCTTCAGCCCTGGAGGGCTGCCATCTTGGCGAGCAGGAAAGCACATCCCGGCCACGGGTTCCACGATGGAACCCGCAATACCCCGGCTCGGATCAGATGGGCTCAGGTCACTTGGACTTCAGCTTCAGCGCCGCAGAATTGATGCAATACCGCAATCCGGTCGGAGCCGGCCCATCGGTGAAGACATGACCGAGATGGCCCGCGCACTTGGCGCACAGCACCTCGGTGCGCACCATGCCGTGGCTGACATCGGTCTCCTCGTCGATGTGGCTCTCCACCGCCGGCTGAGTGAAGCTCGGCCACCCGCAGCCGGAATCGAACTTGGCGTCGGAATCGAACAGCACGTTGCCGCAGCCCGCGCAGACATAGGTGCCCGGGCGGTGCTCATGCTCATACTCGCCGGAAAAGGGCCGCTCGGTGGCCTTCTCGCGCAGCACCGCATATTGCATCGGCGTCAATTCGCTGCGCCACTCGGCTTCGCTCTTGATGACTTTGCCTGTCGTCTTGGTGTCGGACATGAAGTCTCCCGCGACCATTCAGTTGGTGACCTTGCCGGCGTTCACCAGCGTCGGCTTATCGATGTAGTTGTCGGCGAACAGCCTTTTCAGGTTCTCGACCTTGGGAATGTCGTTGAAGGCGATATAGGGCTGCGTCGGGTGCAGCGTCATATAGTCCTGGTGATAGCCTTCTGCCGGATAGAACGCCTCCAGCGGCCCGACCTTGGTGACGATCGGCTTTCCGTACACCTTTGCGGCGTCGAGCTGGGCGATATACGCCCCCGCCACCTTCTTCTGCTCGTCCGAGGTGGTGAAGATCGCCGAGCGATACTGGGTCCCAGTGTCCGGTCCCTGCCGGTTGAGCTGCGTCGGATCATGCGCGACCGAGAAGAAGATCTGGAGAAGCTTGCCGTAGGAGATCTTCTTCGGATCGTATTTGATCTCAACAGACTCCGCGTGTCCGGTTATGCCGCTCGAGACCTGGCGATAATCGGCGGTCGCCTTGCTGCCGCCGGCATAGCCGGAGACCGCGCTGACGACGCCCGCCGTATGCTGAAACACGCCCTGCACGCCCCAGAAGCACCCGCCGGCGAGCACCGCCGTTTGGATGTTGCCGGCCGGCGCCGCGTTCACCGCAGGGGCGGGAATGACGACCGGATCCTCCGCGGCCCGCGCGGGCGCGGCCAGCGCCAGTGCGGCGGCGACGAGACAAAGCGCAAGGCGGTTGAGATTTCGGCTCATGACGTATCCTCTCCGGAGTGCTCCGCCTCGGGCCACGGCGGGCCTGCGGCGACAATTCACTGCGATCGCCATCGAGCGACCGACCGCCCCTGGCGCTTTTGCCTACCAAAATACGAGCTTGCGCGGCGGCTGTTACCGTCTCGCGGACACGAGTTCGTGAACTGGGTTGCCTTGCTGACCCTCATGGTGAGGAGGCGCGGAACGGCGTCTCGAACCATGAGGCCTCGTTGCGTCATCGTCCTTCGAGACGCAGGCTGCGCCTGCTCCTCAGGACGAGGGCTACACCACCACGGTCAGCCGCTTGGCGGCGCGCGTGATGCCGGTGTAGAGCCAGCGCGCGCGGCTGTCCTGGAACGCGAAGCTCTCGTCGAACAGGACGACGTCGTCCCATTGCGAGCCCTGCGACTTGTGCACCGTGAGCACATAGCCATAGTCGAACTCGTCGTAGGGCTTGCGCTGTTCCCACGGGATCGCCTCGATGCCACCCTCGAAGCAGTCGCTGCGGATGGAGACCTTGGTGACCTTGTGGC
Source organism: Bradyrhizobium sp. (assembly GCF_016213215.1). Taxonomy (GTDB): domain Bacteria; phylum Pseudomonadota; class Alphaproteobacteria; order Rhizobiales; family Xanthobacteraceae; genus Bradyrhizobium. The sequence goes on along the minus strand of NZ_JACRAW010000053.1, from coordinate 11,873 downwards.
CGAAATCCTCGTCCGGCGTCAGCCGCATGCCCAGAATCCTGGATTTCGAGCGCGAGGTGTTGCGCGACTTCACCCGCCACAGCCCGCCGTTGAACAGGCCCTTCTTGCGGTTGTTGCGCAGGCACACCAGCTTGTCGCCGGCAACCGGAAACGGATCCTCGATATTCTGGCGCTGGCGCACCCGCATGTTGTAGGCGCGGCGCGTGTTGTTGCGGCCGACCAGGATCTGGTCCGCCGTCATGACCCGATCGGGATCGAGCTCCTTTCGCGCGACGACCTCGCTCTCGCCGTAACGACCGATGTCGAGTTCCTTGCCCTCGCGGATGTCCATCGACATTCGTACGATGGGATCGTCCTGCGCCTGGCGATGCACTTCGGTCAGCATCGCGTCGGGCTCGCAATTGGTGAAGAAGCCGCCGCCCTGGATCGGCGGCAACTGCGCGGGATCTCCGAGCACGAGCAGCGGACAGTCGAACGACATCAAATCGCGGCCGAGATCACCATCGACCATCGAGCATTCGTCGATCACGATCAGCTTGGCCTTGGACGCCGGCGCGTCGTCCCACAGCTCGAAACTCGGCTGCTCCTCGCCGGATTCGCGTGCGCGATAGATCAGCGAATGAATGGTGGAAGCGCCGTCGCAACCCTTGTTGCGCATCACCAGCGCGGCCTTGCCGGTGAACGCGGCGAACTTGACCTCGCCCTCGACACCCTCGGCGATATGCCGCGCCAGCGTGGTCTTGCCGGTTCCGGCATAGCCGAACAGGCGGAAGATCGGCGGGGTGCCGCCTCGGCCCGGCCTGGCCTTGAGCCAGTCGGCAACGGTCTTGAGTGCGGCATCCTGATGCGGGGTGAAGGTCGTCATGGGTCTTTGGGAAGGCGAAAGGCGAAAAGCGCGACTCGCCGTTCCCAAACTAACCATTCACGGCGCCGGCGCAAGGCTGGCACCGGGGCGATCGGACGTTACTGCCAGCCCGGAATGCCGCGCATGTCGGGCAGGTGGTGGGCGATGCCCTTGTGGCAGTCGATGCAGGTCCTTTCGCCGGTGAAGAGGTAGCGCTGGTGCGCCACCGCCGCCCGCGGCGACTGCTTGGTGATGTCCATCGATTCAGCGCTGTGGCAGTTGCGGCACTCGAGGGAGTCGTTGGCCTTCAGGCGTCCCCATTCATGCAGCGCCAGTTCCAGCCTGCGGTCAACGAACTTTTCGCGGGTATCGAGCGAGCCGAACAGATGGCCCCAGACTTCCTTGGAAGCCTGCATTTTGCGCGCGATCTTGTCGGTCCAGTTGTGCGGGACGTGGCAGTCCGGGCAGCTCGCGCGCACGCCGGAGCGGTTGCTGAAATGGATGGTCGATTTGAGCTCCGCAAACACGTTGTCGCGCATCTCGTGACAGCCGGTGCAGAATTTCTCGGTGTTGGTCACTTCCAGCGCGGTGTTGAAGCCGCCCCAGAAGATGACGCCGGCGATGAATCCCGCAAGCACCAGAACGCCGAGGCCGAACACGGAGCTCGGACGGATCAGCACGTCCACCAATTCGAGGACGAAGCGCCAGACCTTGGCGAAGAAGCCGCCGCCGGATTTGGCAGGATCGACCGCGCTCATCGGCGACCACCCGGGCTGGCGCGGGACAGCAGCGTGTCGATATCGATGAAGTCGTTGCTGATCGGCGGATTGGCGACGTTCTGGGGCACGTGGCACTCGGTGCAGAAGAAACGCCGCGGCGATACGGAGGCGAGGAACTGGCCGTCGCGATCCATGAAATGGGTGATCGAAACCATCGGCGCCCGCGATTCCGCCGCGCGCGCGCGGGCATGGCAGGACAGGCATTTATTGCCCTGGAGGTCGACCTGGTAGCCCTCGATGGAATGCGGGATCACCGGCGGCTGTTCGGGATAATTGCGCACCTCCTTTTCCGAGGTGTTGCGCATCGGCGCCATCGGCGGCGCCGGCCCCTCGTCATTGAGCGGGGTCGGGCCGCGCAGGCCGGAATTAAGCGTTTGCGCGCCGAGCGAGGTGGCGCCGGCTGCCAGCGCAATCGCGAGCATGAAGATCACGGATCGTTTCATCATGGCTCACACCCGCTCGATGCGCACGGCGCACTTCTTGAAATCGGTCTGCAGCGAGATCGGATCGGTGGCGTCGAGCGTCACCTTGTTGATCATCTTGGACTCGTCGAACCATGGCACGAAGACGAGGCCGCGCGGGGGCCGGTCGCGGCCGCGCGTCTCGACGCGAACGCGGATGAAGCCGCGGCGGGACACGACCTTCACCTCGTCGCCGCGGCGGAGCTTCGCCTCCTGCGCGTCGTCCGGATGCATGAAGCAGACGGCTTCCGGAAACGCCCGGTACAGCTCGGGCACGCGGCGCGTCATGGTGCCGGAATGCCAGTGCTCCAGCACGCGGCCGGTCGAAAGCCAGAACGGATATTCGGCATCCGGCGATTCCGCTGCTGCTTCATAGGGCAGGGCGAAAATGCGCGCTTTGCCGTCGGGGAAACCGTAGAATTGGACGTCAGTGCCCTGCTTCACATAGGGATCGCTGCCTTCGCGGAAGCGCCATCTCGTTTCCTGGCCGTTGACGACCGGCCATCGCAGGCCGCGCTCGCGGTGATAGGTCTCGAAAGGCGCAAGGTCATGGCCGTGGCCGCGGCCGAAGGCGGCGTATTCCTCGAACAGGCCTTTGTGCACATAGAAGCCGAACGCCTTGGATTCGTCGTTGGCGTAGCCCGGCTCGATCTCGGAGAGCGGGAATTTGTCGACCTGGCCGTTCTTGAAGAGCACGTCGAACAGCGTCTTGCCGCGATATTCCGGCTTTTTGGCGATCAGCTCCTCCGGCCACACTTCATCGACCTTGAAGCGCTTGGAGAATTCCATCACCTGCCAGAGGTCGGAACGCGATTCGCCCGGTGCAGGGACGAGCTGATGCCAGAACTGGGTGCGGCGCTCGGCATTGCCATAGGCGCCTTCCTTTTCGACCCACATCGCCGTCGGCAGGATCAGGTCGGCGGCGATCGCGGTCACCGACGGATACGCATCGGAGACGACGATGAAATTGTCGGGGTTGCGGAAGCCCGGATAGGTTTCCTCATTGGCGTTCGGTCCCGCCTGCAGGTTGTTGTTGACCTGCACCCAGTAGGCGTTGAGCAGCCCATCGCGCAGCATCCGGCTTTGCAGCACGGCGTGATAGCCGGGCTTGTCGGGAATGGTGCCCTCGGGCAGTTTCCAGATCTTCTCGGTGATGTCGCGGTGCGCCTTGTTGGTGACCACCATGTCGGCCGGCAGGCGGTGCGAGAAGGTGCCGACCTCCCGCGCGGTGCCGCAGGCCGAAGGCTGGCCGGTGAGCGAGAACGGGCTGTTGCCGGGGGCGCAGATTTTCCCGGTCAGCAGATGGATATTGTAGACGAGGTTGTTGCACCAGACGCCGCGGGTGTGCTGGTTGAAACCCATGGTCCAGAAGCTGACCACCTTGGTCTTGGGATCGGCATAGAGTTCGGCGAGCGCCTCCAGCCGGTTGAGCGGCACGCCGGACATTTCCGCCGCCCTTTCCAGCGTGTAGTCGGAAACGAACTTCGCGTACTCCTCGAAGCTGATGTCGACCGCGTCATTGGCCTTCGCGGCGCCCGTCGCCTTCTTCTGCAGCGGATGATCGGGGCGCAGCCCGTAGCCGATGTCGGTCTGGCCGCGCTTGAACACGGTGTGCCGGCTGACGAAATCCTTGTTGGCGCGGCCGGTCTTGATGATGTGGTTGGCGATGGCGTTGAGGATGTAAAGGTCGGTCTGCGGCTTGAACACCATGCCGATATCGGAAAGATCGAACGAGCGGTGCTCGAATGTCGAGAGCACGGCAACGCGCACATGCGGCGCGGAGAGGCGGCGGTCGGTCACCCGCGTCCACAGGATCGGGTGCATCTCCGCCATGTTGGAGCCCCACAGCACGAACGCATCGGTCGCCTCGATGTCGTCATAGCAGCCCGGCGGCTCGTCGATGCCGAAGGTGCGCATCATGCCGGCCACCGCGGAGGCCATGCAGTGGCGCGCGTTAGGATCGATATTGTTGGTGCGGAAGCCGGCCTTGAACAATTTCGAGGCAGCATAGCCTTCCCAGATCGTCCACTGGCCGGAGCCGAACATGCCGACCCCGCTCGGCCCGCGCTTCTTCAGCGCGGCCCTGAATTTCTCCGCCATGATGTCGAAGGCCTCGTCCCACGACACGGGGGTGAACTCGCCGTTCTTGTCGTACTTCCCGTTGGTCTTGCGCAGCATCGGATGCGTCAGACGGTCGTGGCCGTACATGATCTTGGAAAGGAAATAGCCCTTCACGCAGTTGAGGCCGCGATTGACATCGGACTTGATGTCACCATGGGTCGCGACCACCCGGTTGTCCTTGGTGGCGACCATCACGGAACAGCCGGTGCCGCAGAAACGGCAGGCGGCCTTGTCCCATTTGAGTTCGCTCGCCTCGCGCTCGGTGACGAGGTTGGCGGCGAGCGAGGTCGTCGGCATGCCGGCGGCCGCGGCCGCAATGGCGGCGGCCTCGAGCTTCAGCATCTGGCGGCGATCGAGTTTGGGCGAGGTCATCATGGTTCCCCGGCGGGCAAAGGGATGGGCGTTAGGCTTCGATGGCGTGAAAGACGAGCGAGGCGGAATAGACGTCCGGCAGCAGAGCAATGTCGTTGAGCGTCGTGCCCAGGCTGCCGGCATCGGGCGCATCGACCACGACCACGAGCTTGCCTCGTGCGTCGCGGCCGTGGATTTCGCAGCCCGACAAGGTCGTAATGGCGGCCTCGACTTCGCGCAGCCGATCGGGGCGAGCCTGCACGAGAATGCTCGCGATCTCGCCGCCCGGCGGAGCGACGATGCGTTCGGCATTGAGCAGGCGACCGGTGATCAGCGCCCGGCGGTCGATGGCGGTGTGCGATTGAGCCATGGTCGTCATCCTCGCATCGTAGCGTTCAATGCGCCGGAGGCGGGCCTGGCGGTCCGGCGATCATCTGGTAGACCCACACGGCAAGGCCGTAGCTGCCGACGGTCGCGACCGCGAGCGCCGGCATCAACACCGCCGTCAAGAACAGAAACGCGAAGATTTCCATGCGCCGACGGCGCAAACGTCCACGCGTGTCGCCGCCAACGGTCGACATGACTGGTCTCTCTGCAAATTGGGAAAATCTGGACGGCGTCCGGGCCGTTACCTGTGATCAGGCTAAGTCAGTGGGTTCCGGACGCGTTGATCTGGATCAAAGGAACGTAGGATGGACACTACGCCGCAGCCGAGTGGTTGTCGCATTCGCGGTGCCGAACTGCTTCCGCAACATGGATAAAGGATTTGCTGCGCCGCGCCGGGCGAGAAACGCGTTTCGAATTTCAACGCTTTCCGACGTATTGCATCTGCGCCTGCGCGCGCGGTCGGAAGTTTTATCTTCGGATGCATCGTCTCGGCTCCGTGCTCGCCGGATTTGGTGCGACGGACGCAGGCAAACCGGAGAATGCACGAGCCTCCCGCGAGCGAGTCGCGGTCCCGATCGCTTGCGAGATTGTTCCGTTCGTTTTCGATCCGCGGCATGGAAGCGTACATGCGTTGCGATGCAAAATTTGGGGACCCATTTCATTGACCAATTCATGGGACCATCAGATGATTGGTTCCACAGATTGTGTTGCCGAAGGGTTGCCGCATGAGAACGAATGATAGGCCAGTGGTTGGGGAAATGCGCAGGCGCATGACCGGTCGCTGTGTCGCTGCGGCGACCGGAGCCTGTCGCTGATCGCAGCGTACTGACCACCAAGATCGCAAACCAGACAGGGGCGCCGACGTTTCGGCGAACGAGCAGTCATGTCTCAAGCCTTTATCATCGAAATCGAGAGCAGAACCGCAGGCATCGTCGCAAGGGACGAGCGCGGATTCAGGTTCTTCTCCTCCGAACGCGCCTTCGACGGCCTCGAAGGGCGGCAATTCCGTTCCGCCCGCGATGCTGAGCAGGCGGCCAGAGTTGTGCTCCGCCGACGAGGTCGTCCGTTCAATCGGCCGTTGTTTGCGGCTGCGCTCTGATCGTACCGGATAGGAAGGTCAATGATCACACGACGAACCATTCTCGGCGGAACATTGCTGATCGCGGCGCTTATGACGTCGCCGGCGCTGGGCGAAGACAAGCCCAAGGAAATCCGCATCGGTACACAAAAGGGCGGCTTCTTCCCGGCGGTGCGGCAGCGTCATACGGTAGAGGACGCGTTCAAGCCGTTCGGCATCGAGATCAGGTGGATCGACTTCCAGTTCGGCCCGCCGCTGCTCGAAGCGATCAACGTCGGCAGCGTCGATTTCGGCTTCGTCGGCGATTCCCCGCCGATCTTCGCGCAGGCGGGCGGCGCCAAGATCCGTTATGTCGCCGCAGTGAAGTCTGAGGGCAACACGCAAGCCATCATCGTGCCGAAGGACTCGCCGATCAGGACGCTGGCCGATCTCAAGGGCAAGCGCATCGCCTTCGGCAAGGGATCGAGCGCGCACAATCTTCTGGTCGCGGCGCTCGAGAAGGCCGGCGTGGCCTGGAGCGACATCACCCCCGCGCCGCTCGCGCCGGCGGATGCCACCGCGGCTTTCGTCAAGGGCTCGGTCGACGCCTGGTCGATCTGGGATCCCTATCTCGCGCTGGCCGAATTGAAGGAGCACGCCCGCGTGATCGCCTTCGACAAGGACGTGCACAAGCCGAATGCCTTCTATATCGCCGGTTCGGATTTCGTCGAGAAGTATCCATCGCTGGTGGCCAGGCTCAACGCCGCCTTCGCCTCCGAGGGCGTGTGGGCCGACAGCCATCATGAGGAAGTCGCCAAGGCCCAGGCGGAGGCGACGGGCGTTGATTTCGAGGCGATCCGGCGCTTTGTCGAACGTTCGAATTACCGCATCGCGCCGGTCGACGACCAGATCATCAAGAGCCAGCAGGCGGTCGCCGACCGCTATGCGCGACTCGGACTCATCCCCAAGCCCGTCAACGTTTCCGACATCGTCTGGAAATGGACGCCGGGCTCCTGATCAACCCCATCCCAACCAAGGAGCAAGCCATGAGCTTCTACAAGGACTTCAACGACAAGATCGCGATCGAGAAGTGGAATAGCGAACGGCGCGCGCCGTACGAGACTTTGGAGTTGAAGCAGCTGTCGCCGACGGTAGGCGCGGAAATCAAAGGCGTCGATTTATCGAAGGACTTGTCGGACAAGCAGTTCGCCGAAATCCGCCGCGCCGTCGACGAAAATCTCGCGGTCATCTTCCGTGACCAGGAGAAGCTTTCGCCGGAGGACCAGAAGCGCTTTGGCCGCCGTTTCGGCAAGTCGCTGCACCGGCATGAGCTCGCCGCATCGCGCTTTCACTATGACACGCCGTTCGATCCGGAATTCCTGGCATGGAAGACCGGCAAGGATTCCCGCTTCACCCCTGGCGACGGCTGGCACCCGGACGTGTCGTGCGATCCGAGCCCGATTGCGTACTCGCTGCTGCACGTGACCAAGACGCCGCCGCTCGGCGGTGACACAGCCTTCGCCAACATGTACCTCGCCTACGAATTCCTCTCGGATCCGTTCAAGCAGCTCCTCGATGGGTTAACGGCGATCCATGACGGCTCGTTCGGCTGGACCGCGGGCTATGGCGCCAAGCCAGATCCGGGCAAGAACTACCCGCAGTCCGAACATCCCGTCGTCGCCACGCACCCGCGCACGGGACGGAAATTCCTCTACGTGAATGCCTCGTTCACGACACATATCGTGCAGCTGACCCGGCGGGAAAGCGACGCCATCCTCCAATTCCTGTTCCGACATGTGGAGAGCCAGCTCGCGCTGCAGGTTCGCGTTCACTGGCAGCCGAATTCGCTGCTGGTGTGGGACAACTGGGCGAGCCAGCATCATGCGGTGTGGGACTATTATCCCGAAGAGCGCTGGGGCGATCGCGTCTCGGTCGTGAGCGGCGAGGCCCCGAAAGCGCGGCTCGATCTCAGCGAAGCGGCGGAATAGGCGACCGATCAAGGCGATAATAGATGAGGCGGTTTGTTCAACGTTGGATGGCAACCGCCATGCTGTCTGTCAGCATTGTCGCGGGCGCAGTCGGCGCTTCCTACGGGAGGGGCGCCGACATCGACCCGTCCTCTCTTGACGCGAGCCCCGGGAACGTCACGCGCGCTTCGCGCGAATGACGGTCCGTTCGGCGAGACCATCGGCATCGAACGCCGCCCTCAGAAACAGGAATCACACGCATGAGCTTGATCGAAAGTCTTCCGCGTCCTCGCAGCGTGCGCCTGCCGCGGGCGGACGGGTTGATCCAGTGGGTCGTGCCACTGTTCATGATCGCGATCTGGCAGCTTGCCTGCGTGACCGGCCTCGTGCCGGCGCGGGTGTTACCGGCGCCGAGCGACGTCCTGCTCGCAGCATGGAAGCTGCTGATATCGGGCGAACTCGTCCGCAACATCTGCGTCAGCTTCTGGCGTGCCAGCAGCGGCTTCCTGATCGGCGGCGGCATCGGCTTTGCTTTCGGGCTCGCCAACGGCCTGTCGCAGCTCTCCAGCAATTTGACCGACACCACGTTGCAGATGGTGCGCAACGTGCCGCATCTCGCACTGATCCCGCTGGTCATCCTGTGGTTCGGCATCGACGAGAGCGCCAAGCTGTTCCTGGTCGCGCTCGGGGTCTTCTTCCCGATCTACCTCAACACGCTGCACGGCATCCGCACCGTCGACCCGCAGCTGATCGAGATGGGCCGCATCTACGGCATGAGCGACGGCGAACTGTTCCGGCGGGTGATCCTTCCCGGCGCGTTGCCGTCGATCTTCGTGGGCATCCGCTTCGCGCTCGGCATCATGTGGCTGACGCTGATCGTCGCGGAGACGATCGCCGCGTCCTCGGGCCTTGGCTACATGGCGATGCAGGCGCGGGAATTCATGCTGATCGACATCGTGGTCCTCAGCATCCTGATCTACGCCTTGCTCGGCAAATTGGCCGACAGCGCCTCTCGCGTGCTGGAGCGGCTGACGCTCGCCTGGCATCCGGCTTTCCAGCAGCATTGAGGTCGACATGCTCGCAACCCTGCAACTGCTAGCCGAGCCCGTCGACCGCACGGATGTCGCCGAGGAGACACCCTTGCCGCACCGGGCGGATGCAGGGCGCGGCCGCTCTCTTCCGCTGATCATTCGCGGCTTGCGCAAGTCATTCGGCGATCACGAGGTGCTGCGGGGCATCGATGTTCATGTTCCCGCCGGCCAGTTCGTCGCCATTGTCGGCCGCAGCGGCTGCGGCAAGAGCACCCTGCTGCGCCTGATTGCGGGGCTGGAAAAGATCGATGCGGGCAGCATCAGCTTCGGGGAGGAGACGCGGCTGGAGGATGTGCGGGTCATGTTCCAGGAGCCGCGGCTGCTGCCGTGGGCGCGGGTGCTGTCGAATGTCGAGGTCGGTCTTGGCCGCAGTCGCAATTTGCCGGATGCCGACGCGAGAGCCGAAGCGGCGTTGTCCGAGGTTGGCCTTGCAGACAAGCGCAACCAGTGGCCGGCGGTGTTGTCCGGCGGCCAGAAGCAGCGTGTCGCGCTGGCGCGAGCCCTAGTGAGCAATCCCCGCATCCTGGCATTCGACGAGCCGCTTGGGGCGCTCGATGCCTTGACGCGCATCTCCATGCAGCGGCTGCTGGAGCGGGTGTGGCGCGACGAGGGATTTACCGCGATCCTGGTGACGCACGACGTGTCGGAAGCGGTGGCGCTGGCCGATCGGGTCCTCGTCATCGAGGACGGCCGCATTTCCCAGGACATCGAGGTCGATGTGCCGCGTCCGCGACAGCGCGGATCGGCGGATTTCGCCGCGCTCGAAGGCTCGATCCTGCGTCACCTTCTCGGGGCGGACGAAAGGGGCGATTCGTGAGGTTCCCATCACATCCTGCGTCACGTCATCACGGCTGATCGGACGGACTTGCCCGTGCTGGTCTTTTCGCGAGGATCGTCCTAAAAGCGTGCAAATCTTGCGGCAGATCCGCCCTCAGGAAAGCGCGCATGAAGGATCAGCTCGTTCACGTCACGATTGCGCGTGCGCCCGCAGCATGAAACGCGTTGCCACCTGGCTGTTTTACGCCGTCGGCGCGCTGGCGATCGCCTACCTCGCGCTCTACGCTTACGCCATGTTCAGCGGACAGCATCTGGTGCCCGGTGAGCCCATCCGTATTTTCCGCAATCCCGACGCGCCGGATTACTCGTGATCCGGCTCAGTCGGTGAAGGCCGGGCTTGCCATCGCGCGCTTCGCTCCAAACGAAAATGCCCGGCACAAGGCCGGGCATGGTTGGAAGTATCGTAACGTGGCTGGTCAGGACGCCATCCGCTGATAGTCCGAAGTGCCTCCCGACGGCGGCGGGATCGGGACCCCGCCCTCGGCATATTCGTTCAGCTTGTTGCGCAGCGTGCGGATCGAAATGCCAATGATGTTCGCGGCGTGGGTGCGGTTGCCGAGGCAGTGCTTCAGCGTCTCCAGGATCAGGTCGCGCTCGACGTCGGCGACGGTGCGTCCGACCAGCGCGCGGGTGACCTGCTCGGCGGCCTGCGTTGCGTGTGCGACCGCCGGCGGCGTCTTGTTGATATCGAGGCGCTCGCCCTCGGGGGTGATGATCGCTTCCGGTCCGATCTCGTCGCCCTGGGCCATCAGCACCGCGCGATGCATGGTGTTTTCGAGCTCACGGACGTTGCCGGGCCAGCGATTGGTGGTCAGTACCCGCCTTGCCTCGGCGGAGATCGGCCGCAGCGGCACGCCGTTGGCCTCGGCATATTTTTTGGCAAAGTGCTGGGCCAGTTCGAGGATATCGGCAGGCCGCTCGCGCAGCGGCGGGATCTTCAGGTTGACGACATTGAGGCGGAACAGCAGGTCCTCGCGGAAGGTGCCTTCACGCACGGCATCGGCAAGGTTGCGGTTCGAGGTGGCTAGGATGCGGATGTCGACCGGCACCGGGCGCGTGCCGCCGACGCGGTCGATCACGCGCTCCTGGATGGCGCGCAGCAATTTGGACTGCAGGCGGACGTCCATCTCGGAGATCTCGTCGAGCAGAAGCGTGCCGCCGTTGGCTTCCTCGAACTTGCCGATGCGGCGCGCCACCGCGCCGGTGAACGCGCCCTTCTCGTGGCCGAACAACTCTGATTCCAGGAGGTGCTCGGGGATCGCGGCGCAGTTGATCGAGATGAACGGCCGCTTGGCGCGCGGTGAGCGCATGTGGACGTAGCGTGCGAGCACTTCCTTGCCGGTTCCGGACTCGCCGGTGATCATCACCGAGGCGTCGGAGCCCGCGATCTGTTGCGCGAGCTTGATCACCTTGGCCATGGCCTCGTCGCGATAGACGAGCTCGCGCGAGTCGTTGGCGACTGCGGCAAGCACCGCGGCGATAAGTTCCGGGTCTGGCGGTAGCGGAATGTATTCCTTGGCGCCGGCATGGATGGCGGCGACCGCGGCGCGGGCGTCGTTCGAGATGCCGCAGGCGACGATCGGCACGCAAATGTGCTCCGCTTCGAGCCTTAGCACCAGATCGCGAATGTCGAGTCCGACGTCGACCAGCAGGAGGTCGGCACCCTTGCCGCCGCGCAGCACCCGCATGGCCTGATCGAGATCCTCGGCATGGGTCACGGTGGCACCGTTCTCCATCGCGATCTTGGTGGCGGCTGTGAGCTGGCCCTTCAATGTGCCAACGATGAGAAGCCTCATGTCACTCTCCTGTGCGTCCGTTCGCGTTCATGGCGCGTTGTCCTTGAATTTCAGCTGCGTTCCGACTTGATGATTTCCGTCATGGTGACGCCGAGCTTGTCTTCCACCAGTACCACCTCGCCGCGCGCGACCAGCCGGTTGTTGACGTAGATGTCGATGGCCTCGCCGACGCGCCGGTCGAG
>NZ_JACRAW010000052.1 GCF_016213215.1 Bradyrhizobium sp. | reverse complement strand
GCCGCTTGCCCGGAAAGCCGGTCTTGACGGCATTTCGGAGCTCGTCGAGCGGATCAGGAGCAACGGCCAGCTTGCGACCGAGGTGGTCGAGGCCATGACCACCAACGAGACCTTCTTCTTTCGCGACAAGACCCCGTTCGATCACCTGCGCGAAACCATCCTGCCCACCCTGATGAAGGCGCGAGCAGGCCGCAAGACCTTGCGCATCTGGTCGGCTGCGTCATCGACCGGGCAGGAGCCGTACTCGATTGCCATGTGCGTGAAGGAAATGGGCGCGGTGCTTGCCGGCTGGAAGGTCGAGATCGTCGCCACCGATCTGTCGCACGAGGTGCTGCAGAAGTCGAAGGCGGGAGTCTACAGCCAGTTCGAGGTGCAGCGCGGTCTGCCGATCCACATGCTGGTGAAATACTTCACGCAAGCGGGCGAGTTCTGGCAGCTCAACGCCGACATCCGCGCGATGGTCCAGCACAGGCAACTGAACCTCTTGCAGGACTTCTCCCATCTTGGCAGGTTCGACGCGATCTTCTGCCGCAACGTCCTCATCTATTTCGATACGAAAACCAAGGCGTCGATCTTCGGACGCATGGCCAGGGTCCTGGAGGATGACGGCATGATGGTGCTGGGCGCGGCCGAAACGGTGGTCGGAGTCACCGACATGTTCCGGCCCTGTCCCGACCGCCGCGGCCTCTATCAGCTCAACCCCACGCCGGGCGCGGGTGTCCATGCTGGCGGGCCGACGTTCCAGCAATTCAAGGTAGCGGCAGCGCGCTGATGGCCTTCAAGGCGTAATCCGGCAAGGTCAAAACCGGTTTCTCGACGCGACAAACGCAAAGCGTTTGCGCGGATGCTCACAGGATCGCGTGCGGCAGGAAGCGCGAGCGGTTGCCGGTGATCGGGTTCTCGTCCTCGCGGATCGACAGGCCGCACGGGACGTGATCGACGAGCCAGCTTCCCAGCACCGGATAGAAGCCGGAAAATTCCGGCAGCGGCGACAACGCCTGGCGCACGAAGCCTTCCGCGCCATACGGGCCCGCCTGTTCGTCCACGGAAACGCCGCCGGCGACGAGTGTGACGTTGGCCCCTTCGCGCGAAAGCAGCGGCTTGCGCACGTAGGAGGCGCCGAGCTCGGCGGCTTTCGGATCGTCCTCGAAGAACGCCGGCAACAGGTTGGGATGGCCGGGAAACATCTCCCACAACAGCGGCAGGATGCCCTTGTTGGACAGTACCGCCTTCCACGGCGGCTCGATCCAGCGCGTTTTCGCCTCGAACAGCTTTAAGCCGAACGCGTCGTGAAACATCCACTCCCAGGGATAGAGCTTGAACATGAGCTCGATGTCGCGGTCCTCGAGATCGACGAAGCTGCCGCTCGTCTCGTGCCAGCCGATTTCCTCGATGTCGAGCAGCGTGGTGGCAAGGCCGGCCTGACGCGCGGTGTCTTCGAGATAAGCGAGCGTTACCGCGTCCTCGGTATGGCCGGTCGTGCCGGCGAGATGGACGTGACGGCGCGCGGCGATCCCTTTCCACGCTTCGATGAGCCGCTCGTGGATCGAGTTGAACTGGTCGGCGCGCGCGGGAATGATGTGCCGCTCCATCGCCTGTTCGAGCCAGGTCCATTGAAACACCGCGGCCTCGAAGATCGAAGTGGGGGTGTCCGCGTTGTACTCGAGCAGCTTCGCGGGCCCGTTGCCGTCGAAGCGCAGATCCAGCCTGCCGTAGAGGCTGCGGTCGTCGCGCTCCCAGCTTTGCGCGATCAGCGGCCAGAACGCTTCCGGAATCTTCAGCCGCCGCAGATAGCGCTCGTCCTTGACCGCGCGGCCGGCCAGTTCGAGACACATCGCGTCGATCTCGCCGGTCGGGGTCTCGATGGCGCGCTCGATCTCTTCGAGCGTGAAAGCGTAATAGGCGCGCTCGTCCCAATAGCGTTCGCCGTCGATGGTATGGAAATCAAAGCCGCATCGCGCGGCGGTCGCCTGCCAGTCGTCGCGCTCGGGACAGGTGATGCGCTGCATCAACCGCCGCCGGAGAAGCCGAAGGCATGGCCGAAGCTGCCGAAGCCGCCCCGCGTCACGTGGGATGAGGAATCCGAGGAAGTCGACGTGGAGGTGGCCGACGGTGAATGGCTGGATGAATTGCTGCTGAAGAAGCTGTAATGCGACCAGCGGCCACCGCTACCGGAGCGGCTCGACGTGCACGCCGTATTGTCCTGCGGCTGGGCCATGCCCGGGGCAGGCGGCTCGCACCTCTGCTTCGGCATCAGCGCATAGCCGGTTGCGCCGACCGCCAGCGTGCCCATCACCAGCAGCGCGACGTGGCCGGAGCGTTTTTGCGGCTGCGGCGGCGGACTGGAAGCAGGCCGCCGCTTGCCGAAATCCTTGGTGGGGCGTCGCTCGGCCATGGTTCGGATCAACGCCTAGTAGATCATCGAGGCGGCGTTGAGCGCGCCTGCCGCCAGCGAGGACAGGCCGAGCCAGATCGCCGGCGCCAGCTCGCCAGCCGCGATCCGTTTCGACAGGTCCGGCACCGGGACCTTCACGAGGTAGTAGACGATGACCTGGACGACCAGCGCGATCACGCTCCAGATCAGGCAGTCGATCACGTTGGCCGAATGCGCGATCGCACTCACCACCGGCAGTACGAAACCCAGCAGGCTGAGGCCGAGCGCGATCGCGGCCGCCGGCTCGTTGTCGCGGATTAACGCGAATTCGTTGTGCGCTGTGATCCTCGTGTAGACGAATAGGTAAGCTACCACCGCAATTAGCCCGGTGCAGAAATAGACTATGAAAGCGGGAAGGCCTGCGAGCGATTGCGCGATCATGGACGCTCTCTTCAGTGGGATTGGCGATCAGCCGGGCTGGAGGTGCCTATCATGCCAGCCTGACGATCCGCCAGAGGTCTTTGAGGGCACAGAACAGCCGCAGCCTGCGCAGGAAGAGCGCGCAGCGTCCGATATAAAGGTCGATGTCGCGCGGGCTCAAGGCGATGGCTCGCGTGTAGTCCGCAATGGCCAGATCGTCGTTGTCGACAAGCCAATGGGCGTCGGCCCGATTCCGGTAAAACCGTGCCTCGTCTTTCTTCAGCTCGATGGCGCGGTCATAATCGGCTATGGCGAGATCGTAGCGGTCCTTCATGTACCAGCAGTCGGCCCGTCCGCAGAAAGCGCCGGCTCGCTTGGCGGGATCGACGTCGTTCTCCAGCGCCCGGTCGCAGTCGATGATCGCCTGGTCGTAGTCGTCGAGCCGGTAGCGGGAGTTCGCGCGGTTGAGATAAAAGATCCCGCAATCGGGATCGCGTTCGATCGCCCGGTCGTAGTCGGCGATGGCTTTCAAATCGTCGCCGCTCAGGCTGCAGGAATAGCCCCGGTTGTTGTAGGTCGTCGCATCGGCCGGATCGAGCGCGACGCTGCGGCTGTAGTCGGCCTGGGCGCCGGCATGGTCGAGCAGGATATCCTTGACGATGCCCCGGTTGTTGTAGAACTCGGCCCGGGCCGGCTCGCATTCGATCGCCTTGTCAAAGCTTTCGAGCGCAAGCGCATAATCCTCGCGCTCCCGCAGCACGTTGCCACGGCCGTAATGGGCCTCGGCGAGAAAGGGGTCGATGGCAAGAGCCGCGCCGTAATCGGCCAGCGCGGCTTCGAGCTGCGATCCGGATTCGTGGGCCCAGGCTCTGCACAGGTAGGCATCCTCGTACTCCGGGTCGACGGCGATGATTTCCGTGAAGTCGCAAATGGCATCGTTCGGACGGCCGTCGTCCAGCAGCAGCACGCCTCGGCCAAGCAGGGATGGGATGTGCGAAGGGTCGGCGCGTAACGCGCGGCTATAATCGCGGATGGCGCCGGCAACGTTCCGGCAGGCCCGGTGGAAGACGGCCCGCGCTGCCCAGGCCTCGGCGCTGTCCGGATTCTGCTCGATCGTGTGGTTCAGGAACGCGAGTTCGCCGCCTAGGTCGGCGTCGGACCGTCCTGCCAAGGCTGAAATCGACATTTCCTGCGCCGGCTGATGATCCATTCTCTGTCGAGCCGGGCCGGATGCGGGTTCAAATTCGCTGAACGCTCCATTTGCGCCTTCGGCAAACAAAAACCCCGCCATTTGCGGCGGGGCTTCAGTTGGGGAGGAGCGAGCCATGGCTCGCGGCAGTAACCCTTGAGATCAGGCCGGGATGCGCTCGTCGGCCTCGTGCGGCTCTCGCAGCACATAGCCGCGGCCCCACACGGTCTCGATGAAATTGCGGCCTTCGGAGGCGTTGGCGAGCTTCTTGCGGAGCTTGCAGATGAAGACGTCGATGATCTTCAGTTCCGGCTCGTCCATGCCGCCATAGAGGTGGTTGAGGAACATTTCCTTGGTGAGCGTGGTGCCCTTGCGCAGGGAGAGCAGCTCCAGCATCTGGTATTCCTTGCCGGTCAGATGCACGCGCTGGCCGCCGACTTCCACCGTCTTGGTGTCGAGGTTGACGACGAGATCGCCGGTCTGGATGACCGACTGGGCATGGCCCTTGGAGCGGCGCACGATCGCGTGGATGCGGGCCACCAGCTCGTCCTTGTGGACGGGCTTGGTCATGTAGTCGGCGGCGCCGACGCCGAGACCCTTGACCTTGTCCTCGATGCCGGCGAGGCCGGAGAGGATCAGAATGGGTGTCTTTATCTTGGCGACCCGGAGCTGCTAGAGCACGTCGTAGCCGGACATGTCAGGCAGGTTGAGGTCGAGAAGGATGATGTCGTAGTCGTATAGTTTGCCGAGATC
>NZ_JACRAW010000050.1 GCF_016213215.1 Bradyrhizobium sp. | reverse complement strand
TCGAACGGGGTCTTGTCGCGAAAGAAGAAGGTCTCGTTGGTGGTCATGGCCTCGACCACCTCGGTCGCAAGCTGGCCGTTGCTCCTGATCCGCTCGACGAGCTCCGAAATGCCGTCAAGACCGGCTTTCCGGGCAAGCGGCGTCAGACGGCTTTCGACCAGATATTGTTTGTCGGCGGAGAGATCGAGACCGGAACGTTCTTTCAGGAACTTACGCAGGTACTCATAGTCCAAAGACGTCACGAACGGTCTCCCGAAAACAGCCGGTTGAGCTTCGGCGCAATCTGGCTGAGCGGCAGGACGGCGGCGCAGATGCCCGCGTTCGCCGCAGCGCCCGGCATTCCCCACACCACGCTCGTGGCTTCGTCCTGCGCGATCACGCTTCCGCCGGCGGCCACGATTTCCTTGCCCCCGCGCATTCCGTCCGAGCCCATGCCGGTCAGGATCACGGCAAGGATGCTGCCGCGCCAGACGTCGATCGCCGACATGAACAGCGGATCGACGGCGGGCTTGCAGAAATTGACCGGCGGCCCATCGTCCAGCGCGATCATTGCATCAGCGCCCTGACGTGCCACGCGCATGTGCTTGCCGCCCGGGGCAAGATAGATCTGGCCCGGTTTGATCGTCTCGCCGTCCACGGCCTCGCGCGCCGGCCGGTGGCTCGAGCGCGCCAGATGCTCGGCGAGAATGGTGGTGAACGTTGGTGGCATGTGCTGGGTGATCAGCACCGGAAAGCGGTCGATGACGGGACCGAGGTCGGCCACCACCGACATCAGCGCCTGCGGGCCGCCGGTCGACGAGCCGATCAGAAGCACACGCGGCGCCTGCGTCGAGAACGAGCGGCGCGCCAACGGCTGGGCGGGTGCGACGGGCGCCGCGCGGGCTGCGGGCTCGCGCGCGCGATCGGGCGCGGCGGGGGAGGACGGCGCGAGCAGCGGGCTCGGCGTCACGGCGGGCTTGCGACGCAGCCTGCCGCCGAGCTGCCGGATCTTTTCGATCAAATCGTGCCGAAAGAGGTCGGCGGCGCCCGCCTCGCGCGTGCTCTCCGGCTTGGGAATGTAGTCTGCGGCGCCGAGCGAGAGCGCCTTGAAGCTGATCTCCGCGTTGCGACGGGTCAGCGTGGAGGCCATGATGACGACGAGATCGCGCTTCTTGGCCAGCATTTGCGGAAGCGCAGAAATGCCGTCGAGCTCGGGCATTTCGATGTCGAGCACGGCGACGTCGGGATCGACGCGCTCAAGCTGGTTGACCGCCTCGAGTCCGGTGCGCAGCGACGCTGCGACCACCATATCGGACTCGGCGCTGATCCAGCGCGAAATCAGCCCCCTGATGACGACGGAATCGTCGACCACCATGACGCGCAGCGGCCCCTCCCTGGTCACGGGAGGAGACGGATTACTTGCAAACGCAACACCCATTACTCACCAGCTGCCGCTTCAGGCGGCACATTCTTGACGCGTCCGGGGTTTCGGTCCTCCGGACGAAACCGTTCAGATCAGGCCGACTTCCTGGAATTTCGCAGTCACGATTTCCTTGTCGAACGGCTTCATGATGTACTCGTTGGCGCCTGCGTGCAGCGCGCGGGCGATATGCGCGACATCGTTCTCGGTCGTGCAGAACACGACCTTGGGCTGGTCACCGCCCGGCATGCGGCGCAGATTGCCGAGAAATTCGTAGCCGTCCATGATCGGCATGTTCCAGTCGAGCAGCACCGCGTCCGGCAATCCGCGTCTGCAGATCTCCAGCGCCTTTTCTCCGTCTTCCGCCTCCATGATCTGGAAATCCAGGCCTTCAAGGATGCGGCGCGCAACCTTGCGGATGACGCTGGAGTCATCAACGACGAGACACGTTCTCATATTGGCCTCTATTTCCTTTTCCCGAGCGGGACACTTCCAATTGCAACTCACACGGCGCGGGCACCCGGCCTACGCCGCCATCATCTCCGGCGAGAGCTCGAGCACGCGATCGACATCGAGGACGACCATCAGCTGGCCGTCGAGCCTGTGCACGCCGCCGGCGAGCTTGGCCATGCGAGGATCGAGATTGACGGGGTTTTCCTCCTTGCCTTCCTCGGGCAGGCGCAGCACCTCGCCGATCTGGTCGATCAAGAGACCATAGGACTCTCCGCGCAGATCGACACCCACCGCCATCGGCGGCTTGCCGTCTTCCGGCTTGGGCAGGCCGAGGCGGGCGCGCATGTCGACGACGGTGACGATGCGGCCGCGAAGGTTCAACACGCCGGAGATTTCACGTGACGCCAGCGGCACCCGCGTCACCCGCTCCGGCATGAACACGTCCTGAACGCGGGAGATGGGCAGGCCGAACAATTGTCCGCCGATCATGGCGGTAACGTATTCGGCCATGGCGCCCTCGGCACTCTGGGTCTTGGTGCTCATCAATCAAGCCTCCTCACGCCGCCCGGCTCATCTCGCAGTTCCCGCCATTTCCGGCGCCGGCTGTGGTCTGCTCCTTCAGCGCCGCGATCAGACCGGGGCGATCGAACTTGGCAACGTAGTCGTGGAATCCGGCCTGCCGTCCGCGCTCGATGGCCGCTGGCGAGACCAGCGCGGAGAGACCGATGATCGGCACGGCGTTCAGGTTGTGATCGGCCCGGATCGACTCGGCGAACTCGAAGCCGTTCATGTCGGGCATTTCGATGTCGGTCAGGACCACGTCGAAGGTCTGGCCGGACCGCAGCGCGGTGAGCCCCTCCTGCGCGGTGGACGCGGTACGTACCCGGTAGCCGGCCGCTTTCAGCACCGGCGCCAGCATGTTGCGGAAGAAGGCGCTGTCGTCGACCAGAAGCACCGATTGCGAGGACGCCGAGGGGCGCATCTCCTTGCGGCTGAACCAATCAGCGAAGGCCATCGGCAGGAAGTAGCCGACGTCGATCACCTCCGTCGCCTGCCCCTTGATCACGGCCGAGCCGAGAATGCCCGCCCCCGAGCCTGCAACCTCGATGTTGAGCCGTTCCTCGACGATGTCGATGATCTCGTCGACCACCAGACCCATCGAGCGGCCGTCGTCCGCGAACACCAGAATCGGCTGCGTGCCCTGGCTGGCGATGGTTACGCCTTCCATGGCGACCAGCGGCATCAACTGCTCGCGGTACTGCACCATGTAGCGGCCGTTGGAGAACTCGATCTTGTCGGCCGGGAGCTCCTCCAGGCGCGTGACGAGCCCGAGCGGCACCGCCTTGGGCTGGGTCGAACCGGCGCGGAACACCAGGAGCGAGGTGGCCTGTTCGCCGGAAGAGGCATGGTGGGCGGCGTTCTCGTCGGAGATCTCGTGGGAGCCCGAGCCGGCGGCGCCGAGCGCCTTGGCGATGCCGTTGGGATCGATGATCATGATGACCGCGCCGTCGCCAAGGATGGTGTTGCCGGAGAACATGTCGATATGACGCAGCTTGGTCGACATCGGCTTGACCACGATTTCCTCGGTGTGGAACACGCCGTCGACCACGATGCCGAAGGTCTGGCTGCCGACCTGGGTAACGACGATAAAGCCGTTCTCGGGATCGGATGAGGAGCCGTCGTCGATCTTGAGCAGCTTCTTCAGGTGCATCAGGGGCAGCAGCTTGTTGCGCAGGCGCAGGACCGCGGTGTCCTTGATCCGCTCGATGCGATGCTCGGAGTTGGCGCGCGCGCGCACCAGTTCGACCACGGACAATTGCGGGATGGCGAAGCGGTCGCCGGCGGCTTCAACGATCAGCGCCGACACGATCGCCAGCGTCAGCGGGATCTTGATGGTGACCGAGCAGCCTTCGCCGGCCACCGACTTGACGTCGATGATGCCGCCGATCTGGTCGATATTCGTGCGCACCACGTCCATGCCGACACCGCGGCCGGAGACGGCGGTGACCTGGGTTGCGGTGGAGAAACCCGGAGCAAAGATGAACTTGTGGACCTGGGCTTCGCTCATCTTGTCGAGCTCGGCCTCGCTGACGAGGCCGTTTGCGAGCGCCTTGGCCCTGATCTTGTCGGTATTGAGCCCGCGTCCGTTGTCGGCGATGCAGATGATGATGTGACCGCCCTCGTGATAGGCGGACAGCCGGATCGTGCCCTGCTCCGGCTTGCCGGCCGCGAGCCGCTCGGCGGGCGTCTCGAGGCCGTGGTCGGCGGAGTTGCGCACCATGTGCGTGAGCGGATCCTTGATCAGGTCGAGCACCTGACGGTCGAGCTCGGTGTCTGCACCGTGCATCTCCAGCTCGATCTGCTTGCCGAGTTCGCCCGACAGGTCGCGCACGATGCGCGGCAGCTTCTGCCAGGCATTGCCGATCGGCTGCATGCGCGTCTTCATGACGCCTTCCTGCAGTTCGGCCGTGACGTTGGAGAGACGCTGCAACGGCACCTTGAATTCGGTGTCCTCGTTGCGGCGACTGATCTCGAGGAGCTGGTTGCGCGTCAGGACCAGCTCCGAAACCATGGTCATCAGATGTTCAAGCGTATCCACATTGACGCGGATCGACTGGTTGGCGACGCGGTCAGCCTCGCTGGTGGTCTCCTCCGACGTCGACTTCTTCGCCGAGGGCTTTGCCTCCTTGCTGTCCTTGGCCGCCGCGGGCTGCGGTGCGAAAGCAGCGGGCTGCGCCTTCGGCATCGGCACTTCGGCCTTGGTGTCGCGGAAGGCACGCTCCAGTTCATCCAGCGAGACTTCGCCCGGGCGCAGAGGCCGCTCGAGCGTCTGCGCCACCAGGTTACCCTCGGTGAGCTGGGGCAGAGGTGGCTCGGCATCGTCTTCCGAGTTTGTCGGATCGGGCGCAAGCGGCGGCGCCACGGCGGAGGCCACCGGCTCATCGGCAGGCGTGCCCGATGGCATCGGCTGCGCCGAGCCGGGCGGCATCGGCTGCGCCGAGCCGGACATCGCCGCCATGCCCTGCACGACCATCGCTTCGAGCTTGTCGATCAGGTCGCGGTCACTGCCTTCAGGTTCTGCTTCGGTTGCCTCCAGTCCCGCAAGGATCTCCTTGATGCGATCGATCGAGGAAAGGATCAGCGTCACTGCGTCCGCCGTCACCGGCATGCCGTCGCGGAACTTGCCCATCAACGTCTCGCCCGCGTGCGCGAGAGCCTCCAGCCGCGGCAGTCCGAGGAAGCCGCAGGTACCCTTGATCGTGTGAACGAGGCGGAAGATGTTGTCCAGGATCTTGGCGTTGTTCGGCTCCTGCTCGAACTTCACCAGCTGGTTGTCGACGGTGTCCAAGCTCTCGCTCGTTTCCGTCAGAAACTCCCTCAACAGGTCATCCATGAAAACTGGCCTTCGTATACACGAGCGCGCGCCGGCGCACCTCTTGGAATGAGGCCAGCTTCACCGGAAACCGTTTAATATTAGTTGCATAAGTGCAAAAGGACGCGCTCAACAATGAGATAACGCGTCCGCTGCAATCAAAGGCGTCTCATAAAGGGTCGGTTAACCATAACCTCTGTCGAGACGCGTTAGCAAAGCGGTAACGAGGCAGCTCCGCATTCACGAAGCGGTAACGACCACGGCCTCGCCTTCCGGCGCCAATGCCACGTTAAGTCCGCACGATTCTGCGAGCAGACGCGTGTAATACGGCTGCACGGCATGCGCATCCGTCGCCGGACCGCGGCTGCCGCTGAGCAGCTCCGCGATGTTCTGCGGCAGGCGCGCGTTCAGTCCGGATGCGGTGACGCGGAAGCTCATCGTCTCGCCCTCGCCGACCGGATCCACGGTCAGCGTGCCGCCGCGTGGAATGGTCTGCTGCGCGATCACGAGCATGTTGAGCAGCAGCTTGACCCTGTTCTTCGGCAACAGCACGCGCGGCAAGTTCCACGTGATGGTGCACTTGCCGTCTTCAATGTGTCCGCGCGCCATGGTTTGCGCGTCACCGAGATCGATCTGCGCGCCCGATGATCCGGCCGCGCCGAACGCCAGCCGACAGAACTGCAACCGCGCGGAAGCAGTCCTGGCGCTCTTGCGGATCAGATCGAGTGCGAACTCGCGATCTTCCGGCTTCGGATTGTCGTCCAGAACCTCGAGACCGTTGACGATGGCGCCCACAGGACTGATGAGATCGTGGCAGACTCGCGAGCACAAGAGCGCCGCGAGTTCGAGCCTATCGGGATCGGGACCGGGTGACGAAGTGCCAGACATAGGATTTTCCTGGATTTGCGCGGCGGCGACGGCGAATCACACCTGCCAGAGGGGTGATCCGATTTCTAACATTTCGCATCCCGCTACAGCTAGCGCCGATCGGGATGCTACAAGATCGCCGTGACAGAAGATAAGACCCCGGCGACTTGAGTTGACCTCGGGCTTTGGCGCCGGAGACCCGCGCGGAAAAATCGAGGACATGATGAGGCCTGGAGATGAATGAAGCACGCGGTTCCGGTGCCCTGATCGATGCTGATGAAGCAGCACGCCTGATCGAGCCGCTCACGGCTTTGGCGGTGGAAGCCGGCCTTGCCATTCTTTCCGTCGATCGCTCCGCGATGAGGATCGAGGGCAAGCCCGACGGATCGCCGGTAACGGAGGCCGATCTCGCCGCCGACCGCATCATCGGCGAAGGGCTTGCTCGACTCCTTCCCGATCTGCCCGCGGTCTCGGAGGAACGGGCACACCTGATGAGAGGGCCCTTTCGCGGCAGCTTCGTCCTGATCGATCCCCTCGACGGCACCAAGGAATTCGTGGCCGGCAGGGACGAATTCACCGTGAATATCGCGCTGGTCACCGACGGCCTGCCCTTGCTCGGGATCGTCGGCGCCCCGGCCTTGGGCGTGGTGTGGCGCGGCATCGTGGGGCGCGGCGCCGAACGGCTGCGGATTGACGGCGCCTCCATGGGCGAGGCCGAGCCGATCCATGCCAGGCCCATGCCCAGCCGGGGCGAGCCCTGGGTCGCCGCCGTCAGCCGGTCGCACGGCGATGCTCGCACCGAGGCGTTCATCGCGGGCCGGCCTGGCGCGATCCGGCAGGCGCTCGGCTCGGCGGTCAAATTCGGGAGGGTCGCGGAGGGGCAGGTCGATGTCTATCCCCGGCTTGCGCCAACCTCGGAGTGGGATGTCGCAGCCGGCTGTGCGGTCGTTACCGCGGCGGGCGGCAGGATCACCGACGCCAAGGGGGCCGAGGTGCGCTTTGGCGAAAGGCAGGAGGGATTCATCGTCCCGGAATTCATCGCCTGGGGCGACCCTGCGGCACTCGCCGGCTATTGAGCCAGCTTTTGCTCGACCTCAGGCCAATGCGCGTCGGCTGCGCGCCGCAGGCGCTCGGGATCGGCGGCAAAGGCATCCCGATTGGCCTCGCGGCCAAAGAGATAGAGCCTCTCGCCCGCAATCAGCCAAAATCGCGGGTTGCCCGGGTAGGCAACGCCTCTGGCCACCTCGATCGGGTCGTAGCCCCCGAATCGGGGCCCGTAGATTTCCGGATGCGCGAGAAAGGAAGCCCGGTTGCCCTCATTGCAGAAGCGCCAGACGACACCGGCCTGCGCCGCCTCGAACTGCTCCAGCCCCCGGGCGGGCTGGCCGTCGACGAAATAAGCCACCGGGTCGAACCCCTCGATGGCGAGCCCGCTGAAGCGATTGACTACCACCCGCTCGGTGGTCGTGGCCCGGGCGGCAAAGTCATGGCCGACCGCGCAAAAGCCTGCCAGAACACCAATCAAGGCGATTCCGGGGCGCCAGCCTTTCTTTTCCTGCCGTTGTACCGTCATAGTTGCTGCGGATAACATTCCGAGTCGTGAGCATATTCGACGCAACCTAGGGCCAGCGCGTTGGCGTCCGGTTAAGGGTGCGGCTGGGTTTTCGACGTAGCAGGGGTTTCTTCCATGACTTTCGCATCACGCCTTGCCGCGGTGGCGCTCGCCGCGTTGATGGGCTGGATCGTGCCGGCCTCGGCGCAGCAGGCGCCGCCGCCCAACATGCCCCCGCCCCAGCGCAGCCCGAGCCCGAGCACCTACGGGCCGGACGAACTGGTAACGGCTGGACACCGCTTCTTCGGCAACGTCTCGCGCGGGCTGGCCTCGATCATCGAGCGCGCCGTCAGTCAATGGGGCCTGCCGAACGGCTATATCCTGGGCGAGGAAGGCTCGGGCGCGTTCGTGGCCGGGTTGCGGTATGGCGAAGGCACGCTCTACACCAAGAATGCCGGGGACCTTAAGGTTTTTTGGCAGGGGCCTTCGGTCGGCTTTGACTGGGGCGGCGATGGCGCCCGCACCATGACGCTGGTCTATAACCTGCCCGCGACCGGTGCCATCTACCAGCGCTTCGCCGGCATCGACGGGTCGGCCTACGTCATCGGCGGCTTCGGCATGACTGCGCTCACCGCCAACAACATCGTGCTGGTACCGATCCGCTCCGGCATCGGGCTCAGGCTCGGGGCCAATATCGGCTATCTGAAGTACACGCCGCAAGCGACCTGGAACCCCTTCTGAGCGAAGGCGGTCTCTTCACGAACAGATTCACGTTAACAAGCGGGCGGGGCTGGCCTTTTGCCGCCCCGCCATGGCATTGTGTTTGGTAAATTTTTCCTTGGCTCTGGGAGTGGTGGCTCATGGTCGAACCGATCATGTACCTGGCGATCGGCTTTTTGATCGCGATGCTGTGCGCGCTCGCGGTAGTCCCACTCGTGCACAACCGCGCGGTGCGGCTGACCACGCGCCGGTTGGAGGCCGCCACGCCGCTGTCGATGGCCGAGATCCAGGCTGACAAGGACCAGCTGCGCGCGGAGTTTGCCATGTCGGCTCGGCGCCTCGAAATGAATGTCGAGCAGCTGAAGAACAGGACGACCAGCCAGCTCGCCGAACTCGGCAAGAAGACGGACGCGATCAACCGCATGAAGATCGAGCTCGGCGAAAAGAACGCCACGATCTTCGCGCTGGAGGCGCGTGAGAAGGCAATGAAGGAGCAGCTTCGCGCCACCGAGGAGGAGTTCAACACCAAGACGGAGGCGCTGCGCGCGGCCGAGCAGGCGCTGGCCGAAAAACAGAGCGAGCTCGCCAAGCTCAATTCCGAGCTGTCCGACCGCTCGATGACCGCGGAGAGCCGCCAGGTCGAGCTGGTGGCGGTGCGGACGCAGATCGAGGGATTGAAGAGCCGCGTCGGCGACGCCGAGAAGGAGTTCGCCGCAACGCAATCGCGACTCGCGCAGGAGCGCAGCCAGTCCGAGACGGCTTCGCGCGAGCTGGCAGAAGCGCGCGGCCGGGTGGAGAATTTGAGCCAGCGCGTCACCGAGCTCGACCGGCAGCTGATCGTGCAGGTCAAGGAAACGGAGATGCTTTCCGGCCGCATCAACGACCTCGAGGCGCGGCTCTCGACCCAGGGCAAGCTGCTTGCCGAGCGCGAGTACGAGAACAACCAGTTGCGCCAGGCGAACGACAGCGCAGAGCGCACCATCAAGGACCTGCGTAGCGAGATCAGCGCGATGGGCGGCGGCAGGTCGCCGGCGATCGAAAAGCTGCGCGAGGAAAAGGCGGCGCTGGAGGACCAGCTGCGGATTGCACGCGACGAGCGCGGAAAGCTGCAACGCGACATCAATGCCATCCAGCAGCAGGCCGAAAGCTCGTGGGCGACCGAGCGCATGGAGAACGCGCTGCTGCGCGAGCGCATCAACGACATCGCCGCCGAGGTGGCGAAGCTTGCCATGCAGCTCGAGGGACCGAACTCGCCGATCGAAGCCCTGCTCGCGTCCGAGCCCGCCACCCCGGCAAGAACCGCCCCACCTCCTGCCAACGGCAGCGCGAGCAACGGGGTGGCACCGAGCTTCCCGGAGGGCGGCGGAACGCTTGCCGAACGCATCCGCGCGCTGCAGGCCCACGCCTCCCGCGCCCGGCAGCAAGGGGCCTGAGCCCGCCGCGGCCGGCCGGTCCCGGTTGCGATCAAAGGTTTTCCGCTCCAAACGGGCCTGGCAACTTGACACCGACGGCTTGCACTTCGTAAATCGCGGTTTCCAAGACCATGCACGGCGGACGAAGTCGTCCGCATCGATCGTGCATCCCGGGCGCATAGCTCAGCGGGAGAGCGTTCCCTTCACACGGGAGAGGTCCAAGGTTCGATCCCTTGTGCGCCCACCATTACCGTCACCCTTGCGACATCAGGCCTGCGCGCGCGCCGCTTCGTGAAGCGTAGCTGCGCATCCAAATGCCCTATTCGCGCAATCCGGCCAGCCGCTCGTCGCCCTCCCGCGGACGCAGACAGCCTCGGCAGATCACCAGCGCGCGGCTGAGGCGAGCCTCCTGCTCGGCCTCGTCGCGCACCCTGCCTCCGGAGTCGGAGGGCAGCGTCGCAAGCTCCTTCGCACGTTCGGGAGAGGCGCGTCTTGCCGCCGATGACGGCGCAGCGCCTGAATGCCTCGGCTGATTGGGATCTTCGCCGGCCCCGTCCCAGGCATAGCGCGGCGCCTGCGATGAGCTGTTGAAAGACTGGATGGATGGAGAGGCTGCACAGCCGGCAAGCGCCAGCGACAGGATGAAGATAGCCGGCACCTTGAACATCAACGCGGAACTCTGCTTGTGGAAATACCAAGCTTGATCTCAAACCACTAAATTTTGGCTGAACGTGGTCAAGAACCTGAGCGCGATGAGATCAGATTAAATCGTCTCGCGCTTTAGGTTCTGCATGATCTGCGCGCAAACGCGTTACGTGTGTCGCGGAAAACCGGTTCCCGCTTTGCGCTCACGACGCGGCCCTTCGGGTCCGGATCACGCTCTGGTTCACGCGCGAACTGCAACACCCCAAGACGGGGTGTTGCATGAGGCGGGCTTGCGTGCAGCTTTCCGCGACGGCGACGTCTGTCGTCCGGGCGCTACCGCTTCTCGAACGGAATGTACCTGTGGTATTCCTTCGGCACGGACCTGCGGTAGCGCGAAGGCACGGTACCGGTATCGATCGAGTGCTGGATTTCCTGCTTCCGCGTCATCTTTTTCTTCGATGCCTTTTTCTCCTCGGTGGTCTTGGCCGGTGCTGCAGAGCCGCTCGGCGCGGTGGTCGTTGCCGTCGGCGCAGTCGTTGCGGGCGGCGGCGTAGCAGTTGTTGCGGCCGGCGGCGCCGTTGCGGCGGGAGCGGTGGTTGCAGCAGGAGGAGCTGTTGCGGCAGGGGTACTTGTCGGCTCGGGAGCAGTGGTCGCGGCCGGAGGTGGCGTCGTGGTGGCCGCCGGCGGCGTGGTGGTGTCGGCACTCGGCGGAGTCTGGGCCAGCGCGATCGGCGTCTGCAGGACAAGCGCAACCGCCGCGGCGGCTGCGATGAGAAATGATCTTTGCATCAGAACCTCCAATGTGCCTGATCCGAATTCGACAAGCGTAATCCCGGTGGATGAGCGGGCGCAAGCTACCACGCCGCGATAGGCTCGACGGCCTTCTCGAACTGTGGTCGAGATCACATTCGAGGCCCGCGATCGTCTATTGAATTGAAAGCGCGGCTGCACAGGCTTTCTTGCGCTCGCGTCACTTCGCCTCATGACGGCGCTGCAAATGGAACCCCTGTCATCGATCGCGCATTGCGAAAGGAAAAGCTTACTTGAGGAGAGAAGACATGCGTCGCACCATTCCGTTGCTTCTTTCGGCAGCCACCATCATCGTGGCCACGTGGGCGTCCGTAGAGCCGGCCGAGGCCGGTCGATACTGTCTGCAAAGCAAACAGTGGGGCTACCCCGGCAATTGCAGTTTCGCGACTTATCGCCAGTGCATGGCAACGGCCTCCGGCACCGAGGCAACCTGCGGCATCAATCCCCGCCAGGCCTATGCACGCCATTGGCGTTGGTGACGTACCGGCACGATCCGGCCCGCTCACAAACGACTGATGCGAACTACTGATGACAACGCCGGAGCCGGGGATCACCCGGTTCCGCATCAATGCGTGGTCAGGCCCGCCTGCTTCAGCCGATCGTGAAACCACGCCGACAACGTCCGATCCGGCGCCCCGCCGACGTAGATTTCCGCCGACGTCACGCTCTTCCTTTCCAGGACCAGGAGCGCGCCCATCCAATAGGCAAACCAGACATGTGGATCGGTGAGCGCGCGCAGCTTGTGCTGGTCGTGCGCCAGCGGCTGATGGTTGGAGGCTTTGCGGATCTCGACGGCAAGCAGGTTCTTCGGGATCTCGCGGTTGTGCACGACGATGTCGGGATAGATCGACTTGCCGAGGTGGTCGTCCGTCGAGATGATCGAACCGTGCGGCAGATGCAGGGTCCGCTCCCCTAACCGATCGAAATCACAGTCGACCGACCAGGAGGGAAACTGTCGTTCGAGATGCACGGCAAACCGATGTGTGAGCGCGCGCTCGCCGACATCCTTCTCGAACAGAAATCCTTCCCGGGAATAGAACTCCTGAAGAGCAGTGACGACCTTGTTCAGCTCGGTATGCATGCTGCCTCCGGCCGCAGGGCGCTTCGGCGGTTTGCCTCACATCTGCACTTCGATCAGCCGCGGTCCCGGTTCGGCGATGGCCTCGGCCAGCGCCTTGTTGAAATCGTCGGCGGTCGTGACCGCCCGGCCCGGCACGCCCATTCCTCTCGCGAGCGCCACGAAATCGATGGTCGGACGATCGATCCTGAGCATATCCAGGGCGCGCTGGCCCGGCTCGCCGGCGCCTACCCCGTCGAACTCGCCGCGCAGGATCTGGTAGATGCGGTTGGCGAAAACGATCGTGACGACGTTCAAGCTCTCCCGGGCCTGCGTCCACAGCGACTGGATCGTGTACATCGCGCTGCCGTCGCCGACCATGCAGATCACCTTGCGATCGGGGCAGGCCACCGCGGCGCCGGTCGCGACGGGCGTGGAAAACCCGATCGAGCCGCCCATGTTCTGCAGCCAGTCGTGCGGCGCGGCGGCCGCGGTCGGCGGGAAGAAGCCGCGACCGGTGGTGATGGATTCGTCGACGACGATCGCGTTCTCCGGAATGGCACAGGCGATCGCCTGCGCGATGGTCGCGAAATTGAGCGCACCGGTCGGCTTGACCAGTTCCTGCACCTTCTGCGGCTTGACGTCGTGCACGGTGGCATGAAGCGCGTTCGCCAGCGCTTCGAGCGCCGCCACCGAGTTCTCGCCCCATGAGGTCATGCGATGAACCTCGCAGCCCTCCGGCTTGAGCAGGCTCGGCTTGTTCGGATAGGCGAAGAAGGCCACCGGGTCGTTGGCCTCGACCAGCACGATGTGGCGGAAGTCCTTCAGGATCGGCAGCGCCTGTTCGATGACATAGGGGATGCGGTCGATCGAGAAACGGCCGCGGCCGCGCGCCATTCGCGGATGGTAGGTCTGGCCCATCACCTTGCAGCCGGTTTTCCCGGCGATCCGCTGCGCCAGCGCAAGACCATGCTCGCTGAGCGCGCTGCCGGTGATGAGCACGAGCGTGCGCTCGCCGTTGCCGTGCAGCACCCGCGCCGCATGCTCGACCGCCTGCGGCGAATAGCCCGGGCGCTGGTTTTCCAGCGGAACCTCGGCAATGCCGTCGGCCTCATTCCAGGCGGTGTCGGCGGGTAGGATCAGGGTCGCGATCTGCGGCGGCGAGCTCTTGGCCGCGGCGATCGCGGCTGCCCCGTCGGCGGCAACCGACCTGGCGTCCGGCGAGGTGCGGACCCAGGCCGACATCGGCCGCGCCAGGCCTTCGATGTCGGAGGTCAGCGGCGCGTTGTAGCCGATGTGGTAGCTGGCATGCTGGCCGACGATGTTGACGATGCCGGAATGCGCCTTCTTGGCGTTGTGGAGATTGGCAAGGCCGTTGGCGAGCCCGGGGCCGAGATGCAGCAGCGTCGAGGCCGGCGTTCCCTTCATGCGGAAATAGCCGTCGGCCGCGCCTGTCACCACGCCTTCGAACAGGCCGAGCACGCAACGCATGCCTTCGACACGGTCGAGCGCTGCGACAAAATGCATCTCCGAGGTGCCGGGATTGGTAAAGCAGACGTCGACCCCGCCATTGACCAGGGTCCGCACCAGACTTTCCGCGCCGTTCATCGTTCCACTCCCGTTGGGGGCATTCGCTTCCATCCGCTACCGATCAACCATTGTTCGCAGCTTTCGTCAAAGGATTAGCGGGCAAGGCAGCCACGCTTCCCGCCGGGACGATCTTTCTTGGCTAACGGCCGGTTGGGCCTTGAGGCGGTGTGAATTCGGTAACAGCAATCTTCGAAATTTTTCTTTCCTCACGCGGCCGTGGCTTGCGAAACGATGACAAATATGGCCTGTCTTCGCCCGGATCGATCTAGGTTGGGGAAGACAATGAACCGGATATCTGCCGCGCTCTTTGCAACGGCGGCTCTTCTGATCGGCGGCACGACCGCACATGCCGAGTTTCTCGATTCGCGCGACTTCATGGGCGGATCGAATTTCTTCAGGGGCGGATCGAGCCCGATTTCCCGTCAGACCGTCTACTACCCCACTCAATATGCGCCGGGCACGATCGTGGTGAATACCGCCGAGCGACGGCTATATCTGGTCCTGCCCAACGGCCAGGCTCTCCGCTACGGCATCGGCGTCGGCCGCGACGGCTTCCGCTGGGGCGGGGTGCATCGCATCAGCGCCAAGAAGGAATGGCCGAGCTGGACGCCCCCGGCGCAGATGCTCCATCGCCGTCCCGAC
>NZ_JACRAW010000051.1 GCF_016213215.1 Bradyrhizobium sp. | reverse complement strand
GATTGGAATTCGGTCCGCGATCTCCATCAGGGCCCGCGGTCAATGGCCGCTTCTCGAGGCCGTATACATGACCGCTCCCCGATTCACTTGCTGAACCACCAAGAAGACCCTTGCCGAGAGGGGGCCGTCCATACATGACGATGCGGATGCAGGAGCGCGACAAATCCTCAGTCGTCATGCCCGGGCAACAGCGCGCAGGATGGGTGGAGCGACGCGATATCCATCCTTCCCGATTCGTAACGCTATTGGTTTTCAAAGGGCTCAACCCATCTACGACTCTGCTCTGTGTTCGTTCGTTCGGGTCCGGCCGCCTATCTCGTCATCTTGATCATGCGGACGCCCTTGATCACGGGCAGCGAGCCGGTCGTGGCCGGTTCGTCCTTGCCCGGCCCTCGGACATTGGCGTCGGGGAAGCGCGCCTTCATCTCGCGCAGGAAACCATCGAGCGTGTCGACGCTGGCGGCGAGTCTCGCGATTTCGGCGAATTCGGCGCTGCTCGCGGCTCCCGGCTTGCTCGCCACGTCGAACGCCAGGCGGTCCGCACCCTCGCTCATCAGCGGCGCGTACTTCTCGCGGAAGCGGGCCAGCCCGATCGCGTCCTCGGCGAGCGCGTAGCCGACCGCGGCACGGATCACGTCGCCCTTCTCCACGGCATTGAGCGGCTTGAAGTCGCGCCAGCGGTCGCCATAGTAGAGTTCGATCTGCTCCGCCGACTCGCGCCACTGCCGCGCCGCCCAGTAGATATCCGAGCGCAGCCGGATCACCTCGCGGCCGGAGACGTTGGAGATGATGTCGAGCGCCAGGTCATGACGGCCGACGTCGCTCTGCGCGCGCGCTTCGAGCAGCAACCGCTGCTGGCGCAATTCGCCTGAAAGATCGCCGATGCGGGTGGAGCGAAGCGCCGCGATCGCCTGCTCCGGCTTGCGGTTGGCGAGATAGACCATGGCAAGGCGCGCCGCGACCTGCGCCCGCGCGGCTCCCTCGAGCCGATGATCGACCTGGTACTGGAGGAGCTCGGCCGCCTGGTCGAGCAGGTCGATGGTGACAAGCCGATCGGCAAGACGGCGGATCATCTCGTCGCCGCGCCGGCCGATCGGCGTCAGTTCGCGATACTCGTAGAACATCCCGAGCGCCTCGACCGGCGGGATATCGTCCCCCTTCGGTCCGAGGAAAAGCTGCGAGAACAACGCGGAGGCGGCGTCCTGCGCCTGGCGGGATACTTCCGAATTCGGCTGCAGCCTCGTCGCCATGCGCGCCGCGGCCAGCGATTCGGCGTAGCGACCCGCGTCGGCATACATCCGTGCCAGCGTCTGGAGCGTCTTCACCTCGACATCGTCGCCGCGCCAGATCATCGCGAGCGTTTCCAGCTCGCGCAGCGCGTCGGCCTGGCTGATTTCGTTGCGCCGCTGCTTGAGCGCGATCTCGAGCTGTTTGGCCTCGGCGGCCGCCGCGCGATCCGGGGACGCCACCGCGAACTTGTACTCGTCGACAGCGTCCTTGTCGTGCGCCAGCGCCTCGGCAAGCCGGCCGCACAACACCGCGAATGCGGGCTTCTGCTCCGGCGGCATCCCGATCGTCTCGAGCTCGCTGCGCCGCTTGGCCGCGCCCGCGTAGTCCTTCACCTCCAGCGAGGCGCGCATCGCCTCCATGGTCACGATGCGCTGCAGCTCCAGCGGCAGCGCAGCGATGGCGAACTCGACGTTCTTGAACTTCTCCCGCGCTTCCGCCCACTTGCTCTGGCGCGCAAAGGCCAGCGCCTTCCACAATTCCGAGTCATAGCTGTTGCCGATAGACGGGTTGGCGAGATCCTTCAGCCCCTGGACCGGCCGGCCGATCAGAATAGCGGTGATTGCATGCAGCATCGTCGCAATCGAATCGTCCTTGTTCGAGTCCGCGATCATCAGATCGGCGACGCCCTTGGCCTCGGGATACATGCCGCGCGCCATGTAGAACCGGGCAAGCTCGGAGCGCAGCTGCGGGCGCTGCTCGGGCTCGGCCGCCGCGATCGCGCCGATCAGCGCATTTTCGCGCGCGATGAAATTCGCCGACTGGTTCCGGCGCCATTCCTCGACGTCGAAGATCGGCCGTACCGCGGTCGGCGCCCGCTCCGCCGACACATCGACCGGCGACAGCGTCAGCCCGCCGGGCTTGCCGAAGATGACCTTGCCGGGCGCGAGCTCGACCGCGACATCGTCGGTGTTCGGATGAACGACAACCCCGTGGGCGGATTCAAGCAGCGACAGATCGACGAGATCCTGCCGCTTGATGACGCCGCGGATCGGCGGCGGCGCGGTGATCACAAGCAGCGTATCGCCGGCGTCAGGATCGACCAGCCGGTACGATTGGCCCGGATTGGCAAGAGATACGGCGACGTTGGCCAGCGCCGGATCAATGACGTTGCGGAAGATCGACAGCGGCTGCGGCGCGTCCTGCAGCTTGTCGGCCAGCATGATCGTCCAGCCGGCGCGTTCGTCCGCGACAAGCGAATACATCAGCGGCCGGTTGAGCCGGATGCGGATCGCCTGCCCCTTCTCCAGCGTCAGCCGGCTCACCTCGGCAATGATCGCGCCGCCCCTGTTACGGATCGGCTCGACGTCGAGCGGCTTCTGGGAATCGACCACCAGCCAGACCGTTTCGCCGCGACGAAACAAGGCGGCCGGAACGGTTGAAGGAACAGGGAACGTCAGGCGCAGACCCTCGACCTCGCGCTTCACCTCCACGGCTGGGATGGACTCCGGCCCGGAAGCCTGAGCGGGGGCTTCCGCCACGGCTTTCGCTTCCGACGGCGCCGGCGGCGGTTCTTTCCCGTTTGCCGCGGGCGGGCGCGCTTCGGCAGGTTGCGGCGGCGTCTCGGCGAGCGCGGGCTTGGGCGCCTCCACGGCCGACGACGGCGCCGGCTTGGGCGCTTCCACCGCCGGCTGTGATTTGGGCTGTTCCTGTCTGGGCTCTTCCTGTCTGGGCTGCTCCGGCTTGATCTCGATCTTGGCCTGCTGGGCGATCGTCTCCGACGTCGGCTGGACGAGGTCGGCGGAAGGCGACGGTGCGGACTGCCTCGGCTTGTCGGAGGCGGGAGCCGCGACGGCAGGCGTCCGCGGGGGTTGCAGCTCGGTCAGGGGCGGCGACTTTGCTTTCGGCCTGTCCGTCGACTGAAACGCGATGTCGACGATATAGGCCTTGTCGTCGCGGAAGGAGTGCACGTCGACATCGCCGATCAGCGCGATCTCGACCACGGTCGTATCCCCGTCGATCTTCTGGCCGATCGAGGCGACGTTCAGGGGCGAGGCGATCTTGGCGTCGGCGAGATCGAAATTGAGCATCGCGTTGAAGGCGACCGTGAGCTTCTGGTCGCTGAGCGACGACGAGACGGTGATGCCGTCGGGAATGTCGAACGCAAAGCGCACGAAGGTCGGCTGCACCGACGCACGCACCCGGATCGGCGGCCGCTTCTTGGTCTCCGCGGTGGCGCGCTGGGCGCGCAGCGCGCGTTCGGCGACGCGCGCCCGCTCGGAAAGCTCGCGCACCACCTCGCTCGGCAGGCTCGGCGGCGGGCCGCTCCATTTCTCCGGCAACAGGTCGATGAAGATGCGCTCGCCGGCGACCATGGTGTTGACCGTCACCTTGCGCGCCAGCGACAGCCGGATTGCCGAGCCGTCGGGATCGCGTCGCGCCGAGTTGACGTAATCGGGCGCGCCGGCCGGAATCCCGTCGACCGGGATGTCGACCGGCCGCTCGAAGCGGATGATGAGGATCGAGCCGGCTGTCGCGACCTCGGAGTTGACGTCCTCGGCGAGCTTGAGAACGAGGCGCGCAAAGCCGCCGCCCGCCGAAAAGCTCGCCTCCCCCTTCACAGGGTCGACCTGCGCTAGGCCGGGTGCCGGATGCGCGACCAGCACAACGGCGGCCGCGAGCGCCTGCGCGCGGCGGCGCAGCGCGCGCGCGCCTTCGCGGGCTCGCAACCAAAATCCACCGGCAGCCGTTCGCGCCATTTGCGGCATTACTTTCGGTTCGACAGTCGAAGTGCCGGCGCAAGCCGCCACTTTATCCGCCGTCGAATCTAGAATTGGGGAATTAACGACTTGTTAAACATGACGGCTCAGTTCGTCTTTGTCGGCACCACCTTGCCTTCGATCTTGGGAAGGTCGGTCGGGGCCGAGGCCGATCGGTCGCCGGTGGCACGGCGCGCCATTTCGACCGTCAGTTTCTCGGCCACTTCCGGCTGCATCTGGCCCATGATGTCGGACATCTTGCGCGGGGCGATCAGCGAGGCGAGCTCGAGCAGCACGCCCATCTCGAGCCGGTCGAACACCTTGGCGGCGTCCTTCGGCTTCATCGCCTCGTACATCGTCACAAGACCCTTGAAGCGCGCGGCGTCCGCTTCGCTTCTATGCTCCACCGCGGTCGAGATGCGCGATTCGACCGCCTTGAGCTCCTCGACCTTGGATTCGATGCGCTTCTCGGCGGCCTTGAGCAGGTTCTCGCGGATGTCGATCTCTCTGGCGCGCGCATCGAGCTCCTGGCGTCTCGCCTGCAGCCGCTCGAGGATCGCGCGCTCGGCGGGCGAGACATGCTGCTGGTTCTCTTCCGGGTGCAATACCTGACCTTCGGGCCTGGTTTCCGGGACGCTCGGCTTCGGCGCCTCCTCTTTCGCGGCCTCCTTCGGCTTGGCGGCAACGGTACCGGTGATGTCGGGATCAACCCTCCCCGTCGGGAAATTCAGGTTGTCCTCGGCCCAGGACTTCTTGGCCGAGCCGGGTTGATAGTCGAAAACGTAGCCGCCGTTCAGCGCAAGTCCGGCGACCTTCAGCACGGCGAGGCCGAGGATCGCCGCCATGACGAGCGGAATGACGCGGATATTACGAAAGGGTTTCATGCGGCAAGGCCATCGGACCTTCTGCGGTCGGAGAACGCCTGGGCGGCCGCCGCGACCGCCTTGGCCGGCGATATCTTGGCGACCGCAGGGGCGGGCGCAGGCTCAGGCTCGGAATGGCTCGCCGGGCGCGCGGCGCTGGCGATCTTGGACAGTCGCCGCACCACATTGTCGCCTTCGGCGAGCTGGGCGCGGAGCCGCTCCGACATCTGCGTGGCGGCAGCGAGCTGGCTGCCGAGGTCCTCGTTGACGTCGCGCACCGCAAGCTTCAGCCCTCCGATCGCGCGCTCGGCGATCTCGGTCGCGGTGACCAGTTCCGCGATCACCGCCTTGAGCGAATGCTCGTCGGCCTTCAGCCGTTTCAGCCGCTTGTTGAGCAGCACGCAGTAGCCGATCGTCACGACAAGGAGAACCGCGACCAGCGTTTCGATCATCAAGCCAAGTGAATGGTTCATTGGGCCTCCATCACCTTCTGCTCGTCCACCCTCTCGAACATGGCGAGCGTCGTTTTTGGTCTGCGCAGGGGTTTCGTAACCCGGATCGCGACGCGGTCGCCGACCCGCCCCATCCGCCCCTCGGTCAACGTGACGCTGCCGCAGCGCACCGAGACCAGCGCGTCGGGACGCATCTCCAGCGGCAGCGTGTCGCCGACCTTCAGCTCCATGAGGTGCTTGAGTGGAATGTCGGCCTCGTAGAGCACGGCATCCACGGCAATCTCGGCCTGCACGATCTCGGTGGCGAAGTGGCCTTCCCAGACCGGGTCGCGGCCGAACTTTTCGCCCATGAACATCTGCAGCAGCACGCCGCGGATGGGTTCGATGGTGGCGTAAGGCAGCAGGAGCTCGATGTTGCCGCCGCGGTCTTCCATGTCGACGCGCAGGCGCACCAGGATCGCGGCGTTGGCCGGACGCGTGATCGCGGCGAAGCGCGGATTGGACTCCAGCCGATCGATCGTGAACTTCACCGGCGACAGCGGATGGAACGCCTGCTCGGCGTCCGCCAGCACCACTTCGATCAGGCGCTTGACCAGGTTTGTCTCGATCGTGGTGTAGGGACGGCCCTCGATGCGCAGCTGGCTGATGCCGCGCCGGCCGCCGAGCAGCACGTCGATCATGGAATAGATCAGGTTGGAATCGATGGTGGCGAGCCCGAAGTTCTCCCACTCCTCGGCCTTGAACACGCCCAGCACCACCGGGAGCGGAACCGAGTTCATGTAGTCGCCGAATCGCACCGAGGTGATGCGGTCGAGCGAGACTTCGACGTTGTCCGAGGTGAAATTGCGCAACGATGTCGTCATCAGCCGCACCAGGCGGTCGAAGACGATTTCCAGCATCGGCAGGCGCTCGTAGGAGACCATCGCCGAATCGATGATCGCGCGGATGCCGGAATGGTCGTCGAGATTGACGTCGCCGACCTGGAAGCCGAGCAGGTTGTCGATTTCCTCCTGCGACAGCACGCGCTCGCCGCCGGTCTTGCCGCTGCCGAAATCGCGGCTGCCGTCTTCGACCATGGCCGCCCATTGCATGGCCATGGTCTCGGTGAGCTCGTTTTCGGCCGCCGCCTTGGCCGCATCAGCAGGATCTTCGGCACCCAGGGAAGCTTCCCATTGGGCGGCTATTGCATCCTGGTCGACGGGGTCGTTGTTTGCCATGGCGTCAGGCCCGCATCCTCACTGCACCACGACTTCCTTGAACAGCACCGCGCTGACCTGGATCGGCGCGACAGCTGCGTTGACCCTTTTCGTCAGCTCTTCCTTGAGGCGGAACAGGCCCGCCGAGCCGGCAAGATCGGCCGGGCGCAGCTCGCGCAGATAGGTCTGGAAGATGTCGGTGACGCGCGGCATCGCCGGCTTGATCGCCTCAACCTGCTTCTCTTCCTTCACCTCGAGCACGATCTTGAGTCTGAGAAACTGCACCCGGTCGCCGGGCGATCCGGAGAGGTTGACCATCATGTCGGGCACTTCGACGAACACCGGCGGCTTCGACGTGGGCAGCGCGACTTCGGCATGCTTCTCGCCTTCGGCGTGCCGGGACAGGAAGAACCACGTGGCGGCGCCGCCGCCCAGGACGACGAGAACGGTGATCGCGATAATGATGAGCCTGAGTTTGTTCTTCGGCAGAGAGGCGGCTTCCGCGCCCTCCGCGCCTTCCGGCGCGTCGCCTTCCTTTTCCTTGCCCTTGTCCGCCATCGCCTGCCCAGCCCGTAGTCTCGAAAGGAAGCCCGATGGCCAGAGCAGATGAACGCGATACGAAGACTGCCGGCGCACGCGCGCTCGTTCGATGGTGACGCTACGGTAACAATGGTTAACGGAATCTTTCTTTTGGCTCCCGACTAGGAAAAAACTGCCGGGCAAACATGGTCAACAAGACCTTTCTGCCGCCCTTCCCCGCCCCCGCCAAACGGCTAACCCCTTCAACAACCGACATTTTCCCACTTGGCACGGGATTCGCTGAATAGCCTGCGAACCTGACGGTTTGGGAGAGCCCGAAGGTTCGAAGCGGATCCGCCGACGCGCTTGGGAGAGCGAGAAAAGCGGGTCTCTCTATTAGGGGAGATCAACCGATGCAGAACGCGCTTCTGGTCGGCCTATCGCGGCAAATGACGCTGGAACGGCAGATGGACGTCATCGCCAACAACGTCGCCAATGCCAACACCAACGGCTTCAAGGCCGATCACTCGCTGTTTGAGGAGTATCTCAACAGCAAGGCCCACGAAGACAATTTCCTGCCGCCCGACCGCCGCGTCTCCTATGTGCTGGATCGCGGCACCTTCCGCGACATGGCGCAGGGCCCGCTGGAGGCGACCAAGAACCCGCTCGACCTCGCCATCGAAGGCGCGGGCTTCATGGTGGTGCAGACCCCGGCCGGCGAGCGCTACACCCGCGAGGGCAACCTGCAGCTCAACAGCCAGGGCCAGCTCGTGACCGCGAACGGCGATCTCGTGCTCGGCAACAACGGCCCGATCACGTTCCAGCAGACCGATCACGACATCACCGTGTCGCCGGACGGCACCATCACGGTGGTGGAAGGCACGAACCGCGTCGACTCCATCCGCGCCAAGCTCCGCATCGTCTCGTTCGACGACCCGCAGAAGTTGGTCAAGCAGGGCTCCAACCTCTACGAGGTTGGCAGCGCGGTCGCGCAGCCCGACACCAAATCGACCGTGCTCCAGGGCTACATCGAAAAGTCCAATGTCCATTCGGTCGTCGAGATGACTCGCATGGTCGAGGTGATGCGGGCCTACACCCAGACCGCCAACATGCTCCAGCAGCAGAGCGACCTGCACAAGGCGGCGATCGAGAAGCTCGCCGACGTTCCGGCGTAACGGGAGTGAGGGAGAAGTAACATGCAAGCGCTTCACACTGCAGCGACAGGAATGGCGGCACAGGAACTGAACGTTCAGGTGATCTCCAACAACATCGCCAACCTGCGCACCACCGGCTTCAAGAAGCAGACCGCGGCGTTCCAGGACCTGATCTACGAGCACCTCCGCCGCGTCGGCGCCCAGGCGTCCGACCAGGGCACCATCCTTCCCGTCGGCGTCGACATCGGCGGCGGCGTCAAGACCGTCGGCACGCCGCGCCTGATGACCCAGGGAACGCTGTCGCAGACTGGCAACGATCTCGACCTCGCCATCACCGGCGAAGGCTTCTTCAAGATCCTGATGCCTGACGGCACCTACCAGTATACGCGCGACGGCACCTTCCAGCTCGACAACCAGGGCCGCATCGTCACCGCGCACGGCAACCCGGTGCAGCCGACCATCACCGTTCCGGACAAGTCCTCCGGCCTCACCGTGAACACGCAGGGCCAGGTGTCGGTGACGCTGCCCGGCTCGACCAGTTCGCAGATCATCGGTCAGCTCACCGTGACCCGCTTCATCAACAAGGCGGGCCTGCTGCCGGTCGGCAGCAACCTGTACCAGGACACGCCCTCTTCCGGCCCGCCGCAGGACGGCATCGCGGCCTCGGAAGGCTACGGCACCGTCACGCAGGGCAGCCTCGAGCAAGCCAACGTCGACGTGGTGTCGGAGATGAGCGATTTGATCGCCGCCCAGCGCGCCTATGAGATGAACGCCAAGGTGATCAGCGCCGCCGACCAGATGATGCAAGCCACCACCGCGCTGTTCCGCTGAGGGAGTTCTCGATGACCGCCCGCACCCTCCTTCTGGCCGTAGCCCTTCTCGCCCTGCCCGCCTCCGCGCCGGCGCAAGGCGGCGACGACATCGCCGCGCCGGTGCTGCGCGCCCAGGTCACGGTGACCTCGGACGTGGTGCGGGTCGGCGACGTCGTCGACAATGCCGGCCCGGCGGCGCAGATCGCGATCTACCGCTCGCCCGATCTCGGCACCACCGGCACGCTGCCGGTGAAGCAGGTGCTCGACGTCCTGCGCGGCAGGAATGTGATCGGCGTGGACGCCAGGAACATCAGGGTGGTCGAAGTCACGCGCCTGGCGCGCACGCTCGCGACCAAGGACATCGAGCTGGCGGTCGCCGCCGCGCTCGATCACCGCTTCGGCCTTGGCGATTCCGCCAACATCGGCGTCACCGTCGACCGCGCCGGCAGCGATCTCCGGCTCGACGCGTCCAGCACCGGCGCACTGCAGGCGAGCGCCCTGCGCTACGACCCGCGCAACGGCCGCTTCGACATCACCTTCGAGATCGCGGGCGCCGATTCGGCGAACGCGACCAGGCTGCGCTTCACGGGCACCGCGATCGAGACCGTCGAGGTTGCGGTGCTGACCCGCGACGTCGACCGCACGGATACCCTGAAGTCCTCCGACCTTGCGATGGAGCGTCGCCCCAAGGCGGAGATCACCGGAGAAGCCGCGATCCGGGAAAAAGCAATCGGCATGCAGCTGCGCCGCGCGATGCGCGCCGGCAGCCCGGTGAAGGCGGCCGATCTCGCCCGGCCCGATCTCGTGCAGCGCGACCAGAGCGTCACCGTCATCTACCGGATTCCCGGGCTTCACCTCACCGCGCGCGGCAAGGCGCTCGAGAGCGGCACCGAAGGCGACGTCGTCAGCGTCATGAACCTGCAGTCCAAGCGCACCTTGACCGGCGTCGTCACCGGCCGCGGTCAGGTGACCGTCCAGCCCCCGACCTCGACGCTTCCCGCCGCCGAGCACACCTCTTCGATCGAACCGGACCCGAGGCCGGCGCCCGTTGCGCTCGCCTCGAGCCAAATCCCGCGCCAGGTCCCGGAGCAAGTCCAACGCCAGGTCGCAAGCCAAGTCTCACCAGCTCCAGCGAAAGCCGAGTAAGTCATGTCCAGGTCAAGTCTTAATCGCATCGTTCGCGCCGGCGCGCTGCTGATGATCCTGAGCCTGGCGAGCGGCTGCTCCGCGATCAACCGCCTGTCGCAGATCGGCGAAACGCCGAAACTGTCCGCGATCGAGAACCCGACCTCGCAGCCCGGCTACAAGCCGGTGCAGATGCCGATGCCCAAGCCGGAGGTGGTGTCGTACAATGCCAACTCGCTGTGGCGCAACGGCAGCCGCGCCTTCTTCAAGGACCAGCGCGCGCGCCAGATCGGCGACCTCCTGACCGTGCTCGTCAAGTTCACCGATCAGGCCAACATCGCCAACGAGACCCAGCGCAGCCGCACCAGTTCGGAAGACGCCAACATCAACGATTTCATCGGCGCCAAGACGCTGGGCATCCAGGCGCAGAAGGTGCTGCCCGGCTCGCTCCTCAACACCGACTCGAGCTCTTCGTACGACGGCAAGGGCAGCGTCCAGCGGCAGGAAACGTTGCAGACCAACGTCGCCGCCGTGGTGACGCAGGTGCTGCCGAACGGCAATCTCGTCGTCGAGGGCAAGCAGGAGATCCGCGTCAACTACGAAATCCGCGAACTGATCGTCGCCGGCATCGTGCGCCCCGAGGACATCCAGAGCGACAACACCATCGACTCGACCAAGATCGCCCAGGCCCGCATCGCCTATGGCGGCCGCGGCCAGATCTCCGACTTCCAGCAGCCGCGCTACGGCCAGCAGGTAACCGACGTGCTGCTACCGTTCTAGCGACTTTCAAGAGCTCCCACATCTCGTCGCGAACCTAGGCGTGACAAGATGTACTACGCGGCCTCCGGTAGCTCCCCTGCCGGAGGCCGTTAGCGTTTTGGCGTGAGACCGTATGCAGTTTTCGAGCGCCTGCGGAAAATCAGCTGGCGTAAGTCGTTGAATAAAAGTTGCATGTGGCAACTTCGCGTAAATGGCGACGTTTCCGTGCCGGAAATCCGCGACAGCATAGGAAATGAATTTGGACTAACACAGCAGGAGCGGGAGCAAGTTCTGAAGAGCGGCGCTCAGCGCGTGCTTGATAATCGGCTGCATTGGGCAAGAATTTATCTTGCCAAGGCGGGGCTGCTTGTAAATCCAAAGCGCGGCCGATTTGTTGTTACAGAATTGGGCAAGGCGCTGTTGGCTCGGAATCCGGAGACGATAAGCAGTATGAAGTTGGGGTAAGAACGAGCCGTAAGATTGCATTCAAGCGCGTAGACGAAGATTTCTTCTTGGAAGAGGAGTAGCGCGTTTTGCACGGGCAGCGCGTAGAATGGGTAGAGCGCCAGCGAAACCCATCACACTACAATGTCCGCGAATTGATGGGTATCGCTTCGCTCCACCCATCCTGCAGGCTTGCTTTCTAAGATGAAGCGGACATGACTCTAGTGCTGGCAAATGTCCGCCAATGGACCCGGAGCGGACTATGACGAGCATGAGGGAGGCGGGCTCTTCAGAGCCGGATGCCACTTGCCCAGTATCCCCGCAGAGCAAGCTGTTTGGGTTCACATAAGAGTTGACAGATTCGGATCTGTACCGAATTAGAGCCGCAAAGTTCAAGATTGATCCTGAAAGTGCTGTTTCGCTCTAAGCATCCATGACCTATGAACTCGAACGGTTCCCGCCGGGGCCACCGTCTTCCGTGAACATGCCGATGCTTGTCCTGGCTCGGGCATGCACGACCGCGGTATTCATGACTTATCCCGCGTGTCTGGTTTGGCTCATGGACGCTTGGCAAATGACGGCAACCCGGGCCGGTTTGGTTCAGGGAGCATTCACAGCTTCGTTTGCCGTCTCCCTACTCGTCGTCTCCTTTCTGTGTGACAGGTTCGGCGCAAAAAGCGTGTTCGCCTGGGCGGCAATTTCGTGCGCTGCTTCAGCTCTCTTCTTTGCCGCGGTCGCACGATCTTTCGAGAGCGCACTTGTATGCATGGCGCTTTTGGGGCTGGCCCAGGGCGCCACCTACACACCTGCCATCATGCTTGCTTCGACCAACGCACCGCCGAATCGGAGGGCTTCGGCTGTCGGATGGATCCTCGCCGGCATGTCAGCTGGCTACGTAATGTCCGTTCTTATCGCAAACGCCATGCTCGCAGTCGCGGACTATCGACTGTCGTTCGCCGTCACAGCTGGCGTCGCGGTTGTCGGCTCGGCGCTCAGCATCGCCGCCACGCGGAACGCCCGCGATCAGGACGCGCAAATGGACCTGATCAAGACGTCGTACGATCATCCTTGGAAGCGCCAGGCCCGTCTTCTCACTCTCGGATATATTGGCCATACGTGGGAGCTGTTTGGAGCATGGGCATGGATCCCTGCTTTCCTGACGGCGTCGTTGCTATCACAAGGTCGAATGACCGGCATCGAGGTTGGCGTTTGGAC
Source organism: Bradyrhizobium sp. (assembly GCF_016213215.1). Taxonomy (GTDB): domain Bacteria; phylum Pseudomonadota; class Alphaproteobacteria; order Rhizobiales; family Xanthobacteraceae; genus Bradyrhizobium. The sequence goes on along the minus strand of NZ_JACRAW010000051.1, from coordinate 2,139 downwards.
AGCGGTCACGCTCCACGTGTCGGGCTTCTTCGGCTCCTTCCTGTCGGGGTACGCAGCCGATCACTTTGGCGCCAAGCCGGTTCTGGTGACGTTTTCACTGGTCGGCGCCGCCTGTTCCCTCGTCGTGGGCTGGCTGAGTGAACTCAACGTTGCGCTATTGCTTGCTCTGGTCTGGATCTACGGCTTCGCGATCATTGGCGACTCGTCGGTGCTTTCCTCCGCCATGACCGAAGCAGTGCCGGCATCGCAACTGGGCCGGGCACTTGGCTTGCGATCAATTTTGGGCGTTGGCGCGGGTTCCGTGGCGCCCATTGCGTTCGGCATGGCACTCGACATGACACCCGCTTCTGTGTCGTGGGGTCTGGCCTTTTGCACTTTAGCCGTCGGCGGGGCGCTGGCGTTCGCCTGCGCTATCGCATTGCGGAAATGACTTCTATTTGGCCCTCGTCTGAAGCTGCGCGTAAAGCCGATGATGTCAGCTCGTCGGGGTAAAGCGGACAACCATAGCTGCAGCGCGTAGTGGGGAGCTCCTAGGATGGGTAGAGCGCCAGCGAAACCCATCATTGCCGAGCGCGAAGCATGGGTTGAACATCGCAACTACAAAGTCCGCGAATTGATGGGTATCGCTTCGCTCCACCCATCCTACAGGCTAATACGCAAGAGCGCCCGTGTGCATGATCAGCTTCCAGTTGCCGTCGCTGATGCGCGTATAGACCTTGCAGACGCGCCCAAGCCAATGATTGTCTCGGCCCTGTTCATCACGCCATAACGTGTCGATATCAACGACCGCAAAGCCGCCATCGGCCTCATCGGTGACGACAATTTTGCGGATCTCGCGACGGTTGTGCACGAGGCTGTGGGTTGCGAACAGTCCTCCCCAGCCCTGCGTCCACCGCGCTCGATCGTAGCGTCCCATGACGAAGATCCAACTCGTAGGATCATGGTCGAGCACGGTAGGTGGCCAAGGCCAAACCATGTCTGGATGAAAAAGGTCGACCAGCGCATTAACGTCTTGCTCATCCCAAGCTCGGGTCTCGCGATGCACCATGTTCTCGATGATCTGACGCGCATGCTCTCGTCGTTCCACGGTCGTACTCCACTTGGAAAGCCTACAACCAGTCGACTCTAACGCTTTCGTCCCACGTTGAGCACGCGTTTTGGATCGGCGGTCCAGACAAAGGGGTTGGGCTCAGCGCTCGATCGTGCGCTTCGCGAAAGGCGGGATCGCGCTCCGCCATTTCGCGGACGGTCTTGCGAAAGCTGCGGGTCAACGGCATGGCACCGCCTTAAACTGGATCTGGCATCGATACCATTGTGCTGCTTTCAATTGTATTCTGCTTTGCCGAAATTCCTGTTGACATCCCTGCACTCACTCCATTATGTTCCCGTTCTGTTCCGCTCGGCAAGAGGGGCGTATCGCGGTCGTCAGAAACGCGGGGCGGAATGCGGTGGACGCGACGGCGTCGTGCGCGAGAGGTGTTGCAGGGCGGGCTTCAAGGTCCGTGAGCAATGCGGATCGCGCGGACGAGCGGCGCTGAAAGCGTCTTCGCTTGGGCCTCGATGGTGAGCACACGCCAGCCGTCGAACGCCGGGCGAGGATGTGCGCGGACGGCGAAATCGTGTGGTCCTGGCGCCCGAAGCTGGCGTCAAGCCGTGCAGAGGCGTCTTGCCCCAACCGGGTGTGAGGCGCGAAAAGAATCCGCGCGGCGACGGTGGCAATAGAGCTCGTCTCACCGGGGAGAGCACGAAGATAAGCCGTTAAAACCAACCGCGCAGGGAAGGCCGGGATGCTCTCGGCTGCCCTGTGGTCCAACCCGTGTGCGTTTCGCGCACGGACCGCGGGTGCCAGCCGGCACCCGGCCTTCCCTGCGCCCTCTTCACTCAAGAGGGTGAGAAGTGAAGCAAACCTCGGGCGCAACGCGTCGCGAGAATGCGAAGGTGTGACTGTTATTTGAGAGATGAATACGATTTTCCGCGAGCAAGACACCATCACCTGACCCTTGAGGCGCGAGCCGTATCTCCTCATCCTGAGGAGCTTGCGAAGCAAGCGTCTCGAAGGATGAAGGCCCGGGTCCGGGCCTCATGGTTCGAGACGCGCCTTCGGCGCTCCTCACCATGAGGGTTGGAACGTCGCAACCT
>NZ_JACRAW010000049.1 GCF_016213215.1 Bradyrhizobium sp. | reverse complement strand
CGCCGCCTCCGCCACCACGGGTCGCCGCGCCTCCGCCGCCGCCGCGGGTATCGGCGCCGCCTCCACCGCCACGGATGGCCGCGCCGCCGCCTCCACCGCCACGGATCGCCGCGCCGCCGCCTCCACCGCCACGGATGGCCGCGCCGCCGCCTCCACCGCCACGGATGGCAGCGCCGCCGCCGCCGCCGCGGATGGCCGCGCCGCCGCCTCCGCCACCACGGATGGCAGCGCCTCCGCCTCCGCCGCCACGGGTCGCAGCGCCTCCGCCGCCCCCCGCGGCTGCGGCAGTCAAGAAATGCCCGCCCAACGTGCCGCGGTGCTGACATTCCCGGCCCAGCAGTCAGGAAAGGTAAGGCCCCGAAAGGGGCCTTATTTCCTTGCTTCTGGCCGAAATCGCGCTATATAGCGCGCCATCTCACACGGAAACATGGCTCAAAAGGCCGTCCGGTGGCAGCCGGGCCGAGAAGGCTCCGTTTGCTCACACGTTTCCGGAGGAACCAACCGGAGAATTTACCAATGGCGCTGCCTGATTTCACCATGCGCCAGCTGCTTGAAGCTGGCGTGCACTTTGGTCATCAATCCCACCGCTGGAACCCGAAGATGTCGCCGTACATTTTCGGTACCCGCAACAACATCCATATCATCGACCTCGCCCAGACCGTGCCGATGCTGCATCACGCGCTGCAGGCCGTCAGCGACACGGTGGCCAAGGGCGGGCGCATTCTTTTCGTCGGCACCAAGCGCCAGGCGCAGGATGGCGTTGCCGACGCTGCAAAGCGTTGCGCGCAGTATTTCGTCAATTCGCGCTGGCTCGGCGGCACGCTGACCAACTGGAAAACGATTTCCGCCTCCATCAAGCGCCTGCGCCATCTCGACGAGGTGCTGTCCTCGGGCGAAGCCAGCTCCTACACCAAGAAGGAGCGCCTGACCCTGCAGCGCGAGCGCGACAAGCTCGATCGCTCGCTCGGTGGCATCAAGGAGATGGGCGGTCTGCCCGACATGATCTTCGTGATCGACACCAACAAGGAAGACATCGCGATCCAGGAGGCTCAGCGCCTCAACATCCCGGTCGCGGCGATTGTCGATACCAATTCGGATCCGAAGGGCATCACCTATGTGGTGCCGGGCAATGACGACGCCGGCCGAGCGATCTCGCTCTATTGCGAGTTGGTGGCGCGTGCGGCGATCGACGGCATCTCGCGTGCGCAGGGCGACTCCGGGATCGATGTCGGAGCCGCTGCCGAGCCGCTGGCCGAGGAAATTCCCGCCGCTCCCCAGACGGCCGGCTTCCAGGGCCTGGCGGGTCCGCGCGGTACCGCCGACGACCTCAAGAAGCTTCCGGGCGTGTCGGGCGCGATCGAGAAGAAGTTCAACGATCTCGGCATCTTCCACTACTGGCAGCTGGCCGAACTTGATCACGACACTGCGCACAAGATCGGCGAAGAGGTGGGGCTGCCGAGCCGTGCCGACGCCTGGGTTGCCAAGGCCAAGGCGCTGACCGCGGAAGCCGAATAGCCGAGGTTGGCCGGAACTCCTCCGGCCACCATTTCATGAATGCGAATCCTGGGGTGGACGGCGGCGGCAAGGCCGCGCCGCTTTCGCCCGGCAGGCAAGAAGGGTTTTCACATGGCAACGATTACAGCGGCGATGGTCAAGGACCTGCGCGAGTCGACCGGCGCGGGAATGATGGACTGCAAGGCAGCGCTGACCGAGACCGGTGGCGATATGCAGGCGGCCCAGGACTGGCTGCGCAAGAAGGGCCTATCCAAGGCGGCGAAGAAGGCTGGTCGCGTCGCGGCCGAAGGGCTGATCGGGGCGCTGACGTCGGGAACAAAGGGCGTCGTGGTCGAGGTCAACTCCGAGACAGATTTCGTCGCGCGTAACGACCAGTTCCAGGGTCTGGTCAAGATGATCGCCCAGGTGGCCATCCAAGTCGGCACCGACATCGACAAGATCAAGGCAGCCAAGATCGGTGAGGTCAACGTCGAGGCTGCGATTGCCGACGCGATTGCTACCATCGGTGAGAACATGACCCTGCGCCGCGCCGCTTCGCTCGAAGTCGGCAAGGGTGTGGTGTCTAGCTATGTCCACAACGCCGCCACCGAGGGCGCGGGCAAGATGGGCGTGATTGTTGCCCTGGAATCGTCCGGCAAGGCCGACGAGCTCTCCCAGCTCGGCCGGCAGCTCGCCATGCACGTTGCGGCCGCCAATCCGCTGGCGCTGGATCCGGCGGGGCTCGATCCCTCCCTCGTCAGGCGCGAAAAGGACGTGCTGGCCGACAAGTATCGCCAGCAGGGCAAGCCGGAGAACGTGATCGAAAAGATCGTCGAGTCCGGCCTGAAGACCTATTACAAGGAAGTCTGCCTGCTCGAGCAGGCCTTCATTCACGATACCGGCAAGTCGGTGGCGCAGGCGGTGAAGGAAGCCGAGGGGAAAATCGGCGGGCCAGTGAAGATCACGGGCTTTGTGCGCTATGCTCTCGGCGAGGGAATCGAGAAGCAGGAATCCGACTTCGCTGCAGAAGTCGCCGCTGCCAGCGGCAAGAAGTAAGCGCCGGGTCCATCCCTTCCGGCGTTTGCCGCCGGAAGCTGCGCCCCGGAAGGGAAGGCGATCATGGCTGGTCCGGTCTATCGTCGCGTGGTGGTCAAGCTGTCCGGCGAATATCTCGCAGGAAAGCAGGGCTTCGGCATTGACCAGCCGACCGTCGACCGTGTCGCGGACGATCTGATCGCCGCGCGCCACCTTGGCGTCGAGGTCGCCGTCGTGATCGGCGGCGGAAATATCGTTCGCGGCGTGGCGGTATCCTCGAGCGGCGTGTCGCGGCCGACCGGCGACACCATGGGCATGCTTGCGACCATCCTGAACTGCCTTGCGCTGGAGGCCGCCCTTGAGCGCAAGGGAGCGCCGGCGCGGATGCTTTCGGCGTTTGTCATGCCCGAGATATCCGAACTGTTCACCCGCGCTGCAGCGCACAACTATCTCGCCGAAGGCCGGATCGTGCTTCTGGGCGGCGGCACCGGGAATCCGTTTTTCACCACGGACACGACGGCGGTGTTGCGGGCCGCCGAGATCGGGGCGCAGGCCGTTCTCAAGGCGACCAACGTCGACGGCGTCTACTCCGCAGATCCCAAGAAGGATCCTGCCGCCAAACGATTCGACCGCCTGACGCATTCGCAGGCGGTGGAGGGCGGCTACAAGGTCATGGACGCCACCGCATTCGCGCTTGCCCGCGAGACGTCACTGCCTATCATCGTGTTCTCGATCGCCGAACCAGGATCGATTGGCGCCATTCTGCGCGGCAGCGGTCGCGGGACGATCGTTGCCGGCTGAGCGGCGTGTGGGCGCTGGACGATGTCGCCCACGGAAAGTTTCTGAAGGAGAGCGTGATGCCCACGGGTAATTTCGACATCAACGAATTGAAACGCCGCATGCAGGGCGCCGTCCAATCTCTCAAGCACGAACTCGGCGGCCTGCGAACGGGACGAGCCTCAACCTCGATGCTGGATCCTGTTCAGGTCGACGCCTACGGCACGCACATGCCGCTGAACCAGCTCGCCACCATCAGCGTGCCGGAGCCGCGGCTGATCTCCGTCCAGGTCTGGGACAAGTCAATGGTCAAGGCCGTCGAGAAGGCCATCGTCGACTCCAATCTCGGCTTGAGCCCCGCGACGGAAGGCCAGGTGCTCCGCCTCCGCATTCCCGAACTCAATGAGGAGCGCCGCAAGGAACTGGTGAAGGTGGCGCACAAGTACGCCGAGGCGGCGAAGGTCGCGGCGCGTCACGTTCGCCGCGACGGACTCGACGTTCTCAAGAAACTCGAGAAGAATCACGAGATGTCCGAGGACGACCAGGAGCGCCTTGCGGCTGACGTGCAGAAGGCAACCGACGGGACCATCGCGGAAATCGACCAGATCCTGGCGGCCAAGGAAAAAGAAATCCTCACGGTGTAGAGAAGCTTCTCGAATGTCGAATGCTGCCGCGCCTGTCACGCAAGGACCGGATCGGTCCGACGGCCCCGTGCATGTTGCCATCATCATGGATGGCAACGGACGGTGGGCGGCGGCCCGCGGGTTGCCGCGCGCCGAGGGCCATCGTCGCGGCGTCGAGGCCCTTCGCCGTGTCGTGCGCGCAGCCCACGATCTCGGCATTCGATACCTGACGATCTTTTCATTCAGTTCGGAGAACTGGTCGCGCCCGGCGAGCGAGATCGGCGATCTGTTCGGCCTGCTGCGCCGATTCATTCGCAACGACCTCGCCACGCTTCACGGCGACGGAGTAAGGGTGCGTGTCATCGGCGAGCGAGCAGGGCTTGAGTCCGACATCTGCGCGCTGCTCAATGAAGCGGAGGAGCTCACACGCGACAATACGAAGCTCAACCTTATCGTTGCCTTCAACTATGGGTCGCGACAGGAGATCGCGAGGGCCGCGCAGCGGCTCGCCCGCGAGGTCGCCGAAGGCAGGCGCGATCCTTCATCGATCGATGCGGACACGCTGGGCCATTATCTCGATGCACCCGATATTCCCGATCCTGATCTGATCATCCGCACGAGCGGCGAACAACGACTTTCCAATTTCCTGATGTGGCAGTCGGCTTATAGCGAACTCGTGTTCCTGCCGATCCATTGGCCGGATTTCGACAAGGCGGCACTTGAAGGCGCGATAGCCGAATACGCCAGGCGCGAGCGCCGTTTTGGCGGCCTGGCAGCGAAAACAGCCTCGTGAGCGAGAAAACAGCCGCGCCGGTGCAGGCCGGGCAGGGCGCACGCGATCTCTTGATGCGCGTGATTGCGGCGCTTGTGCTGGCGCCGCTCGCCATTGCGCTTGCCTATGCCGGCGGCTGGATGTGGAACTGCCTGGTGACGCTGGCCGCGATCGGCCTCTATGTCGAATGGCTGATGGTGGTCGGCGCCGCGGCTTACGTCGGGGCGATGGTTTCCGGAATTGTCGCCCTGGCGATCATCGGCTTCTGCTTCAACTTCGGCTGGGTTAACGTCGCATTCCTGTTCGGCATCCTCGGGCTTGCCTGGGTGGCGCTGCTGGCCTCGGAAAAGCGCGGCTGGGCCGCGGCAGGATTCGTCTACGCAGCCGCGGCGCAGGTCGCATCCGTGCTGGTGCGGCAGGATCCGACGAACGGATTTTCCGCCCTGATGTTCGTCCTCCTCGTGGTCTGGGGCGCGGATATTGGCGGCTATTTCGCCGGCCGCATCATCGGCGGGCCGAAACTGTGGCCGCGGGTCAGTCCGAAGAAGACCTGGGCGGGCGCCCTTGGCGGATCTGGCGCGAGCCTTCTCATTGCGGCGGGTTTTGCCGTTCTGGAATTCGGCAAGATCGGCCCGCTATTGGCGCTGGCGGCGTTATTGTCTGTGATCTCCCAACTTGGCGATCTGTTCGAGTCCGCGGTAAAGCGGCGGTTCGGCGTCAAGGATTCCAGCCATCTGATTCCCGGACATGGCGGGCTGATGGATCGCCTGGATGGCTTCGTTGCCGCCATCGTCATCGCCGCGATTTTCGGCCTGTTACGCCGCGGCCTGGATGGCATTGGCAGCGGTCTTATGGTTTGGTGAAGCATGAGCGCAGTTCCATTGCGTAACAACAAGGTTGCGGCGGCCGCCGTGCGCAGCGTGACGGTCCTCGGGGCCACCGGGTCGATCGGCGACAGCACGATGGATCTGCTGCGCGCCTCGCGCGACTGCTATCGCGTCGAGGCATTGACGGCGAACAGCAATGCACAGGCGCTGGCAAAGCTTGCCCGGGAATTTGGCGCCCGCTTCGCGGCAATTGCCGATCCCGCCAAGCTGTCGGAACTCAAGGAGGCGCTGGCCGGCACGTCGACCGAATGCGGTGCTGGCGAAAGCGCGGTGATCGAGGCGGCTGCCAGGCCCGCAGATTGGGTGATGGCAGCTGTCAGCGGCGCCGCTGGCCTGAAACCGGCGCTGGCGGCGGTCGATCGCGGCGCGACCGTCGCGCTGGCCAACAAGGAATGCCTCGTCTGCGCGGGTGATTTCTTCATGCAGCGTGCCGCTAAGGCGAGTGCCTGCATCCTTCCGGCCGATTCCGAGCACAACGCGCTGTTCCAGGCGCTGAGCTCGGGCAATCGTGAGGAACTGGTCCGCGTCATCATCACGGCCTCGGGCGGGCCGTTCCGCACCTGGAAGGCCGCCGATATCGAGCAGGCCACGCTCGCCCAGGCCCTGAAGCATCCGAACTGGAGCATGGGCCAGAAGATCACGATCGATTCCGCGTCGATGATGAACAAGGGACTCGAGGTGATCGAGGCGTCGTATCTTTTCGGACTGACGCCTGATGAGATCGAGGTGCTGGTGCATCCGCAATCGATCGTCCACGGCATGGTCGAGTTTTCCGATTGTTCCGTCGTTGCCCAGCTTGGGGCGCCGGACATGCGGACGCCGATCGCGCACTGCCTTGGATGGCCGGACCGCATCAAGGGCCACGCGGCGAAACTCGATCTCGCCAAGATCGGGCAATTGACCTTCGAGGCGCCCGATTTCAAGCGCTTTCCCGGGCTGCGTCTTGCTTACGAATCTTTAAGGACCGGACGCGGAGCGACGACGGTATATAATGCTGCGAACGAGGTCGCAGTCGCGGCTTTCATCGCCGGCAAGATCAGGTTCGGCGCCATTGCAAGACTGGTCGAGGCGACGCTCGAGGACTGGATCAGGTCCGGTAATCTGGCGCCGCTCGGGTCGGCCGATGATGCGATTGCTGTTGACCATAAAGCGCGAAATAGAGCCGCCACCCTATTGCCTCAAATTGCCTTAAAGGCATCCTAGAAGGTTGGGGAACAGGGCCTCCGGCTCTGCGTCAGGGGAATTGGATGTCCGAGTTTTTTCTGCATAGTTTCAGTACTTTGGGCCATGGGCTCATCGGCTACGCGATCCCGTTCCTGTTCGTCCTCACCATCGTCGTCTTCTTTCACGAGCTTGGCCATTTCCTCATTGCGCGCTGGGCCGGCGTCAAGGTGTTAACCTTTTCGCTTGGGTTCGGACCGGAGCTTGTCGGCTTCAATGACCGTCATGGCACGCGCTGGAAAATTTCCGCAATACCGCTCGGCGGCTATGTCAAATTCTTCGGCGATGACACCGAGGCATCGACACCTTCGGTCGATGCGCTCGCGAGGATGACGGAAGAGGAGCGGGCCGGCAGCTTCCACCACAAGAAGGTCGGACCGCGCGCCGCGATAGTCGCAGCCGGTCCCATCGCCAATTTCCTGTTGGCAATCATAATCTTCACCTGCCTTTTCACCTTTTTCGGCAAGCCGAGCACAAGCGCGCGCGTCGACAAGATCGAAGCGAACAGCGCCGCTGCAGCGGCCGGTTTCCAGGTAGGCGACGTGGTGACGGGGATCGACGGCAAATCGATCGGAAGCTTTTCCGACATGCAGCGGATCGTCGGAACGCATGCCGGCCAGAAGCTGACGTTCACGGTCACGCGCGAGGGCGCCACCGTGCAGCTTCAGGGGACTCCGGAACTCCGTGAAGTGAAGGATGCGTTCGGCAATGCTCATCGCCTCGGCGTGCTCGGCATCACTCGGCAGACCGCGGCCGGCGACGTCGTCACGGAGCGGGTCGATCCGGCGACGGCTATGTGGCTGGGCGTGAAGGAAACCTGGTTCGTGGTGGACCGCACCTTCGCCTACATCGGCGGGGTCTTTACCGGCCGCGAGGCGGCCGACCAGGTTGGTGGGCCGTTGCGGATCGCCCAGATATCGGGTCAGGTCGCCACCATCGGTTTGACGGCCCTGATCCACCTTGCGGCGGTATTGTCGATATCGATCGGGCTCTTGAACCTGTTCCCGGTACCGCTGCTCGATGGCGGCCACCTTTTGTTCTACGCAGTGGAAGCGGTACGGGGCCGTCCGCTGTCGGAGCGGGCGCAGGAAATGGGTTTCCGAATCGGGCTGGGGTTAGTGCTGATGTTGATGGTATTTGCGACCTACAACGACATTCTGCATCTGGCGGCATCCTGACGCGGCTTTTTTGTGACGTTGCTAATGAGCAACGTCTTGGAACGAAAATGGAATCATTGCCTCTTCTGCCGTTTGCTGCTCCGGCGAAATTGGCTAAAAGCGGCATCTGAAATGAGAATCTGTCGGTTCGACATTTGGGGGTCGAGCCGGCACTGGAATGACAAGGGCGCATTGCGCATGAAGTTTGGAATGCGAGTCCGGGGGGGCTTGTTCGCCGCCCTGATCATGTCCGTCGCGCCGGTGGTTGCTCCGCTGGGGTCGGTGTTCGTGTCGGTGCCCGCTGCGGCGCAGACCGCGCAGTCGATCGTCGTGGAGGGGAACCGGCGCGTCGAGGCCGACACCATTCGCTCCTACTTCAAGCCCGGGCCGGGCGGTCGCCTCGACCAGGCTGCCATCGACGATGGCCTGAAGGCACTGATCGAGACCGGCCTGTTCCAGGACGTCAGAATCACCCGGCCCGGCGGCAGGATCGTGGTGTCGGTCGTCGAAAATGCCGTGATCGGCCGCATTGCCTTCGAGGGCAACAAGAAGGTCAAGGACGAACAGCTCTCCGGCGAAATCCAGTCCAAGCCGCGCGGCACCTTCTCGCGGCCCTTGGTGCAGTCGGACGCGCTGCGCATCGCCGAGATCTACCGCCGCTCGGGTCGCTACGACGTGCACGTGACGCCCGAGATCATCGAGCAACCCAACAACCGCGTCGATCTCATCTTCACGATTGAGGAAGGCCCGAAAACCGGCGTCAAGTCGATCGAGTTCGTCGGCAACCAGGCGTTTTCGGACTACCGCCTGAAGGACGTCATCAAGACGCACGAGAGCAATCTGCTGAGCTTCCTCGGCAATAACGACGTGTACGATCCGGACCGCGTCGAGGCCGACCGCGACCTGATTCGGCGCTTCTACCTGAAGCATGGCTTCGCCGACGTGCAGGTCGTGGCGGCGCTAAGCGAGTACGATCCGCAGCGCAAGGGCTTCCTGGTCACCTTCAAGATCGAGGAAGGCCAGCAGTACCGGGTCGGCTCGGTCGAATTCCAGTCGAGCATTCCGAACTTCGATGCGAACTTTCTGCGCGGCTACTCTCGAGTCAACGTCGGTTCGGTCTATAACGTCGAGTCGCTCGAGAAGTCGGTAGAAGAGATGCAGATCGAGGCCTCGCGACGCGGCTTTGCGTTCGCGGTGGTGCGGCCTCGCGGCGAGCGCAACTTCGATGCGCATACCGTTTCCGTGGTATTTGCCATCGACGACGGACCGCGGACCTACATCGAGCGAATCAATATCCGCGGCAACACCCGCACGCGCGACTACGTGATTCGCCGCGAATTCGATATTTCCGAGGGCGATGCCTACAATCGCGCGCTCGTCGATCGCGCCGAGCGCCGGCTGAAGAACCTCGACTACTTCAAGAGCGTAAAGATCATCCCTGAGCCCGGTTCGTCGAGCGACCGCGTGATCCTCAACGTCGATCTCGAAGAGAAGTCGACGGGCGACTTCTCGGTGTCGGGCGGCTATTCAACGACCGACGGCGCGCTCGCCGAGGTCAGCATCTCCGAGCGCAACCTGCTTGGCCGCGGCTTGTTCGCCAAGGCGTCAGTCACCTATGGCCAGTATGCGCGTGGCTACTCGCTGTCCTTCGTCGAGCCGTACCTGTTTGACTACCGCATCGCGCTGGGACTGGACCTGTATCAGCGCCAACAGCTTGCCAACAGCTATATTTCATACGGTACCAAGACGATGGGCTTCAGCCCGCGGCTGGGATTCCAGTTGCGCGAAGACCTTTCACTGCAGCTGCGCTATTCGATCTACAAGCAAGAGCTCATGCTGCCGTACAATCTGCAGAACTGTAACAACGATCCGACCTCGCCGTTCTTCAATCCGACCCCGGCCTATGCGGCAGCCAACGGCCTCAGCCTCGCTTCCACCAACGGTCTCGGGTGCTATAGCGACGGCGAAGCCTCGTTGCCGGTGCGCAGGGAGCTGGCGAGTGGCAAGACGCTGACGTCTTCCGTCGGTTACTCGCTGTCCTACAACACGCTCGACAACAACAAGAACCCGACCGACGGCTTGCTCGTCGACTTCAGGCAGGACTTCGCCGGCCTCGGCGGCGACGTCTCCTATCTCAAGAGTGCGGTCGATGCGAAGTACTACACCCCGCTGGTCTCCGACATCGTCGGTTTGATCCACCTGCAAGGTGGCATCCTGAACAAGATCGGCAACACCGAGCTGCGCATGCTCGACCATTTCCAGATGGGACCGAATCTGGTGCGCGGCTTCGCGCCGAACGGCATCGGCCCCCGCGACATGAATCCGTACGGTACAATGGATGCGGTCGGCGGCACGAAATACTGGGGTGCGTCGTTCGAACTGCAGATGCCGTTCTGGTTCCTGCCCAGGGAGGTGGGTCTGAAGGGTGCGGTCTATGCCGATGCCGGCGGCCTGTACGATTACCAGGGGCCGACGACCTGGGCTTTCACCAACGAAGTGACGACGCCGGCGAACTCGGGCTGTATCACGCCAACGAACAACCCGGCGACGCCTGGCACTTGCACAGGATTGGTGTATGACGACAGCAGGGCCGTACGCTCATCGGTGGGTGTCGGTTTGATCTGGGCTTCGCCTTTCGGACCGCTGCGGTTCGACTACGCGGTTCCGCTCAGCAAGGGAAAATTCGATCGGGTGCAGGAGTTCAGGTTCGGCGGCGGAACGTCCTTCTGATCTTTTCACCGGCCGCACCGCGACGGGGTGGAATGGCGCAGCCGACCTTTTTCCAAAAGCCGCCTTCGTCGACGCTGGCTGAGATTGCCGCGTTGACGAAGGCGCATCTCGTCGACCCTTCGCGGGCCGATCATGTCATCAAGGGAATGGCCTCGCTGGACGAGGCCGGCCCGATGCATCTGGCCTTTTTCGACAATCTAAAATATGCCGACGAGCTTGCCGCGACCAAGGCAGGCGCCTGTCTGGTGAGCCCTCGGTTTGAGGCCAAGGTGCCGGCGCATGTCGCCGTGCTGAGGGTCACCCAGCCGTTCCGCGCGTTCGTAAAGCTCGCCCGTGAATGGCATGGTGATGCGTTGCGTCCGCAATCCTGGGTCGGCAATGAAGGCATCTCCAACTCCGCGATCGTCGATCCCTCGGCGCGCCTGGAGGACGACGTGGTCGTCGATCCGCTGGCGGTGATCGGCCCGGATGTGGAGATCGGTTCTGGGACCGTGATCGGCGTGGGCGCCGTGATCGGCCCCGGCGTCAAGATCGGCCGGGACTGCAACGTCGGCGCCCGCACGGCCATCCAATGCGCGCTGATCGGCAACAATGTGCTCATCCACCCGGGCTGCAGCATCGGCCAGGACGGCTATGGCTTCGTCTTCTTCGGGCCCGAGGGCCATCTGAAGGTCCCGCAGATGGGACGGGTCCTGATCCAGCACGAAGTCGAGATCGGCGCGGGAACCACCATCGATCGCGGCAGCCTGCGCGATACGGTGATCGGCGAGGGGACCAAAATCGACAACCAGGTTCAGATCGGCCACAATGTGACCATCGGCCGGCATTGCCTGCTGGCGGCCCAGATCGGGCTGGCGGGCAGCTTGACCATCGGGGACAACGTGGCGCTGGGAGCCAAGGTGGGGATCAACAATCACCTCAAGATCGGTGATGGGGCCCAGGTGACGGCCATGAGCGCCGTCAAGGACGACATCCCGCCGAACGGTCGTTGGGGTGGTCACTTTGCCAAGCCGACCAAGCAGTGGTTCAGGGAAATTGTCGCCGTGGAGCGTCTGGTGCGCGACAGCGCGGCCAGCGCGAAGGGCGAGGGGCAGGAGTGATGGAGGAAGCACCGATCAGGTTCGAGCTCGTGGACATCAACATGATCCTGCAGACGCTCCCGCACCGCTACCCGATGCTGCTGATCGATCGGGTAATCAACATCCGCACCGACTACAGCGGGATCGGCATCAAGAACGTGACCTTCAACGAGCCGCCGTTCCTCGGCCATTTTCCCGACCGGCCCGTTTATCCGGGTGTGATGATGATCGAAGCCATGGCGCAGACCGCCGGCGTGATCGGCATCAAGTCGGTCGAAGGCACCGAAAAGCCGAAGGCGGTCTATTTCCTCACCATCGACAAGTGCAAGTTTCGCAAGCCCGTGATGCCCGGGGACACGATCGAATACCACATGCGCTCGCTCGGCCGGCGCAAGACCATGTGGTGGTTTCACGGCGACGCCAAGGTGAACGGCACGATTGTCGCCGAAGCCGATGTCGGCGCGATGCTGACCGATTGAGCAGGCCGGCTCGGCGCGCTTGATCAGAGCGGATCGTGCGTCCGGCAAGCGAGGCGACCCGAATCATCGCCCCTGATACTTCGGTTGAAGAACTGGCCCATCGAGGGCGCGGCCATCAGGGCTTCGAACAGGTCAGCCGGCACGTTGCAATATTGATTGTATCTGCCCTTGGTCGCGACGAGCAGATGCCGCTGCTGCCGGTCATAGCAGACGCGCTGAACGATACTGCTGCGGTTGATGTCCCGGCATTCGAATCTCGTCAGCTCGACAGGGCCGCGCCTTTCGACCTCGACCGTTTCCGAAACGATCGGGGCAGTCAGCAGGTGGACGAGCATGGTGAGGGCAGTTCTGACCATGGTGAGCGCAGGGAATTGGCGTAGAGCGAATTCAGCCCCGGGTTCGCCCGGAAAAGGAAGCGATGCCCGTGGCGCTGAAACCAACCGAGATCATACGTCACTGGACAGTGATGGCAAAGTCGCGCTAACCACCGGAAAACCCAGTGATATCAACACAAGATCATACCTTCTTCATGAGCAGCATCGACCCCACCGCGCGGGTGGAAGACGGCGCCGTCATCGGCCAGGGCACCACGGTCGGCCCATATTGCTTGATCGGACCGAATGTCGTGATCGGCAATAACTGCAAGCTGATCGGACACGTGCAGGTCATGGGGCACACGAGGATCGCAAATGACTGCGTGATCTCGCCTTTCGTCGCGCTCGGCGGCGCTCCGCAGGATCTCAGCTATCGCGGCGAGCCGACGCGGCTGGAGATCGGTTCGGGCTGCACCATTCGTGAGGGCACGACAATGAACGTCGGCACCATCAAGGGCGGCGGACTGACGCGGGTCGGCGACCGCGGCTTCTTCATGAACAACAGCCATGTGGGCCACGATTGCATCGTCGGCAACGACGTCATCTTCGCGACCTCGGCGACGCTCGGCGGCCACTGCGAGATCGGCGATTACGTCTACATCGGCGGCTTGTCCGCGGTGCACCAGTTCACGCGGATCGGGCCTCAGGTCATGGTTGGCGGTGTATGCGGCGTGCGCGGAGACGTCATTCCGTACGGTCTCGTCAACGGCCAATATGCCGCGCTCGAGGGCCTGAACCTCATCGGCATGAAGCGGCGCAAGTTCACCCGCGAGCGGCTCGCCATGGTCCGGGCCTTCTATGACAAGCTGTTCCACGGGCCCGGCGTGTTCGCCGAACGGCTCGCCGCCGTGCAACCCATGGCGGGTGAAGATCCGGCGATCGCACAGATCCTCACCTTCATAGATAGCGCGAACAACCGCGCGCTGTGTCTTCCGGCCGACGGCGGTAATCGCAACTGAACAACGGGATCGCCGCAGCCATGACCACAGCGGCCTTGCAGATATCATCGCCTGTCGGCGTGGTGGCCGCTGGCGGCGCGATGCCGTTTGCTGTCGCGGATTCGCTTCGTGCTCGGGGCATCGAGCCGGTCCTGTTCGCGCTGCGCGGCGTCTGTGATCCCAAGCGCGTTGAGCGCTTTCGCCATCACTGGATTTCCATCGGCCAGCTCGGGCGCGCGACGAAATTGTTTCGCGCCGAAGGATGCCGCGACCTGGTCTTCATCGGCTCCCTGGTCCGGCCGGCGCTGTCGGAGATCCGGCTCGATTGGGGGACGGTGCGTGTCCTTGGCCAGGTTTGGGCGGCCTTCCGCGGGGGCGACGACCATCTGCTGTCCAGCATCGGTCGCATCCTCGAACGCGATGGCTTTCGCATGGTCGGGATCAGGGACGTGGCTCCCGATCTCCTGGTGCCGGAAGGCTGCCTGACCCGGATAATACCCGATGCCACCGCGAACGCGGACATCGCCAAGGGCCGGGAGGTGCTGCGTGCGCTTGGTGCGTTCGATATCGGCCAGGGGGTTGTCGTCATCGACGGCCACGTGATCGGCATCGAGGATATCGAAGGCACCGACGGGCTCCTGGCGCGGATGGCGCGCTTGCGCGGCGAGGGACGCATTCGTGCTGCAATGGGTCGCGGCGTGCTGGTCAAGGCGCCCAAGAGCACGCAGGATCTTCGCTTTGACCTGCCGACGGTCGGGCCGCGCACCATAGAGGCCGCCGCAGCGGCGGGACTTGCGGGGATTGCCGTGATCGCCGGAAATACGATCGCCGCCGAGCCGCAGGCCACGATTGAAGCCGCCGACGCCAAACACCTCTTCGTTGTCGGTTTGCCTGGCTGATGCAGGCCCGAACTCCCGATATCGCGCGACGCGTGTTCCTGATTGCGACCGAGGAATCCGGCGATCGGCTCGGCGCCGCGCTGATGAAGGTGCTCCGGCAGCGCCTCGGCGATGCCGTGCAGTTTGTCGGTGTCGGCGGGCGCGCCATGGCGCGCGAAGGGCTTGTCTCGCTGTTTCCCATCGAGGAACTGTCGATTGTCGGCTTCGCCACTGTCGTGCAGCAACTGCCGAAAATCCTGCGCCTGATCCGGCAGACCGCCGATGCGGTCATGCAGGAAACGCCCGACGTGCTTGTCATCATCGACAGTCCCGACTTTACGCACCGCGTGGCCCGGCGTGTCCGCGCGCGCGATCCGATGATTCCGGTCGTCGACTATGTATCGCCCTCGGTCTGGGCCTGGCGACCTGGCCGCGCTCGCGCCATGCGCGCCTATGTCGATCACGTGCTGGCGCTGTTGCCGTTCGAGCCAGAGGAGTATCGCAAGCTGCGCGGACCGGCCTGCAGCTATGTCGGCCATCCGCTCACGGAGCAGCTTTCCTCGCTGCGGCCGAATGAGGAAGAAAAGAGAAGGCGCGATGCATCCCCGCCGGTTCTGCTGGTGTTGCCGGGGAGCCGGCGCTCCGAGATCCGGCACCATCTTGCGACCTTCGGCGCCGCGCTGGATCGGTTGCGAGCCGTCGGTTCCGAGTTCGAGGCGGTGCTCCCGACCACGCCGCATCTCGAGCAGGCGGTCCGCCAAGGCGTACAGGGTTGGCAGGTCAAGCCGCGGATTGTGGTCGGAGAAGACGACAAGCGCGCCGCGTTCCGGGTGGCGCGCGCAGCGCTGGCGAAGTCCGGGACCGTGACGCTCGAGTTGGCGCTGTCGGGCGTTCCCATGGTGACGGCTTACCGCGTCGGCGCGATGGAGGCCGTCATCCTGCGGCGGGTGATCCGGGTGCAATCGGTCATCCTGGCCAATCTTGTGATCGGCAAGGATGTCATCCCCGAGTTTCTCCAGGAGGACTGCACGCCGGAGAAACTGTCGCAGGCCGTTTCCGAAGTGCTCGCCCATTCCGTCTTACGCCGGCGGCAGCTCGAGGCTTTCGCAACGCTCGATGCGGTCATGTCGACCGGCCAGCCGCCAAGCGTACGGGCCGCGGACATCGTGCTTGCGACCATGCGGAAGGGGCACCGCTAAGCGCGGCGAAGTCGGTCCGGATCCGTATCGCCCGAGGATTTGGAAGAGGAAACGAAAGAGCCGGATGCTCGGCGCATCCGGCTCTTTGTTTCAGCGCCGAACGAGAGTGTCAGCCCCGCTTGTTGATCGGGACATAATCGCGGCGGGCGACGCCGGTGTAGAGCTGGCGCGGACGGCCGATCTTCTGGTGCGGGTCCTCGATCATCTCGCTCCACTGGCTGATCCAGCCGACGGTGCGGGCAACCGCGAATAGCACCGTGAACATCGAGACCGGGAAGCCCATCGCCTTGAGCGTGATGCCCGAATAGAAGTCCACGTTCGGATAGAGCTTGCGGTCGATGAAGTACTGATCGTTGAGCGCGATGCTCTCCAGCTCCATAGCGACCTTCAGCATCGGATCGTTGCCATGGCCGATCTCGTTCAAGACGGCATGACACATCTTCTGCATGATCTTGGCGCGCGGATCGTAGTTCTTGTAGACGCGGTGACCGAAGCCCATCAGGCGGACATCGCTGTTCTTGTCTTTCACCTTGGCGATGAATTCCGGGATCTTGTCGACCGTGCCGATGCTGGAAAGCATGTTCAGCGCCGCCTCGTTGGCGCCGCCATGGGCCGGTCCCCACAGGCAGGCGATGCCGGCCGCGATGCAGGCGAACGGGTTGGCGCCGGAGGAGCCGGCGATGCGCACCGTCGAGGTCGAGGCGTTCTGCTCGTGGTCGGCGTGGAGGATGAAGATCTTGTCGAGCGCGTCCGCGAGCACCGGGTTGATCTTGTACTCCTCGCACGGCACCGCGAAACACATGTGCAGGAAGTTCTCGGCAAATTTGAGCGAGTTCTTCGGATAAACGAAAGGTTGGCCGATCGAGTATTTGTAGGCCATCGCCGCCAGCGAGGGGATCTTCGCGATCATCCGCATGGACGCGATCATGCGCTGCTTCGGATCATTGATGTCGGTGGAGTCGTGATAGAACGCGGCGAGCGCGCCGACCGAGGCTACCATGACCGCCATCGGATGGGCGTCGCGACGGAAGCCCTGGAAGAAGCGGGCCATCTGTTCATGGATCATCGTGTGATGGATGACACGATAATCGAAGTCCTTCTTCTGAGCGGCGGTCGGAAGCTCCCCGTAAAGGAGAAGGTAGCAGGTCTCGAGGAAGTCGCCGTTTTCGGCGAGTTGCTCGATCGGATAGCCGCGGTATTCCAGCACGCCCGCATCGCCGTCGATATAGGTGATCTTCGATTGGCAACTGGCGGTTGAGGTAAAGCCCGGATCGTAAGTGAACAGGCCGGACTGCGCATAGAGCTTGCCGATGTCGATCACGTCCGGCCCGATGCTGCCGCTGTAGATCGGGAGATCAAAGTTCTTGTTTCCGACCGTCAGCGTTGCGGTCTTCTTGTTGGATGCGTCCATCGTAAATCCCCGATGAAATCGTGTGTAAACAGGCCGGACCCTGCCCAGCTTGGAGGAGGCGGGACAAGCCGGATTATTCTGAAGGTTCCGGTTTTATGCGTATATTATTGCACTGTGCGCTGCAAGATGGCCCCAGCCCGGGGCAACTTAGGTAGTAGTCTGATCGTCAAGCCTGGCAAGGCTCTCGTCGCGGCCAAGCACATCCAGAACCTCGAAAATCCCGGGCGAGGTGGTGCGTCCGGTCACCGCCGCCCGGAGGGGCTGGGCGACCGCGCCGAGCTTGAGGTTGTTGGCCTCTGAAAATGCACGCATCGCGGATTCGGTGCTTCCGGCGGTCCACGGCTCCACCGTCGCCAGCGCCTGCTTGAGCCGGCCGATCAGCTGGCGATTTTCCAGGGTGAGGATCGCTGCGGCTTTCGGGTCGAGCTCGATCGGCCGATCGGCGAACAGGAAGTTGGAACCGTCGATCAGCTCGATCAGGGTTTTCGCACGTTCCTTCAGGCTCGGCATGGCCTTGAGCAATTGCGCACGCGTCGTGTCGTTCAGCCTTGCCTTGAGCGCGGCACGGCCCGGAACGTGATCCAGCACGTCCTCGAACATTTTCACGAGCGATCGATCGTCGGTGTGCCGGATGTAGTGGCCGTTGAGGTTTTCCAGCTTGGCGAAATCGAACCGCGCAGCGGCGCGGCCGACACCCGAAAGATCGAAGGCCGCGATCATCTCTTCGGTCGAGAAGATCTCCTGGTCGCCATGGCTCCAGCCGAGCCGAACCAGGTAGTTGCGCAGCGCTGAGGGCAGATATCCCATGGCGCGGTAGGCGTCGACACCGAGCGCGCCGTGCCGCTTGGACAGCTTCGATCCGTCGGGCCCGTGGATCAGCGGGATATGCGACATGCTCGGAAGCGACCAGCCCAGCGCGTCGTAGATCTGCTTCTGGCGCGCAGCGTTGATCAGGTGGTCGTCGCCCCGGATGATGTGGGTGACGCCCATGTCGTGATCGTCGACCACCACCGCGAGCATGTAGGTGGGCGTGCCGTCGCCGCGGAGCAGGACAAGATCGTCCAGGTTTTCGTTCTGCCAGACCACGCGGCCCTGCACCTGGTCCTCGATCACGGTCTCGCCGGTCTGGGGGGCCTTCAGCCGGATGGTGGGCTTCATGCCGGTGGGCGCCTCCGAGGGAGCGCGATCCCGCCACATGCCGTCGTAGAGGCGGGTGCGGCCCTCGGCGCGGGCCTTCTCGCGCATGGCGGCGAGCTCGTCCGGCGTGGCATAGCACCGGTAGGCCTTGCCTTCCGCCAGCAGTTGCTCGGCCACCTCGCGGTGGCGCGCGGCCCGGCTGAACTGGTAGATCACATCGTCGTCCCAGTTGAGCTCAAGCCATTTCAGGCCGTCCAGGATGGCGTCGATGGCTTCCTTGGTGGAACGTTCCCGGTCTGTGTCCTCAATACGCAGCAACATCTTGCCGCCGTGCTTGCGCGCATAGAGCCAGTTGAACAGCGCCGTTCGGGCGCCTCCGATGTGGAGAAAGCCGGTCGGCGAGGGGGCAAAGCGCGTGATGACTTGAGACGTGGTCATTCGATAGCAAGTAACCGATGTGAGCTTGACGGGCGACCGTGTATCATAGGCTCGGGAGATTTTGCTAATGCTAATCCAGGTCGTTCATAGCCATCCGCTTGTGGACAGCTACAACCATGCGCTGTTCCGAACCATCGTCGAGACGCTCGAGCACCGCCACGAGGTGATCGCGACCGATCTTTACCGTGAGGAATTTTCCCCGGCGATGACCGAGGGGGAGCGGCGCAGCTATTACCAGGGGCCATATGCGGAGGATGCGGTGGCGCGCCTTGTTGGCTTTCTGCGGCGAGCGGACGGCATCATTTTTTGCTTCCCGCATTGGTGGTTTTCGATGCCCGCCATGCTCAAGGGATATTTCGACCGCGTCTGGGCGCCCGGAACCGCGTTTGCCCACGAGACGGGAGGCGGGCGCATCAAGCCACTGCTCACCAACATCCGCTTGTTCGGGGTCGTGACGACCTACGGCTCGCCGTGGTGGCTGACCCGCATCGTCATGCAGGATCCTGGCCGCAAGGTGCTGTTTCGCGCCCTGAAGCCAATGTGCGGACCGCACGTTGAGTCGTTCTATTTGGCGCATTACGACATGGACCGCTCAACGCCGGCGTCCCGGATAGCGTTTGCAGACCGGGTGCGTGCCAGGATTGCCGGACTTTGACCGCCGTTGGCGCAGGGCTTGGCGTGCGGGCGCGAATTTGGCAGAAGGGCCGCAGGTTTCCTCACAGGATTCAGGAATGAGCACAGAACCGGTAGTGGCGGAGGCGGGGCGCGATTTCATTCGTGACATCGTCCAGGCCGATCTCGATGCAGGCAGATACAAGGAGATCGTGACCCGGTTCCCCCCGGAGCCGAACGGTTATCTGCATATCGGCCATGCCAAGTCGATTGCGCTCAATTTCGGCATCGCCCAGGAATTTGGCGGCCACTGCAATCTGCGATTTGACGATACCAATCCGACCAAGGAGGAGCAGGAATACATCGACTCCATCCAGGCGGATGTGCACTGGCTTGGCTTCGACTGGGGCAAGAACGTATTCTACGCCTCGGACTATTTCGAGCGCCTGTACGAATGGGCCGAAGGTCTCATCCGCGGCAGTCTCGCCTATGTCGACGACCAGTCGCAGGAGGAGATCCGCGCCACCCGCGGCACGCTGACCGAGCCCGGCAAGAACTCGCCTTTCCGCGACCGCTCGGTCGAGGAAAACCTCGACCTGTTCCGGCGGATGAGGGCCGGCGAATTCCCCAACGGCGCGCGCGTGCTGCGGGCCAAGATCGA
Source organism: Bradyrhizobium sp. (assembly GCF_016213215.1). GTDB lineage: Bacteria > Pseudomonadota > Alphaproteobacteria > Rhizobiales > Xanthobacteraceae > Bradyrhizobium. The sequence continues at coordinate 24,367 of NZ_JACRAW010000049.1, read as the reverse complement.
TATGGCCTCCGGCAACATCAACCTGCGCGACCCGGTGCTCTACCGCATTCTTCACGCGCATCATCCGCGTACCGGCAACAAGTGGTGCATCTATCCGAGTTACGACTACGCGCACGGTCAGTCGGACGCGATCGAGGGCGTCACCCATTCGATCTGCACGCTGGAATTCGAGGATCACCGTCCGCTCTATGACTGGCTGATCGAGAAGCTGCCGGTCCCCTCGCGCCCGCGTCAGTACGAATTCGCGCGCCTCAATCTGACCTATACGCTGCTGTCGAAGCGCGTGCTGACCCAGCTGGTGCGGGATGGGCATGTTGCCGGATGGGACGACCCGCGCATGCCGACCATGGCCGGATTGAAGCGCCGTGGTGTGCCGCCGGCGGCGATCCGCGAATTCGTCAAGCGCATCGGCGTCGCCAAGGCCAACTCGGTCGTCGACGTCGGCATGCTCGAATTCTGCATTCGCGAGGAACTCAACCGTACGGCGCAGCGGCGCATGGCGGTGCTGCGGCCGCTGAAGGTTGTGATCGAGAATTACCCGGAAGGGCAGGTCGAGGAGCTCGAGGCGGTCAACCATCCCGACGATCCGTCGGCGGGCACGCGGAAGATCGCCTTCGGCCGGGAGCTTTATATCGAGCGGGACGACTTCATGGAGAATCCGCCGAAGAAGTTCTTCCGCCTGTCGCCGGGCACCGAAGTGCGGCTGCGCTATGCCTATTTCATCAAGTGCCGCGAAGCGATCAAGAACGCGGCCGGTGAGGTGGTCGAGGTGCGCTGCACCTACGATCCCGCGACCAGGGGCGGCAACGCGCCCGACGGCCGCAAGGTCAAGGCGACCATGCACTGGGTGCCGGCGGCGCAGTCGCGTGTCGCGGAGGTCCGCGTATACAACCAGCTCTTTGCCAATCCCAGCCCGAGCGCCGCGAACTTTGCCGCCGACCTCAACCCCGAGTCGCTCGAAGTCCTGCGCGATGCGCGGGTCGAACCTTCGATCGTCGAGGGCAGTTCGAACGAACCGATGCAGTTCGAGCGCCAGGGCTATTTCGTCCGCGACAGGGCCTTTACGCCCGAACGTCCGGTGTTCAACCGCACGATCGGTCTGCGCGATACCTTCGCCAAGGAGGTCGGCAAGGGCTAGGCGGCCTGCGGTGCAATCGTCGACGGAATCATCGTGATGCCTAGCCACGCGGACGAGATCGTGTACGGGATCATTGGGAAGTGGTCGGCAGGTTTCCGCAAGCTTGATGCCGAGGCGCTTGCTTCGCTCTATTCCAGAGAGGCGTTCTTCTTCGGATCGAACCCGAACCTCTATCGTGGGCGCAAGAGCATTGCGGCTTATTTCAATGGGCTGCCGCGTTGGGAGACGCCGAGCGTCCAGTTCGGCGACGTCCGGATTGCGAAAGTCAGCTCCGAACTGATCAACATGGCCGGCAAGGCGTCATTTTTCCTGGACGGCGAGGCGTCGGCCCTTTCGGTCAAGATTACCTGGACGATTGTCCGCGAGGACGGCGACTGGAAGATCGCGAGCCACCACGTTTCGTCGTACACGCCGCTGATCGAGCGGTAGCGGGTCACCGGTTTGCGGCTTTCCGCCATGCCGACGTGGTGGTGACATGCACGGAGAGATATAGCCGGTCGCCGCCGCGCATCCACCGCGAGGCCTTGTTGTTTGACTTGGCACGTGGAGATCGGTGATTAAGAGGCGTTCGAAGTCACGCGGCGTGATGGTCCCGTTTTGCGATCATCAGGGTGACACCGTTGGATCCGACGGTCGAGGGGCAACATGTCGGTAACATTTCGGAATCCCGTCGTGAATATGTCGACGGGCACAGCCATTTTCGAATGGCTCTTCACCATCGATCATAAGCGGATCGCGATCCTCTACCTCATCGGCTCCCTCGCGTCGTTCGTCGTCGCAGGTATCCTGGCGCTTGGCATTCGTATTGAACAGATGGCGCCGGGCGAGTCGGGCGTGATCAATTACTTCGTCCTCGACTTGGCCAGGACGCTGTCAACGGGCGCCGCCTATAATGCCGCGCTGTATTTTCACGGCGCCGCGATGATCCTTGCATTCCTGATTCCGGGGCTCACCGGATTCGCAGCGAACTATCTGGTGCCACTGATGATCGGGGCCCGTGACGTGGCCTTTCCGCGTCTGAATGCGCTGTCGCTTTGGTTGTTCTGGGCCGCCATTGTGATTGCCCTGCTGACATTCGTCGTCGCCGACAAGCCCGACGTCATGTGGACCGGCTATCCACCGTATTCCATAACCACGACGGCCAACACCTCGCTTTACGTCTTCACGGTGTATCTGATCGGCTTTTCGTCACTGCTCAGCGCAGTCAACTTTCTCGTCACCATCATCTTCATGCGGGCGCCGGGGATCGGCTGGCATCAGCTGAACATCTTCGTCTGGTCCACGTTCGCCGCGTTCATCATTCAACTCGTCTTCGTCCCGGTGCTCGCGGCAGCCGTGACGTTGCTTCTGTTCGACAAATACGCCGGTACTGGCTTTTTCGACTCGGCGCGGGGCGGTGACGTCCTGCTCTATCAGAACCTGTTCTGGTTCTACGGCCACCCTGCCGTCTACGTGATCTTCCTGCCCGCGATCGGGCTTCTGTTCGACATCGTTGCCACGCAGGCCAAGAACCGCGTGTTCAATTACAGGATCGTGGTTTGGGGCGGCATCATTCCAATCATCGTCATGAGTAGCGACGTATGGATTCATCATCTCTACATCGCCGGGATGCCGGACTGGATACGCATCGCAATGATGGTGACGACGATGATGATCTCCATCCCCGTCGGGCTGGTGATGATCTCTCTGTGGGGTACGATGTGGAGGGGAGCCATCACCTACAACGTATCGATGTGGTACGCCGTGGCGTGCCTGTTTCTGATTCTTGTCGGAGGGCTTACTGGCATTCCGCTTGGCATCACGTCGTTGACGGTGCACCTGTCGGAAACGACCTTCGTCCATGCGCATTTCCATTTCATCATGGCCTTGATGGCGGCCTTTGCCCTGTTTGCGTCCGTCTATCATTGGTTTCCGAAAATGACGGGACGCACTGCCGACACGCGCACGGCCAAAATTGCTTTCTGGTTGACGATGCTCGGCACGCAGATGACGTTCTGGCCGCTCTTGATCATCGGCATTGAAGGCATGCCGCGGCGGTACTGGAATTACGCGCTGTTTTCGCAGTTCGAATCCCTTCATCGCGTTGCAACGCTCGGCGCCTTCATTACGGCGATTGGCACACTGCTCATGATCGTCGGCTGGATCCATTCGGCATTCCGCGGGCAGATGGTCGCAAGCAACCCGTGGCGATCGAAGTCGCTCGAGTGGACCCAAACTGACAGCCCACCCGGTCCGGGAAACTTCAGGCAGCCTGTCGAGGTCGATAAGGGATGGAGCCCCTACGCTTACCACTAGGCCGCCAGGGGTACCCGACGCGGCCTATTGCCCCCAGTCGAAGGTGGCAGGATGCGGCTGTCCGCCAATGCCGATGTGGCGGTGACCATGGACAGAGAGAGCCGGTACCGCCGCCCTGTCACACCATTCTGCATCCGTTCTCCTATCCGACGCCCCACAGCTTCCGGTAGCCTTGGGATGCCTGAGGGATCGCAGGGTGTAGAGCCGAATGGCAGAGCCGGGCAGGCCGCCGCGCCGGGCGCAGGGAGTAGCGGGCACGTGGCCGCCGGGCAGGACGGCACAGGCCGGCGGTCTTGCGCCGGCAGGCCTTGACGCCTGGTCCAGCCTCGTCGAGCGCCTGCGCGGCTGGGCGCGGGCTGAAGCCGGAGCGGGTCGCCTGTTGCCTTGGGTACCGGTCGCCTTCGGCAGCGGCATCGCGCTGTATTTTGCCGCCGATCACGAGCCGGTCCTTGCGGTCACCGTCATCACGGCGATTGCGCTCTGTGTCGCGGCCTTCCTGCTGCGGCGGCAGAGGCTGTTTCCGCTCGCGGTGATGATTGCCGCCGTGGCGGCGGGGTTTGCAACGGCGACCTTCAGAGCCGCCCGCGTCACGCATACAGTGCTGTCACGGCCGCTCTACTCGGTATCCCTGTCCGGCTTTGTCGAGACCCGCGACATTCGTGAGCGCACCGATCGCTTCGTCCTGCGCGTTACCCACATGGAGGCCGGCCGGGGAGACCTGAGGCTTGATCGTGTGCGGCTCTCGGTCCGCAAAGGTACAGCGCCGGCGGTCGGCAGTTTCGTGCAGCTGAAGGCGCGCTTGTTGCCGCCGCTCGCGCCGGTGCGGCCCGGCAGCTACGATTTCGGCCGCGACATGTATTTTCAGGCCATCGGGGCCTCCGGTTTCGTCATGGGCGCGATCACGACCGCAGCGCCGCCGGCCGAGCGCGCCCTGACGCTGCGCTATGCCGCGTTCATGCAGGGTCTGCGCGATGCGATCGATGCCCGCATCCGCGCAACGCTCGAAGGCGACAACCGCGCGATTGCGACCGCGCTGCTCACCGGACGGCGCGACGCGATCTCCGCGCCCGTCAACGATGCGATGTTCATCTCCGGTCTCGGCCACGTGCTCTCGATCTCCGGCTATCACATGGCGGTAGTTGCCGGTGTCGTGTTCTTTGCCGTGCGGGCGCTGCTGGCGCTGGTGCCGGGGCTCGCGGTGAGTGCTCCGATCAAGAAGTGGTCGGCGGCGGCGGCCCTCGTTGCGGCCGGGTTCTATTTGCTGTTGTCCGGCGCCGAGGTCGCGACGCAAAGATCGTTTTTCATGACGGCCGTGGTGCTGATCGCGGTGATGGTCGATCGCAGGGCCATTACGTTCCGCACCCTTGCGGTTGCCGCGCTGATCGTGCTGGCGATAGCTCCGGAAGCGTTGGTGCACCCGAGCTTCCAGATGTCGTTTGCGGCGACACTCGGTCTTGTCGCGCTGGTGCAGGTCGGCATGCCGCGCCTGTTCGCTTCGCCCGATCATTCCACGACCGCGCGCATCGCGCTGTGGGGCGGACGGGAGATCGTCATGCTGCTGCTTGCCTCTCTCGTTGCCGGACTTGCGACCACGCCCTATGCCGCATTCCACTTTCATCGCGTCACGCCCTACGGCGCGCTTGCCAATCTTGCCGCGATGCCGGTGGTCTCGGCCATGGTGATGCCGGCGGGGCTGATGGGACTGGTCGCCACGCCGTTCGGCCTCGATGGCGTTTTCTGGTGGCTGATGGGACTTGGCATCGACTGGATGGTCGCGGTTGCGCGCTGGGTGGCCGCGCTTCCCGGCGCGGTGGGGCGCATTGCAGCGTTCGGTATCGCTCCACTGATCGCGGCCAGCGTTGGCATCATCCTGTTGGGCCTGCTGCGGACCCCGCTGCGCTGGTCGGGCGCGGCGGTGCTCGCCTTTGCGGTGGCGTGGGCACTGCAGGTGAAGCAGCCGGACGTGCTGGTCTCCGCTGACGGCCACAACGTCGCTGTCCGGGGCAGGGACGGGCGCCTGCACCTGATGCACACCACCAAGGATGCGTTCCTCGTGAAGGAATGGCTGGCCGCGGATGCGGACTCGCGGCTGGTCGGCGATTCCTCGCTCGGCGCGGGCGTCTCCTGCGACGACGCGGGCTGCGTGGCGCCGATGGCCGACGGCGCATTCGTCGCACTGGCGCTGCGTTCCGAGGCGGTCGCCGACGATTGCAGCCGCGCGGTGCTCGTGGTGGCTGCCCGGCAGGTCCAGCCGGACTGCGCTGCTGCCGTCGTCAATCGCGAGCGAATGCAGCGTCAGGGCGCGCTGGCGTTGACACGGAACGGATCGGAGTTTTCGCTGAAGAGCGTCAAACCCAAGGGCGCAAACCGACCCTGGTCGCCGGCAGCCGCCGGCGATAGCGACTTGGAAAACCGACTCGCACCGCGGCCGGCCATTCCGCGCGACAAGGACGCAACGCCGCCGGAAGCCGACCTGCAGGCCGAGGATTAAGCCGGAGGCTCTTGCCCAGAGCCGCGGCGATTATGACACGGTCAGCCGATCGGCAGTGACGTCGTCGTGCCCTGCGTCCGGGCGGCCGGCTGCTTCTTCGGTTCGCTTACCGGCTGGGTTACGGGCAACTGGAGCACGGTGGCGCGCTGTCCTTCGACCAGCTGGGTCACCAGCACGGAGTGTCCGTCCGGAAACTCGATCGCGTCATGGTGGCGGTCGGGAACGTGCGGATCGATCTTGCCGAACTTGCCGACGCGGGAGTTGACCGTCCTGGTCCAGATCCAGCGGTTGTCGTAGCGAACGTTCTCGGTGAAGGCCAATTCGGTGCCCGGCAGGAGACAGACGGCCACTGCAGGATCGTTTTCCGAGGCAAAGCCGCGTGTCGATGTGCCGCGGAAGGTCGTGGTGACAAGTGTCTCGCCCACTTGGGCGGGGCGGGAAGCAACGGCGTGCAGGCTATAATCACACATCGGAGGTGCTCCTCGTATAAGAGATAGCGACCAACGCCCCCGAGACGCAGGTCTCTATCAGGGTGAGCTTCAAAGATTTTGCTTGGTTATGGGCAAATCTGCGGCTCTCGCGCGCGCAGGGCCATCACAATATCTTTTTCGATGCGGGTCGTATTTTTTGGAACAAAGTAAGCGGTAGCGAGTCTTACTTGGTTCGCTTTCGTGACGTTTCGCGGCGACGACAGGTTGCCGAGGCGGGATCGCCCCGTGCAGCCTTCATCTCTGGCGTGCCATCTCTGGCGTGCCGCGGCGTTCCTCAGTACTTGCGATAGAGCCCGATCAGCCGGCCCTGGATCTTCACCCGGTTGGGGGGCAGGATGCGAACCTCATAGGCAGTGTTGGCAGGCTCGAGCGCGATCGAAGCGCCGCGGCGGCGGAACCGCTTCAGCGTCGCCTCCTCGTCGTCAATCAGCGCCACGACGATGTCGCCGGTGTTTGCCGTCTCGTTGCGCTGGACCAGCACCGTATCCCCGTCGAGGATACCGGCATCGACCATGGAATCGCCGCGGACTTCGAGCGCATAGTGTTCGCCGGGGCCGAGCATGTCGGGCGGCACGCTGATGGTGTGGCTGCGCGTCTGCAGGGCCTCGATCGGCGTACCGGCGGCGATGCGGCCCATCACCGGTACAGCCACGGGGCGCTCGCCTTCGTCGGCGCTCGATCTCCCCTTGCCGAGATTGCCTTCGATGACGCTGGGGGTGAAGCCGCGGCGGCTGCCGGCCGCCGCCAACTCGGGCAGCTTGATCACCTCGATGGCACGGGCGCGATTGGGCAGGCGGCGGATAAAGCCGCGCTCCTCCAGGGCAGTGATCAGCCGGTGAATCCCGGACTTCGACCGCAGATCGAGCGCATCCTTCATCTCGTCGAAGGAGGGCGGCACGCCCGATTCCTTCAGACGCTCGCTGATGAAGCGCAGGAGCTCGTATTGCTTGCGTGTTAACATCTCGACCAGATCCTCAACGTTGGTGTCGCTTCGATTCCGCGACATCGGATTCAGCTAGGTCCCACTCAGACTGCCAAATACTCGAAACAAATCATGAACGGACACTATATGTTCGATATGTGTTCCGCAATCATTTAATTTAGGGTGAACGCGAGGAAGTTCTGGAACTCGTCGCCAGACGCGTTCAGATGGGCAGCCGCAGCACCTCGCACGGCGTGCCCGCCGAGGCCGCCGGCGCGTGCGGGTGCCGGACGAGGAGTGCCTGTGCTGCAGCCAGATTCGCGAGCAGCGAGCTGTCCTGGTGATTGACCGGCGTTGCCACCAGCGCGCCGTCCGAACGCTGGTCCAGGCGCGCGCGAACGTAGTCCTCGCGAACGTCGTTGGCGTCGATGTCGCGGCCGAGAACGGCCGTCTCGCGCCGGTGGTGAACCGCCGTTCTTCCGGAGAGGGCTCGAATCAGCGGCACCAGGAACAGGAAGGCACAGACGTAGGACGAAACGGGATTGCCGGGCAGTCCGATCACCCGCATTGCGCCGAGCCGGCCATGCATCATCGGCTTGCCGGGCCGGATGGCGATCTTCCAGAAGGTCATCGAGATGCCTTCGGCCTCGAGCGCCGGCTTGACCATGTCATGGTCGCCGACCGAGGCGCCCCCGCTTGTGACCAGGATGTCGGCACCTGACTCGCGCGCAGCGCGGATACCCGCGGTGGTCGCTTCGATGGTATCGGCGGCAATCCCGAGATCGATTGTCTCGGCCCCCTCGGCGCGGGCGAGGGCACGCAGTGCATAACCGTTTGAGTGGACGATCTGCCCGGGACCCGCCGCGCTGCCCGGCATGACCAACTCGTCGCCGGTGGCCAGCAGAGCCACCTTCGGCCGGCGGTGCACGAAAAGGTTAGGATGATTCATCCCGGCGGCGAGCGCAACGTCGCGTTCGGTCAGGAGGGTCCCCTTCCTGAGCAGGACTTCGCCCTCCCGGAAGTCGATGCCGGCCGGGCGGATGTGCCGGCCCCGGACCGCCGGTTGGGTGATGGTCACGTCGTCACCACCGGCGACGGTGTCCTCCTGGATCACCACCGCGTCCGCCCCTTTGGGGATCACGCCGCCGGTGAAGATGCGGAGCGCCTGGCCGGCGCCGACCGATCCCTCGAACGGCCGGCCGGCGGCCACTTCGCCGATGACCTTCAGCCGGGTGTTGGCTCGTGCCGCATCCTCGAAGCGCACCGCATAGCCGTCCATCGCGGACATGGCCTGCGGCGGCTGCGTACGCAGCGCAGCGACGTCGCGCGCCAGCACGCGGTGCCAGGCTTCATCCAGCGCCGCCAGTTCTTCCGGCAACGGCTCGGCGCCCGCAATGACTGCGGCAAGTGCGTCGGCAACCGGCATGAGGGCCACGGCGAACTCCTTGACTAGCGAACGGCTCGACCAGACATCGCGGTTGCCTTCTAGCCGAGTGCGGGCCTGGAGGCAAAACGCGCGGTGATGGCCATTCCGCGCAGGCGGGTGATCAAGCCGCCTAGATGCCGAGCGCGCTCAGCGCGTTGGCAATGTCGGCGGAGGAGGTGACGTGAACCGCGGTCAGTCCGCGGGCGCGGGCGCCCCGGACGTTCTCGGCAAGATCGTCGAAGAACACGATGCGCTGCGCCGGCACGCCGATCGCTTTCACCACGTGATCGTAGGCCTCGGCATCCGGCTTGCGAAGCCCCATGGTCGAGGACAGGAACAGCTCGCGGAAATGGCTGAGCAGGTCGGCATATTCCTTGGAGAAATACTCAACATGCGGCCGGTTGGTGTTGGAAAAGGCGTAGAGCGGCAGGCGCCTGGCCGCGCGCGCGAGCAGGGATGCGATATCCGGCATTTCACCGGCGAAGATCGCGTTCCAGCCTTCCAGGAACTGCTCGTGCGTGATCGAGATCCCGAGCGAAGCGCGCAACGAGTCAAAATAGGCCTCGTCGCTGATCGTGCCGGTCTCGTGGTGCTGGTAGGCCTCGTCACGCACGAAGCGCGAGACGATCGCTGCCGGCTCGCAGCCCGCATGGCCGGCCCAGCACACGATCGCCTTTTCGAAATCGACGTTGAGCACGACGTGGCCGAGATCGAACAGCAGCGCATCGGCCGCGCCGGGGGTGAAACTGGGAAAGGTCATCGCGTCCACGAACACCCTCTAGTAGCGATAGGGCTCGACATCGAGCAGCGGGAACGCGCTGAATACGTCCGGCAGGTTGGTCGCCGCCGCCGGATGCAGGAAGGTTCTGTCGACCTCCGCGAATGAAGTCGCGCCGAGCAGGCCGAGGCACCGGATCACCTCGTCCTCGAGCAGCTCCAGCATTCGCTCGACGCCGGCTTCACCGGCTGCCGCCAGCGCCCAGCATTGCAGGCGGCCGATGCCGACAAGATCGGCGCCGGAAGCGATCGCCTTCACGACGTCCGTGCCACGGCAGAAACTGCCGTCGACGATGATCCTGGCCCGGCCTTTCACCGCGTCGACGATCTCCGGCAACACATGCATCGCGCCGCGTCCGTGATCGAGCTGCCGTCCGCCGTGGTTGGAGACGTAGATCCAGTCCACGCCATGGTCGAGCGCGAGCAGCGCGTCTTCCGCGGTGGCGATGCCCTTGATGATCAGGGGTATGTTGAACCTGTCCTTGATCAGCTTGACCGTACGCCAATTGAGACCCTTCTGGTAATCGCCGCCAGTGGCGCGCAGCCGGCTCTCGCGAACGTACCGCTTGGCGATGTCACGTTCACGGCGGCTGTAATGGGCGGTATCGACCGTCAGGCAGAAGCCGGCATATTTGTTCGCGACCGCGCGGCTGACGACCTCCTCGACAAAATCATCGTCGCCGCGAACATAGAGCTGGTAGAAGCGCAATGCGTCCGGCGCGGCTTGCGCGACCTTCTCCAGGCCGGGCTCGGAAACAGAGCTCAACATGTGCGCCGCGCCAAACCTGCCGGCCGCGCGCGCGACGGCAGCGGCTCCCGCGGGATCAAAGATCTCCAGCGCACCGACCGGTGCCAGCACCACCGGCAGGCGCAATTTGCGACCGAGCTTCTCGACAGAGGCATCAACGTGCCGGACGTCGCGCAGGACGCGCGGCCGGAACGCAATCTCGTCAAGCGCCATCCGGTTGCGGCGCAGGGTGGTCTCGGTCTCCGTGGCGCCGATGATATAGTCCCAGGCATTCTGGTTGAGATTGGCCCGCGCTTTCCGGATGAATTCGTGCAGGTTCTGGAACGGCTCGTCGCTGGCGCCGAGTTCGACATTCCTGGATGGCTGGATGCGGGGCGTCTCGTTCATTCTTCCCTCCCGAAATGTGATGCGGCTTTTCCATCGCCTATCGCGTCCGGCGACCCGATACTATCCCTAAATTGCATGGCTTCCGGGCGGTCTTGCCGAGGATCGCCGGCTATGCCGCGCCTCGCGGTCCGTATATCGTCAGGGGATCCCGTCCAGAACGCGTGCGCTTCGAGGGAACGTCATGTCCGCAATCCTGCTGTTTTCGCCGCTGACGATCCGGGACCTGACCTTGCGCAACCGGATCGTGGTGCCGCCGATGCACCAATACTCCGCGGTGAAGGGCTTCCCGACGGACTGGCACCTGATGAACGCCGGCAAGTTTGCGGCCGGCGGCGCCGGCCTTGTGATCGTCGAATCCACCAAGGTCGAGCGGCGCGGCTGCGGCACGGTGGGCGATCTCGGGATCTGGGACGACGGGTTCATCGAGCCGCTGCGGCGGCTGGCAAAATTCATCAAGGAGCAGAACGCGGCCGCCGGCATTCAGCTCGGCCATTCCGGCCGCAAGGCGCGCGCAAGGCGGCCCTGGGAGGGCGACGGGCCGCTGCCACGAACGCCCGACATCGACGACTGGGACGCGTGGACACCGGTGGCGCCCAGCGCGATTGCCCACAGCGAGAAGTGGCCGGTGCCGCGCGCGATGGAGCGGCAGGAAATCAAGGACCTCGTGCTGGCTTGGGGCGAGGCGGCGCGGCGGGCGCGCGAGGCCGGGTTCGATGTTCTCGAGTTGCACGGTGCCCACGGCTACCTCGTGCACGAATTTCTGTCCGAACGCGCGAACCAGCGCACCGACGAATATGGTGGATCCGAATTGAACCGGATGCGCTTCTTGATCGAGATCACCGAGGCCGTTCGGGTCCAGTGGCCTGACGACAAGCCGCTGTTCGTCCGCTTGTCGGTGGAGGACAATGCGGGCTGGGGGCCGGAGCAAAGCGCCCGACTTGCGAAGATCCTGAAGGCCAAGGGCGTCGATGTGATCGATTGCTCGTCCGGCGGCATCACCGACGTCGCGCCGATCCTGGGCCAGGAAATCAAATACAATTATCAGGTGCCGCTGGCGGAATATGTCCGAGGTCACGCCGACATCATGACCATGGCCGTTGGATTGATCATCCACGGCGATCAGGCCGAGCGGATCCTGCGCAGCGGACAAGCGGACCTGATCGCGGTCGGACGCGAGATCCTCAACAATCCGAATTGGCCGATGGATGCGGCCCTCAAGTTGGGCGTTGAAGCGCCCTTCCGCAACGTTCCACCGCAATTCGGCTGGTGGCTTGGTACACGGCACAGGCGCGGGTTCGGCACGCGGCCCTCCACCTGGCAAGTCGGCCTCGAAGAAACAACTCGGCCTTGAAGAAAACAGAAAGCTATTGTGACATGCTTTTCGGATCGCCATTTGCATCGGCATCCCAAGTAACAATCAATTAACAACCAGAAGGCTCGCCATTCATGCGGAAGATTCTGCTTTTCCCACTCGGCGCGCTCACGGGAGCGTGTCTGACCTTTCTGGCGACCACCCCGCAGGGCGGGCATTTGGCTGCAGTGGCGAAAGCGGCGGGCGCGGATGCCTATTCGCAACTCAATCTGTTCGGCGAGGTATTCGAGCGGGTGAGGGTCGACTACGTCGAGAAGCCCGAGGACCCCAAGCTGATCGAAGGCGCGATCACCGGGATGATTACCTCGCTCGATCCGCATTCGCGCTATATGAACGAGAAAGCCTGGCGCGAAATGCAGGAGACGACCACCGGCAAGTTCGGCGGTCTCGGAATCGAGGTCACCATGGAGGATGGCCTCGTCAAGGTCGTCGCGCCGATCGACGAAACGCCTGCGGCGAAGGCCGGCCTGTTATCGGGCGATCTGATCAGCAAGATCGACGGCGAGGCGGTTCAGGGGCTCACGCTTGAGCAGGCCGTCGCCAAGATGAAGGGCCCCGTCAACACCAAGACCAGGCTCACGATCGTGCGCAAGGGCAAGGATCCGTTCGACGTCACGATCACCCGCGAAATCATCCATGTGAAGCCGGTGCGCTATCGCACCGAGGGCGACATCGGCTACATCCGCGTCACTTCGTTCAACGAGCAGACAACCGAGGGGCTGCACAAGGCAATTGGTGAGATCTCCAGGCAGCTTCCGGCGGAGAAGCTTGCCGGCTATGTCGTGGACCTCCGCAACAATCCGGGCGGACTGCTCGATCAGGCGGTCTCGGTCTCCAGCACTTTCCTGGCGCGCGGCGAAGTCGTCTCGACGCGCGGTCGCAATCCGGAAGAGACGCAGCGCTTTACCGCGCATGGCGGCGATCTCACCAAGGGCAAGCCGGTGGTCGTGCTGATCAATGGCGGCTCGGCCTCGGCTTCCGAGATCGTGGCGGGCGCGCTGCACGATCATCAGCGCGCCACGCTGATCGGGACTCGTTCCTTCGGCAAGGGTTCGGTGCAGACCGTCATCCCGCTCGGCACCCGCAAGGGTGCGCTGGCGCTGACCACGGCGCGCTACTACACGCCCTCCGGACGATCGATTCAGGCCCAGGGCATCGCGCCCGACATCGAGGTGTTGCAGGACGTGCCGGACGAGCTCAAGGGCCGGACCGATACCATGGGTGAAGCATCGATGCGAGGTCACCTGTCCGGTTCCGGCGGCGATGAGCAGACCGGCTCGCAATCCTATGTTCCGCCGGACGAAAAGGACGACAAGGCACTGCACACCGCCTTCGGCTTCCTGCGCGGTGTGACGGTGAATGCGGGCGTTCGACCGGCTCGCAAGTCGGCGTTGCCGAACTGAATGACACCAGGGCGTGGGCCCGCGTGCTGGGCGCGCCTGGTCAGCAGTACTGTTGTGCCGAGCCCGTTGCGCGAGCGATCGGTTCGGGCGACGTTGCGGATCCGAATCGATCAGGCGCGGTAGTGACCTGACTTTCCGCCCTTCTTCTCAAGGAGGCGAATGCCCTCGATGCGTACGCCTCGCTCGACGGCTTTGATCATGTCGTAGATGGTGAGACAGGCGACGGATACCGCCGTCAGCGCCTCCATCTCCACGCCCGTCGGTCCGGTGACCTTCACGGTTGCCTGGACGATGCAACCCGGTATTGTCGCGTCAGGCTCGATGTCGACGACGACCTTCGAGAGCGCCAGTGGATGGCACAGCGGGATCAGCTCCGAAGTGCGCTTGGCGGCCATGATGCCGGCAATGCGGGCGGCGCCAAGCACGTCGCCTTTCTTGGCATTGCCCGACAGGATCAGGTCCAGTGTTGAATTGCTCATCACGACGCGCCCTTCGGCGGTCGCGGTGCGCTCCGTGGCGGGCTTTTCCGACACGTCGACCATGCGCGCCTCGCCACCGGCGTCAATGTGGGTGAGGGCGGGCTCGGTCTGGGGGGATTTGCGCGTCATGTCAGGGCGTGCCCCGTCGCGCGGCCGGCGTCTTCACGCGACAGCAGCGCGCGCGTTGCTGCGGCGACATCGGGCTGCCGCATCAGGCTCTCGCCGACCAGGAAGGTCGAGATGCCGACCCGCGAGAGCCTCGCGAGATCGGCGCTCGTGAAGATGCCGCTTTCGCCGACCAGCAGGCGATCGCGCGGAACCAGCGGAGCGAGGGCTTCGCTGGTCGCAAGCGTGGTCTCGAAGGTGCGCAGGTTGCGGTTGTTGATGCCGATCATCGGCGAGCGCAGCTTCAAGGCGCGGTCGAGCTCGGCACGGTCGTGGATCTCGATCAGCACGTCCATGCCGTAGGAAAGTGCGGCCTGTTCGATATCGCTTGCCGCGCCGTGGTCGAGCGCGGCCATGATGATCAGGATGCAGTCGGCGCCGTGGGCGCGGCCTTCCACCACCTGGTAGGTGTCGAACATGAAATCCTTGCGCAGCACCGGGAGCGAAGTCGCCGCGCGCGCCGCCACCATGAAATCGAGATGGCCCTGGAAGGAAGGGGTGTCGGTCAACACGGACAGACAGGCGGCACCGCCCGCCTCGTAGGCCATGGCGAGGAGCGGCGGATCGAAATCGGCCCGGATCAGCCCCTTCGACGGAGAGGCCTTCTTGATCTCCGCAATCAGCGCGTAATCGCCATTGGCGTGCTTCTGCCGGATCGCCCGCACGAAGCCGCGCGGCGGGGGCGCCGCCTTTGCCCGCGCTTCGAGGGACGAGAGCGGATGCTCGCGCTTGGCTGCCGCGATCTCTTCGCGCTTGTAGGCCTCGATTCGCGTCAGGATATCCGACATGCGCGCCCTTCCGGCATCAGCTGTTGGAGACCGCGATCAGGTGCTTCAGCTTACCTGCCGCCGCGCCGCTGTCGACCGAACGGGTGCCGAGCGCAACGCCTTCCTTCAGATCGCTGGCGAGGCCGGCCACGATCAGCGCGGCCGCCGCGTTCAGCAGGGCGATGTCGCGGTATGGGCTCGGCATCCCGTCAAGCACGCTCTGCAACGCGATCGCGTTGGCATCGGCGTCGCCGCCCTTCAGTCCGTCGTGCCCGCAGCGGGGCAGGCCGGCCTGTTCGGGGCTGACCTCGAAGGTGCGGATGGCGCCGTTCTCGAGCGCGGCAACGAAGGTAGGGCCGGTGAGGGTGAGCTCGTCCAGTCCGTCCGAACCATGCACCACCCACACGGAGTCCGATCCGAGGTTCTTCAGCACCTGCGCCAGCGGCTGCACCCATTGGCGGGAGAAGACGCCGACCATCTGCCGCTTCACGCCGGCCGGATTGGACAGCGGACCCAGAAGGTTGAAGATGGTGCGGGTGGCGAGTTCTACGCGGGTCGGACCGACGTTCTTCATCGCCGGATGATGCGCCGGCGCGAACATGAAGCCGATGCCGCATTCCTCCACGCAGCGTCCGACCTGCTCGGGTCTAAGATCGATCTTCACGCCCAGCGAGGCCAGCACGTCGGCCGCGCCCGAGCGCGAGGACAGTGCGCGGTTGCCGTGCTTGGCGACCGGCACGCCGGCCCCCGCGACGATGAAGGCCGCGCAGGTCGATACGTTCACCGAGCCAGAGCCGTCCCCGCCGGTGCCGACGATGTCGACTGCGTCGGGCGGTGCCGTGACGCGCAGCATCTTGGCGCGCATGGCGGACACCGCTCCGGTAATCTCGTCCACCGTTTCGCCCCGTACCCTCAGCGCCATCAGGAGCCCGCCCATCTGCGAAGGGGTCGCCTCGCCGGACATCATGGCATCGAAGGCGCCTGCCGCCTCATCGCGCGACAGGCTGGCGCCGGTCGCGACTTTTCCAATAATCGATTTCAGGTCGTTCATCGCGTGCTTTCGGGTCTACTGGTTTGCGCCTGTTGCCTGCGCGAAGGCGGCCTGATTGATCGTCGTTCCAATGTCCTTCTCAAGCTTGGCAACGTATTCGGCAATCTGTTCGTCTGTCAGCGAGCGGTCCAGCTGCTCCTTCAGCCGCTTGATCGCGTCGGAAGCAAAGTCGACCGGTGGATCGATGACGTCGGTCACCCGGAAGATGATCCATTCGTTGCCGTCCGCCGAGCTTTGGCCGACGCCGTCCTTGGCGGTACGGAATGCCGCGGCGACCGTGCTGGAAGGCACGCCGGCCGGCGCGCCATCGCGCTTGAAGCCGGTCGCGGCTTCAACCTTGACGCCGATGCCGCCGGCTTCGTCTGGAAGCTTGCCGCCTTGCTCGATCTTCTGCACGATTTCGGTCGCCTTCGCACGCAGCCGGCTCGCGATCTGGTCGTCACGCCAGCGCGTCTCGACCTGGTCCCGGACTTCGTCGATATTGCGCTCGCGCGAGGGCGTGATGCCCAGCACTTCATACCAGACATAACCGCCGCGGAACGAGATCGAGTCGTTGTCGACGCCGACGTCGCTGCTGAAAGCCTGCGACACCACGTCGAGGCCGGGCGGGATGTTGCTGGCCGTTTGTCCGTTGGGCAATCGTCCCGAACGGTCGACGGCATCGATCGTGACGGGGGTGAGGCCGAGCTTCTGGGCAGCTTCCACGACACTCGCACCGCCGCCGCGCTCGTCTTCCATCTTGTCGCGCAATGTCGCCACCTGGTTGCGGGCACGTTCGGTGGCGATCTGCTTCTTCAACTCGGGCGCGAGGTTGGTGTAGTTGGCCTCAGCACCGGGTTCGATCTTGTCCACCCTGACCAGAGCCACGCCGAAGCGGCCTTGCACCGGCTGGCTCACTTCGCCGGAGGCAAGCGAGAACGCGGCATCAGCGACCGCGGGGTCAAGGATCGCCGATTTCGGCACGAGGCCGAGATCGACGTCGGCCGACTTGAGGCCACGTTCCTTGACGAGATCGTCGAATGACGAGCCGCTTGTGACGCGGTTGCGCGCCGCCTGGGCTTCTTCCACGTTCGGAAACACCATCTGCTGGACCTGGCGCTTTTCCGGCGTCCCGAGCTTGTCCTTGGTCTGCTCGAAGAGCTTTTTCGCATCCTCGTCGGAGACCTCGGCCCATTTGCCGAGTTCTTCGGGCGTGATCACGGCGAAGGCGATCTTGCGGTATTCCGGTGCGCGGAACTGCGCCTTATGGTCCTCGAAATAGGTCGCCAGTGTTTCCGGGGAGGGCGGGTCGATCGTTCCGGCCTGGGCGGGCCCCAGCTTCATGTATTCGATCGAGCGCTGCTCGTTCTGAAAGCGGGTGAACACCTCGATCATGGACTTGGGCGGCTCGAGACCGGCAGAGAGGCTGCTCACGAGTTGCCGGCGTAGCAACACGCGCCGCTGCTCGGCGACGTATCGCTGCTCGGTGTAGCCGAATTGCCGGATGACGGCCTGGAAGCGCTGCGCGTCGAAGGTGCCGCCGAGACCCTTGAAGTTCGGATCGTTGAGAATTGCGCGCCTGATGTCCTCGTCGGATTGGCCGAGCCCGAGCCGCCGTGTCTCTTCATCGAGCGCCGCTTCCGCAATGGTCTGCTGCAGTACCTGGCGGTCAAGCCCGAAGGCGCGGGCCTGATCCATCGTCAGCGGCCGGCCGAACTGGCGCCCGATCTGCTGCAGCCTGTCGGTATAAAGCTGACGGAATTCGTTCAGCGAGATCTCGGTACGGCCGACCGTGGCCACCGTCGACTGTCCAAAGCCGCGGAAAATGTCGCCAATGCCCCAGACGCCGAAACTGACGATCAATACGCCCATCACGACGGTCATGACGGTCTTGCCGAGCCAGTTTGATGAGGCCTTGCGTATTCCTCGAAGCATTGGGGTCCAACTTTTTAGGCAGGAGGGAACCGGGCGCGCCTTAAAGCGGATTCCGCAAAGGGGCGTCACCGGATTGATAAAGCATCATAAAGTGGCGGCTATTCTCCCGCAACCTCGCACCGACCAGCGGAGCCGGTCGGACCCGGGACCAAGTGAAGCGGTTAACGCCCCGACGCTGGAACTGCGGGCTGGGCTCTGCTAGCGCATGCTCCGAACCTATCTTGCTGGATTTTTGCCATGACTGATGCCATTCGACCGCTGATCGCCGGCAACTGGAAAATGAACGGCCTCAAGGCGTCGCTGACCGAGTTCGAGGCCATGCTCGCCGGCGCTCCCGAGGTGGCGGGGAAGGCCGATCTCCTGGTCTGTCCGCCCGCGACCCTCGTTGTGGCCTTTGCGGACAGGGCGCGCGCCGCCAAGATCCTCACCGTCGGGGCCCAGGATTGTCACCCCAAGGCGTCCGGCGCCCATACCGGCGACATCTCGGCCGAAATGCTCGCCGATGCCGGTGCAAGATCCATCATTGTCGGTCATTCCGAGCGCCGCGCCGATCACGGCGAAAGCGACGTTCTCGTCAAGCAGAAGGCCCAGGCGGCATGGAGGGCCGGTCTCACCGCGATCGTCTGTATCGGAGAGACCCAGCATCAGCGGGACGCAGGCCAGACCCTGGACATCTGCCGCGGCCAGCTCAACCTGTCGCTGCCCGAGGGCTCGCGGGCCGACAACCTCGTGGTGGCCTATGAGCCGGTTTGGGCGATCGGTACCGGCGTCACTCCGACGGCCGGGGATGTCGAGCAGATTCACGGCTTTATCCGGGAAATATTAATCAGCCGGTTCGACGGTGAGGGGGCCAGGATGCGCATCCTCTATGGCGGCTCGGTCAAGCCCTCGAATGCGGCCGAACTGATGGCGGTTGCCAACGTCAACGGCGCGCTGGTGGGCGGCGCCAGCCTGAAGGCGGCCGACTTCCTTGCAATTGCGAGGGGTTGTCCCTAGCTGACGCCCTGATGCTTCCGGGGGGTGACAATACCCGGTCCAATCGTGTAACACCCGCCCGACTTCAGGAAGACTCGCAAGGTACGGATGCAGCCGGGGTGGAACCGGCGCTTGCCGCTTGCGATGGAAGGTAATCATGCAGACTGTCGTTATCGTTATCCACCTCATGATCGTCTCCGTGATGATCGGCGCCGTGCTGCTGCAGAAATCCGAAGGCGGCGGCCTTGGCATGGGTGGAGGCGCGGGCTTCATGTCGAGCCGTGGCACGGCCAACCTGTTGACGCGGACCACGGCGGTCCTCGCCGTTTGCTTTTTCATCACCAGCCTGTTCCTGTCGTGGTATGCGGGTTACGAGCGCAAGCCCGCTTCCATCATCAGCAGCCAGCCGGCTTCGCAGCAGCCGGTCGGAGGCGGGACGCCGGTGGCGCCGCCGACGTCCGGCGGCATCCTCGATACGCTGAAGAAGGCCGACGAGCAGCAGCAGCAGAATCAGGCGCCGGCGGGGCCGCAGGCGCCGCGCTCGCAATGAACTCGCAGTTAAAGCAGGGTTGCCATGCAGGGCAGCGTCTTCCGCCCTGCATCAACAGTCGCCATTAAGTCTCTGGCAAACTTCTGATTTTCGCCTCACCCACAACCCCGCAAATTATTGGTCGGGGGACACGAATCGCTTTGGCGAATCGGCTTCGGGGGATTAAAGGTTAAGTCCCATGGCGCGGTACATCTTCATCACCGGCGGCGTGGTTTCCTCGCTCGGAAAGGGTCTGGCTTCAGCGGCACTGGGTGCGCTCCTGCAGGCCAGAGGCTACAAGGTCCGGCTTCGCAAGCTCGATCCCTATCTCAACGTCGATCCCGGGACGATGTCGCCGTACCAGCACGGCGAAGTGTTCGTGACGGACGACGGCGCGGAGACCGATCTCGATCTCGGCCATTACGAGCGCTTCACCGGACGGCCGGCCAGCAAGGCCGACAACATCACGACCGGGCGCATCTACCAGGACATCCTCGCCAAGGAGCGGCGCGGCGACTATCTCGGCGCGACCATTCAGGTGGTGCCGCACGTCACCAATGCCATCAAGGATTTCATCATCGACGGCAACGACGGCTACGATTTCGTGCTGGTTGAAATCGGCGGTACTGTCGGCGACATCGAGGGTCTGCCGTTCTTCGAGGCGATCCGTCAGATCAAGAATGAGCTGCCGCGCGACCACGTCATCTACATCCATCTCACGCTGCTGCCGTTCATCCCGAGCGCGGGCGAACTGAAGACCAAGCCTACCCAGCATTCGGTGAAGGAGCTGCGCTCGATCGGCATCCAGCCCGACATTCTGCTGTGCCGCACCGACCGTCCGATTCCGAAGGAGGAGCGGCGCAAGCTGGGGCTGTTCTGCAACGTGCGGGAAAGCGCGGTCATCGAGGCGCGCGACGCCGACAACATCTATGCGGTTCCCGAGGCCTATCACGCCGCGGGTCTCGACGACGAGGTGCTGGCGGCGTTCGGCATCGAGGCGCGCATTCCGCCGGCCCTGCAGAGCTGGAACGACATCAACGAGCGGGTCCGCAATCCCGAAGGCAATGTCACCATCGCCATTGTCGGCAAGTACACCGGCATGAAGGATGCGTACAAGTCGCTGATCGAGGCGCTGTCGCACGGCGGCATCGCCAACAAGGTGAAGGTCAATCTCGACTGGATCGAGAGCGAGATCTTCGAGAAAGAGGATCCCGCGCCGTTCCTCGAGCACGTCAACGGCATTCTCGTGCCGGGCGGATTCGGTCAGCGCGGCGCCGAGGGCAAGATCCGCGCGGCGCAGTTCGCGCGCGAACGGGACGTGCCTTACTTCGGCATCTGCTTCGGCATGCAGATGGCCGTGATCGAAGCGGCGCGAAATCTCGTCGGCATCACGGAAGCGAACTCCACCGAGTTCGGTCCGACCAAGGAGCCTCTGGTCGGCCTGATGACGGAATGGCTGCGCGGCAACGAACTCGAGCGCCGGTCGAAGAGCGGCGATCTCGGCGGCACCATGCGGCTCGGCGCTTACCCCGCGATCCTCAAACGCGGCAGCCGCGTCTCGGATGTCTATGGCGGCGCCACGGAAATCTCCGAGCGCCATCGCCACCGTTACGAGGTCAACACTGCCTACAAGGACCGGCTCGAGCAGCACGGGCTGAAATTCTCGGGCATGTCACCCGACGGCGTGCTGCCGGAGATCGTGGAATACGAAGATCACCCCTGGTTCATCGGGGTGCAATTCCATCCCGAACTGAAGTCCCGGCCGTTCGAGCCGCATCCTCTGTTTGCGTCTTTCATCCAGGCCGCGGTGGTGCAGAGCCGGCTGGTGTGATGCCGTCGCGCCGACCGGCTTTGACGAACGCAGCATTTGTTGCGACAAATCTCGCCTGCGACCGCAAGAACAGCAAAACGAAAAACAACAGAGCAGGGAGTGAAGTCCGATGATCTACGAGATGCGCGTCTATCGCTGCGTGCCGGGGCGGCTGCCGGCGCTGCTCAAGCGCTTCGAGACGATCACGCTCAAGCTGTTCGAGAAGCACGGGATCAGGCAGGCCGGGTTCTTCACGACGCTCGTTGGCGCCTCCAACCAGGAACTCACCTACCTCCTGGCCTGGGATTCCATGGCGGACCGCGAGAAGAAGTGGACCTCCTTCCAGACCGATCCGGAATGGATCGAGGCGCGCGCCAGGACCGAGGCGGATGGCCAGATCGTCGAAAACATCGTCAGCCAGTTCCTGAGTCCGACCGCGTTCTCCTCGGTGAAGTGAGCGTGCCGGGGCGGCTCGCGGCTGACGCGCAACCCTGATATTCGCCTGCGCCGGCCGAATAGGGTTGATCCGGTGGGGTCGGCCGTTATGGTCACCGGCGAAGCGAGGATGATACGTTGAGCGCAGAGAAATCAACAGCGCCGGTCGTGACGGTCGGATCGGTCCGGTTCGGCAACGAGTTGCCGATCTCGATTATCGCCGGTCCGTGTCAGCTCGAGAGCAGGGCCCATGCGCTGGAAGTCGCCTCCGCGCTGAAGGAGATCGCAGCCCGGCTCAAGGTCGGGCTCGTGTACAAGACGTCCTTCGACAAGGCCAATCGCACCAGCGTCTCGGCCGCGCGCGGGATCGGGTTGATGCAGTCGCTGCCGATCTTTGCCGAGATCCGCTCTTCGCTGGGGCTTCCCGTCCTGACCGACGTGCACGAGGCATCGCAATGCGCGGAAGTCGCGCAGGCGGTGGACGTCCTGCAGATTCCCGCCTTCCTGTGCCGGCAAACCGATCTGCTGCTCGCCGCGGCGGCGACCGGCAAGGTGGTCAACGTGAAGAAGGGCCAGTTCCTGGCGCCCTGGGACATGGCGAACGTCGTCGCCAAGATCACCGGCTCAGGAAATCGCAACGTGCTGGTGACCGAGCGCGGCGTCTCCTTCGGTTACAATACGCTGGTCTCCGACATGCGTGCGCTGCCGATCCTTGCCCGCACCACCGGCGCGCCCGTGATCTTCGATGCTACCCATTCGGTGCAGCAGCCGGGCGGGAAGGGGACTTCCTCCGGCGGTGAACGCGAATTCGTTTCCGTGCTTGCGCGTGCGGCGGTCGCGGTCGGCGTTGCCGGCGTGTTCATCGAGACCCATCCCGATCCGGATCACGCTCCGTCCGACGGACCGAACATGGTGCCGCTGCGCGAGTTCGAAGGCCTGATCCGTCGGCTGATGGCCTTCGACGCGATTGCCAAGAATCCTGACATCAGTCCAGACATGAACGTGACGCGCTGATGCACCAGAAGGTGTCGGCGCGCGAACGCCTGCCGCAGGCGATCAACGTGATTACTCTCGCGAGCTTTGCCGCGAGCCTGTCGACACGCGCGCTCGATCCGGTGCTGCCGCATGTTGCGGAGGACTTCGCCGTCAATATCGCCACCGCCGCGGGGTTTGCCGCGGCCTACGCCTTCACCTATGCGATCGTCCAGCCGCTGATCGGCGGGGCAGCCGATCTGTTCGGCAAGGCGCGTCTGATGGTCGGCTGTCTGGCGATCCTGGGACTTGCCAACATCCTTGGCGCGCTGTCGACTTCATATTCAGTGCTCTTCGCAAGTCGCATTCTCGCCGGCATCGGCTCCGGCGGCGTATTCCCGGTCGCGCTGAGCCTGACCTCCGATCTCGTCGCAACCGAAAGGCGGCAGGTCGCGATCGGCCGAACGCTCGCCGGTTCCATGGCCGGCAATCTCCTCGGTGCGTCCGTCGCCGGTCTGATCGGCGACTTCTTCGGCTGGCGCACCGTGCTCGCCGTGCTTGGGGCGCTCGCGGTTGTGGCATCGGTTGCGGTCGCGGCGGGCTTCCGCGGTGCCGAGTTGAAGAACCCGCCAAAGACGAGCTTGTCGGCGCTAAGGACCGGCTATCGCACGATCTTCACCAACCCGAACGCGCCCATTTGCTACTCGGCCGTATTCATCGAGGGCTGCTGCGTGCTCGGCCTCTTTCCCTTTGTCGCCGCGCTCCTCTTCGACCTCGGCCAAACCTCGCTGTCCGTTGCCGGCATCGTCATCGCGGGATTTGCCGTTGGTGGGCTCCTCTATGCCGTGACGGTGTCGCGGCTGCTGCCGCGCCTCGGTATCAACGGCATGATGATTGCGGGGATGGCGCTGGTCGGCTCGCAGCTCGCCGCGATCGCCTTCGGCCCGCGCTGGGAAATCCAGACGCTCAATCTCCTGATCATGGGCTGGGGCTTCTACATGGCCCACGGCTGCCTGCAGGTCTTCGCCAGCGAATTGTCGGTAGAGGCGCGCGCCACCGCGCTGTCGCTGCATTCGTTCTTCTTCTTCATGGGCCAGACCGTCGGTCCAATCGCCTATGGCTTCGGGCTGCAGCATGCGGGCAAGGTGCCGGCGTTGCTGGTGAGCGCGGTGATTATGGTCGCGCTGGGGATTGCCTGCGCGCGGCTGCTGCGGCCCCGAACTCCTGCTGATGCCGGCGACTCTGGTACATCTGGCGCCGCTGCCTAATTCTAGGGCAGGTTGCGAAGCGCTTCCCTACTACTAGCCTCTCGAGACCAGCAGAGAACGGCGGAATCTTAAGTCAAATCTCATTTTCTTGCGCTTGAATAGTAGTGACGCCGCGAGTCGGCACCGTTCTTGGTGAGCCCCTTCCATGAAAAAGCAACCGTCGGTTGCGCGAGTCCTCGGAGCCGTCGTCGGCTCGCTTGGTCTCGTGCTGGTATTGATCTGCGCCTATAGTTTAAAAGAGGCGGTGAGCCGCCATTCCGACAGCAATCGCATCGTCTCTCTGGCATTTGCCAGCCGGGATCTGACGACGGCGCTTGTCGCGTTCCGCCTTGAACGAGGGGAGACGCTCAGCTATCTGGCGGCAGCATCTGCCGCCTCGGAGAAGAACGCGGCTGGAATCGCAGAATTGCGCACAGCGGGAGCCAGGACCTACAGTCAGGCGTTGCAGACCCTGCAAGCCGTCGAACTGCCTGGCATTGCCGACCACTTGCAAAAGCTGCGCGGGCTCTGGGAGCAACTGGAGGAGCTGCGGCCGCGCATCGCCGCCGCGGT
>NZ_JACRAW010000048.1 GCF_016213215.1 Bradyrhizobium sp. | reverse complement strand
TTCCGAACCAAAAGGTACGTTCCCACGCGTTACTCACCCGTCTGCCGCTGACGTATTGCTACGCCCGCTCGACTTGCATGTGTTAAGCCTGCCGCCAGCGTTCGCTCTGAGCCAGGATCAAACTCTCAAGTTGGACTTGAAACTTTGAGCCGGCTGATCACAACGTTTGACGAGGTCCCACCATCAATCGCCCGCGATTCACATCGCTGACGAACTGACCTCAATGAAGAGGCCATGGTGTTACCTTATTCAAAACGTGTACCGCCGAAGTCTTTCGTCCGGTCCCGTTCGGGAAAACCGAGGTTTTCCAGAATCGAGACCCGCAAGGACTCCGCCGTCCACGTTTCTCTTTCTTCATCTTCACTTGTCAAACAGCCCGGGATCCTGGGATCCCTCTCCCCTCAGGGAGTTCCGTGGCGACTCATTCGACGCCAAATGACAACCGACGACTATCGGCTGTTCATTCACTCATCAAAGTGAGGAGCATCACGGGGCACGAAAACGTGTCTTGGCCGAAGGCCAAAACCGCGCCGCGCTCAGTGGTCGGTTTATAAGCCCGCCCGATCGGCGTTGTCAACGGGCGTTGTCAACAAATCGTCGCACGGATCGCAGAAATCTTTCGAGGCGAATAAGTACCGATTTTTCGGGACTTTGCGCCGTACTTGAGCCACAATCCTGCGCCGTTCTGGCGTATAAATATGCGTTGAATCGTCGGCTGCCAGTGGGGGTGCCGGCGGTTTTGTTGGGTCTTGGAAAGGGCAGTTCCTGTGGGGATCGCCGCCTTGCCGGGCCGTCGAGAGACATCGAGAGACCTTAGCAGCCTAGTTGTTCGTAACCGGCCGGCCTGAAGGCCTTTGACTTCCGGACAATGGTGCTCGTGCCCAGTTCGATACTCCCCCTCCAGAGGGCGAGATCGCAACGAGGTTCAACAAAGGCTTCCGCGGATGTCGCTGGATCGGGGGACGATCGGTTGAACCAAAGAACGTCACGCGGGGGCGGGTATGGGCGCGAGACCGGGATCATCGATCTCGGTCATGAGCCGCCGCTTTCGGTGGATGGTTCCGAAGCCGCCGTCATCGACCGCCGTCGCGTCTCGGTCCAGTGGTTCAGCGGCACGATTCTGACTGGCTTGTGCGGCGCTGCCCTGATCGGCGGCGCCGTTTTTGCGTCGCTCGACGGCGAAATGACATTCGCCAAGATGCCTGAGCGGGTCGAGAGCGCGCTGCGCGGCGCATTTGGCGCCAACGACCGCTCTGTCGCACTGCACAAGGCCGATCGCCTGCCGCCGCCCAGCGAGTCCACCGCCTCGCGCAGCATCGTGCGCGTCTCGACGGTGGCCCGCGTGGGCAGTCGCGATGTCATGCGGGTACGGCCCTTCATCCGCATCTCCGGCAATCTGTCGATGACGACCAGCTATCTTTCTTCCAAGATCCCGGCCTTCAACGCCCAGCGCCTGTTGACCGATGTCGGCACCGCCCCGCAGCCCGCCGCCGAAGATCCCAACAATCCCGACGCAGTCGAACCGGATGCCGAGGTTTCCTTCGTGACCAAGGACCTGACGACGGTCCTGCCCAAGGCCAGGATCGCCGCCGTGGTTGCCCTCGACGATATCCTGATGCGGGTGCGCGACGCGGCGAACTGGCGCGGCCATGGTGGCGGAGTGCGCTACGCAGCGCTCGCCAATGCCGCGGCGGACGTCAGCGGCGCGCAGCAATCCGACCTGAAACTGGCCTACGCCACCGAGGGCACCGCGCCGGATCCCTACGCCGGTTTCGAGACCCGCGTGGTTCCCGAGAACGTCACGCTTCTGCCGAAGACCAAGGAACAGATCACCGGCGGCATGCCGAACGGCGAGCGCGTTCACGTCGTCAGGAAAGGCGATACGGTCGTCTCGGTGCTGCGCGAGCAGGGCGCGACGCAGGAAGAAGCCAAGGCGATCGCCGCCACGCTCGGCATCCGCGGCCGCGATGGCGGACTGAAGGAAGGCGAGAAACTGCGCATCCTGATGGCGCCCTCGAGCCCCGGTGCGCGCCTGCAGCCCTATCGTGTGATCGTCGCCAACGAGACGATGATCGAAGCCGTCGCCGCGCTGTCCGACCTCGGCAAGTATGTCGCGGTCGACGTGCAGAGCATGAACACCATCGCCGATGCCACCGACAGCAAGAGCAACGACGACGACGACGATGAGGATGACGGCAGCGGCGTCAGGCTTTACCAGAGCATCTACGAGACCGCACTGCGCAACAAGGTGCCGTCGCCCGTCATCGAGGACATGATCCGCATCTATTCCTACGACGTCGACTTCCAGCGCAAGGCGCA
Organism: Bradyrhizobium sp.; assembly: GCF_016213215.1. Taxonomy (GTDB): domain Bacteria; phylum Pseudomonadota; class Alphaproteobacteria; order Rhizobiales; family Xanthobacteraceae; genus Bradyrhizobium. The sequence continues at coordinate 27,863 of NZ_JACRAW010000048.1, read as the reverse complement.
GCCGGGCGACTCGTTCGACGTGTTCTACGCCGGCGAGGATGAGGGCACTGCGGCCACCGACAGGCACGAGGTGCTGTTCGCCTCGCTCACCGTCAGCGGCGAGACGAAGAAGTATTACCGGTTCCAGAGCCCGGACGACGGCGTCGTCGACTACTATGACGAGACCGGCAAGAGCGCGAAGAAGTTCCTGGTCCGCAAGCCCATCACCAACGCGATCATGCGTTCCGGCTTCGGCGGCCGCCGCCACCCGATCCTCGGCTACGTCAAGATGCACACCGGCGTCGACTGGGCGAGCTCCTACGGCACGCCGATCTTCGCCTCCGGCAATGGCGCGATCGAGAGAATCGGCCCCGAAGGCGGCTACGGCAAGTATATCCGCATCAAGCACGCCAACGGATACGAGACCGCCTATGGCCACATGTCCGCCTTCGCCAAAGGCATGGAGGTCGGCAAGAAGGTGCGGCAGGGCCAGGTGATCGGCTTTGTCGGCTCGACCGGCCTGTCGACCGGTCCGCATCTCCACTACGAAATCCTGGTCAACGGCCGCTTTGTCGATCCGATGCGCGTGAAGCTGCCGCGCGGCCGCTCGCTCGAAGGCACGGTGCTGGCGGGCTTCGAGAAGGAGCGCGACCGGCTCGACGGAATGATGAGCGGCCGCGGCGGCGCCGCGACGCGAATCTCCGACGCCACCGGCGGGCCGCTACAGGTCAGCAACCGGTAACGTCCCGGGAAATCGGCCCGGAGAGTGCCGCCTCCGCCGTTTTTCCTCTCTCCTCGGACCCCTCGACGCCCCAGCGCGGCCCCGATTCAATCGGTTTTCGGGCAATCAAAGGAACCTCCGGGGCTGACTTCCGGTTCTATCGGGCACGGGGGCAGGGTTTGATGGAGGATGTCATGGACAACTGGACGAACGCAAAGTTCTGCGACGTCGCAAACCTGATCCTCGGTGCGTTTCTGTTCTTTTCGCCCTGGATCGTCGGTTTCGACGCCGGACCGGCTTCGCAAAACGCCTATGTGGCCGGCATCGTGATCGCAGTGCTGGCGGTGGCAGCCCTCGCCGCCTTCGCGGTCTGGGAAGAGTGGCTAAACCTGATCGTTGGACTGTGGACACTGATCGCCCCATGGGTTCTGGGTTTCCAGGGAGACAGCGCAGCGATGACGGTCCACGTCATCGTCGGCATAGCGGTTGCCGTGCTGGCGGCGATCGAACTCTGGTTGATGTCGCAGAATCCGCCTCGCCTGACGACAAGCCGATAAGCTTCTTGATCGCCGCCCGGGGTGAACGGGCGGCGATCATTCAGGAGAGAGGGAGCTTATGAGACCACTGACGCGCGAAGACGTCACCCGGGCCGTCAGCGGGGCCGATGACGTGACGATTGCCCAGATCATCGGAACCGGCGCCACCGTCGACGAACTGGCGGAGGCCCAGGCTTGGCTCGCCAACGACGAGCCGATGATGAATGACGGCCGGCCGCTGGCGCACGGCCGGGTGCGGGAGCTGGTGGATATTCTTTCCGACTTGGAGGACGGCGAAGACGACGGCAACGACGCCGGTCCTGCCCCAGGTTCTGCCTCGCCCGCCGGATGATCCCACCCCAGCGGTAAGTGCCCCGGACAGCGAGGCCTGTCCGGGGCACGTCGTCAGATCTTGCGTTCCGCCGATCAGTTCAGCTTGCGCTTGGGGACCGGCGCCTCGAACGGGGTTATTTCCGCCGTCCGCGGCGCCTTACCGTTGAAGGTCAGCACATTGCCTTCCGCGGAGATTGCGACATGGTCGCCGTCCTTGATCTCGCCGGCGAGGATCATCTCGGCCAATGGATCCTGCAGGTTGCGCTGGATCACGCGTTTCAGCGGACGGGCGCCGTAAGCGGGATCCCAGCCCTTGGCGGCGAGCCAGTCGCGCGCCGCGGCGTCCAGCGTGAGCGTGATCTTGCGCTCCTCGAGCAGCTTCTGCAGGCGGGCGAACTGGATTTCGACGATCCGGCCCATCTCGCTCTTCTGCAGGCGATGGAACAGGATGATCTCGTCGACGCGGTTGAGGAACTCGGGGCGGAAATGCGCCCGCACCATTCCCATCACCTGCTCGCGCACGGCGGAAGTGTCCTCGCCCTCCGGCTGGTTCACCAGGAACTCCGAACCGAGGTTCGAGGTCATGATGATCAGCGTGTTGCGGAAGTCGACTGTGCGGCCCTGGCCGTCGGTCAGGCGGCCGTCATCGAGCACCTGCAGCAGGACGTTGAAGACGTCCGGATGGGCCTTTTCGATCTCGTCGAACAGCACCACCTGGTAGGGCCGGCGCCGAACCGCTTCGGTCAGCGAGCCGCCCTCCTCGTAGCCGACATAGCCCGGAGGTGCACCGATCAGCCGCGCAACCGAGTGCTTCTCCATGTACTCGGACATGTCGAGGCGGACCATCGCGGTCTCGTCATTGAACAGATACTCCGCCAGCGCCTTGGTCAGCTCGGTCTTGCCGACGCCGGTGGGGCCCAGGAACATGAACGAGCCCATCGGCCGGTTCGGGTCCTGCAGGCCGGCGCGCGAACGCCGTACCGCGGTCGACACCGCATGCACAGCCTCGGCCTGGCCGACGACGCGCTTGCCGATCGCCTCCTCCATCTTCAGGAGCTTTTCCTTCTCGCCTTCAAGCATCTTGTCGACCGGCACGCCGGTCCAGCGCGAGACGACCTGCGCGATGTGGTTGGCGGTGACCGCCTCCTCCAGCATCTCGCCGGCATTCTCCCTCGCCTCGATGTCCGCCAGCCGCTTTTCCAGCTCCGGAATCCTGCCATAGGCAAGCTCGCCGGCGCGCTGGAATTCGCCGCGCCGCTGCGCGTTGGCAAGTTCGACGCGCAAGGTGTCCAGCTCGCTCTTCAGCTTCTGGGCGTTCGAGAGCTTGTTCTTCTCCGCGCTCCAGCGCGCGGTCAACGCCGCCGACTTTTCCTCGAGCTCGGCGAGCTCCTTTTCCAGCGCCTGCAGGCGGGTCTTGGAGCCGGGATCGCTTTCCTTCTTCAGCGCCTCCTGCTCGATCTTCAGCCGGATGATTTCGCGATCAAGCGAATCGAGCTCTTCCGGCTTGGAATCGACCTGCATCTTCAGCCGCGCAGCCGCCTCGTCCATCAGGTCGATGGCCTTGTCGGGCAGGAAGCGATCGGTGATGTAGCGGTTCGACAGCGTGGCGGACGCGACCAGCGCGGAATCCGTGATCCGCACACCGTGGTGCTGCTCGTACTTGTCCTTCAGGCCGCGCAGGATCGAGATCGTATCCTCGACCGACGGCTCGCTGACGTAGATCGGCTGGAAGCGCCGCGCCAGCGCCGCGTCCTTCTCGACGTGTTTCTGGTACTCATCGAGCGTGGTCGCGCCAATGCAGTGCAATTCGCCGCGCGCCAGCGCCGGCTTGAGGAGGTTGGAGGCGTCCATCGCGCCGTCGGCCTTGCCGGCGCCGATCAGCGTGTGCATCTCGTCGATGAACAGGATGAAGGCGCCCTCGGTCGAGGTGACCTCCTGGAGCACGGCCTTGAGCCGCTCCTCGAACTCGCCGCGATACTTCGCACCCGCGATCAGGGCGCCGAGATCGAGCGAGAGCAGTCGCTTGTCCTTCAGGCTCTCAGGCACGTCGCCATTGACGATGCGCAGCGCCAGGCCTTCCACGATCGCGGTCTTGCCGACGCCGGGTTCGCCGATCAGCACGGGATTGTTCTTGGTACGGCGGGACAGGACCTGGATGGTGCGCCGGATCTCCTCGTCGCGCCCGATAACGGGATCGAGCTTGCCGTCGCGCGCCGCCTGGGTCAGGTCGCGGGCATATTTCTTGAGCGCATCATAGGCGTTTTCGGCGGTCGCCGAATCCGCGGTGCGGCCCTTGCGCAGCGCCTCGATGGCAGAGTTGATGTTCTGGGGCGTTACGCCACCCTTGCGCAACAGGCTGCCGGCCTCGCTGTCCTTCTCGAGCGCAAGGCCGAGCAGCAGCCGTTCCACCGTGACGAAGCTGTCGCCGGCCTTCTCGCCGGCCTTTTCCGCCGCGTCAAAGGCCCGCGCCAGCTCGGGGGCGAGATAGATCTGCCCGGCACCGCTGCCGGACACCTTGGGCAGCTTGTTCAGCGCCTCTTCGGTCGATTTCAGGATGGCGCGGGAATTGCCGCCGGCACGGTCGATCAGCCCGCCGGCGAGGCCTTCGCTGTCGTCCAAAAGGACTTTCAGCATATGCAGGGTTGAAAACTGCTGGTGCCCCTCGCGCATCGCCAGCGACTGCGCCGACTGGATGAAGCCCCGTGCGCGCTCGGTGTATTTCTCGATATTCATGTGTTTTCCCTCGGCCTGCCGCCCAAGCCCCGAAAGCACTCCTGCGGCATCTTCATTGGGTTTTCGCCGGCCACATTGATGATTATCAACCGGCAGCGGTGGTTTGGACCGACGTTGCCGTCGGCCTGCGGCAGATGTGGGAAGCGGGCCCGGCCAGCGGAAGAGGCCTCTTCACAAATTCGTAAGCTTGGCGGTTGCGTAAAGAATCTCTTAAACAGCGGGATGGCCGCCACACCGCCCGCAGAGATCAGAGGCATTTACCGCTACCCGGTCAAAGGCCTGTCCCCGGAACCGCTGCAACGAGCACCGCTCAGCATCGGCCGCACACTTGCGGCTGACCGCCGCTACGCCATCGAAAACGGGCCAAGCGGCTTCGATCCGGCCGCGCCGGCCTGGATGCCCAAGACCAACTTCCTCATGCTGATGCGCAACGAGCGGTTGGCCGGTCTGAACAGCCATTTCGAGGACGAGAAGAACCTATTGACCATCCGCCGCGATGGCGAGCTGGTAGCTCACGGCGACCTGGAAACGGCCGAGGGCCGCGCCGCCATCGAGGCCTTCTTCGCGCAGAATTTTGCGAGCGAGCTGAAGGGCCCGCCGAGAGTGCTGTCCGGCCGCGACCACAGCTTTTCCGATGTGGCGCGCAAGGTCGTCTCCATCGTCAATCTCGCCAGCGTTCGCGCGGTCGAAGCCATGGCCGGCACCGCGGTCCACCCTCTGCGCTTCCGCGCCAACCTTTACCTCGAGGGATGGCCGGCCTGGCACGAGGCCCAACTGGTAGGTGAGGTGCTCGCGGTCGGGCCGGCCCGCTTGAAGGTGGTCAAGCGCATCACCCGTTGCGCCGCCGTCAACGTCGATCCCGAAACCGCGATCCGCGACCTTGAGATACCTCAGACACTGATGCGCCGCTTCGGCCATAATGAATGCGGCATCTATGCCGAGGTGGTCGCTGGCGGCACGATCGGCACGGGTGACGTCGTGACCGTGGAAGGATAGCCGTCTCGCCAGACGCCACGCGGACCGAGGGACAGTCGTGCTTTCTGCAATGAAACGCATTCCGCTGATCGGCGCGATCCTGATCGGCCTGGCCTTCCCCGCCTGTGCCGATCCCCGACTTGATGCCCTGGTGGCCGCCTACCCCGATCGTCTTGCGTCCTACAGTGATACCGAGCTCGTCTGGAAGGACGGCTCGCGAATGCCGCTCGGCACTCGCCAGTCAACCCTGCCGTTTGCCGAACGGCTTGACCGGGCAAGCATCCGCGACCAGTTCGCGATTCCCTATCCGCTGGCGAGCTCGCCGTTTCAGGGGCCCGCCCTCGACAGCGATCCCGGCCGCCTGCGCAACGAGGCCTTCTTCCTGAAGATGTACGGCGACTGTCGCAAGGGAGAGGTAACGTCCAAGCTGAGAGCGGTGCCGTGGCTGCAGGACCATGGCGGCGGCACCATCCGCATTACCGCCGTCAACGGCGTCGCCAATCAGCTGGAGAAGGTGTCGCGTGAACTGGACCGGCTGCCTGCCGCGATGATCGCGTATCTTGTGCCGACGTCCGGCACCTATAACTGCAGGCCGATTGCCGAGACCAACCGACTGTCCGTCCATGCCTTCGGCGCCGCCATCGACATCAACGCCAGGTTCGGCGATTACTGGCTGTGGTCGAAGCGGCCCGATGGCGCCGTGATCTGGCGCAACCGCATTCCGAAGGAGATTGTCGAGATCTTCGAGCGCCACGGTTTCATCTGGGGCGGGCGATGGTACCATAACGATACCCCGCATTTCGAATACCGTCCGGAACTTATTGCGCTTGCAAAGCAAGGGTGGCCGCGTGAATAGTCGCGCCGAACATTGGGGGTTGGCGGGGGAGACGATGCGAGCCCTGCGGTTGTTTGGCATCATCGCAGTCCTCTGGCTCGTGGCCGACACCGCCCGGGCCGAAAGCCATCTCGCCTTCGTTGTCGGCAACGACGCCTATCGCAACGTGAATCCTTTGCTGAAGGCGGTGAACGACTCGCGCGCCGTCGGCCGCAGCCTGCAGCAGCTCGGATTTAGGGTCACGCTCGGGGAGAATCTCGCCTGGCGCGACTTCGTCGAGAAATTCAGCATCTTCGAGAATTCGATCCAGCCCGGCGACGTTGCCTTCCTGTTCTATTCCGGCCACGGCGTCGAGATCGACGGCGCCAACTATTTGATCCCGATCGATGCGCCGAAGGTCGCGCCGGAGCAGCAGAGCCTGCTCAAGGACGTGTCCATCTCCACCGACAACCTGATCCAGCGGCTCAAGGCGCGCGGTGCCCGCACGCAGATCGTCGTGCTGGACGCCTGCCGGGAAAATCCCTTTCGCCAGGCAGGCGGCCGTTCGGTCGGCGGTGCGCGCGGCCTCGCCGGCGCCCGCCTGCCCGGCGGCGTCTTCATGATCTATTCGGCCGGCGTCGGCGAAGTCGCGCTGGACCGCTTGTCCGACAACGACGCCAACCCGAACTCGATCTTCACGCGAAGCTTCCTGCCGCTGCTGGAGAACCCCGACAACTCCCTGATCCAGGTCGCCAAGCAGACGCGCACGGCGGTGAAGTCGCTCGCCGCCAGCATCGGCCAGACCCAGTCTCCGGCCTATTACGACGAACTCGACGGCGAGATCTTTCTTGCCAAAGGATCCGTATCCTCGCCGATCACGCCCGTGCCGCAGACGCTGCCCGTCGTCACCACGCCGCCTGCCGTCCGGTCCGATTTTCCGCCGCCACCGCCGGCTCAATCAAACTTCAGCCGCGATTTCATCTTCCCCGATTCCGACCGAATCCGCCTGACGCGCGACATGCTGGTCGGCCTGTCGGCGGCCCAGCTCCGTGTCGCGCGCAACGAGATCTATGCGCGGCGCGGCCGTTACTTCAAGGACCCGATGCTCGCGCAATATTTCAGCCGCTTTAGCTGGTATCGTCCCTACACCTGGGACGTGCCGCTCAACGGCATCGAGCAGGCCAACGTCGCACTGATCGCATCCTTCGAACGATAAACAAAATAACGGGAGAAACGAAATGCCCCATGCCGTCGCGAGCGACGAGGTTCGTCTGTATTTCGAAGAGGCAGGCAGCGGAACGCCGATCATCTTCCTGCACGAGTTCGCGGCCGACTACACCAATTGGGAGCCGCAGATGCGCTACTTCTCGCGCTCGCATCGCTGCATCGCCTACTCGGCGCGCGGCTATACGCCGTCAGACGTACCAGTGTCCGCCGACGTCTACACCTACAGGCATTTCTACACCGACGCGCTTGCCGTGCTCGATCATCTCCGAATCGAGAAGGCGCATTTCGTCGGCCTTTCGATGGGCGCCTATTCCTCGCTACAGATCGGCCTCAATGCCCCGCAGCGTGCGCTGTCGATGACACTGGCCGGCGTCGGCTCCGGATCGGAGCTCGAAAACCTGGAGAACTGGCGCAAGCAGTGTCGCGCCAATGCCGAGCAATTCGAGACGCTGGGCTCAGTCGAAGTGGCCAAGGCGACGCGCGAGGTGCCGAGCCGGATTCCGTTCCTGGTCAATGATCCGCGCGGACACGCCGACTTCTATGCGGCGCTGGCGCGGCATGACGCGAGGGGCTCGGCAAACACGATGCGCGGCTTCCAGGGCGGACGGCCCTCGATCTACACCATGACGGACGCGATCGGGAAAGTGCCGACGCCGGCGCTGATCATCTGCGGCGACGAGGACGACCCGTGCCTCGGGCCTAGTCTGTTCCTGAAACAGCACCTGCCCGCGGCGGGCCTGACCGTGTTCCCGAAGTCGGGCCACGTGCTCAATCTCGAAGAGCCCGCGTTGTTCAACGAAACAGTCGAGCGCTTCATTACGCTCGCGGATGCCGGCCGCTGGCCGGTGCGCGATCCGCGGTCATTGCCGGCGTCGTAACGGGAAGCTCGTCATGGCCGGCCCGCCCCGGCCACCAGAGATCCTTTCTTCTCCGCTGCACTCGTCGCGGGCCAGACGCGTCTCAAATCGGATAATGCTGCGGCCCGGTGTCGATGGTAATCCAGCGCAGCTCGGTGAATTCGGCAATCCCCGCCTTGCCGCCGAAGCGGCCGTACCCGGAGGCTTTGGTGCCACCGAACGGCATCTGCGCCTCATCATGCACGGTCGGACCGTTGACGTGGCAAATGCCCGATTCGATGCGTTTGGCCACATCGAGGGCGCGGGCGATGTCGCGTCCGAATACTGCCGCGGACAGCCCGTATTCGGTGTCGTTGGCGACGCGTACCGCCTCGTCGATTCCGTTGACCCGCACCACGCCGACCACGGGGCCGAAGGATTCCTCGTCATAGATGCGCATCGACGAGTTGACCCGGTCGACCACCGTCGCCGGCATCAAGGTGCCCTCGCTGCGGCCGCCGGCGACCACCTTGGCGCCCTTGGCGACTGCATCGCTGATCAAGGCCTGGATTCGGTTGACGGCGTCGAGCCCGATCAGCGAACCAAGTGGAGTATTGGCCTTTCGCGGGTCGCCGGCAATCAGCGAGCCGGCCTTGACCGACAGCTTCTGGACGAAGGCGTCCGCTATGCTCTCGTCGACGACAATGCGCTCGGTCGACATGCAGATCTGGCCCTGGTTCATGAAGGCGCCGAAGCCGGCGGCAGCCACCGCGGCGTCGAGATCTGCATCGTCGAGCACCACCAGCGGCGCCTTGCCGCCGAGTTCAAGCAGCACCGGCTTGAGATACTTGGCGGCTACCTGCGCGATGATGCGGCCGACGCGCGTGGAGCCGGTAAAGTTGATGCGGCGGACGGCCGGATGAGCGATCAGCGTCTCGATCAGGTCCGGTGCATCCTCAGGTGCATTGGTGATGACGTTGAGCACGCCTGGTGGCAGGCCGGCATCGCGCAGGCATTCGGCAATCAGCCGATGGGTGCCCGGACAGATCTCCGACGCCTTGAGCACCACCGTGTTGCCGCAGGCGAGCGGCATCGCCAGCGCGCGCACGCCGAGGATCACCGGCGCATTCCACGGTGCCATGCTCAGCACCACGCCGGCGGGCTGGCGCACCGCCATGGCGATGCAGCCCGGCTTGTCGGAGGGAATCACCTCGCCGCTGATCTGCGTGGTCATGGCGGCGGCCTCGCGCAGCATGCCGGCGGCGAGATGCACATTGAAGCCGGCCCAGCCGGCCGTTGCACCCGTCTCCACCGCCATCAGCTCGGCGAACTGCGGCGCCTTGGCCTGCAACAGGTCGGCGGCCTTGAGCAGGATGGAGCGGCGTGCCGAGGGCCCCGTCGCCGACCAGGCCGGAAAGGCGGCGGCCGCTGCATCGGCGGCGCGGCGAACATCCGCGACCTGGGCCGCGGCGGCGCGGCTTGCGACATTTCCGGTGATCGGGTCGAGGCGGTCGAAAGTAGCGCCGTTGGCGGCGGATACATCCTTGCTGTCGAGCAACAGCGCAATCTGGTGCATGGATCCTCCTTGCGGTCCTGGCAGGCGATCAGCCGCCGAGATAGGCGCGCTGCACCGCGGGTTTGCGTTTCAGGTTGTTGGCAGTGTCGTGATCGATGATGACTCCGTTTTCGAGCACATAGCCCCGATCGGCGATACGCAGGCTCTCGCTCGCGTTCTGCTCGACCAGCAGCAGACCGAGACCCGCCTCGCGAACCCGCTGCAGCGTCGCGAACAGCTCATGGACCATGGCCGGCGACAGGCCGAGCGACGGCTCATCGAGCAGCAAAACGTCGGGCCTGGACATCAGCGCCCGGCCGATCGCCACCATCTGCTGCTCTCCGCCACTCATGGTGCGAACCGTCTGGTGCAGGCGCTCGCGGAGCCGCGGAAAAAGCGTCAGGACCTCCTCGCGCCGTGCCGCCTCGCCGTCGCGAGCGCGTTTCGGATTGGCGCCAAGCAGGAGGTTCTCGGCGACTGTCAGTTCGCCAAAGATGCCGCGGCCCTCCGGCACCAGGGCGAGGCCGCACTCGACGATGCGATGCGCCGGTAGTCGTGAGAGATCGCGGTCACCAAGCATGACGCGTTTACCGGGCAAACTCGGCAACAGGCCCGCGATGGCTTTCAGCAGCGAACTCTTGCCGGCGCCGTTGGCGCCGAGGATGCAGACGATCTCGCCGCTCCCGACCGTCAGCGCGACCTTGTCGAGCGCCCGATGCAGGCCATAAGCGAGGCTGAGCGAGTCGACCTCAAGCATCGGCAGCGATTCCCCCGAGATAGGCCTCGACCACGGCCTTGTCGGCCAGCACGGACCCCGTTACGCCCTCGGCGATCTTGCGGCCACCACTCATCACAACGCAGCGGTCGCACAAGGCACGGACTGCGCGCATCACATGCTCGACCAGGACGATGGTGATGCCGTCATCGCGCAGGCTGCGGATCAGGTCGATGCCGCTGACCAGTTCCGACGGATTGAGTCCGGCCAGCCATTCATCCAGCAGCAGCAGATCGGGAGCGGGCGCCAGCGCTCGGGCGAGTTCAAGCCGCTTGCGGTCGATGTAGGTGAGTTCGCAAGCAAGCCTCGCTTCCTGGCCGCCGAGACCGACCCGCTGCAACAGCGTTGCCGTGCGTGCATTGATATCTACGGCCGCGAGGTGCGGTCGGCCGAAGACCAGGCCGGCCATCACGTTCTCGCGGCAGTCCATACCGTCCAGTACACGCACCAGCTGGAATGTGCGGGTGAGACCGAGCCGCGCTATGCGGTAGGGCGGCAGCCCGGCGATGTCGCAGCCCATCAGCCGGATGGTCCCGGCGTCGGGCCTCAATGCGCCCGACATCAAATTGAGCGCGGTGGTCTTGCCCGAGCCGTTTGGCCCGAGCAGGCCCAGGATTTCGCCGCGGCCGATCTCCAAAGCAAGATTGTTGACGGCGACAAGGCCGCCAAATGCCCGGGTCAGGCCTTCGACCGCCAGAACAGGGAGGGGCGCGGTCATGCCGGCAATCTCCTCTGCACAGGTACTGACGTCTCCCGGCGGCGTTCGATCAGACCGACGACACCGCGGGGCAACAGATAGACGATCACCAGGAAGATGCAGCCGAGGATTATGGTGAAGGTGTTCGGAAAGTTTGCGCTCAGCAGCTCGAACAACAGCGTCAGCGGCACCGCGCCGAGCACGGGGCCCCAGAGGCGGTGGGCACCGCCGAGCAACGCCATGATCAGGACCTGGAAGGAAATCATGGCGTTGAAGGCGATCGAGGGTTCGATATAGGTCCAGCGCGGCGCCATCACGGCGCCCACGAGCGTCATCACGGTGGCGCTGATGACGAACAGTGTCACCTTTGCGATGGTCGTGTTGATGCCGCAATGGGTGGCGACGGTCTCGTCCTCTCCGATAATGCGCAGGGCAAAGCCTAGCCGGGAGCGGGCGATCAGCCAGCCCAGGGCGAAGACCGCGGCGGCGAGAGCGAGCAATTGCCAGTAGATGAGCGCTTGCGTGACCGGCACGAAGACGTAGCGGCCGAGCACATGCGACTTGTTGACCTCGAACCAAACCACGAGCTGACGGATCAGCTCGGCAAGACCAAAGGTGAAGATGACGAAATACACGCCGCTGAGCCGCAGCGTTGAGAGTCCGACCAGCACGGCAAGCGCCGCGCCGAGCATGGCAGCGACGGCGAGCACGACAGGCCAGGGCAGCGCTTCGCCGAGCACGGCGACGGTATAGGCGCCGACGCCGAAGAAGGCGGTAGTGGCCAGGGAGACGTACCGCGTCGGCCCGGAGAACAGGCCCCAGGCGGTGGCGAGCACGGTATATTGCAGAAGGCTGATGCCAAGCGCCAGCCAATAGGCATTGGCAAGATATGGCACCATTGCCATCAACGACAGCCCGGCGGCCGTCAGGAGCGCGAAGGTGGCGAGACGGGCGTTCATCGGCTCGCCCGGCCGAACAGTCCGGCCGGCTTCACCAGCAGCACCACGAGAAACAGCGCGAAATTCACTGCCAGCGTGAGTCCGGGATCGATGAGAGAAGCGACGAGGGCCTCGCTAACGCCGAGCAGGAGGCCTGCGACCAGGCACCCAAGCATGTTGCCGACCCCGCCCATCACCACGACAATCAGCGCCTTCATGGTGAAGACCACACCGGAAGTGGCGCTGAAGGTGAGGAAGGTAGAGATGAGCACGCCCGCGGACGCGACCAGGGCACCACCGAGTGCGAAGGTGAAGGCGGCTGTGCGCGCCACGTCTATCGCGACGAGCTGTGCCGCGGCGGGATCGACGGCGACGGCGCGGATTGCGGTGCCGCCGCGGGTTTGGGTCAGCGCAAGATAGAGCGAACCGCCGAGCAGAATGCAGACGGCGAGAGCGGCGAGGCGGTTGGCGGCGATCGTTTCGCCGAACAGGTGGACGGGCGAAGCGAGATAGGAATAGCTGTAATAGGCTCCCCCGAACATCGACAGCATGATGCCCTGCAGAATGAAGGCGAGACCAAAAGTGGCGAGTATGCTGTCGACCTCGAGCGCGTCGCGAGTACGTGCACGGCGCACCAGCGGGCTCAGCAGCACACGGTAGATGGCAAGGTTGAGCAGGAAGGCCACAGGAATGACGAACGCCAGTCCCGCGAACGGGCTGAGCGCCCATCCGGTGAACAGGCCCTGGGCGCCGAAAGCGGCGGCGATCAGAACCTCGCCATAGGAGAGATTCATGATCCGCGCCACGCCGTACTGGAGTGTCAGCCCCATGGCGATCAGCGCATACATGCCGCCCAGCATGAGCCCGGTGAGAATGGCGTTCGTCATCAGGAGTCCGAGGACTACGGTGCAACCCAGGCCGGCTTCGGAACGATCGCGGCGCGAGCGCCCACGTTGCCGGCCGGCGCGACGCCGTAGAAGTCGCCGCCCTGCCATTGACCAACCCACCAGTAGCGGGTCGGCAGGTTGTTCTCGAACTTCACCTTGCCTATGACCGTGTCGAAGCTGCCTGTCTGCAGTTCCTTGATCACGGCGGCACGATCGACCTTGCCGACGCGCTCGATCGCCTGCTGCAGGATCTGCAGGCTGGAATAGGTCACCGCACTGGCCCAGCGATCCGGCTCCGCGCCGTTGCGGGCGGCCTTGTGCCGCGCGAGATAGTCCTTGATCGCCGCGCTGTCACCGCTCCAGCCACCGATGCCCATCACGCCCTCGGTGTTCTTGCCGAATTTCTGGTTGAACAGCGGAAACGCGGTGCCGACGCCGGTGTAGAAGATCTTCGGGTTGAAGCCGGCGATCCGCGACTGCTCGGTGAGGGCCAGAGTGTCCGGCGGATAGCTGAAGGCGACGAACACGTCGGGATTGAGCGCCTTTACGTCGTTGATGATAGGCGCGAGGTCCTGGGTGCCGATCGGATAGCTCTTGTCATAGGCGAGCTTGAACTTGGCCTTGGTCAACGCCGGCCGCGCGGCGGTGGACAGGTCGATGCCGAAGCCGTCGGCGATCGCAACCATGGCGACGGTATCGCCGATCTTCTTCTCGTCGCGCAGCTTGACCAGCAAATCGACCAGCGCTTCGGCCGCGCCCGTGCTGGTCCCGAGCAGCCAGAAGCTGTTGGGCCAGCGCTTGGCCAATTCCGGCGCCTTGTCGGTAACCGCGGTCGCGGCAAGATGAGGATATCCTTCACGGGCGAGAATCGGCCCAACCGCGAGATTGAGGCCGGTGCCCCAAGGCGGCAGGATGAAATCGACCTTGTCCTGGTTGATCAGACGCTCGATGCCGCGTACCGCCTCCTCGGCACTGGAACGGTCGTCGTAGGCGACGATCTCGATCGGCACGCGCTTCTCGCCGAGCTTGATGCCGCCGGCATCGTTCACCTCCTTCGCCCACATCTCGTAGTTTGGCAGCGTCGTAACGGCGGCGCCACCGGTGTTGGGACCGGTACGCGACAGCACGTAACCGATCTTGATCGAGGTCTGAGCGGCAGCTGCGGTGGCGAAACCAGCACCGGCAGCCAGAACCGCCGCAAGCAGCAGGGCGCGGCGGGTCGTGGATGTCGTCATGTCGTCCTCCCATGAAATGTGTCGATAACCGCGGCGCCGTTGCTCGGCGCTCTAGGTCGCGCTGACGTTAGGTGAGGAACCGGGACCGTTGGAATTGGACGAAACCGGCGAAAGATTGTACGCTTTTGGCAATCGGACCGGCAAAGCCGGCGGCTCTTTGTCCCAGGAGGAAGCGAACATGCCGGTCGCGGGTCGGTTACACGCCCTTCCGGTTGGAGTGGCGACGGCGGTGTCCGCCGCGGCCTTTGGTCCGGCGTTGGCGCCGCAACCCTGGGTTATCCGGCAGAAGGGCCCGCGCCGAGCCCATCTGCTGCTGCTGCAGGAAGGCCGCGGCAGCGCTGCCTGGCAGGGAACCCGCGTTACGCTGGAAGGACCGACGCTGCTCTGGCTGCCCGGCTCGGTCGATGCCGCCATCGAAGCCAGCGCGGGAGCGCGCGGTTACCTGGTTTCAGCGGACGATGATTTCCTGATTCGCATCATTGCGACGAGCCCGGAGGCGCTCAATCTCCAACGTGCGACCGAGCGCGTGGTACTGATCGCGAACGAACCCCTGCTCCAGAACTTGCAGCCGATCACCGAATCGTGCGGAGAGATCGCCGCCGAACTGCGCAATCCTGCGGCCGGCGCGACGACGCTGATCTCGTCTCATCTGTTGCTGCTGTGCCTGTCGCTGTGGCGGCTCGGCGCTCCGGAGGAGGAACGCGAAGGAGCGCCGCACGGCGGTCCCGCGCTGGTCGGCAATCTCCTGCAACTGATCGAACTTCACTACCGCGACGGGTGGACGGTGGCACGCTATGCGGCGGCACTGGGTGTCAGTTCCGATCGGCTGCATGCCCATTGCCGGCGAGAGAAGGGTTGTGGACCGCGGTCCCTGATCCGCGAGCGGTTGTTGCGCGAGGCCTGCCTGCGGCTGGAGCAGCTTGATCTTCCGGTAGAGCAGATCGGCTACGGTCTCGGGTTTCGTGACGCAGCCTATTTCAACCGGTTCTTCCGCAAGAGTCGTGGTATTTCGCCAGGAAGTTTTCGTCGCCAGATCCGGCTGGAGCATGCGCGGCGACAGCCCTCCTACGCCGCATGGCCGTGAGCCGATGAAAGCAACGTACTTTCGCGGCTGACGCTCCTTGCAGCGATGCGCATTATTTCCGGCTGAGCAGGAATACGCCCTGCTCGCCGAACAGGTTCCAGACCCACCACGGCAGCCTCAGCCGCAGCGGGCGACCGTACAGATCGAGCGCGACCGCGCGCTCCATCCTGACGTGGATCGCATCGCAGAGCTCGATGAAATCCTTGATGGTGCAGAAATGGATGTTGGCCGTGTCGTACCAGGTGGCCGGCAGATTTTCGGTGCGCGGCATGTGACCGCCGATCAGGAGCTGCAGGCGCATCTTCCAGTAGCCGAAGTTAGGAAACGAGACGATGGCGCGGTGCCCGATGCGCAGCAGGTTTTCCAGCACGACCTTCGGCTGGCGCGTCGCCTGCAGCGTCTGCGAAAGGATCACGTAGTCGAACGCATCATCCGGATAGTTGACCAGGTCGGTATCGGCGTCGCCCTGCACCACGGCCAGCCCCTTGGCGACGCAGCGATTGACGCCCTCGCGCGACAGTTCGATGCCGCGGCCGTCGATGCCGCGACTTTCCAGCAGCTGCAGGAGATCGCCATCGCCGCAGCCCACATCGAGCACCCTGGAGCCAGCCGGAATCATTTCCGCGACCAGGAGATGATCGGTGCGATACTTGCCCGTACGGTCCGGAGCGATACCGCCGAGCGGCAGGATCTGTTCCTGAAGCGCCATGCAAGCCACCTAACCCAATCCGCGCGCCTTGCCTGCGGATTGCAGGAAGGCGCGGGCGATGTCGAAGAACTCCGGCACATCGAGCAGGAAGGCGTCGTGGCCGCGATCGGTTTCAATCTCGGCGAACGACACCCGCGCGCTCGAGGCGTTGAGCGCATGCACCAGCGCCCGCGATTCCGAGGTCGGGAACAGCCAGTCCGAGGTGAACGACACCACGCAGAAGCGGGTCTTGATGCCGCGAAACGCCTCCGCCAGCACGCCGTTATGGTCGGCGGCGATATCGAAGTAGTCCATCGCCCGCGTCAGGTAGAGATAGCTGTTGGCGTCGAAGCGCTCGACAAAGGACGAGCCCTGGTAGCGCAGATAGCTTTCGACCTGGAAATCCGCGTCGAACGAAAAGGTCGGCAGGTCGCGATCCTGCATGCGTCGCCCGAACTTGCGATGCAGCGCGGCGTCGGAGAGATAGGTGATATGCCCAGCCATCCGCGCCACGGCCAGCCCACGGTGCGGATGGGTGCTGCATTCGAAATAGCGCCCATGATGCCAGTCCGGATCAGCCATCACGGCCTGTCGGCCGAGTTCGTGAAACGCAATGTTTTGCGCCGAATGGCGTGTCGAGCAGGCAACCGGCAGCGCCGAAAACACGCGCTCCGGATAGGCGGCGGTCCATTGCAGCACCTGCATGCCGCCCATCGATCCGCCGATGACGCACAACAATGCTTCGATGCCCAGCCGATCGAGCAACATGGCCTGTGCGCGGACCATGTCGGGGATGGTGATGAGCGGAAAATCCAGCCCCCAGGCCTTGCCGGTAGCCGGATTGGTCGAGGCCGGACCAGTCGATCCCATGCAGCCGCCGATCACATTCGAACAGATGATGAAATAGCTGTCGGTATCGAGCGGACGGCCGGGACCGACCATGATTTCCCACCAGCCGGCCTTGCCGGTCAGAGGATGCACGTTGGCGACATGCTGATCGAGGGTCAGCGCGTGGCAGATCAGAATGGCGTTGGAGCGGTCGGCGTTCAGTTCGCCATAGGTCTGATAGGCGATCTGGAATGGCGCGAAATCAATGCCGCAATCGAGCATCAACGGCTGCTCAGGACCGAACTTCGCCACCGGCGACGTCGGATGATCGGCCTCATGGGCGCGATCCTCGCTGTGAATCGACGGGCTGGATACCGACTGCAAATGTGTCATCGCGGCGACCTGCCTCCTCGCGGAGGCCCTTGAGACAGAGTAAGGCCATAAAAAACCCGGCCTGAACGAAAGGTTCGGCCGGGATCGGATCTGTCCCCGGCCTGTTTAGCGAGTTGTTTAACGTGGCTGCAAGCCGGCCGGCTCAAATGACCACGGACCCAGCGAAAGTAGTTGCCGGAGCGCCTTTCGTCAAGCCAAGGTGTTGGTTAACCGGGCCCCGTGCTCGCATGAGGCCCGCGCAGGCAAGCAGGCGCAGCCAGCGCAAAGTTGGCTGTTGCGCCTTCCCAACGCATGAGGGAGAAGGGGTCCTGCAACCTCTTAAACCTCGGCGTTACGGCCGTTCCTTGAGGATGCGAGTATTCCGGCGCGCAGTTCGCCGCACGGCTTAGGTTCGCACATGTCCCAACGTCCACCCGCTCCACCATCCCTGCAGGAGCTGCGCAAAGAGATCGATGCGATCGACGAGCAGATGCACCGCCTGCTGATGCAGCGCGGCGACATCATCGATCGGCTGATCCAGGTGAAGCAGACCCAGGAGGTGGGATCGGCTTTTCGGCCCGCGCGCGAGGCCGACATGATGCGGCGCCTCGTCGAGCGCCATCGCGGCATCCTGCCGCTCGACACCGTAGAGAGCATCTGGCGCGTCATCATCTCGACCTTCACCTATGTGCAGGCGCCGTTCTCGGTGCATGCCGACGT
Source organism: Bradyrhizobium sp. (assembly GCF_016213215.1). Lineage (GTDB taxonomy): Bacteria > Pseudomonadota > Alphaproteobacteria > Rhizobiales > Xanthobacteraceae > Bradyrhizobium. Next base: position 9,930 of record NZ_JACRAW010000048.1, on the reverse strand, counting down.
TTCGCTCGGCGAATCCACGATGCGCGATTCCGCGCGCTTTCATTTCGGCTTCACCGTGCCCTATGTCACGCATTTCAGTGCGCAGGCAGCGGTGGAAGCCGTCGCGAAATCCAAGGGCGATCTGGCGCTGGTCTCGGCCACGTCGAGCCGCACGCCGTGGTGGCTCACGCTCGAAGCCAATAGCGCGCCGAAGATCATCGCGCGCCTGCCCTTCGTCGAGCGCGCCGACCATCCGGCGGCGCTGCCGGTGTTCGTGGTCTCGCGCGTCGCCGATAGCGCGATGGTGACGGAGGTCGAGACCTGGAGCGTGCGGGTCGCCGGCTGGAACGCCGAAGTCGCGCGCGCCCTTTCACCGCTCGCCGAGATCGTGGCCGTCCCCGACACCGCCTTCGATGGTGCCGCGCTCCTGATCTCCATCACCGCCGCGACCAGCCTCGACAAGGTCAAGGCCGCCCTGATCGAGGCCGGTGCCTCGGTACGTTCATCGGGCCTCGTCGGCAGCCATGCAACGCGCTATACGGTGCCCCCGGCGGCCAGGACCTGAGCCGCCGACCCGTCGATTTCCGGAGTTGAAGATGTCCCGCCCCGTGCCGAATCCCGGCATTCTCGATATTGCGCCCTATACGCCCGGCAAGAGCCCGGTGCCGGAACCGGGCCGCAAGGTGTTCAAGCTTTCGGCCAACGAGACGCCGTTCGGGCCCTCGCCCAAGGCGATCGAGGCGTTCAAGCACACGGCCGGGCACCTCGAGGACTATCCGGAGGGCACTTCGCGCGTGCTGCGCGAGGCGATCGGGCGTGCCTTCGGGCTCGATCCCGACCGCATCATCTGCGGCGCCGGCTCCGACGAGATCCTCAACCTGCTCGCACACACCTATCTCAGCCACGGCGACGAGGCGATTTCGACAACCCACGGCTTCCTGGTCTACCCCATCGCGACCATGGCGAACGGCGGCAGGAACGTGGTGGCGCCCGAGATCAACTATACCGCCAACGTCGACGCGATCCTCAAGGCCGTGTCGCCGCGGACCAAGCTCGTCTGGCTCGCCAATCCGAACAACCCGACCGGCACCTACCTGCCGTTCGACGAGGTGAAGCGGCTGCGCGCCGAACTGCCGTCGCACGTGCTGCTGGTGCTCGATGCCGCCTATTGCGATTACGTCTCGCGCAACGACTACGAGATGGGCATCGAGCTCGTAGCCACCACGGAGAACACCGTGGTGACGCACACCTTCTCCAAGATCCACGGCCTCGCCGCGCTGCGCATCGGCTGGATGTTCGGCCCTGCCCACATCGTCGATGCGGTCAATCGCATTCGCGGGCCGTTCAACGTCTCCACGCCGGCGATGTATGCCGCGGTGGCCGCGATCGAGGACTCCGCGCACCAGCAGATGTCGAAGCTGCACACCGAGAAGTGGCGCAACTGGCTGACGGACGAGATCCAGAGTCTCGGGCTGAAGGTGACGCCGAGCGTGGCGAACTTCGTCCTGATCCACTTCCCGACCGAGAAGGGCAGGACCGCAGCGGAAGCCGACACGTTCCTCACACGCCGCGGGCTGGTGCTGCGCGCGCTGAACAATTACGGCCTGCCGCACGCCCTGCGCATGACGATCGGCACCGAAGAGGCCAACCGCCTCGTGGTCGCCGGCTTGCGCGATTTTCTGGCCGCGAAATGAATGCCGCCCCGCACTTTCAACGTGTCGCGCTGATCGGCTTCGGCCTGATCGGCGGCTCGATCGCGCGCGGCGCGAAGCTGCAGGGCCTCGCCGGCGAGATCGCCACCACCGCGCGCTCGGAAAAGACGCGCGCGCGGGTGGTGGAGCTCAACGTCGTGGACCGCGTGGTGGAGAGCAACGCGGAAGCGGTGAAGGATGCCGACCTCGTCATTCTCTGCATTCCCGTCGGGGCGTGCGCCGCCGTCGCGCAGGAGATCGCGCCGCATTTGAAGCCGGGCGCCATCGTCTCCGATGTCGGCTCGGTCAAGGGCGCCGTGGTGAAGGACATGGCGCCGCACCTGCCGGATAGCGTGCATTTCGTGCCGGCGCATCCGGTGGCCGGCACCGAACACTCCGGTCCCGACTCCGGCTTCGCCGAGCTGTTCATCAACCGCTGGTGCATCCTCACTCCGCCGGAGGGAACGGATGCCGCAGCCATCGACCGCCTGCACGCCTTCTGGAGCGGGCTCGGCGCCAGGGTCGAGATCATGACGCCGGAACATCATGACCTCGTGCTGGCGATCACCAGCCATTTGCCGCACCTCATCGCCTACACCATCGTCGGCACCGCCGACGAGCTCGGCCAGGTGACCTCGTCCGAGGTCATCAAGTTCTCCGCCGGCGGCTTTCGCGATTTCACCCGCATCGCGGCTTCCGATCCGACGATGTGGCGCGACGTCTTCCTCGCCAACAAGGAAGCCGTGCTGGAAATGCTCGGCACCTTCAACGAGGACCTGTCCAAGCTGACGCGGGCGATCCGCCGCGGCGACGGTGAGGCTCTGTTCGAGCATTTCACGCGCACGCGCGCCATCCGCCGCGGCATTGTCGAAATCGGCCAGGATTCGGCCGCACCGGATTTCGGACGGCCACACCCGTCGTTGAGGAAGGAATAGACACTCCACTCTGTCGCCGTCTTGCGAAGCAATCCAGAATCTTTCCGATGACACATTCTGGATTGCTGTGCGGAGCCTGTCATCGGGCGCGCGTTCGCGCGACCCGTTGGCTCGCCTTGACGACGCTCTTTCGACGTGCGTCCGCATGTCCGACTAAAACAGCGGCGGAATGTGCCCGACCTTCAGCGGCCCCAGTAACACCGCGCCGTCGGCAAAGCGTAAGGGGAAGCTCCGCGCCTTCCTGCCCTCCAGCACGGCTTCGGTGCCGAGCGCATTGATGCCGGCGGCAACGCCGACGTTGGCATTCTGCTTCACCACCTTGCCGAGACCTGGTATGGCGCGGTCGAGCGCGCCGAGCAGGTTGTTGATGTCCTGCGTCTTCACGCCGGGCGCGACGCGATCGAGCGTCGATTGCGGCACGCCCTCCTCCAGCATCTTCTCGATACCGAGCGCCGGAATCACGCGCTCCATACCCGTGACCGTCATCTGCAGTTCGCCGTCGAGGCGGCCGCCCGCCGACAGTCCGAGCGTGCCGGCGGCCACCACGATCAGATCGCCCTGCTGAATTCGCGATTGCAGGATTTCGATATGCCCGCCGGCGGCCTGGATCTCGCGAAAGCGCTGCGGCCACGGCTTCGGCACAAGGTCGGAAAGTCCGGTGACCTTCGCCCGGATGTCGGCGTCGAAGGCCTGCGCAAGCACCGGATGGGTGCCCTGGACACCGCCCTGCGCGATCTGCAGCACGGTCTCGATCACGGGACGATCGGAAGGCGAGCCTTCGGCCAGGCGTCCTTGCAGTTCGACCTTCCTGGCGCGGGCGAGCGGCACCTTCATCGATCCCTCGACCCGGTCGATGGCGGGATCGTCGAACACGATCGAAGCGCGCTCCGGCACCGTGGGCAGGCCGACCACGCTGCTGCGGCCCCTGCTCCAGTTCACGATGAAAGATTGCTTCGTGGAATCGGAAAGAGTTGCAGGCGCCTTGAATTCGGCGATCACGAGCCTCGGATCATAGACCTGGGCCACGACCAGGATGTCGTCCAGCCTGGCGGTCAACGCGGTGCTTGCCGCGGTCTGCGACACCAGCGAAACGCTGGCGCCCTCGCAGCGAACTTCGAAGCGGAACGGAAATCCCGCGATCGATCGCCTGGCGCATTCATAGACGCGACCGGCCTTGGCTTCCCGGGCGCGCCAGGCGTCGGCGGCGACTTCCGCCTTCGAGGCCGCGTAGAACCAGAACCCGCTCCACGCCAATGCGGCGACGAGCAGGAGGACCGGAGCGATGAAGAGGCCCCAACGGGAGCGCCGTCGTGCGGCAAGGTTCATATCGGACATCAGGCCCCTTTGACCTCGGATTTTGTCAAATCTAAGCGAGGCGCGCCGGCCCCGAATCCGCCCGGATTTTGCTTCGCTTGACCACCCGGTTCTGATAGCCGTGGCCTGAAATGTCGACCATCACCCCTCCAGATCCGGAAGATTCCAAGGGCGACCTCTGGGTCTTCGGCTACGGCTCCCTGATGTGGCGCCCGGGTTTCGAATTCATTGAACGCGTTCCTGCCCGACTGATCGGGGAACATCGCGCGCTCTGCGTCTATTCTTTCGTCCACCGCGGCACGCCGGAAAAGCCCGGCCTCGTGCTCGGGCTCGACCGCGGTGGCGCCTGCCGCGGCGTCGCCTTCCGCGTCGCGGAGAACAGGCGCGGCGCGACGATCGCCTATTTGCGCGAGCGCGAGCAGGTGACTTCCGTGTATCGCGAGGTGATGCGCTCGGTCTGGCTCGAGAACGATGCGCGGCAGCGCGTCAGCGCGCTGACCTACGTGGTCGACCGCGGCCACGTGCAGTATGCCGGACGCCTGTCGTTCAACGAGCAACTTCATCATGTGCTGCAGGGCCACGGTCAATCCGGCGCCAATCGCGACTATGTGGTCTCGACGGTGAAAGCCATCGAAGCGGAGGGATTTCGCGACACGCCACTGCACAAGCTCGCGCAGGTGCTGCATGACGACAGTCATTCGTTGCACGCCCCTCGCCCGCGGGAAACAAGCGAGAGTCGCTAAGTCCTTGAGCACGATCTCCGCGCAAACGCCTGCGTTTGTCGCGAGGCAAACCGGTCCCCACTTTTCCGAGATCATGCTCTAACCGCTCGGCGCCACCGAACTCGGCACGCGACCGATGAGCTGCTCCTGTTCCCGCTGGCCGGATTCGACAAGCCGGCTGGTCGCTTCCTCGATGGCCGTGCGGACGCGCGAGATGAACTCCTCCTTCGGCAGCCCCGGAGGCAGCGGATCCAGGAATTCCACCACCAGCGTCCCCGGGTAGCGCATGAAGGTCCGGCGCGGCCAGAACAGCCCGGAATTGAGCGCAACCGGCAGGCACGGCACGCCGCACACGGAGTAGATCTGGGCGAAGCCGGTCTTGTAGGCCGGCGGGGCACCCGGCGCGGTGCGGGTGCCTTCCGGAAAGATGACGAGCTGGCGTCCGCTGCGCACGGCCTCGCGCGCCCGGCGCGTCATGTCGAGCAGCGCCCGTGATCCGGCGCTGCGATCGATGGCGATCATGCCGGTCTTGATCAGGAACTGGCCGAACACCGGGATTCGCGTCAGCTCGCGCTTCAAAATGAAAATCGGCCGGTCGAAGAACCGCAGCAGCGAGAAGGTTTCCCAGAACGACTGGTGCTTGGCAGCGATCACCAGGGGCCCTTCGGGAATCTTTTCGAGGCCGCGAAACTCGACCTTGATGTTGCAGACCACCCTCATCAGGAACATGGTGGCGCCGGCCCACCATTTGGCGAAGGCGAGCGTCGCCCGCGCCGGCATCAGGAAGGTCGGCACCGCCAGGATGGCCAGGACCACGAGCACGGCATAAAACAGCACGTTGAAAATAAGCGAACGCAGAAAGATCGAAGCCATTCCGAAATCCGGTTAATTTGCCTGGGCCGTTGCCGGCCTGCGCGGTGGCGCCGAGCCTGCCGGCTTATCCGTGGTTTCGGGCATCAGCTCAAGGCCGAGATCGGCCAGTCGCACGCGCAGCTCCGCGGCGACATATTTGACATACTCCGACAGCAACAGGCGCAGCGTCGCGCCGCTGGTCCACCACGGCTCCTCGCGCCATTTGTCGCCGACCACCGCGAACGGTATCAACGTGATGTCGGGCATGGCGTGCGACATTTCGACGATGGCCCGCGGCATGTGGTAGTTCGACGTCACCACGATGAGCGACCTGAAGCCGCGCTCGTGCACCCAGCGTCGCGTACCCGCCGCGTTGCTGCGGGTGTTGACGGCCGAGCGGTCGAGATCGACGCAGCAATTCATGAACGACTGGTTCTCCGGCAGGGAGCGGGAAATGTCGCTCGGCGCGCTGGTCGGATGCACGCCCGAGATCAGCAAGCGCCGGCCGTAACCCGCGGCGAGCAATTCCATGGCATCCGACACCCGCGACGAGCCGCCGGTGAGCACCACGATGCCGTCGGCCTTGCGGTCGGGGGTGGCCTCGGCGCCGCGCAGTTGCGACAGAAAGGCAACAAAGCCGATCGCGGCGCCGACGAACAGGACCGCGATCGTCAAGACGATGGTCGCGCGCAGCCAGCCGCGCGTCGCCCCTCGCGATCTATCGTCGGTCTTCACAGCCATCCGGTCTCGGCAACCCCTTCCCTCGACAATTCTAGGTGCTTTTGCGGCGATGTGGAGTCCGCTCGTCCAGCACCCGAAAGCCGCACCTATTCGATATCGTTGAGCGTCGCGAACAGGGTTTGCCGCGCCGCCACGGCGGTAATTGCGGCGATCATCACCGCCTGAGCGGCCAGCACCACGTAACCCGACGGGCGCAGCGAAAAGGTTCCGAGCAGGGCCGCGAACTGGTCGCCGACGGGCGTTCCGGAGAACCATCCGGCGATCGATTCCGAGAAGCCGAAGAAGAGCATGGCCAGTCCTCCGCCGAGCACCCCGCCTTGCAGACCGAGGCGCAGGAAATGGCGCAGAAAGTGGTTGGCGATGTAGCGGTCTCCCGCCCCGACGAAGTGCAGCACTTCGACGATCGGTCGGTTGGCCGCCATCGCGCCGCGCGTCGCGAACGAAACCGAGATGATGGTCGCGACAATCACCAGCCCAATAATGCCCAGGCCGGCGAGCACCGTCGCCCCGGTCATCGAGCGCATCCGCTCGATCCAGGCGCGGTGGTCGTCGACGCTCGCGCCTGGGGCGGCCTGCGCCACCCGGCTGCGCAGCGCGGCAAGGTCAAACGGCGTGCCTGGCTGCACGCGCGCGACGATCACGCGCGGCACCGGCAATTCCTCGAGCGACAGCCCGCTGCCGAGCCACGGCTCGAGCAGCTTGGCCGACTCGTCCTTGGTGAACGGCCTGACCTCGACAATGCCGGGCTGGCCCTGCATGGCGGCCGCGACGGCGGCGGCATCGCGCTCGATGTCGCGGCCGGCCTGGGGGCGCACCTGGATCGTGATCTCGCTCGCGACGTCGGACTGCCATTCCGAGGCCGAGGCGCTCACGAGCAGCACGGCCCCGGTCGTCATCGACGCGAGGAACGTCATGATCGCGACCACCACGACCAGCGCGCGACCGTGAATGGAGGCGCGCGGCACGATCGGCGACATGTTGCGCGCCCTGGCGGGGACCTGCGGACGCTCCTGTCCGAGATCCACAAACACGCCCCGTTGGTCGATCCTACTCATAAACGTGCAACCGCCCCTGGTGCAGCACAAGCCGCCGTGCGTCATACTGGTCCATGAGCGCGATGTCATGGGTCGCGATGATAACGGCGGTGCCGGACTTGTTCAGCTCGATGAACAGCCTGAGCAGCCGCCGGCCGAGCGTCGGGTCGACGCTGCCGGTCGGCTCGTCCGCCAGCAGGAGCTGCGGCCGCGAGATCACCGCACGGGCGATCGCCGCCCGCTGCTTCTCGCCGCCGGAAAGGATCGGCGGCAGCGCGTCCATGCGCTCGCCAAGACCCACCCATCGGAGCAGGTCGATGACCTCCTTGCGATAGCTCGATTCGTTGCGTCCCATGACCCGGAACGGCAGCGCGACGTTTTCGTAGGTCGTCATGTGGTCGAGCAGCCGGAAATCCTGCAGTACGATCCCGATCCGCTTGCGCAAGTCGGCGATCTCGTCCTTGCTGAGCAGCGAGACGTCATGGCTGAACAGGTTGACGAGGCCCCGCGTCGGCCGCAGCGACAGGAACAGCAGCTTCAGCAGGGACGTCTTGCCGGCGCCCGACGGCCCGGTGAGAAACTGGAAGGAATGAGCCGGGATCTGGAAATTGAGGTCGCGCAGGATCTCCGGGCCCAGCCCGTAGCGCAATCCGACATTTTCGAACCGAACCAAGCTCAGCTCCGTTCGACGTGGGGCGCAGCCAAGACGGCGGAACCGAAGGCGTTCAGCGCGCGACAGGCCGGTTGTGCGGCGGTTATGGTTTCCGATTCGTTAACGGTCACCATGTAGCATCGCCACCGCCGGTTTCGGATAAGAGGCTCATCATCGAGGCTGACTCCATGCACATTGTCTGCCCCCATTGTAGAACATCCTATGCGATCAATCTCGCCGCCCTGGGTCCGGCGGGCCGCAATGTGCGCTGTTCCCGCTGCAAGGAGGTCTGGCTGGCGCGGTCCGAGGATGCAATGGAGGAGGCTGCGGCCGCCATCATGGCCGAAGTGGGCCAGGCGGTGGACCAGCCGGATGCGGCCGACGACTGGAGCTCCCAGGCCGGCGATGAAGCAGGCCAGCATGCCCCGATGGTTGACAGCCCATCGATTGCGAGCGACTGGCCGGCCGAAGGCGAGGCCGGACAGGTCCACGAAGACGACTGGTCGGCGGCGGCCAGACGCGATGCGGATCAGGAGGAATTTTCCGTCGCAGGGCGTCGATCCTGGCTGGCTAGACTCTGGCCCAAGCAAGCACCAGGCTTCCTGCCACGCAGGTCCCTTCTCAACCTGCCCACCGCCTGCGCGGCCATGGGCGCGCTTGTGGCGGCACTCATCATCTGGCGCGCCGATGTGGTGCGATTGCTGCCGCAGACCGCCACGTTCTACAGACTGGCCGGTCTTGAAGTGAACCTGCGCGGGCTGGCGTTCAGGGATATCAAGCTCACCCGGGAAGCCGTTGACGGCAAGCCGGTGCTGGTGATCGAAGGCGTAATCGTCGGCGTGACCAAGAAGCCGGTCGGTATCCCGCGGCTGCGCTTCTCGGTGCGCGATGAGCAGGGAACGGAAATCTATGCCTGGAACGCGGTCCTGGAGCAGTCCACGCTGCAACCCGGCGAGCGCGCCGCCTTCAAATCGCGCCTTGCCTCGCCGCCGCCCGAAGGTCGCCAGATCGACATCCGTTTCTTCAACCGGCGCGATATTGCCGGCAGCGCCTGAGCCGTAGTTTACTGCGTTTGCGAGACTTCGCCCCATGTCCCGTATCCTGATTGCCGACGACGAAGGCTCCATGCGCGCGCTGGTGGCACGCGCCATCGCCATGGACGGCCACGAAACCGTCACCGCGCAGGACGGCGCCGAAGCGCTGGAAATCCTGATCCGCGAGGACGGCGCGTTCGACCTGCTCCTGACCGACATCCAGATGCCGATCATGGACGGCATCGCGCTCGCTCTGTCCGCCGCGCGCGACTTTCCCGAGCTGACGATCCTGTTGATGACCGGCTTTGCCGACCAGCGCGAGCGCGCCTCCAACCTCAACGCGATCGTGCATGACATCGTGACCAAGCCGTTCTCCGTGGCGGACATCCGCACCGCCGTGGCGGATGCGCTGTCGGCGAAAAAGGGACAGCGCGAGGGCCCTCGGGTGTAAGCACTCATCCTGAGGAACCGCGAAGCGGTTGTCTCGACGCCCCGCTGCTGCCCCTCGCCCTTCGAGACGCCGCGCAAGCGCGGCTCCTCAGAGGGTGTGAATCTTTTGAGGTTGCGACGTTCCAACCCTCATGGTGAGGAGCGCCGAAGGCGCGTCTCGAACCATGAGGCCCGGACCCGGGCCTTCATCCTTCGAGATGCTTGCTTCGCAAGCTCCTCAGGATGAGGAGATACGGCTCGCGCCTCACAGGGTGAGGGTTAGACATTGTCGCTCGCGGTAACATTTCGATACAGTTCGCAAGAGACAAACAGGACGTCGCATTCTCGCGACGCGATGCGCCCGAGGTTTGTTGTCTCTTTCGCCCTCTTTCAGAACAGAGGGCGCAGGGAAGACCGGGTGCCGGCTGGCACCCGCGGTCCGTGCGCAAAACGCACACGGGGGGACCACAGGGCAGCCGGAAGCAACCCGGCCTTCCCTGCGCGAATGGTTTTAACGGCTTATGTCGTGATCTCCCCGGTGAGACGA
>NZ_JACRAW010000047.1 GCF_016213215.1 Bradyrhizobium sp. | reverse complement strand
GCTTTGACAACAAGGTGCTGGCCGGCGCCTGGGTGGCCGGGCAGCCCGACAATATTCTGCGCGTGACCAATCTTGCCAGGCGGCTGCACATTCCGCTGGTGTGGCTGGTCAACTGCAGCGGCGTAAAACTGCCCGACCAGGAGAAGTTCTACGCCGACCGGCGCGGCTCCGGCACCTGCTTCTTCCGCCACGCCGAGCTCGAGCAGGCGGGCGTTCCGATTCTCGCCGGCATCTACGGCACCAATCCGGCCGGTGGCGGCTATCAGGGCATCAGCCCGACCATCCTGCTCGCCCACAAGGACGCCAACATTGCCGTCGGCGGCGTCGGCATCGTGTCGGGCATGTCACCCAAGGGTGGCTTCGACATCGAGGGGCTGGAGCAGCTGATCGCCAACACCCGCAACATTCGCGAGCGCCCGCCTGGCAGCGTCGATACCCACTACGGAGAAACCGGCTTCTTCACCCACGTGTACGACGAAGAGAAGGGCGTGCTCGACGGCATCAAGGAGTACATGCGGGCGATCCCGGCCTACGACCCGATGTTCTTCCGCGTCGCCGAGCCGGCCGAGCCGCGGCTTCCCGCGAGCGACCTCTACCACCTGCTGCCGACCAATCAGAAAGAGGCCTACATCTTCGACGAGATCCTCGCGCGCGTGGTCGACGGCAGCGAGCACATGGAGTTCCGCCCCGATTACGGCCCGGAGATCTACACCGGGCTGGTCAAGATGGACGGCATGCTGGTGGGCGTCATCGGCAACCGGCAGGGCCTGCTGCCCAAGGGCTATCCCGAATACGCCAACTATCCGGGCATCGGCGGCAAGCTCTATCGCCAGGGCCTGATCAAGATGAACGAGTTCGTCACCCTGTGCGGGCGCGACCGGGTGCCGGTCATCTGGTTCCAGGACACGACCGGCATCGACGTCGGGGATATCGCCGAGAAGGCGGAACTGCTCGGCCTCGGCCAGTCGCTCATCTACTCGATCCAGCAGACCGACGTGCCGATGATGCTGGTGGTGCTGCGCAAGGGCAGCGCGGCCGCCCATTACATCATGGGCGGCCCTACCGCCAACCGCCACAACGCCTTCACGCTCGGCACCGCGGCGACCGAGATCTACGTCATGCATGGCGAGACCGCCGCCGCCGCGACCTATGCCAGGCGCGCCATCAAGGACAAGGATGCGGGCAAGCCGCTGCAGCCGATCGCCGACAAGATGAACGAGATGGCGAAGAAGTACTACGACACGTCGCGCCCGGCCTACTGCGCCCAGCACGGCTTCGTCGACGAGATCGTCGACCTCAAGGCGCTGCGCAATTATCTCAAGGCGTTCGCCGGGGCGGTGTATCAGAACCCGCAGTCGATCTGCCCGCGCCACCAGCTACTGCTGCCGCGCATCATCAAGGGGTAGCGGCCTGTTCCGGATGCAGCGCAACGTGAAACGGTGCGCCGCTGATCCGGGACCCGCAATTCACAGGCAATGTCGTTCCGGTTCCGGGTCTGCAGCGCACCACCTGCATAACGCGCCGCGCCCGGGACACGGATCAGATCAGCCCCATGCCTTTGAGCACGGAGAGCATGACGGCGGCGGCGGCGACCGAGCCGATCTGCCCGCCCGTATTGGCGCCCATGGCGTGCATCAGGAGAAAGTTATGCTTGTCGTAGCGCTGGCCCTGCGTCTGCACGACGCGCGCGGCCATCGGATAGGCGGAGATGCCGGCGGCGCCGATCAGCGGATTGATCTTGCCGCCGGACAACAGATACCAAAGCTTGCCGAACAGCACGCCGACCACGGTGTCGAGGCAGATGGCGACGAAGCCGAGCGCGAAAATGGCGAGCGTGGTCGGCTTGAGGAACGCCTCCGCCCCCATGGTCGCGCCGATGGCGATGCCGAGGAACAGCGTCGCGATATTGGCGATCTCGTTCTCCGACGCCTTGGTGAGACGCGCCACCACACCGGCCTCGCGCATGAAATTGCCCAGCATGATGGCGCCCATCAGCGGCAGGCCCTTGGGCGCGATCAGCCCGGTGACGATGGTGACGACGACCGGGAACGCCAGCTTGACGTTCGGCGAAACGCTGCGCTCGACCTTCGGCATGCGCGTCGTGCGCTCCTTGTGGGTCGTCAGCGCCTTCATGATCGGCGGCTGGATGATCGGCACCAGCGCCATGTAGGAATAGGCGGCGACTGAGATCGGCCCCAGGAGCTCCGGCGCGTATTGCGCGGCGACATAGATCGCGGTCGGCCCGTCGCACGCCCCGATGATGGCGATGCTCACCGCCTGCAGGTACGGAAAGCCGAGCGCAAGCGCGAGCAGCAGCGTAAGGAAAATGCCGCATTGGCCGGCGGCGCCGAACAGCAGGATTCTCGGGTTCTCCAGTAGCGGCCCAAAATCGGTCATCGCCCCGATGCCGATGAAGATCAGCAGCGGAAACAGCTCGTTGGCGATGCCCGCATTGTAGAGCAAGCGCAGGAAGCCCGTGTCCTCCTTCATTAGCGCCTTGGCCGCGTCGGGCGCGCCGATGATGTCGAACACCTGCCTGGCGCCCGAGTCGATGCCCTGGTGCATGAGCTCGCTCATCGGGATATTTGCGAGCAGGCAGCCGAAGCCGATCGGCACCAGCAGCAGCGGCTCGACCTCCTTCTTGACGCCGAGATAGAGCAGTACGCCGGCGATCAGCAGCATCGCCACGTTCTTGAGACCGCCGAGCGTGAACAGGAATTGGACGCCCTCGGTGAGGCCGGACAGACCGGTCAGGATTTCTGCGAGCATGGTTGTTTCCCCCACCTAGGACTGCTTGCTCTTGTCACCATCCTCGGCGGACAGCGGAAAGAGCTTTTTCAGGAGCTGAATCGACCAGATGAGGATGGCGAGCGTGAGAAAGGTGCCCCCTATGCCGACGACCATCATCGTTATACCGAATGCCCATTTATCCATGCTTGTCCCCTTGGCTACACGCCGACACGCCCGGTCAGCCGAATGCTTGGATACCCGTCTGCGCGCGACCGAGGATCAGCGCATGGATGTCGTGCGTGCCCTCGTAAGTGTTCACAGTCTCGAGATTTTGCAGATGCCGCGTCACGTGACAATCGGCTCCGATACCGCTGTCGCTGTGAATGTCACGGGCAATGCGCGCGATATCGAGCGCTTTGCCGCAATTGTTGCGTTTCATCATCGAGATTAGTTCGGGAGCGGCGCGGCCCTCGTCCATCAGCCGGCCGAGCCGCAGCACTCCCCGCAGGCCCAGTGCGATCTCGGTCTGCATATCGGCGAGCTTCCTTTGCACCAACTGCGTTGCCGCCAGCGGGCGACCGAATTGACAGTGCTCGAGCGTGTAGCTTCGCGCCCGATGCCAGCAATCCTCGGCGGCGCCTATTACGCCCCAGGCGATGCCGTAATGCGCACGGTTGAGGCAACCGAACGGACCCTTCAGACCGGACACGCGAGCCAGCAGGTTTTGGTCAGGAACGAAGACGTCGTCCATCACTACATCGCCGATGATGGAAGTGCGCAACGACAGCTTGCCACCGATCTTGGTCGCGGACAGGCCCGCCATGCTCCTGTCGAGGATGAAGCCGCGGATTTCGTCGCCATGCGCGGTCGATTTTGCCCAGATGATGAACACGTCGGCGATCGGTGAATTCGCAATCCAGATCTTTGTGCCGCTCAGCCGGTATCCGCCAGGAACCTTCTCGGCCCGCGCCTTCATGCCGGCTGGATCGGAACCGGCACCGCGTTCGGTGAGGCCGAAGCAGCCCACCCATTCGCCGCTCGCGAGTTTGGGGAGGTAGGTCCGCCGCTGACGCTCGTCGCCATAGGCATAAATCGGATACATGACGAGCGCGGACTGCACGCTCATCATCGTGCGATAGCCTGAATCGACGCGACCCAGCTCGCGTGCGACAAGTCCGTACGCGACGTAACTCGCACCTGCGCCGCCGTGTCGTTCCGGGAGGGTAAGACCAAGCAAGTCGCGTTCGCCCATCTCGCTGAAGATCGCGCGATCGACCTTCTCTTCCAGATAGGCGTTGACGACGCGCGGGAGCAAATTCTCCTGTGCATAACTGCGCGCTATGTCGCGCACCCTTCGTTCCTCGTCGGTGAGTTCGCCCTCGAGGTCGAGAATATCCCCCCAGTTGAAGCACGCGTCGAGGAAAGAGACAGGCCGGTTTTCTTGCGTTTCGGCTGGCCCCCTCATCGATTACTCCCTCGACTAGCAGCGCTCATCTTGCCGCCAATCCAATGGGGGCATGACCTAATAGTGGGAGTTCTGGCCGAGACTTGGCACGGCTGCGTTGCGCCATATCAAAGTATCGGCCCGAAGCAGGCGCGCAGAGTCACGTTGTCGTTGCAATTCCGTTCGGCATGTGAGGCCAAACGGCGTGCGAGTACCTTAGGGACCGAGACGTCTCTCGAAAGGCCAGGTCAGAAATTCTTTTTCGCGAAATAGGAAATAATATTATATTTCAATAGCTTAAATGATGACATGCACTTGTACCCCCCGGGGGGGTGGCCAGGTCGCGCAGGCTAAGCTGCCCGCCCGCAACCGCCGAGGGAAACCGAGGCACAGCGCGGCATTAATTACGCCGACATGGGTTTGAGACCGAGCTTGTTGAAAAGCCGCATGTCTCGGTCGCGCTCCGGGTTGGCCGCGGTGAGCAGAAGTGGGCCGTAGAAGATCGAGTTGGCCCCGGCCAGGAAGCACAGAGCTTGGGTCTCCTCGCTCATATCCTCTCGGCCGGCCGAGAGGCGCACCATCGATTTGGGCATGCTGATGCGGGCGACTGCGACGGTACGCACAAACTCGATCATATCGAGCCCGCTCGCGCCCGCGAGCGGCGTGCCCTCGACACGCACGAGCATGTTGATCGGTACCGATTCCGGATGGACCGGCAGATTGGCGAGTGCCTCAATCATGCCGACGCGATCCTCTCGCGTCTCGCCCATGCCGACGATGCCACCGCAGCAGACGTGAACGCCGGCCTCGCGCACAGCATCAAGCGTGTCGAGCCGGTCCCGATAGGTCCGCGTGGTGATGACCTCGCCGTAATACTCGGGCGAAGTATCGAGATTGTGGTTGTAATAATCGAGGCCGGCACCTTTGAGACGCTTCGCCTGCGTGTCGGTCAACATGCCGAGCGTCAGGCAGGTCTCGAGCCCGAGCGCCTTGACGCCCTCGACCATGGCGCAGACCTGGTCGAGATCGCGGTCTTTCGGGCTTCGCCACGCTGCGCCCATGCAAAAGCGGCTGGCGCCACCGGCCTTGGCCGCCTTCGCCTCCGCCAGAACCGTGTCAATGCTGAGCAGCTTCTCGGCCTTCACGCCCGTGTCGTGATGGGCGCTCTGCGAACAGTAGCCGCAATCCTCGCTGCACCCACCGGTCTTGATCGACAAAAGCGTCGAGACCTGCACCTCGCATGGATCGAAATGCGCGCGGTGGAGGGTCTGGGCGTGGAAAATAAGCTCGGGAAATGGCAGCGCGAATAGCGCCCGCAGTTCCTCGCGCGTCCAGTCGTGGCGAACGATGTCAGGCGTTTCGACCTGGAAGCGCTTGGTTGCGACTGCAGCGAGCGACATTCGATGGTTTCCCTTCCCGTCTCCGGAACCCGGTCTTTAGCTATATTTTCCAGGGCCTGTCTATATTGCGAAAACACGTATCGTTGTGGGCACCTTGGTTGCGGTGTTGATCGCGCACACCAACGTCATCACCCACAATGTGCGCATAAGCACGGCGTTAGATTTGGCGAAATGTCCGCTACGATCCGCTTCCGGCCGGCCTCGTCGCCCGTCGCCTGCGTCTTAATTTATTGCGACGAAAATAACCTCCGGCCGCTGAATCTGGCGGCGGTCGCCGCGCTGAGAGCGTCTCGTGCCCCAGAATAGCTCTGATAGATTCTAAAGCAGGCCGCCTAAAATTTAATCAAGGGTTTCTGCCCGCGAATTAGGCAGACCATCGTCCGTCCCGAAAACATATTTATTTACCTGAGACTTAGGGAGAAATCTCGGCCTTGGCATGGTGCTTGCAAAACTTCCTTTGCGCAGGAAAGTCGCCGGGACAAACAGCGCGCGTCAAAATCAGGGGACTTCGCTCATGTCAAGAACCATAAAGGCGGTCGTTGCGCGACCGAATGCCCGCTTGTGGCTTTCCGCCACTGCGGGACTGGCATTTGCGGCCGCGGCCGCAATTTCGCCCGCCAAAGCCCAGGATACCATCAAAGTCGGCATCCTCCACTCCCTCTCCGGCACCATGGCCATCAGCGAAACCACGCTCAAGGACACGATGCTGTTCCTTATCGACGAGCAGAACAAGAAAGGCTGCGTGCTCGGCAAGAAGCTCGAGGCGGTCGTAGTCGACCCGGCTTC
>NZ_JACRAW010000046.1 GCF_016213215.1 Bradyrhizobium sp. | reverse complement strand
TGCGGCTCTTCGCCCGTCAGGCGGACGCGAGCGAGCGCCGATGCCTCGCCGCCTGCAGCAAGCCAGATGTCCTTGAGAATGGCGCCGGAACTTTGCATGGCCGTAGTGCTCCCCTTAACGTCGAGGCTCTGGCTCTTATCACGAAAGGGACGCCATGGCTGCCATCGATCCCCTCACCGCCGGCGCCGTGCTGCTGGCGACCGCCGCCACCGACGCGGTATATGTGATGTTCACCTCCGCCGTGGTGGCACGCAAGCGCGTGCCGGCCGCGACCTGGAGCGCGATCTGGTACCTGCTCTCCTCCTACGCCGTAATCAGCTACACCGAGAACGCTTTCTATGCTGCCTTCGCCGCGCTCGGCTCCTGGGTCGGCGCCTATGCTTCCCTCACCTTCCTGCACCGCCCGCCCGGCGGCCCGCCGGTTGGAGCTGCGCCGGAGTAGCTGTGAACGTCATGGCGAGGAGCGGAGCGACGAAGCAATCCAGACTGCAGTTGCGGAACGATTCTGGATTGCTTCGCTTCGCTCGCATTGACGGTGCTCAATGAAAATCCCGTGACGGCGGCAGGATGCGCACGTTGCGGGGATGGCGGATTTTTTGCGCGGGAGTATCAGCGTGATCGCGACGGTCGTCGTTGAGCGGCTCGATCAGCGCAAACCCGGCCGGCACGGGCGGCATTGAGCTTAGCGCGTCGTTGGAAAGGCCGACGAGATCGGAAGAGCGGTCGATCATCCGTTCGGCCACCAGATGCACGACCTTCTCGGGGCTGCTCTGGATCTTTCCTTCGACCAGGACCAGCCGCGCGCCCATCACCTCTTTCCGGAAGCGCTCCATCACCTTCGGCCACACCACGATATTGGCGATGCCGGTCTCGTCCTCCAGCGTCATGAAGACGACGCCGTTGGCGCTGCCCGGACGCTGCCGCACCAGCACCACGCCGGCGCAGCGGACATATTGCCGGTCATTGGCATCGGACACCTCCGCACAGGAGACCACCTTTTCGCGCGCGACCTTCTCGCGCAAGAATTCCATCGGATGCCCTTTCAGCGACAGGCGGATGGTCTGATAGTCGGCAACCACCTGCTCCGACCGGGGCATCGAGGGCAAGGCTTTGGCGTTCTCGTCCGGCAGCTCGCGCGCGGTGGCAAATTCGAACAACGGCAGCGGCACATCATCGGGCAATCGCCGCACCGCCCACAACGCCGCACGGCGATCGAGCCCGAGCGAGCGGAACGCATCGGCATCCGCCAGCAAGATCAGCGCGCGCTTGGGCAGACCGGTGTCGCGGGCGAAATCCTCCAGCGACGTGAAGGGCCGCCGCCGCCGCGCCGCGACGATGCGGTCGGCCCAGTCGGTTGTTTTCGCGTCCTCATGTTGCGGCGGCGGTGCCACACCTCTCCCATAGGGAGAGGTCGCGCCGAAGGCGCGGGTGAGGGGCACCGTCTCTCGAGGGACCTGAGCCCCCTCACCCGATTTGCTGCGCAAATCGACCTCTCCCGGTCGGGGAGAGGTGGGCCGAGATCGCGGCGAAACCGGTTCAACCAAAGAACATTCCTCGGACGCACCCCGGAATGACCGTTGAATTTGTTTCAGCTTCTCCTCGTCCGGATCGATCCAGTGGAAGCCGTCGATCTGGCGAAAGCCGAGCCGCACCGCGCAATATTTGCCGTCTCGCTCGTTCTTTGAGCATGATCCGTTTCGGAAAACCGGCTCCCACTTTTCCGGATCATGCTCCAGCGTGTTCTGCGCGAAGCTGAACGAGACGTCGATCTCGCGCACCTCGACCCCGTTCTTGCGGGCATCGCCCACGATCTGCGCCGGTGCATAAAAGCCCATCGGCTGCGAATTGAGCAGCGCACAGCAGAACGCGTCCGGATGATAATGCTTCAGCCAGGACGAGACATAGACGAGCTGGGCAAAGCTCGCGGCGTGGCTCTCCGGAAAGCCGTAGGAGCCGAACCCCTTGATCTGGTCGAAGCAGCTCTTGGCGAACGCCGGGTCATAGCCGCGGGCGATCATGTTGTTGACCATCTTGTCTTCGAATTTGCCGATGGTGCCCAGATTGCGGAAGGTCGCCATCGAGCGGCGCAACGCGTTGGCTTCCTCGGAGGTGAATTTCGCCGCTTCAATGGCAATCCGCATTGCCTGCTCCTGGAACAGCGGGACGCCGAGCGTCTTGTGCAGCACCCGCCGCAACTCGTCCGCATCGCCGTGCTCGGGCGACGGCGAAGGATAGGTTACCTCCTCCTTCCCGTTCCGCCGCCGTAAATAGGGATGCACCATGTCGCCCTGGATCGGACCGGGGCGCACGATCGCCACCTCGATGACGAGATCGTAGAACACCCGCGGCTTCAGCCGCGGCAGCATGTTCATCTGCGCCCGGCTTTCGACCTGGAACACGCCGAGCGATTCACCCCGGCACAGCATGTCGTAGACCGGCGTATCGTCCTGCGGGATGGTCGCGAGCTCCCAATGCTCGCCCTTGTGGTTTTCGATCAGGTCAAAGCATTTGCGGATGCAGGTCAGCATGCCGAGCGCCAGCACGTCGACCTTCATCATGCTCAACGCATCGACGTCGTCCTTGTCCCATTCGATGAAGGTGCGATCCTCCATCGCGGCATTGCCGATCGGCACATAGGTGTCGAGCCGGTCCTGCGTCAACACGTAACCGCCAACATGCTGGGACAAATGGCGGGGAAATTCGATCAGCTCGGAGGCGAGCTCGACCGCGAGGCTGATCATGGGATTGTGCGGATCGAGCCCCGCCTGGCGGACCTGCATGTCGTTGAGGCCCTTGCCCCAGCTCCCCCACACGGTATCGGCCAAAGCCGCGGTGACGTCCTCGGTCAAGCCCAATGCCTTGCCGACATCGCGGATCGCGCTGCGCGGCCGATAGTGGATGACGGTGGCAATGATGGCGGCGCGGTGTCGTCCATAGCGCCGGTAGACATACTGCATCACCTCCTCGCGCCGCGAATGCTCGAAATCGACGTCGATGTCCGGCGGCTCGAGCCGCTCCTTGGAGATGAAGCGCTCGAACAACAGGTCGATCTTGGTCGGATTGACCGAGGTGATGCCGAGCACGAAGCACACGGCCGAATTGGCCGCCGATCCCCTGCCCTGGCACAGAATGTCCTGCTCGCGTGCGTAATGCACGATATCGTTCACGGTGAGGAAGTAATGCGCGTATTTCAGTTTCCGGATCAGGCGCAGTTCCTTGTGCAGCACCTTCCTGGTCCTGGGCGGAATCCCGGCCGGAAATTTGCGGTGCGCGCCCACCCAGGTGAGGTCTTCCAGATGCCGCTGCGCGGTCTTGCCCGGCGGTACCGGCTCGTCCGGATACTGATATTTGAGTTGATCGAGCGAGAACTCGATGCGGTCGGCAAAGCGCATGGTTTCCGCGATCGCTTCGGGCAGGTCGCGAAACAGCCGCGCCATTTCATCGGCCGGCTTGAGATGCCGTTCGGCATTGGCCTGAAGGTGCCTGCCGATCGTCTCGATCGTGGTCTTCTCCCGGATGCAGGTCAGCACGTCCTGCAGCGGCCGGCGCCCGGGATCATGGTACAGCACCTCGTTGGTCGCGAGCAGCGGCACCCTGGCCTTGGTCGCGATCTCATGCAGGTGCGCCAGGCGCCGCCGGTCGTCGCCGCGATAGAGCAGGCTTGCGGCAAGCCAGACGCCATCGGCGCGGCTATCCTGCAACCGGTTCAGGATGTTCAGCGCCTTGGCCGCCTCAAAGCGATGCGGCAGCGTCAAGGCCAATAGCTGGCCTTCGGCAAATTCCAGGAGATCTTCGAGCTTAAGATGGCACTCGCCCTTCTCCGCCTGGCGCTTGCCGCGGGTCAGCAACTGGCACAGCCGGCCGTAAGCGGCGCGATCGTGCGGATAGGCCAGAATATCGAAACTGCCGTCGATGAAGACGAGGCGCGCGCCGATCAGAAGCTTCGGCCTGCAGCTCAGCTCCGGATTGTCCAGCTCGCTATAGGCGCGCACCACGCCGGCCAGCGTATTGTGATCGGCGATGCCGATGGCGGGAAGGCGCAGTTCGCCCGCCTGGTGCACATATTCCTGCGGATGCGAACCACCGCGCAGGAAGGAGAAATTGGTGGTGATGCCGATTTCGGCGTAGGACGGCTCGGTACGGGGTTTCATGCGAACAGCCCGTGCACGAACCAGTTGGCGGCAATAGGCTTGCCTTCGTCGTCTACGAGCTCCCGGTCGTAAAGACCGTCGCGATAGATCCAGAAGCGCAGGCCGTTTTCGTCCTCGACGCGGAAATAATCCCGCGTCAGCACCTGCCCGTCCTGCTTCCACCATTCCATGGCGATGCGCTCGGGTCCCTCCACCCGCACGACGGAATGGACCACGCGCCGCCAGGTGAAGTGATGCGGCGGGCCGTCCGGCACGGTCGCGAACGGCACCTTAATCGGCTCCGGTCTTTCGAACAGCCGCAAGGGCCGCGCCGGCGGCTCTCCCGGTGCATGCGCGGGCCAGTCGGCTACCGTCGCGGCGGCCAGATGATGCTGCGCGGGCGCCGCCAGCACCGCGCGCTCCGGAATATGCGTGTCCTGCGGCAGGTGCACGAGAACGCGTTTGCCGCCGATGCGCGCGGCGATGCGGTCGATCAACGCGGCGACCTCGTCGCTGTCGTGTACGCCATTTTGTCCTTGGGCATCGAGATTGCGCTGCTCCCGCACCACGATCTCGGTGCGGCTCGCGGCAAGGCGAATGAGATCGAAGCCGAAGCCGGGATCGAGCGGGTCGGCGAGCGCCTCCAGCCGTTCGCGAAACAGGCGATCGACCACCTCGGTGCGCGTCACCGGCCGGCCGGTCTCGACCACGATCGCGCGCACCGCGCCGTCGGTGCGGAAGAAGGAGGCCTCCAGCCGCCGCGCGCCCTTGCCCTGCCTTTCCATCGAGGCGACCAGCGTCCCGGCCAGCCGCGACAGCGTCAACGAGATCATATTCTCGGTGGCGATCGGCTCGGCAAAGCGCTTCTCCACGATGTAATCGGGTAAGGGCTTGCGCGGGCTGATCGGCGCATCGCCCTGCCCCAGGGCATGCGCCAGCAGGGTGGAGAACTTGGTGCCGAACCGCGCGGTGATCTCGTGCGGAGAGCGCGCCGCGACATCGCCGATGGTCTTCAGGCCCGCGCGCCGCAGGCCGACGGTGATCGCCTCGTCGGCGCCGAGGGCGGACACTGGCAGCGGGCTTGCCGCGGCGGCCTCCTCGCCGGCGGCAACGATGTAGCCGCTGGCATGACGTGTCAGCGTCCGCGCGCAGACCGAGGTGCCGGCGATGGCGGCGCTGACGGCAAAGCCCTGCCGGCTCAAGGCTTCGCACAACGCCCGCAGCAGCGCAGCTTCGCCGCCGAACAGATGCGCGCATCCGGTGATGTCGAGGAACAGGGCGTGCGGCGGATCGAGCGCCACCAGCGGCGTGAAGCGATCGCACCAGTCGGCGATGTAATCAAGCGTTTTGGCATCCGTCGCCACATCGGCGTCGTACACCTTCAGGTGCGGACAGACGGCGCGGGCATTGGCCAATGGCTGGCCGACATGCAGGCCATAGCGCGCAGCGGCCTCGTCCAGGGAATGGATCACAAGCGCGTTGTTTTCCTTGGCGACGACGATACTCGGCTCATCGCTCGTTTTATCCGGCCCGTCGTTGACCGTTGATAATTGCCGCTTGATGCGGTCGATGGGCAGGCGCGGCAGCCACAGGCTGAGGATACGTCGCCGGTTCGCTGAAAAGGCACTCATCACATTTCCATTCCATGATCCAACGCCCGACCGGGCCATGACGATTGCGAACGAGTTCGGCATCGAACCGAGGTGCGCCCCACGCGCTTCCTTGCGCGCCCGGCGGCGAATGCGCCGCGCGCAAGATCCACCTGGTTTCCGCGGTCGAGGGCGACGGCCGTGCTGACATCCGCAGCAACAGGCCAGTAACCCCTGAGGCTTGCGCGGCGAGCGTCAATTTGCGACTGGCGACGAGATCGAACTGCCTGGTCTCGCCCCAGAGCTCGAGCACGACCGCGCCGAGCGCGGCGCAGGCAAGTGAGTCCGCCGCGGTCCGCAAGGCAGCTTCCACGTCGGTGGCGCGCACTGTCACCAGGCAGCACGGATCAACGCCGAGCTCGGCAAGGCCGCTCATCGACAGCGCGCCTGCTTCGCGTTCGGAAAAATCCTGGCGCACCCACAATAGAGGCCGACGCGCGGTCACGCGTCCCGCCAGGCCGACCACGAAGCCGGTCGCGGCCGCGCCCTGGTGACCTTCGGAAAACACTTCGTGGATGGCAGCTTTCGCGAGCCCGCCCTGCAGCGCGCTATCGGCTTCCGGGTGGCCGAGCGCGATCCGGTCGAGAAGATGCCCGACGCCCGAGGTCTCGATGCGCTCGATATGGCCGCGCAAGGTCGCAAGCGCGCTTGTGCGTGCGCCGCTCATGCTCGCCGCTCCTTCGAAGGATGGTGGCCAGTGGCTCTTCAGAAGAACCAACGACTGGCTCATTTGTTCATGATATGTTCTAATATAAAGCTAACAGGCCGGCCCGAGTCAACCGTGTTCGCGCCGCCTGAAATTCATTAATAAAATCAATATGATCCGCCATGAATTGGATTGGTTTCAAACCGCACCGTCATGGCCGGTCATCACCAGAGCAGAGGAAGCATCAAAATGCCTCTCATCACCCTGGACAGCCAAACCGATTTCGGCACTTGGCGGAAGGCCGCGCGTGCGCTCGCACTCGATAACGTCCCGCCAACGGACGTGACCTGGACCGTGCAGGGCCGCGCGCCCGGCCCGTCCGCTTCCCCCGCCCCCGTGCCGCCTGAAACGGGCGAAGGGACCTTCAACGTCAGCGCAAAATTCGTCGAGCTCGCCCAAGCGGCGATCCTGCACCGCGATCCCGACCGCTTTGCGGTCCTCTATCGGCTGCTGTGGCGGTTGAAAGTCGATCGTGATCTGCTTGAGATTGCGACCGATCCCGACGTTTCGCAGGTGACGGCCATGGCGAAAACGGTCCATCGCGACGCGCATCGGATGCAGGCCATGGTCCGTTTCCGCGAGATCGGACGCGACCGCAAATCGCATTACGTCGCCTGGTTCGAGCCCGAGCACCACATTGTCGAGTTCACCGCCCCTTTCTTCGCCCGGCGTTTTGCCGACATGCCGTGGTCGATCCTCACGCCCGACGTTTGCGTCCATTGGGACGGCCACGTGATTTCATTCACGCCCGGGATCAGCAAGGCCGAGGCGGAGATCCGGCGAGGTTATATCCAGCCCGCGGGACCAAGGACGAACGCAACGCTGGCAGAAGCGCCGCAAAGGCAGTGGAGGAACCCGGCGGAAGCCTCGATACTTGAACCGCTACTTGCGGATGCGGCCCGCTGGACCGGAGCAGGGATCACGATGAAAGCCGGCGCGGAACTCAAAGTTCGGCAGGAGGATTCGATGAGACGCAAGGCCGAGGCTTACGATCTTGAAGTGCTGCGCGAAGAGGCCGCCACCTGCCGCGCCTGCCATCTCTACAAGGACGCGACGCAGACGGTATTCGGCGAAGGTCCGCAGAACGCTTCCATCATGCTGGTCGGCGAGCAGCCCGGCGACAAGGAAGATCTCTCCGGCAAGCCTTTCGTCGGCCCCGCCGGCCTGATGCTCGACCGCGCGCTGGAAGAGGCCGGCGTCGACCGCAAGAAGGTCTACGTCACCAATGCGGTGAAACATTTCAAATTCGTGCCGCGCGGAAAGATCCGCCTGCACCAGAAGCCGAACACGCCGGAGATCAAGGCCTGCCGGCAATGGTATGAACGGGAGCTGGCGGCGATCAGACCCAGTCTCGTGGTGGCAATGGGCGCGACCGCCGCCCAATGCGTGTTCGGCAAGATCACGCCCATCAACAAGAACCGCGGGCGGCTGATCGATCTCGATGAAGGCGTCAAGGCGCTGGTGACCGTGCATCCGTCCTATCTGTTGCGGCTGCCGGATCCGGAATCGAAGGAGCTCGAATACAAGCGCTTCGTCGACGACCTCAAGATCGCAGCTGGCTTGCAGAAGAAATCGGCACGGGCGGCGTAAGTTTCGCGCTCAAGGACTGCTCCCTCTCCCCGCTTACGGGGAGAGGGTCGGGGTGAGGGGGATTCTCCGCAGAGGCGCTCGCGGAGAGTCCCCTCACCCGGATCGCATCGCGATGCGATCCGACCTCTCCCCGCAAGCGGGGCGAGGTGATCGAAACCGCCGCTCAAGCGTTCACAACTGCGGCTCACGCCGCCATCGTGTTTTCCACCAGCTTGATCCAGTAGGACGTGCCGTAGACGATCGCCTCGTCGTTGAAGTTGTAGGCGGGATGGTGCAGGCCGGCGCTGTCGCCATTGCCGCAGAAGATGAAGGCGCCAGGGCGAGCCTCCAGCATGTAGGCGAAATCCTCCGCGCCCATCAGCGGCGGCGTCTCATGCACATTGGCCTCGCCCGCTATTTCCCTGGCGACCCGCAGCGCCGTCTCCGTCTGCGCGGCATGATTCCTGGTGACGGGATAGCCGCGCTCGTAGGTCAGATCGATCTTGGCGCCCGTGATCTGGGCCACGCCCGCAACTACCTCGGCCACCCGCTTCTCCACGAGCTCCCGCACCTCCGGCGTCAGCGTGCGCACGGTGCCGTGAAGCTCCGCCGTCTGCGGGATCACGTTGCGGGTGTTGCCGGCGTGGAATTCGCAGATCGAGATCACGGCGGATTCCAGCGGATCGACGCTGCGCGAGACGATCGACTGCAAAGCCGTGACGAGCTGCGCGCCCACCAGCAGGGAATCGATACATTTATGCGGACGGGCCGCGTGGCCGCCATGGCCTTCGATTTTGATGTCGATCGAATCGGTTGCCGCCATGATCGGGCCTGACCGGATCGCGAACGAGCCGACCGGAATGCCGGGCCCGTTGTGCATGCCGAAGACCTGATCGATGCGGAAGCGCTCCATCAGGCCGTCCTTGATCATGGCAGCAGCACCCGCGCCGCCCTCTTCGGCCGGCTGGAAGATCACGGCCACTTCGCCGGCAAAATTCCGCGTCTCGGCGAGATAGCGCGCGGCACCGAGCAGCATGGCAGTGTGTCCGTCATGGCCGCAGGCGTGCATCAGCCCGGGATTTTTCGAGGCGTATGGCAGACCGGTCTGCTCCTCGATCGGCAGCGCGTCCATGTCGGCACGCAGCCCGATCACCTTGAAGTCGCCATTGGCGGGCTTCCTGCCCTTGATCACCCCGACCACGCCGGTCTTGCCGAGCCCCGTCACCACCTCGTCGCAACCGAATTCGCGCAGGCGATCGGCCACGAATGCTGCGGTGCGATCGAGCTCGTAAAGTAATTCAGGATGCTGATGGATCTCGCGGCGCCAAACCTGGATGTCCGCTTGGAGGTCGGCAACGCGGTTAACGATGGGCATGAGAAGTCTCGGCTTTCCGGTTTGGTTGAACGCCGTGTGTAGCATGCATATACCGTTCCGCCCAAGCCCGGGCAGGAATGGTGGGCACCAGTATTCCAAAGGATCATGCTCAGCCAAAGCGCTTCGAAGCGCTGTACAGGGCTGCGCCGCAGGGATATGGCGTTCAAAAAAGCGTCAGGTGGGTTGATGAAGCGGCTTGAGGGTGAGTTTGACTATATCGTCGTCGGGGCCGGCACCGCCGGCTGCATTGTCGCGAACCGGTTGTCGGCCGATTCCCGCAAGCGCGTGCTGATCCTGGAAGCCGGCGGCGGCGACAACTGGATCTGGTTCCACATCCCGGTCGGCTACCTCTTCGCTATCGGCAATCCGCGCTCGGACTGGATGTTTCGTACCGAGGCGGAGCCCGGGCTGAACGGCCGTTCCCTGGCCTATCCGCGTGGCAAGGTGATCGGCGGCTGCTCGGCCATCAACGCCATGATCTCGATGCGTGGCCAAGCGGCCGACTACGATCACTGGCGCCAGCTCGGGCTCACCGGCTGGGGCTATGACGACGTGCTGCCGCTGTTCAAGCGGCTGGAGGACCATTTCCTCGGGGAAAGCGAGCATCACGGCGTGGGCGGCGGCTGGCGCATCGAGGCGCCGCGGCTGTCGTGGCAGATTCTGGACGCGGTCGGCGACGCCGCCCAGGAAATGGGCATCAAGCGGATCCCGGATTTCAACACCGGGGACAACGAAGGAATCAGCTATTTCCACGTCAACCAGAAGCGTGGCCGGCGCTGGTCGGCCGCGCGCGGCTTCCTCAAGCCCGCACTCGGCCGGCCCAACCTGCGGCTTGAGAAGAACGTCCTGGTCGACCGCCTGGTGATCGAAGACGGCCGCGCCGTCGGCGTCCGCTTCATTCGGGGCGGCGAGGTCGTCGAAGCGCGCGCCAAAGGTGAAGTGATTCTCTCGGCCGGCGCCATCGGCTCGATCCAGGTGCTGCATCGCTCCGGCATCGGCCCCGCCGATTGGCTCGCGCCGCTCGGTATCGACGTCGTGTTCGACCGGCCCGGCGTCGGCCGCAACCTGCAGGACCATCTGCAGCAGCGCGCCATCTACAAGGTCGAGGGCGCGCGCACGCTGAACGAAACCTACTACTCCCTGTTCCGGCGCGGACTGATGGGGCTCGATTACGCCTTCCGGCGCCGCGGGCCGCTGACGATGGCGCCCTCGCAGCTCGGCATCTTCACCCGCTCCGATACAACCCGTGACCGCGCCAACATCGAGTTCCACGTGCAGCCGCTCTCGCTCGACAAGTTCGGCGATCCCCTGCACCGCTTCCCCGCGATCACCGTCAGCGCCTGCAACCTGCGGCCGACCTCGCGCGGTACCGTACGCATCCGCTCAGCTTCGCCGCAGGAAGCGCCGTCGATCGCGCCCAATTATCTGGCAACCGCCGAGGACCGCCAGGTGGCAGCCGATGCCATCCGCGTCACACGCCGCCTGATGAAGCAGAAGGCGCTGGCTCGCCATCGCCCGACCGAATACCTGCCAGGCCCATCGGTCGGCGAGGATGACGCGTCGCTGGCGAAGGCCGCCGGCGACATCGGCACCACCATCTTCCATCCGGTCGGCACCGCGAAGATGGGCAGCGCGAACGACCCCATGGCCGTGGTCGACGAGCGTCTGCGCTTCTTCGGCATCGATGGCTTGCGCGTGGTCGACGCCTCGATCATGCCGACCATCACCTCGGGCAATACCAACACGCCTACAGCGATGATCGCCGAGAAGGGTTCGACGATGATCTTGGAAGATTCTCACAGCCGCTAGGCACACATGATCATTCAGCGCCGCCTTTCGATCGGGCCTGTCAATGAGCGCATTGCGCTGGTGCAGTGGGCCGAGGGGGATTCGTACAAGCCGCCCGCACTTTTGGTTCACGGCACGGCCTTCGTGGCCGACGTCTGGGACGAGGTCGCGCGCAATCTTGCATCGACTTACACGGTGTATGCGCTCGATCGCCGTGGCCACGGTGACAGCCACAAGCCCGCGATGAACCTCTATCATTTCCAGGATTACGCCGAAGACGTTTGCAGGGTGATCGAAGCGCTCGATCTGCGGGACATCTATGGGATTGGACACAGCGCAGGGGCGACCGACCTGCTGCTCGCCGCAAGACTCCTCCCCGGGCGTTTCTCGCGCCTTTTCGTGATGGAGCCGACCGTGATGGACCCGCGCAAGGCGCGCGATGCGTCGGCAGGATTGAGCGAGTGGGCACGCTCTGCCGTGCAGGGCGTGCTACGCCGCCAGGCCGAGTTCGACAGCTTCGATGCGGCCT
Organism: Bradyrhizobium sp.; assembly: GCF_016213215.1. Classification (GTDB taxonomy): domain Bacteria; phylum Pseudomonadota; class Alphaproteobacteria; order Rhizobiales; family Xanthobacteraceae; genus Bradyrhizobium. The sequence goes on along the minus strand of NZ_JACRAW010000046.1, from coordinate 65,992 downwards.
TCAGGCGTTACCGCGCCGCGCCGGCGTTTGTGGATTGGACCGAAACCTCGCTCTGGGCGTACGTCCGGCACGGCTTCGCGCGCCTGGAGAATGGCCGGGTGCGGCTGCGGTGCACGCCCGAACTCGAATCGGCCATTCTGCGCCCGATCTTCGAGGCCATGGAGCAGGTCTACGCCGGAGATGCACGCGGCAACCCCTTCGCGTGGCTCGCCGAGATCGACTGCTCCGTGCGCGTCGCTACCGCCGAAAAATCCTGGCCGATCTACAAGGAGATGGCATCACGGGCTGTGTCGCTCATTCCGCGCGCCAGCGAGTGGAAATTCAACGGGATCGGCCATTGCGTGGCGCAGGAAGCGCCGCAACTCCTGTTCCACGCCCTGCAAGATTTTGACGGGCGAGGCGGAATAAGCGCGTAGGGCACGATCCGGAATCCCTTTACTGTGGCGCTGCAGTGCGACTGCGTCCCACACACGGGCTCAATCCCGGATTTCGCTGCGCTCGAACCTGACTCCGCCGCTAGTCCTGCGGAGGAAAGCGCTCGAAGAGGGGCAGTTCATGCACGCGCTCCATCCAGCGAATCCGGTCGGCGACCTGGATGTGCATCGTGGCCGGAACGGCATCGGGATCATCGTAAGTAGCGCTCTGGATATCGATGATGCCGGGCATCATGTTCGCGTTGGTGTAGAAAAGACCGGTACCGCAATCCGGGCAAAAGTGCCGCCGGCCGTGTTCTGAAGATTCGTAGACCTTCGGCTCCCCACGCGTCACCTTGACCGCGTCCAGCGGGTACATCGCCCAGCCGACCATCGGTGCCCCGGCATGGCGTCGGCAATCGGTGCAATGACAAAGCGCATGCACCATCGTATCGCCCTCCACCTGATAGCGAACAGCGCCGCAATGACAGCCGCCGGCGATGCGCATTCGTTCCTCCTGGGCTGTGACCACCGAGGCAAAGCGATTGCCGCATTGAAGTTCCGCTTGCGAGACTTACTGTCCTGCGCTCGCAACGACGGATGACGTCTCGCTCAAGCCGACCGCCTCATCGCGTTGTCGACCAGGGTCTTGCCGAGCGACCAGATCGCGCCGGGGACCTTGTGGCTCGCGGCGATCACGTCGTCGAAGGCCTTCTCGATCCAGAGGCAGTCTTCCTCGGTGATCGTCAGCGGCGGCAACAGCTTGATGGTGTGGCTGCCGTGACCGGAGACCTGCGTCAGGATCTTGTGATCCTTGAACAGAGGCACGGTGATGAGTTGGCAGAACAGGCCCTTGTTGGCGGTCTCCAGCACGTTCCATGACGCCTTCAGCCGCAGCGATTTCGGCGGACCGAATTCGACCCCGATCATCAATCCCTTGCCGCGCACCTCTTTGAGCAGCTCATAACCCGGCACCATGCGCGTCAGCGCCAGCCGCAGCTCCGCGCCGCGCTTGGCCGCAGCGTCTATCAGTTTCTCCTGCTCGATGACTTCGAGCGTGGCAATGCCGGCTGCCATCGCCATGTCATTCTTGGAGAAGGTCGAACCGTGCACCACCGCTCGGTCCATCTGGTTGAAGATCTTGTCGAAGATGTTCTTGCGCGTCAAAAGCGCGCCGACCGGCACATGGCCGCCCGACAGCGCCTTCGAGAGCAGCACCATGTCGGGCTCGACGTTCCAGTGCTCCACCGCAAGGAAGCGCCCGGTGCGGCCCATGCCGGTCTGGATCTCGTCGGCGATGAAGATGGTGCCGTATTTCTTGCACAGTGCGGCCGCGCCCGGCAGGAACTCGTCGCTGGGCATGTTGACGCCCTTGCCCTGGATCGGCTCGACGATGAAGGCCGCGACTTCCCGCGAGGACAGCGCCTGTTCCAGTGCCGCAAGATCATTGAACGGGATAGCGGTGCAACCGGGCAGAGTTGGCTCGAATCCGGAGCGGAAGTTTGCATCGTCGTTCAGCGACAGCGCGCCATAGGTCAGGCCGTGGAAGGCGTGAGAGCAGAAGACGATGCCCGGCCGCCCCGTCGCGCCGCGCGCGAACTTGATCGCTGCCTCGACCGTCTCGGAGCCCGAGTTGGCGAAGAACACCTTGTCGAGGTAGGGCATGTACTTGAGCAGGCGCTCAGCGAGCACGCCCGCGAGCGTGGAAAGATCGAACTGCACGAGGTTGGGCAGATCAGCGTCCAACACGCTTTTCAGCGCATCGCGCAGCACGGGATGGTTGCGCCCGATCGCAAAGACGCCGAAGCCGCTGAGCAGATCAAGATAGCGCTCGCCGTCAGGGTCGAAGAGGTACTGGCCCTGCCCCTTCTGAAATCCCACGTCGTATCCGATGGTTCTTAGGACGCGGACGAGTTGCTCGTTCAAATAGCGCGAGTGCATGGAACCGCGCTGCGCGTGCCGCTCCGCGAAGATCCCGGAAACGTCTAGATTTGAACCTGGCATCCGCTACATACTTCGGTTGTTGGCTGTTTGGTCAACAGAAAAAACTTCGTGCGGCCTTTTGCCCTTTTTCGGACCATCTTCGCAAGCACAGCTTTCATTCATGTTGCACTGCCGAGGGAAAATCATGCGTTCGATCATTTACTCCGGACTTATACTGGCGAGCTGTTGCACGACGTTAACAACGGCCCTGGCGGCGGACCCCACCGGTGATTGGCGCGTGGCGGACGGCGTGGCCAACATCCGGGTTGCGCAATGTAGCGGCAGCATGTGGGGCGTGATCTCCTGGGAGAAGACGCCGGGCGGTCGCGATGACAACAACCCCGATGTTTCAAAAAAGGACAGGCCAACCCTCGGTATGCCAATCCTGCTCGATATGAAGAAGAAGCCCGGCGCCGACCAGTGGGAGGGCCAAGTCTATAACGCCAAGGACGGGCAGCTCTACAGCTCGACGATTACGCCCATCGGCACCGACCAGCTCGAAATCAAGGGCTGCGTACTGGGCTTCCTGTGCGGCGGCGAGACCTGGACGCGCGTGGGGCCGCCGATTCCATCGAGTCCCGCCAACAGCCTGGCCAAGGGCGCGCCAAAGACGACCGGCCCGGCGCCCAAGATGGCGACCGGCGCCCCCGCCCCGAAGACCACCGGCTCGGCAAACCCTTCCGCCAAGGCCGGCCAGAAAGGCCAGCCGGCCGACGCCGTCGGCGATATCTGTCTACTCCCCGATCTCGCGGGGTTTTCCCATTAGCGCGGGCTGAAACAGCAGGACCGCGGCGAGCGTCGTCAGCAGCGAAAGCGCAAGCAACTTTCCCATGCTGGATGTGCCGGGATGGCTCGACAGCCACAAGCTGCCGAAAGCGGTGGCCGTCGTCATGGCGCTGAAAAAAATCGCGCGCGTGAGGCTCGTCTGCAGCAGGTTTGTCCTGCCTGACCGCCAGGCCACGACATAATAGATCTTGAACGCGACGCCGACGCCGAGCAGCAGCGGCAGCGCGACGATGTTGGCGAAGTTCAGCGGCAACCCGATCAGCACGCAGATTTCCATGGTGACCGCGCCAGCGACCAAGAGCGGCACCAATGTCATGGCGACGTCGGTGATCCGGCGCAAGGTGATCCACAGCAACAGGCCGATCACGAGAAGCGCGTAGATGCCGGCGTGAACGAACGCGCTGACGACGGTATCGCCGGACTTGAGGATCGACACGGGACCGCCGATCGCGGTCGGCGCGGCGGCGAGGACGGCTGCCGCGAACTTGCGCAAGGTGTCGTTGTCGTTCGGATCGCCGCGGGGCAGAGCCTGGACACGGATCAGCCCGTCCTTGCTCTTCCAGTCCGCGACCAGCTCGGGCGGCAGCGTCTTCAGGCTGACCGGCTCGGCCTGCGTGGCGTTCTTGAGCTGATCGAACATGATCTTCATCGGAACGACGAAGATCGCCTGCACCTTGTTGCGCATCTGTTCGTTGGAGTCCGCGAGCTTCTCGAGCGCGTCGGCGAGACGCCGCGAAGCGACGGCACCCGGGCCTTTGCCGTCGCCGGCGGTCCTGCGCAGGTTGTCGACCGAGGACTTCAGCGATTCAACGTTCTCCTGGTCCGAAGGCGATGGATCGATCGAATCCGGGTTGAGCGCGGGACCAAGGACCTTGGCCCCCTGCGCAATCAGCTTCAGCTTCGGCGACTGATCCGGCGGCACAAGACTGTCGAGCGACATCACGCGCAGCACTTCCGGCAGCTTCTCCAGCTTCGCCGCGACCTGCCCTGCCTCCGCTTCCGATTGCGTCAGCACGTTGATCGCGTTGGCACCCGTGTTCGGATCCTTGCGCAGATCGAGGAAGGTCGCGATCGACTCGGCGTTCGGATTGCGCAGGTTCATCGGGTTGAAGTCGAACTTCATGTAGTAGAGCAGCGGCAGCCCCGCGAGCGCCACCAAGAGCGTGCCGGCAACGATCGGAACGCGGTGCCTCTCCAGAAAGCGATCAAGCGGCGCCAGGAAGGCGTAGCCCACCGGCTCGCTCTCGCCGGGCGGGTTGAGCAGCTTGAGCAGGGCCGGAAGCACCGTGATGCTGGTGATGAACGCCACCAGCATGCCCATACCGGCGATCTCGCCGAGCTCGGATATGCCCTTGTAGTCGGTCGGCATGAAGCACAGGAAGCCGGCCGCGGTCGCCATCGCGGCCAGCGACAGCGGCACCGCCGAGCGCTTGGCCGCCTGGGCGAGCGAGAGGTCGAGGTTGTCGTTCTTGAAGCGCTCCGAGCGGTAGCGCACGCTGAACTGGATGCCGAAGTCGACGCCGAGGCCGACGAAGAGGACCGCGAACGCGATCGACAGCAGGTTGAGCGAGCCGACCAGCACCAACCCGAGCGCCGTCGTGATGGCAAGGCCGATGAAGAGGTTGACGAACACCGCGAAGATGATCTTGGCCGAATGCAGCGCGAGCCACAGGATGAACAGCACCACGACGATCGTGCCGATGCCGTTCACGATGGCGCCCTCCTGAACCGTCGAGTATTCCTCGTTGGCGATCGGCACCGGTCCGGTCAGCCGTACCCGCGCCTGGTACTTGCCCGGAAAGTCGAGCTCTGCTGCCGCCTGCCGGATCGCGTCGGTTGCCGCCCTGCCCGGCTCAAGCGCTTTATAGTCGAGGACCGGCTTGAACTCGATGAAGGCGCGCTTGTCGGAGTCGGTCAGAGGCTTGTCGCTGACGAGCTCGCGCCAGGAAAAGGTGGCGTTGCCCTTGGCAAGGGCTGTCTCGACCGTCTGCGCGATCAGGTTGAACGGCCGCTCGGTACCGTCGAGCTTCACCTGCCCGCGCTTGACGCCGGCCAGCCCGGTCTCAAGCGCACCGGTGAGACCCCGGATGGAGGGATCACCCGCCATGATTTCGATCAGCGGCGCGGCGGATTCGAACTGTCCGGTGAGGCTGGCGACCTCGTCGACCGGCAGGAACAGCAGCCCGTTCCTCTCGAAGAACTCGCCGCTTCCGAGCTGGGCAAGCGATTGAAAGTGCGTCTTGTCGCCCTTCAGCCTGTCGGCGAGCGCTGCGGCCGCCGCGGTCGTCAATTCGGGCGTCGCGCCCTCCACGACCGCCAGGATGGTGGACTCGCGATCGAAGGCGCGTTCGAACTGCTGGTCGCGCTGGCGCCAATCGAGCTTGTCCGAGATCAGGGTGTTGATGTCGGTATTGATGGAAAAATGGCGGGTCGCGTAGAACCCTGCCGCGACCGCAAGGACGAGCCCGACGACGAGGACCAGCTTGGCAAAACGGGTGCAGGTCCTGACGATCGATATGACAATACCTGTCAGCACATCTCTTCTTTCTTGTTTGTGGTGTTAACAGCCGGGCGAAACGCCGGCTGTCCATCGGGGTTCCGGAACAATCCAATGCTGTTTCAGGTGGTTTTGGCCCCAAAGGGGGCGGAGAAATGGCAATGCTTTGCGGGCCGCTGGTATAGCCGGGATTGACAGCGGGTAAAGTGACGAACAAGTGAGGGGAGCCGGGAACCCTGCTTTCCCGGGATAAATTAACCTATTATAGTACCACGCGCCGTAGCTTGCCTCGGGCGGGACAACTGGATCCGCCTTTCCTATCCGACGTTTTCTTGAGACAAAGCCCTGTGCGTCCATGCGCTTAGGGCAGAAAAAGCTCTGATCCAGCGCAAATGCTGGAACCAATGGTGCGGTTATTGCCACTAATTTGCGGGGCTGGGGTGCCGCCGGGAACATAAACAATTTGGTGCAACTTGCGTAATGGACATCCAATGGAAGTTTTTCTTGCGCAGCCGCGCGGGTTTTGTGCGGGAGTGGTGCGCGCGATCGAGATCGTCGAGCGCGCCCTCGAGAAGTACGGCCCGCCCGTCTATGTGCGTCATGAGATCGTGCACAACAAATACGTGGTCGAGAGCCTCAAGAACAAGGGTGCGATATTCGTCGAGGAACTGTCGCAGGTTCCGCCTCGCGCAGTGACCGTGTTCAGCGCCCATGGCGTGGCGCGCACGGTCGAAGAAGAGGCGGCCGAGCGCGGCTTGGCCGTGCTCAACGCCACCTGTCCCCTGGTCACGAAGGTTCACAATCAGGGGAAGCGGTACATGTCGAAAGGCCGGGCACTGATCCTGATCGGCCATGCCGGCCACCCCGAGGTCGAGGGCACCATGGGCCAGGTCCCTGGCCCCGTGCTCCTGGTCCAGAGCGTCGAGGACGTGGCGGAACTGACGCTGCCCACCGACACGCCGGTCGCCTACATCACCCAGACGACGCTGAGCGTCGACGACACCAAGGACATCATCGCCGCGCTCCAGGCGCGATTTAGCGACATCCAAGGTCCCGACATCCGGGATATCTGCTATGCGACACAGAACCGACAAACTGCGGTAAGGGACCTAAGCAAGCTGGTCGACGTCATCCTGGTGGTTGGCGCGGCCAACAGTTCCAACTCGAACCGGCTCCGCGAGATCGGCACCGAGGCCGGAGTCGCGAGTTACCTCATCGCCGACGGCAGCGAGCTCAATCCGGAATGGCTGAAGCACGCCAAGGCTGTCGGTATCACCGCTGGCGCCTCCGCCCCCGAGGTTCTCGTCGATGACGTGATTGAAGCGTTGCGGCGCATCGGACCGGTCAAGGTCTCGGTGCTGCCCGGCCGGGAAGAAAACATCGAATTCCGCTTGCCTGCCGAACTCGCGGCAAGCTGACCCACCTGACGAAGAAACCCAGAAAGAAAACCGTAATGGCAATCCCGTTCTTGAAGGAAATGCGTATCGGCGGCTATTTGCTCAAGCAGAAACTGCTTGGCCGCAAACGCTATCCGCTCGTGCTGATGCTGGAGCCGCTGTTTCGCTGCAATCTCGCCTGCGCCGGCTGCGGCAAGATCGACTATCCCGACGCGATCCTCAATCGCCGCATGACTGTGCAGGAGTGCCTGGACGCCGCGGATGAGTGCGGCGCGCCGCTGGTGGCCATTCCCGGCGGCGAGCCGCTGATCCACAAGGATATCGGCGAGATCGTGCGCGGGCTCGTTGCGCGCAAGAAGTTCGTCTCGCTGTGCACCAACGCGCTGCTCCTTGAGAAGAAGCTCGACCTGTTCGAACCCTCGCCCTACCTGTTCTTCTCGGTGCATCTCGACGGCCTGCGCGAGCATCACGACAAGGCTGTCTCGCAGAAGGGGGTATTCGATCGCGCGGTCTCCGCGATCAAGGCGGCGAAGGCGCGCGGTTTTGCGGTAAACGTCAATGCCACGATCTTCGAGGGCCACTCCGCCGAAGAGATCGCCAAGTACCTCGACTTCTGCAGCGAGCTTGGCGTCGGGGTCTCGATGTCCCCGGGCTATGCCTATGAGCGCGCGCCCGACCAGGAGCACTTCCTCAACCGCGCCAGGACCAAGAAGCTGTTCCGCGACGTCTTCGCGCTCGGAAAGGGCAAGAAGTGGAATTTCATGCATTCGAGCCTGTTCCTCGACTTCCTGGCCGGCAACCAGGACTTCGAGTGCACGCCGTGGGGCATGCCGGCACGCAACATCTTCGGTTGGCAGAAGCCCTGCTACCTGCTCGGCGAAGGCTATGCGAAGACGTTCAAGGAACTGATGGAAACCACGGACTGGGATTCCTACGGCACGGGCAAGTACGAGAAGTGCGCCAACTGCATGGCCCATTGCGGCTACGAGCCGACGGCGGCCAATGCGGCGTTCAACAACCCGTTCAAGGCGATGTGGGTGGCGTTGCGCGGCATCAAGACCAAGGGCCCGTTGGTGCCCGAGATCGATCTCTCAAAGCAGCGCCCGGCGGAGTATATCTTCTCCGAGCAGGTTCAGAAGAAGCTGTCAGAGATCCGCCGCGAGGAGGCCCTCGCTGCCCAGGAGAAAGCCTCGACAGCCGCGTAAGGAGCGCAACGCGCGGTTGAAATCGATCCCCGTCGATACAAGCGCGTGCAGCGTGCGGGGGTTGCGTGCGACTCCGCGCAGCACCGTGGCGAGGTCGAGCTTGCCGTTCGGCTTGATCGCCGCTCGGGCGAGCGCAGGAAGCGCCCGATGGGCGGGATCGCTGATGACCCTGAGCGCCGCGAAAGGAAGCCCCGCCTCCGCCGCGTAGGCGGCGGCGATATGGCTTTCCATGTCCACGGCCGCCGCGCCCGTCTCCGAATGGAGCGCGGCCTTGCAGGATTGCCCCATCACGACTTCTTCGGCACCTGCCAGGCAGCCGCGCACGACGCGGCGACGGCCGGAGGTGAGCTTGCTGATCAGGCCGTCACTCAATGAAATGCCGGCGGCCCAGCGTGCGTCTCCGGCGAGCACCTCGGTGGCGACGACGAGATCGCCCGTCCTGAGCGTCGGATCGAGCCCGCCGGCGACACCGAACGAGATCACGCCGCGGATGCTTGCGGGATCGACAACCGTCAGAAGCGCGCGCAATTGGCGCGGACTGCTACTGCTGCAGATAACGGCCATTCCAGGCCCGGCTGCAATGCGTGCCTCCTGAACGAGGCCGGTCACGATAAGGATTGGTCGCGAGTCAATGGCATTGACCGCCGTAAGTTCGTCCCCCGTCCCGAAATCCACTTTCGTCCCCTAGCACCCTGCTATCGCTATCCTCAAGTTTCCTTGTCGCGCCAGCACCGCCCCAAGCGGAAAGGTTCTCGTAACCGTATAGCGCACTCAAAACGCCTGAGAAAAGCCCGCAGCCACAACTATCGGTGGCCGACAGGCCTTTTCTGCCGGGTGTGGCAATCGGGCAGGCCCCGGTGCCCCTCGGCTGAGCGACATACCTCGCCGCTGTCACGACAAGCAAAGCCCATGCCGTGGGTATGAGAGTGGGTGGGTGGTTTGTTTGCGCCGAGGTCGCCAGTGGTAACGAGCGGCTCCACACCGCCGGCCCGGCGCGCTGCGTTTGGCACCGTTGTGCGGCTTAGCCCCGCTGGCGCGCCAGCACGAGGTCGGCGGCACGGTCTCCCGATCGCACCGATCCTTCGATGGTTGCCGGCAGTCCGGTATCGGTCCAGTCGCCGGCGAGGAACAGGTTCTTCAGCCCGGTGACTACCGGCCCGGGACGCAGGCCATGCTGCTCGGGGGTGGCGGCGAAGGTGGCGCGGCGCTCGCGTACGATCTGCCATGCGGGCAATTCGCCGGCCACGCCCCCCGCCTTGCAGACATCCCGCCAGATTGCCTGCGCGAGCTCCTCGCGCGGCATGTCGACCAGCCGGTCGCCGTTGCTGATGGTCACGGAAAGCCGGTTCGGAAACGCGAACAGCCATTCGACCACTCCGCCGATCACGCCCAGAATCGGAGGCGCGCCAGGCGGCGGATCGAAGCGGAAATGCGCGTTCACAATGGCGCGAAACTTGGTCGGCGTCTTCAGGCCCGGAAGCAACGACGATGCGGCGCGCGGCGGAACGGCCATCACCACCGCGTCGTCGGGCCCGATCGCGACGGTATCGCCGCCGCCAAAATCGAGGGTGCCGATTCGCTCTCCCGAAGCCGCGAACTCGCGCAGCTCATGGCCGAACTGGACCGAGGCGCCCTTCTCCTTCAGCAGCTTTACAGCAGGCTCGATCAGGACCGCGCTCAAGCCGTCGCGCGCGATCAGCGGCCGGCAGGCCTGCCCGCCCGCGAGCAGCGTCTCCCTTACCACCGCGCCGGCAAGCCCGGCCGAGCCTTCCGGCGGATCGACATTGAGCGCAGCGAGCAGCAGCGGCTGTACCAGGCGATCATAGAGCGTGCCTTTGCAGGGAATGGCGTTACCCACCAAGGTGCTTTTCGATGCCCAGACCAGCGGTGCCAGGGCGAGATAGTCGCCCAGCGTCGTGTCGGGCACGCGCTTGGCCTCGTCAAACACCCACAGCGGCAAACGGCTGTCGCCGAGGTCGAGTTGCCAGCGCTGACCGGTCGTGAGGTCGACGAAGGGAAACTGGGCATGCTTTGGCCCGACCAGACCCGCCTCGCTGCCGATGGAGCGGGCATAAGCCAGGGCATGGCGGTTGCCGGACAACAGCAGGTGATTGCCGTTGTCGATGGTGAGATTGGTCGCGGCGTCAAAGTAGGACCGGCAACGGCCGCCGGCCTGCTGCGTCGCCTCGTGCACATGCACGTTGAAGCCGGCGTTGAGGAGCCGCACGGCAGCAGACAGGCCGGAAATTCCAGCGCCGATAATGTGGACGGATTTCTGCATCAGATGAAATCAGACAAAAGCATAACGGAGGATAATGCCGATGCGGGCGAACTTGCCGACGCGAACTGGAGGTCGCGGCGGCGCGAAGCCCCTTTCGATCAGGAGGTCGAGAATAGCATTGTAGTACTTGGACATGATCCGCGGCGCGCGTACGGCACGGCGCTTGTTGCGGTTCATGATCTCCTCGGCCTGTTCGAAATGCGATTGGGCGCGTTGGGCGAGCGGAATGCAGACCCGAGGCAGTGCGCGGTCGGCGATCACCTTCCTGGGATCGTCGCTGGTGATGCCGGCATGCAGCAGCGCCTCGCGCGGCAGATAAAGACGGCCGAGAAGGGCGTCTTCGTCAAGATCACGAAGGATATTCGTCAGTTGCAGCGCTCTTCCAAGGTGATGGGCGAGGAGGATGCCATCCTCCTCGGGCATGCCGAACACCCGTACTGACAGCCGCCCGACGGCGCTGGCGACGCGGTCGCAATAAAGGTCGAGCGTCGCAAGATCCGGCGCCCGGATGTCCTGCGGCACGTCCATTTCCATCCCATCGACGATGGCGAGGAAATCCTCGCGCTTGAGGCCGAACCTTTCCACGGAGGCGACATAGTCATTCAGGCGCGCGGGTGGGCGACCCTGATACAGCGCCTCGATATCGTCCCGCCATTGCTGGAGCGCGGCCAGCCGCTCCTGCCGCGGACCATCGGAATCGGCGATGTCGTCGACCTGGCGGCAGAAGCTGTAGATCTGGAACATTGCATCTCGCTGCGCGCGCGGCAGGATGCGCATCGCGGCATAGAAAGAGCTGCCGGATGCGGTGGTGCCGTAATCGGCACTCGGCTGTGCGACCTCAAGCGTCATGCGCCGGCCCCGGATTGGAAACGGGTCTGCGTCCCACCGCGCGGCGAATCACCTCGCCGCCGATGCCGCTGATGCTGAAGGCGAGCAACTCGGCGCCGTTGAGATGCACCCGCTCGCTCAAGGGATCGCGCGCCTGCAAGAGCCTCACGATGCGATCGGCGAACGCCTGAATGACCGAAATATCAATGGCAAGGCGGAAGTCCTTCACTTCCGCGCTGAAGGCTTTGCTTTGCTGAAGCAACTGCGCGTTGCGCGCGGCCACCGCATGCAGGCACTGCAGCAGGACCGGAGGCGATCTCTCGAGCGCGAGCTGCTCGACGGATGCGCCGGCGGCCTCCAGCGCCTCGCGCGGCAGATAGACCCGGTTGAGGTTCTTGTAGTCTTTTCCGCAATCTTGCAGGTGGTTGTTGATCTGCAATCCGGCGCACAGCGCATCCGAGGCCGCCCAGGTCGAGGCGCTCTCGCCATGGACGTCGAGCATGAAGCGGCCGACCGGCATGGCCGAATAGCGGCAGTAATGAATGACCTCGTCCCAGGTCTCGTACCGCAGCTTGGTCACGTCCATCCGGAACGCGGTCAACACGTCCAGCGCATGGCGCGGCGGCATGCCACGATCGGCGAGCGCATGACGGAGGGCAATAGCCTCCTTTTGTGTCTCGCCCCTGCCGAGCAATTCGGCTTCCAGCAAGTCGAGATAAGCAAGCTTCTTGTCTGGTGAGAGCGTGGCGTGATCGGCGACGTCGTCGGCGGTCCTGACGAAGTTGTAGAATGCCAGGATCAGCGCCCGGTGACGCGGGCGAATGATCCACGACGCGACGGGAAAGTTCTCGTCGCGGTCGGTCTTGCCGGATCGCAATTCGCTCGCAGTGGCCATCAAGAACTGATTACAATCGTCTGAGCAGAAAGATCTTTTCTCGCCGCAAGGTCTCGTACGGCGAAGCGGTCGCGGACCCCATATAGGGGAATACGACCGCAAAACCAATCCTGCCGGCGACTACCGTTCCCTCCCGGTCGGCCTCAGAACGGACCGGGCCCCCCCCGCAAAGGCGCACCAATGGGGCCTATTGCCCGTTATTTTTCAAGACCTGGTTGCACTCGGCCGAGATCTTCGAGCGATTTTCCTTCAGGCACGCCAGAATGGTGAAATCGCCCTGGTCGATCACCGCGCGGCAATGGCGCTGTACGTCGCGTGTGCAGGCCTTCTGCTCTTCCGGAGTACCGCTGCGCTGGGCTTGGGCAGATGCCGCGGATGCAACCGACAGCGACGCGAGTGTAAGTGCCAGGATGTACTTGCGCATTTCATTCCTTCCGTATCGGGGCAGAATCGCTCCGATCCCGGACAGCACAGGGCAGACGCCGGAACGGATTGTTCTGATTGCAGGTGCCGCGATGTGCGGCAGCCAGGTTGATACAAGCGCTGGCAAATGCGGCCAAATTTTCGCCGAACGACCAAATCACACTTGTTCTTTGCGATTCAATGGCAGATGCAAGCACTTGATGCCATGACATTATTCGAGGTGCCGGCGTTTTGCTATTTAGCTGTTGCAGACCTGCATCGCCCACCGTTAGATCGAGGTCCGCGCGGCGCTTTGCCTGGGTGAATGACAAGCCTGGGCGGCTTAAGAGAAGTGGCCGCGGCGAGCGTGTCGGCTTGAGATTTGAACCTCGCGTGGCATGGCAACACTAAACCTTCGATGCGGCGAGACGCCTCTAACAGACGGACGTCAATTCAAAACGGGATAGTCGACATGAAATTCTTCGGGCTCTCTGGACATGCGATCAAGGCGGCCGGAATCGGCGCTGCGCTGATCTTTTCTGTTTCGGCTAGCCATGCCCAGTCCGGCCCATTTGCGGGCTTCGCTGGCGCGTGGTCGGGCACGGGCACGGTTGCCCTTGCCGATGGCACGACCGAACGCATCCGCTGCAAGGCGGATTACAAAGTCGGCGGCGGCGGCCTCAACCTGAAGCAGAACCTGCACTGCGCCAGCGACAGCTACAAATTCGACCTCTCCAGCGACGTCACCAGCCAGGGCGACCGGATCTCCGGCAACTGGAGCGAGGCGAGCCGCAACGTCTTCGGCAATCTGCAGGGCACCGCCGGCGGCGGCCAGATCGACGTGTTCGTAGAGGCTGCCGGCTTTGCCGCCAACCTGACGCTGCGCACCAACGGCAGCAAGCAGACGGTGCAGATCAGTTCCAAGGGCGAAATCCGGGGGGTCAACATCACCATGGTGAAGAGCTGACGCTGTTCGCGCTCGGCTTGCCCGCAGTCAAAGGAAGGCCCACCCCTGGTTCTCGCGAACCGGGGGTTTTGCTTGCATGGATCGCAGAACTCTGCTGGCGGCAATGTTCTCGACCGGCATCTGGTCCCACGGAACCCACCCCGATTGGCCGGCACTTTGAACGGGCAGCTGCCATGTCACGATCCAGGGTAAGGCCGCGTCACGTCCTTTGCTTCATCGGCGACGACGATTTGTCGCACCTGTCGGAAGCGGCAGAAGCGGGGTATCGCCACCTTCTACGCAGAGGACGACTTCAAGTACAATCCCTAGGGGATCGTCCACATCGAGGCTTAGCCGCCCACAGACTTCGCGGTCGCCGCGCGCTATCTCGCCACTTCGCCCCGGCGGGCGCCACGGATGCGCTCCGACACATTGATCAGCCACATCGCCGTCGGCCGCAGGATGAACAGGTCGGCGAGAAGCGCGGCCACCATCGAGAAGGCGCTGAGCCAGCCGAACAGACGTAGCGAGGGCAGATCGGAGAAGACGGTCACCACGAGACCGCAGGCGAGCACCACAGTGGTCAGGATCAGCGCCGGACCGACGAGAACAGTGGCGCGCTCGACCGCCAGCGCCGAACCAACGCCCGGCTTGCTCTCCAGCCGCAAGCGGTTGAGGAAGTGGATGGTCGCGCTCAGGCCGAGGCCGAAAGAGACGGTCAGCGCCACCACGGAAGCGAACTGCAGCCCCTCCCCCAGTGCCCACAGCACGGTGCCCGAGAGCACCACCGGGAAGATGCCCGGCAGGATACAGGCGAACATCACGACCCAGGAACGGAATGCGAGCCCAATGAACATGGCGACGAGGGCGAATTCGATGGTGAGCCCGTGATTGAGCTTCGCGATCATGCTGGCCGAGTTGCGGGCGGCGATCGCTGAGAGACCGGTCACGGCGACCTCATAGCCCGGATGCTTCTTGCGTAGCGTGTCGAGCTCGTGATCGAGCTTCTCGATAACCGGCAGGAGCTGGCTGGAATCGAGGTCGGGCACGCGGCCCGACACCACCACGGCGTCCTGTTCCTTGGCGATGAAACGGCGCACCAGGTGCTCAGGGATGACGTTGACGTATTCCTGCAGAGTCGCAACGTCGCTCGATCCGGCCTTTTCCGCCAGCCAGCGCCGCAACGTCTCGACCGACCAAACGTTGCCGACACCAGCGGTCTTCTCGACCGTTGCATGCACGTCGGCGATCGTCTGCAGCGTCTCCGCCGAATAAAGCGCCGCACCCTGCGGGAACTGAATCAGCACGTCGATCGGGTTGGCGCCGGTCAGCTTGGCATCCAGCCGCCCGCTTGCCGCCACCGCCTGGCGCTTGTCCGGCACCTGGTCGGCGAGCCGGTAGCGCGGCTCAAGGCTGGCGTAGATGACGCCAAGGCTGCCCACGAACAGCACCGCGAGCAGGCTGAACAGCCCGGGCCGGCCGACCATGCGCACGGCGATCCAGTAACAGAAGTTGCGCAGCGCCTGGACGCCGGCATCGGCGCTCTGGAACTTGACGGCGAAGATCTTCTCGTTGCGCACGAACAGGACACCGAATACCGGCACCAGGGACAGAACCGCGAGCAGCGCGATGATGGTCGCGGCAAGGCCCGCCTCGCCGAATTTCCGGATCAGGTCGGAATCGGAGAACTGCAGTGCGATGAACGAAATGCCGGCGGTAGCGTGGGTCAGCACGCAGGCCGGACCCACCACCCGCACCGCATTGGTGAAGGCGGTGTACTTGTCCTGGCCCGCGATCAGCCGGTCGCGCGCGGCAAACGTGAGCTGCATCGAGTCGGAGAAGCTGATGACCATGATGAGCGGGGTCATCACGTTCAGGAACATGTTCAAATTGAAATTGGCCCAGCCGAGGGCACCCAGCGCCAGCAGGATCGCGATCAGCGGGGGAAAAGCTGCCACGACCATGAACGAAATCTTACGGAAGAAGATGATCGCAATGATGCAGCCGGCGAGAATGCCGAGGATGTTGTAGGTCAACCCGTCGCGCTCGACCGCGTTGCGGATCTCGAGTTGCATCACCGGAACGCCGGACAGCTGCACACTGAGACCGGTATCGCCGAGACCGTCCTTCATCAATTTGCGGATCTCGCCGACGGTCTTGCGGAGTTCTTTGCTGGCGACGACCTTGGGCTCGATCGACAACACGATCAGCGCCAGCGTGCCGTCTTCAGAGAGCAATTTGCCGCGGATGATCTCGTTGCTTTTGACGGTCTGGATGAACCTGTCGTAGTCCGCGCCCTGCGGCAGCTCCTGCGGGAACAGCGCCGCCGGCAATCGGCCCGGTGCCGGCGCCTGGCGCGCCGAGAACAGCGACACCAGTCCGCGGGTGCCATCGACGAGCTGCAGGTCGGTGACGAAGTCACGCAGCTTCTCCAGATTGTCGCGCGCCAGGAGGTTCCTGCCCTCGATCACGACCAGCACGTCGAACTCGGTCGCCGGAAAGCGCCTGGTGACCTCCTCGTACTGCCGGTATTCCTTCGAGTTGGAGCGAAACAGCTGGCTCAGAGAATCGTCGATCTTGATCCGCTCGATTCCGAAGATCGCCGCGATGATAAGGCCGACGAGGACGATGCAGGACAGGATGGGGGCCTGCACCGCGATGAGACCGATGCGCTCCAGCCCGAAGGCGATGCTCGACGCAGGCCGCTGCTCGACCTTGTCGACATGAACTTCGTTCTCGCTGTGCTTTTCGAGCATGCCCTGTCCAGTTCTACATCGCTCAGTTGTACGGCTTGTGACGCGGCGGGCCCGAGAAAGTCATATGAATCAATGTCTTGCCTTGAAAATAGGCAGAGAATGGCCACCGCCCGTTTAGCAGGTCTTCGCGCCGCCTCGCAAGCGCACCCCCACCACACCGATCATTTGTAGGTGATTCGGCCACAGGGGTTCGAAAAGTCCTGTTGTTCCGGCCCGGCCGCGATCCGCTGCGGCGCGCGCTCGCCGCTTTCATCCTTGAGTGCAACCCCACTGACCTCCCGCGCCAGACCCTCGCGGATCAACCAGGCGATCTTGAACGCGGCTTCCTCGTAGGTGAGGCCGGCGCGGTGAATGTTGGACACGCAATTGCGCTCCGCATCAAGGCGGCCGACCTTGGGCGCGAAGGTGAGATAGGCACCCAGACTGTCCGGCGCGGACAAGCCCGGGCGCTCGCCGATCAGCACCAGGACCATACGCGCGCCGAGGATCGCGCCGATTTCATCACCGAGCGCGACCCGCGCGCCCGCGGCAATGACGAGGTGACCGGCCTCGACCGGCTCGCTTGTTGCAAGCAAGGGCAGCAGGTTTCGCAGCAGCGCCGTCGCGTGCGCATGGACTGCGGTCGGCGACAGCCCGTCGCCTATCACGATTGCGAGCTGGCACGGCTTGCCGGCACGCTCGGCGAGAAGCCTTGCCGAGTCCGGATCGAGGCTGCGCCCGAGGTCCGGCCGTCGCAAGTAATCGGCCCGATCGCCGGCGCGACTGTTGACCTCGCAGGCATCGATACCGAACTCGCCGGCCTCATCGAGCAGCCGCCTCGCATCGAACGCGGCATGTACGGCATCGCGGGCGCGGGCATGGTCGAGCGTGAAATCGAGCAACGCCCTGGTCGGCAGGCTGGCCCCGCTGCGCCCGAGCGCCACGCGCGCCGGCGTGAATGCCTTCAGGTCCAGGGTTGCACGCGGCGGGGCGGAGGGCAACGTCACGGGATCACTCGGCCGGCATGGTAGCTTCGCGGAGCCTGATCGAATAGTTCGAGGCGTTGTGATGGCCGCGTGAGGCCCCGCGCGCGAACTCGATCAGATGGTGTGCGATGATCGCCGACCCGATCAGGCCTTCCATGTCGCCGCGCCGCAGGCGTCCGAGCGCGAATTTCCAGAACACCCGCTTGTAATCGCCGAGCACGCCGATCTGCCAGAAGATATTGCGCAGCATGATCAGGCCGCGCTTGATGTTGGCCCAGCTCTTCAGTTCGGGGCTGATCGGCACCTTGATGCGGTTCGCGTAGGTATACTCGCATTGATGCTGATAGCGCGCATAGAGCCGTTCCGGCTGGTAGGCGACCTCCATGCATCGCTTCCACGCACCGATGACCTGGTCGTAGGGCAACATGAACTCGACGTTGGAGTCGCGGCTTTCGTCGTGAACGAGACGCCCTTCCCGCTCCAGCCGATCCCACAGCGGCGTCTTGGGCAGCGCCTGCAGCAGATTGATGGTGAGCAGCGGAATCCGGGACTCCTCGACGAACTCGAGCAGCGAATCTCCGGTGTTCGGGGTGTCGGTGTCGAGCCCCATGATGATGCCGGAGACGACCTCGATGCCGTAGGAGTTGATGGTGCGGACTCCTTCCAGGATCGGCACCATCATGTTGTGGTCCTTCTGGATCGACCTCAGCGCCTCCGGATCGGGCGTCTCGATGCCGCAGAAGATCGTGACGAAATAGGCCTCTCGCATCTTCTCCAGGATCTCGGGGCGCTTGGCGATGTTAAGCGTCGCCTCGCAGGCAAGCCGGACCACGTAGCCGGTGCGCTGCTGCCATTCGACCAGATGCGGCAGAAGGTCCAGCGCCGCCTTGCGGTTGCCGATGAAGTTGTCGTCGACGAAATAGACCGTGTCCGTCATGCCGCATTCACGCAGGCGGTCGAGCTCGGCGATGATCTGCTGCGGCGTCTTGATGCGCGGGTTGCGGCCATACAGCCCCGGAATGTCGCAGAACTCGCACTGATAGGGACAGCCACTCGAATACTGGATGCTGCCGAGGAAGTACTTCTTCATCTCGGCAAGCTCGTAGGACGGTATCGGGAAATCCGTCATGGCCACGCGGTTGTTCGTCTTCAGCACGACCTGCCGGGCGGGACGCGCAACGTTGCGGGCGAGACGGGCGATCAACTCGTCCGTCGCATCCCCGAGCTCGCCGACATGAAGGTAGTCGAACGTTGGGTAATAGTGGGGACAGGTGCTGACCGACGGCCCACCGATCGCGACCGGCAGGTCAAAGGCATGGGCGCGGCGACAGATGTCGTTGAGCTGCTGGCGCTGGATATGCATGCCGCTGACGAACACGGCCTCCGCCCACTCGAAATCTTCGCTGGTCGCGGGCGCGATATTCTCGTCGATGAAGCGGACCGGCCAGTCCTCCGGGAGGTAGGCAGCAATCAGGAGCAGCCCCTGCGGCGGCATGAAGGCCTGCACGCCCACGGTCAGGGGATAAGCGTGCTCGAAGGTGCCGAACGCGGACGTGTAGCGCGGGAAGATGCAGAGAATGCGTCGGACCGTACCGTTACTCTCAGCTCTCATCAAACTTCCTCAGGCGACCCCCTGCCCCTGCAGAACACACAGCCTAACGGTGGGCCAGAAATTGCTCAAGATTGTGGCAACCGGGCCAAACGCTTAGACGCGCCGAAGGTTGCATCGGTTCACCTCGGGCGCGGGCGACCAACTGTCCTGGACGGGACTCATGCAATGAGGCGTGCCGCAAAATCGGGCAGCAGCCCCGCGTCGGCCACAAGTCGAAGGTCGGAGCGCGCGATCCCGGCACGGACCAGCCAGTCATCGAACTCCGGCGCTCGTTTCAGGCCGAAGACCTCGCGGACATACAGTGCATCATGAAATGAGGTGGATTGATAGTTCAGCATCACGTCGTCGGCTCCGGGCACGCCCATGATGAAGGTCACGCCGGCGGCGGCAAGAAGCGTCAGCAGGTTATCCATGTCGTCCTGATCGGCCTCGGCGTGGTTGGTGTAGCAAATGTCGACGCCAAGCGGCAGGCCCAGCAGCTTGCCGCAGAAATGGTCCTCCAGGCCGGCCCGGATGATTTCCTTGCCGTCGTAGAGATACTCCGGACCGATGAAGCCGACGACGCTGTTGACGAGCAGCGGATCGAAGGCGCGGGCCACTGCATAGGCGCGGGCCTCGCAGGTCTGCTGGTCGACACCGTGATGGGCATTGGCCGAAAGCGCGGAGCCCTGCCCGGTTTCGAAATACATGACGTTGCGGCCGACACTGCCCCGCTGCAGCGACAGTCCCGCCTCCTGCGCCTGCCGCAGCAGCGCCAGGTCGACCCCAAAGCTGCGGTTGGCCGCTTCCGTGCCGGCGATCGACTGGAATACCAGGTCGACCGGAACGCCCTGCTCGATCAGCCCGAGCGTCGTGGTCACGTGGGTCAGCACGCAGCCCTGCGTTGGGATCTGAAGCCGCGCGATGAGTTCGTCGAGCAGCCGCAGCAATCCGGCGATCACCGCCGGATCATCGCTCGCCGGATTGATGCCGATGCATGCGTCGCCCGAACCGAGCAGAATGCCATCGAGGATCGAGGCGGTGATGCCCTTGGCATCGTCGAAGGGATGATTGGGCTGCAGGCGCGTGCTCATCCGCCCCGAAAGCCCGATGGTGTTGCGGAAGGCGGTCACTACCTCGCATTTCCTGGCCACCAGAACCAGGTCCTGGTTGCGCATCAGCTTGGAGACCGCGGCCGCCATTTCCGGGGTAATGCCGCGCGACAATTGCCGCAACGCCTGCGTGCTGGCGGCCTCCGAGAGCAGCCAGTCACGGAAGCCGCCGACGGTGAGCGAAGCAACCGGCGCGAACGCGCGGGCATCCTGGGTGTCGATGACAAGGCGGGTGACCTCGTCGGCCTCGTAAGGAACGACGGTCTCCTGGAGGAACTGGGCCAGCGGGGTGTCCGCAAGCGCCATCCGGGCCGCGATCATCTGCTCGGCGCTGTCGGCCGCGATCCTCGCCAACCTGTCGCCGGAGCGCGCCGGCGAGGCCTTGGCCAACAGATCGCGCAGACTGGAGAAGGTGTATGTCGTGGCACCGATGGTGTGGCGATAGCCCATGGCTTCTCCGAAACGGCCGGCACCGAACTTCCCGATGTGGCTCTGTCGACCAAGATAGGCGCTTGCCGCTCCCGGTGCATGCCCATGGTTGCGGCAGTCGCGACCGGATCGCGCCCGTGGTAACGGTCCGTACGCCCAAGGTTCGCAATCCACTGATTATAAGGACGATTTTCGTTCAACGCAAAATTGCAGAACATTCGCGTATTAACCGGTCGTCCATAAAAGGATGCGCATAGTTTTCAGTAGCTTAGACGACCGAACTCACCGCTCTCTCGCGCAGACCCCATGACATTCAAACAGCCTGCAAACTCCAGCTTCGCATCGCGGCTGTCGCTTGCGACCAAGCTCTACTCGATCTTCGCGCTGTTCGCGCTGCTGACCGCGGCGATTGCCGCTCTGTCCGACTACAACAGCCGTCGTAGCGCCGAGCTGACGGAGGCGATCGAGACGGCGAACGCGGCCGCGCTCAATGTCGAACGCGCCAATTCGCTGGTTTATGCGGTGGTGATGGAATCGCGCGGCATCTACATGTCGACCGATCCCGCGGTCGTGAAGAAATACGGCGAGGGACTTCTCAAGTTCAACGACCAGATCCTTTCCGTGGTCAAGAAATGGGAAGGGATCGTCAAGGCCGACGACGCCGAACAATTCACGAGCTTCAAGAAGCGCATCGAGCAGTTCGTCGACTTCCGCAAGGAACTGGTCCGCCGCGCCAACGAGATCAGTCCGGCTGCCGGCCGCGAATGGGGCGACAACGACGCCAACCGCGCCGTGCGCTCTGCGCTGAACAAGGATCTCGAAGCGCTGTCCAGGGTCTATGCCGAGCGCGGCCGCGACATCGCGCGGCAGGCCGAGATGAATCGCATATTATCCTTCGTCCTGACCTGCCTTGGCGGTGTCGCACTGCTGCTGGTCATCGTGGGCGTGGTCATCATCGCACGCTCGATCGCCCGGCCGCTGTCGCTGATCACGGCGACGATCGAGCGAGTGGCCAACGGCGCCGAAAACGTCGAGGTTCCCCATACCGGCCGCGCGGACGAGATCGGCGCGTTGGCGCGTGCGATCCAGATCTTCAAGGACGCGATGGACCGCAACCGCAACCTCAATCTGCAGGTCTCGCGGGAATCGAGTTCGCGCGAGGAACGTGCCCGCCAGATCGAACGGGCGGTCGAGGAATTCGGCCAGACGATCGGGTCGGTGCTTCGCGGCCTCACCGACAATGCGGCGACAATGCGCGAGACGGCCCAGACCATTACCCGGGTTACGTCCGACGCCAACAACCGCGCGAAGACGGCGGCGGGGGCGACCGAGCAAGCCGCGCACAACGTATCCGCGGTCGCGGGCGCTGCGGAGGAGCTATCGGCGTCCGTCGAGGAGATCGGCCGTCAGGTACGGCAATCTGCCGGCGCAGTCGAACAGACCGAGCAACGCACCGGAAAATCAATCGCGGAGATCGAGAGTCTCGCCGCGGCGACGCAGCGCATCGACGGCGTGCTCAACCTGATCCAGGCGATCGCCGAACAGACCAACCTGCTGGCGCTCAACGCGACCATCGAGGCGGCCCGCGCCGGCGAAGCCGGGCGGGGCTTTGCCGTCGTCGCCCATGAGGTGAAGGCGCTGGCCGGCCAGACCGCGAAGGCGACCGCGGAAATATCCGAGAACGTCGGGCTGATCCAGAACTCGACCCGCAACGCGGTGGAAGCGGTGCGCGAGATCGGCGGCGCGGTGCGCGAGATCAACGCGGTCACGTCGAACATTGCCGGCGCGATCAGCCAGCAGGACGCGGCCACCCGCGAGATCTCCGTCAACGCGCAATCGGCGGCGCAAGGCAACGAAACGCTGGTGAACAACATCAGTTCGCTGCGTGACGCGATCCACGAAACCGACACCGCCGCAGCGTCAGTCCTGTCCGCCTCCGGCGATCTCACCGACACGGCCCAAACGCTGTCGCGCGAGGTGGAGAAGTTCTTCCATGACCTGCGCGCCGGCTCGGAAGGCCAACGCATTGCTAAGGCTTCCTAGTATCTGGGACCGAATGCCCTACGAGCCACCTCGCTCCATCGCAAGCTCCACCTCGAGATTGGCGAGGTCGCGATAGATCGAGGCTACGGCAAGCACGCGGCCGCCATGGCGGTATTCGAGCAGGCAGTCCCTTGCCTCGATGCTGCCGTCGATCTTGATCTCGTCCCATGCTTCAGCGTGGCCAAGATAGTTGATCGGGACATCGTAGTGCTGGCTCCAGAAGAATGGCACCGCCTGGTAGCGTTCGTGCTGACCCAGCATGTTTCGCGCCGCCGTCTGGCCCTGCCGCTCGGCAACCACCCAATGCTCGACCCGGATGTTCGAACCTGAATGCGGGTCGGGCCAGCGGGCGATGTCGCCGGCGGCGAAGACGCCGGGCGTGCTGGTCTCGAGATAGGCGTCGACGGTCACGCCGTGGTCGGTTGCAAGCCCTGCTTGTTCCGCCAACGCAACGCGTGGCCGCACGCCGATGCCGACCACCACGAGATCGGCTTCGATCACCTCACCACTCTTCAAAATCGCGCGCTTGCCGTCCAGCTGCGCCACGGTGTCCTTGAGGTGGAAGATCACGCCATGCTGTTCATGGAGCGCGCGGACGAAATCGCCCATCGCGGCGCCGAGAATCCGCTCCATCGGCCGCTCTTCGGGCGCGACCACGTGCACCTCGAGCTCGCGGGTCCGCAATGAGGCGGCTACTTCAAGTCCGATAAAACTGGCGCCGATAACCAGCGCCCGCTTCGCGCCCGCCGCCGCGGCGATGATCGCGCGGCTGTCGGCCAGCGATCGCAGCGTCTGAATGTGCGGCTGGTCGCTACCCAGGATTTGCAGCTTGACCGGCTCGGCGCCCGTCGCGAGCAGGAGGCGGTCGAACGACACGTTGCCGCCGTTCACCAGCGCAACGCTGCGGCCCTTTGCATCGATCGAGGCCACGGCGGTGTTGAGCCTGAGATCGATGCCGGAATCTCTGTAGAAATCATCCGGCCGCAGCGGAACCCAATCTTCAGGCGCAGTGCCGGCAAGATAATCCTTGGACAGATTTGGCCGGTCGACCGGTGCCGCACCATCGTCGCTGAGCATGGTGATGGCGCCGGCAAATCCTTCGCGCCTCAGCATCTCGGCCGCGGCAAATCCGGCCGCGCCGCCGCCGACGATCACTATTCTGTCGGGTGACGGTGTCGTGCGGCGCGTTCCGGCCGCCGATACCCCGCGCTTGCGCCGCACGACGATCCGGCCCTGTTCGAACTCGACCTCCCAGACCGAAAGTGCATTCAGCGCGGGTGGACGCACCGCCTCGCCAGTTCGCAGCGAGAAGCAGGCGTGATGCCAGGGACAGCGGACGGTGTCGTTGACCACGAGACCTTCGGCAAGCGGCCCGTGATAATGGCTGCAGTGGGCGTCGATGGCGAGCACTTCGGCGCCAAGCTGCACCAGAAGAACTTCTTCTTCACCGACATGGCCGAGCAGCTTGCCCTCGGTGAAATCGGAGAGCGACACGCCCAGCGTCAGATCCGGACCGCCCGGTTTCTTCTCGTCAGTCATGGCGTTTTCTCCCTTCGCAAGACCCCTTCAATCGTGCGAATTGGCAAGTCCCAACAGCTCCTGGCGCGTCAGCCCGTTGCTGCGGAAGACGCCAAGCATGCGGCTGGTGACGAGGTCGGTGCCGGGTTTATGCGTGCCGCGCGTCGTCATGCAATGATGGGTCGCCTTGATGATGACGCCGACGCCCTGCGGCCTGAGCACGTCGTTGATCGTGTTGGCGATCTGCGCCGTCATCTTCTCCTGGATCTGCAGACGCTTCGCATAGACGTCGACCACCCGCGCGAGCTTGCTGATCCCGACTACGCGTCCCTGCGGAATATAGGCGACCCATGCGCGGCCGACGATCGGCGCCATGTGGTGCTCGCAATGGCTCTCGAAGCGAACGCCCCGCAGCACGATCATCTCGTCATATCCTTCGATTTCCTCGAAGGTCTTCTGCAGGATTTCGGTCGGATCGTGCGTATAGCCGGAGAAGTACTCCCGGAACGCGCGCGCCACCCGGTCGGGTGTTTCGCGCAAGCCGTCGCGGTCCGGATCGTCCCCAGCCCAGCGGATCATGGTCCGGACCGCTTCCTCCATCTCCGCGCGGCTCGGTCTGGCGGTGGGCGCCTGCGCTACGGCTACCCGCTCCAGCGTCCTCACCTGTCCGCTCATTGGCATTCTCCCCTGTGACAAGCCGCAGGACGCCCGCGGCATCACAGCTTGGACGGTCGTGGCTGCGAAAGGTTCCCGAGATGACACGAAAAATCGAGAGCGCTGGCCGCGCAAATTCAGCGGAGCGACGTGCCGTCGCCGGCCAGCCGGCCGAACAGCAGGGCTCTTGCGGCATTCCTGCGAAAGATCCGGTACCAGCGTCTAGCGCTGGATCTCTTACGTGCCCATACCGCTTCGCCGCGATCCTTCATAGGATCGCCTCAGCAACGCAAACAGGCTGCCGCCCGTTGCGGCGCCGAGAAGGTAGACTACAATCGCCAGCAGTGCGAGCGGCGCGCTCGCGCTGAACCTGAAGAACGAGACGGTGACGACGTCGTAGTTCTGTACCGCGAAGATAATCGTCGCGGCGGCGAACAGAATGATGATGGCGAGATGAATCCAACGCATGCAGGTCTCCTTCTGCGGCGCCGCGCATAGCGCTCAGACCTCGCGACAAACGATCGGAGCCGATGCTACGTGGCCGGCGCCTGCGCCGTTGATGAGGACTGGCCGCGACGCAGACTGAACCCGACCCCGACCCAGCCTGCACCGGCGATGATAAGGTCGATGCCGAGAAACAAGCCGAGGATGTAGACGCTGTTGATCGGCCAGCGCGCCAGAATCAATATGCCGAGTAGCAGCGTGATCACGCCCGAGAGCGCCACCCACCCCCAGAATGTCCCGCGCTTCATGCTCAAAGCCAGGAAGATTCTCAGGATGCCGGAGACAACCAGAGACGCGCCGAGCAACAGGGTGAGCAGCACCGCGGCGAAAAGCGGATTCTGGAAGGTGACGAAACCGGCGACAACATAGAGCACACCGAGCAAGGCCCAGATCAGGAACTTGCCCCAACTCTTCATCTGGAAGGCGTTAATGACTTCCGCAACGCCGGCAATGATCATCATCACGCCGACCATGAGAACGCTTGCGACCGTCGCGAGGAACATGCTGCCAAGCGCAATCGTGCCGCCAAAGATGTAGACAACACCGAGTGCGACGATCCAACCCCACTTAGCCCGCAGAGGCGCGACGTTCGAACCAGCCTGAAGATTTTGCGAAACGTCCGAAGCATTTGTCATGACGGTCCTCCGTTAAGCGAAACCCATCTGACGTCGATGCACGCCAAGATAGCGCACCAGGGACATCGGCCACAATAGTGGAGGCCCGCTGGCGACCCGACGCCTGTTGAGCAGATCTGGAAGGCGCAGTTTGCTGCGGATGGCTGATTACGCCAGTCGCCGGACGAGATGAATCGTTTGCGGGTCCTGCGCGGGGGCGATCTCAAAACCCTGCTTCTTCAGCACGTTCAACATGCCGCCGTTCTCGGCCAGAACGTCTGCGACAAGCTCGTGAAGCCCGGATTCACGAGCAATCTGCACGAGATGCCGGGCCAGGATCGAACCGACGCCACGTCCTTGAAATGCATCGACCACGAAGAAGGCGACCTCGGCGCTGCCGGGACTGGTGACGATATATCGTGCACCGCCCACGATTGCGGGACGGCCATTCTCTTCCGAACAGCCGACCAGAGCCACCTGGTTCCTGAAATCGACGTTCATGAAAAAGGCGATTTCCTTTTCGGAAAAGTGCCGCCTCGCAACAAAGAAGCGCCTCCGCAGGGATTGCAGGCTGCTAGCGGCCAATACCGCAAGCATTTCCTTCTCGTCCTCGGGTCGGAGTGCCCGGATCACGATCTTGCGACCGTCGCGCAGAATTTCCGTAGCGGAGTAATGTGCTGCCTCTGCCATCACGATCTCCGGTTCCAAAAGGCACGGCGCGAGGGCTAGCGATGAAAGGTCGCCATTGCCTGACCGGCACCAACCGGCGCGCGGCCTGAGCGCGAGGCTCAGGTCCGCGCTCACACGGAGGTGCGACCAGCACTCTGTTCAGGATCGTCTTGTTAAGCCCAAGCACAAGACCGCTTAGCCGTAGTCGTAGAAGCCCTTGCCGGCCTTGCGGCCGAGACGGCCGGCATCGACCATTTCCTTCAGCAGTGGCGCCGGACGGTATTTCGGATCGTTGAAGCCGTTGTAGAACACCTCCATCACCGACAGCATGGTGTCTAGGCCGATCAGGTCGGCGAGCGCCAACGGGCCGATCGGGTGGTTGCACCCGAGCTTCATGCCGGCATCGATCTCCTCGGCGGTCGCGATCCCTTCCTGAAGCGCGAACACCGCCTCGTTGATCATCGGGCACAGGATGCGGTTGACGGCAAATCCAGGGCTGTTCTTGGCGGTGATCGGCACCTTGCCGACGCGCTTGGCGAACGCTTCGGCCTTGGCCTGGGTGTCATCGGAGGTCTGCAGGCCGCGGATCAGTTCCACGAGCGCCATCACCGGGACCGGGTTGAAGAAGTGCATGCCGATGAAGCGGTCCGGACGGTCGGTGGCGGCAGCCAGCTTGGTGATCGAGATCGAGGAGGTGTTGGTGGCGAGCAGCGCCCGCGGCTGCAAGCTCGCGCAAAGATCCTTCAGGATCTTCACCTTCAGTTCTTCGTTCTCGGTCGCCGCCTCGATGACGAGATCGCAGGACGTGAGCTTGGAGTTGTCGGTGGTCGCGGTGATGCGCGCAAGGGCGGCCTCGCGATCTTCCGCCGTCATCTTCTCCTTCTTGACCAGGCGCTCCAGGCTGCTGCCCACCGTCGCCAGCCCCCGCGACACCGCGGCGTCGGAAATATCGACCATCACAACCTTTACGCCGGCCGCCGCGCAGATCTGGGCGATGCCGTTACCCATGGTGCCCGCCCCGATGATGCCAACGGTGTCGATCATTGTTCCAATCCCTCTCATCTCCTGAGCCGCGTCACGCGGCCCGTTACCGGTTCGAAGATTGCGGCCGTGAGCCGCGCCGGGGTCTCTTTATCAGGATGGTCCGGCCGCCGATACAGCGCAGTTCACCGTTCCTGCGCCGCTCGCACGTCGAGCACGGCCTGAGCCCATTCGGCCGGGCACTCCTGCGGCAAATTGTGGCCCGCATCGCGAAAAACCCGCCGCTCGAAACGGCCCTCGAACATGCGGGCATGGTGGGCCGTGCCCGGATTAACCCCATCAGAACCCCCGTCGATAGCGACGGTGGGCACCCGGATCGGCGGCTGGGCCGCGAGGCGCTCCTCGATATCGGCATAGGCGGGATCGCCTTCGACGAGCCCAAACCGATGTCGGTAGGAGTGAATCACGACGTCGACGAAATCCGGGTTGTCGAACGATGGCGCCGTCTGCTCGAAGGTCGCCTCGTCGAAGGCCCATTTCGGCGACCACATCGACCAGAGCTGGCGGGCAATACCGCGCCGGTTCCGTTCCAGGCCGCGCCGGCCGCGTTCGGAATGAAAGTAGTACTGGTACCACAGCGCGGCCTCCTCCGGCGGCGAGACCGGCTCCATGGCGCGGGCGATGTTCTGGATATTGTAGGAATTGCCAGAGACCAGCCCCACGACCCGTTCCGGATGAAGTGCCGAGACAATGCAGGCGGCCCGCCCGCCCCAGTCATAGCCGCCGAGCACCGCGCGTCCGATCTTCAGGCCGTCCATGAACGCCAGCAGATCGGCGCCGAGCGCAGCCTGCTCGCCCGAACGCGGGGTGGACTCAGAGAGGAACCGCGTCGGCCCGTAGCCGCGCAGCCATGGCACCAGCACCCGCGCGCCTGCCCGGGCGAGAAGCGGCGCGGCTTCCGCATAGGCGTGAACGTCGTAGGGATAGCCATGGCCCATGATGCAGGGCCAGCCGTCCGCCAGACCGTATTCGAGATACGCAATCCTGAGAACACCGGTCGTTACCGTCTTCGGCTCCATGCGGGCCCTCCCTCGACACCTTTGAATTCCAGGCCGCACCAGTCCGGCGCGTCGAGCGCAACCGCGCATGAACCATCCCGCGGTTAGCCTCGCTGAACATCGTGGCAATTGGCATATGAGCAAACGGCATGTTCGTCACCAAAACCCGTTCGAGGCGACTGAGCTTTGGCGCGCTTGCGCTTGTCCTCGCTTTTCGCGCCCAGTCGCCTTGGGCCTGCTAGGAGCCGGCCGATATGATCGCATCCTCGCTTCGATTGGGGGGCATGTCCCGATCAGGCGGCCAAACGCTTTGGTGGCGCTATCAGAACGGCGGTCGGTTGGACGCCTCACATCGTCGCGCCCAGCACCCAGGGAGCGAACTCGGCGCCGCCGAAATCGAACATTTCGCTCTTGGTTGGCTGGCCGGACGCAGTCTTCAGCATCAGCTCGAAGATACGCTGGCCACATTGCTCGACCGTCTCCTCGCCGTCGAGAATGGTGCCGCAGTTGACGTCCATGTCATCTTCCATGCGCCGATACATCGGCGTGTTGGTCGCAAGCTTGATCGAGGGCGCCGGCTTGCAGCCGAACACGCTGCCGCGTCCGGTGGTGAAGCAGACGAGATTGGCCCCGCCCGCCACCTGTCCGGTCGCCGCCACCGGGTCGTAGCCCGGCGTGTCCATGAAGACGAAGCCCTTCTTGGTCACGGGCTCGGCATATTGGAGCACGTCGACGAGATTGGTGGTGCCGGCCTTCGCCATCGCGCCCAGCGACTTTTCCAGGATCGTGGTGAGACCGCCGGCCTTGTTGCCTGGGCTCGGATTGGAGTTCATCTCCGCGCCTTCGCGCGCGGTGTATTCCTCCCACCAGCGCATTAGGCCGACGAGCTTTTCGCCGACCTCGCGGCTCACAGCGCGCCGTGTCAACAGATGCTCGGCGCCATAGGTCTCCGGCGTTTCCGAGAGAATGACGGTGCCGCCGTGCCGGACGAGAAGATCGCTCGCGGCGCCCAGCGCCGGGTTGGCGGAAACGCCGGAATAGCCGTCCGAGCCGCCGCATTGCAGGGCCACCGTAAGCTCACTCGCCGGAACGGGCTCGCGCCTGGCATTGTTGGCATCAGCGAGCGCCTCGCGCACGAACGCAATGCCCGCCTCCACCGTCTTGCGCGTGCCGCCAACCTCCTGGATGTCCATCGCGCGAAGGCGGCCGGCCAGCTTCTGCTCCTCGATGAAACCTCCGATCTGATTGATCTCGCAGCCCAGCCCGAAAACGATCACGGACGAAAAGTTCACATGCCGCGCATAGCCGCCGAGGGTACGACGCAGTACCGCCAGCGGCTCGTTCTGCGTCATGCCGCAACCGGTCTTGTGGGTGAGCGCGACCACCCCGTCGACATTCGCAAAGTCGGCGAGCGGATTGTCCCCCGTGAACGGGTTCTTCTTGAAAACATCGGCGACCAGGCTAGCTACATGCGCGCTGCAATTCACCGAGGTGAGAATGCCGATATAGTTGCGCGTGGCGACGCGGCCGTCGGGACGGCGAATGCCGTCGAAGGTTGCCGGCAAATCGAAGTTCGGGGTCGGCTTCACATCGACGCAATACGCGTAATCCTTGGCGAAATCGCCCATCCCGCAGTTCTGCACATGCACGTGCTGGCCCGGCGTGATCGGTATGGTCGCAAAGCCGATGATCTGGCCGTAGCGCCTGATCGGCTCGCCCACCGCAATCGGCTTGATGGCGACCTTGTGACCGGCCGGAATGCGTTCGGCCGTCGTCACGCCCTTGGCGACCACCATGCCTGGCGGCAGGCTGGCGCGCGCGATCAATACACTGTCATCGGGGTGCAGGCGAATGACCGGAGCTGGAGTCATAGGAGTCTCCTTTTGGAGGCGAATAGCGAATGGCGAGCGGCAAGTGACAGAGGATCAAGAACTATACGCTACTCCCTATCCGCCATTCGCCGGCGATCACGCCTTTCCGCCGGAGTCTTTCCGCGTCTGCGCGACCTGCATCTTGGCATAGGTCATCATCAAGCCGCTCTCGTTGGAGAGCGTGACCAGCTTGAACCCCATGTTGATGGCGCGCACCGCGCCTTCGGCGCCGCTGCAATGAATGCCGGGGTAGAGATTGCGCTTGCCGCACTCCTTGATGATCTTCTCGTAGATCTTCAGGATTTCCGGCTCGTCGCGATCGAGCTTCGGCACCAGCCCGTAAGAGAAGCCGAGATCGGAGGGGCCGATATAGACGCCGTCGATGCCTTCGACGTCGAGGATCGATTCCATGTTCGCGACCGCGGTCCTGGTTTCCATCATCGGCAGGCAGACGGTGTCCTGGTTCGCGGTCTGCTGATAGGTGCCGGCCGAGCCATACATGCCGGCACGGATCGGACCGTTCGAGCGCGTGCCGCGCGGCGGATACTTGCAGTAGGAGACGAAGTTCTCGGCTTCCTGCCTGGTGTTGACCATCGGACAGATCACGCCATAGGCGCCGCCGTCCAGCACCTTGCCGATCATGCCTGGCTCGTTCCACGGCACCCGCACCATCGGCGTCACCGGATGCGCCTGCATCGCCTGGAAGCATTGCACCATGGACTGATAGTCCTGCACGCCGTGCTGCATGTCGACGGTGACGCTGTCGAAGCCGCACTGCGCGATCACCTCGGCCGAGAAGCCGGACGGAATCGCGAGCCACGCGTTCACCACGGCCTTGCCAGACGCCCAGATCTGTTTGACCTTATTCGCCACGTTGCTTTCCTTCCCTGTTGTCATCACTCTCCGTCATTGAGAGCGAAGCGAAGCAATCCAGGCATTTCGCCGCGGAAATACTCTGGATTGCTTCGTCGCTACGCTCCTCGCAATGACGGCCAAAAATGTTAAGCAGTTGCGCTTTGGATGCTGACCTCGCTCACGCCGACTTCGCGAGCGGTGTTCACTATCGCCGCCCAGGTATCATCGGGCAAGGGTATGCCGTTTCTGGTGCGCTCGGCCCGCGTCTTCCGCTCGGGATCGCCGGGGATCAGGACCTGTTCAACGCCGGCAACCGGCTTGGTCGCCCTGATGAAGTCGACGTAGCGCGAAACCTCGCAGTCGAAAACACTGCTGGTGTCGACCACCTTGGGATCGACGTAGAAGGCAAGCATGCCGTTGGCAAAGCGCCGGTTCGGCGCGGTCGCTCCCGTTCCGGTGAGCGCGCCGCCGAGCAGTTCGCAAATGAACGCGAGGCCCGAGCCCTTGTGCTCGCCGAAGGCGCGGATGGCGCCCGTCCCTTTGGTGTGGTCGCGAGGGCCGTCCGGCGTGTGGGGCCCGTAAAGCACAGTCGGATCCTCGCTCAGGGTCCCGTCGGAATCGATCAGTGCGCCTACCGGCAACTTCTTTCCGCCGCGGCTTGCGACCAGCACCTTGCCCTCGGCCACGATGGAAGTGGCAAAGTCGAGCACGATCGGATCGTGGCCCTGTCGCGGAATGCCGACACAATAGGGCGCGGTCGACAGCCGCTTCTCGACGCCGCCGAAAGGCGCGACCAGCAGCGAGCCCGCGGCGTTGACGAAATGCACGGATACCAATCCCTCGGCCGCGGCCATCTCCGCCCAGTCGCCGACGCGCCCGATATGGCCGGCGTTGCGGAGCGCGACCGCGGCGAGCCCCGCCTTCCTGCATTTCTCAATGCCTATTCTGACCGCTTGCGGCGCGACCGTCTGGCCGTAACCGAACTTGCCATCGACGACCGCGAGCGAGGGCGTGTCGACGACCACTTCGGCATTCTGATTGGGCACGACCGAGCCCATCTTCTTCCAGCGGATGTAGACCGGCACGCGGATCACGCCGTGACTGTCGTGCCCGGTGAGATTGGCCGTGGTCAGATAGGTGGCGATACGTCGCGCCTCCTCGGGTGAAGATTCCGCATGCGCAAACACCTCGGCGACAAAGTCGATCAGTTTCTGAACTTGAATCGTAACCATCTGGGGGTTTCTGCCTCTGCCTTGTTCCCTTGTCGCGGAGCGGGCCTAACCGACGTTGTCCGTCCCGGCGCCGATTTCATTGGATCGGCTTGGCAAACACTTTGAGCGAAAAACGGCTGCCATGTCCATGGTCCTCCGCGCATGGTCGCGCATATCTGCCTTCACTCGTCCGCTGTTGCGTCCGTCTCCTCCTGAGGCCTCAGTCCGGCGAGGCTATTCTCCAGTTCGCCCAGCATCTGCTGCAGCTCAGCCAACTTCCGGGCGCCGTAGCGCCTGGTGATGTCGGCATAGATGGCTTCCGAGCTCGGCGCGACGGCAGCCATCAGTTTCAGGCCCTTCTCCGAGATCGATACCGTGCTGCGGCGCTGATCCGTCTTGACGGTCCTCCGCTCGATAAGATGACGCGCTTCCAGATCGCGCAGGATCCGGGACAGGCTGGGGCCGAGCAGAAAGGCGGTGCGCGCGAGTTCCGTGACCTCAATGACCTCGATCGCCGCGAGCGCCCGCAGGATGCGCCATTGCTGCTCGGTCAGGCCGTGCTGGCGAAGCGAGGGCCGGAACTGGCGCATCACGGCTTCGCGGGCCCGCAGCAGCGACATTGGCAGCGAACGGGAAAACTCCCGCATCGGCACGCTGCGGCCGGCCGGCGCGCCGTCGTCGGAGCTGTCATGCGACTTCTTCTTTGCCATTTCAGCTATCCGTTGCGGCACCCGCAAGAGTTTGCACTGCAAC
Organism: Bradyrhizobium sp.; assembly: GCF_016213215.1. Taxonomy (GTDB): domain Bacteria; phylum Pseudomonadota; class Alphaproteobacteria; order Rhizobiales; family Xanthobacteraceae; genus Bradyrhizobium. Next base: position 32,775 of record NZ_JACRAW010000046.1, on the reverse strand, counting down.
AAGCGCGATTTCGATTTGACGGATACATTTAACATGTTAAGTATCGTTTGCCACCTGTTTAGTTGATCTCCATGACCCTTTCCAACGACGACATCCAGAGTTGTGCAAACCGCCTGCACCAGGCGGAAAAGACACGCACGCAGATCCGGCAACTGTCGCAGGACTATCCTTCGATCACCATTGAGGATTCCTATGCGATCCAGAAGGCGTGGATTGACCTCAAGCTCGCCGAGGGCCGCATCGTCAAAGGCCACAAGATCGGACTGACCTCGAAGGCGATGCAAAGCGCGCTGAACATTGACGAACCGGATTCCGGCGTGCTCCTCGACGACATGTTCTTTGCCGACGGCGGTCTCGTTCCCTCGGACCGCTTCATCGCCACGCGCGTGGAAGCCGAACTCGCCTTCATCATGAGCAAGCGTCTGGTCGGACCCGATTGCACGATGTTCGACGTGCTCAACGCTACCGATTTCGTGGTGCCCGCGCTGGAAATCCTCGACACGCGCATCGAACGGGTTGACCGTGAGAACAAGGCGACCCGAAGGATCTTCGACACCATCGCCGACAATGCGGCGAACGCCGGGATCGTGCTCGGCGGCCGGCCGATCCGCCCGCTGGAGGCAGATTTGCGCTGGATCGGCGCGCTGTGCTTCCGCAACGGCCAACTCGAAGAAACCGGGCTTGCCGCCGGCGTGCTGAATCATCCGGCGACGGCGGTCGCCTGGCTCGCCAACAAGATCGCCCCGCTCGGCTTAGCGCTCGAGCCCGGCCAGGTGGTTCTGGCCGGGTCCTTCATCCGCCCGATCGAGACGCGCAAGGGCGACACAATTCAAGCCGACTATGGAGCCTATGGCTCGGTGAGCTGTTACTTCGCCTGACCGCGCGAAGAGCGGGAGTCAACCGTCATGCCGCATTTCACGATCGAATATTCCGCCAATCTCGAGGACCGCGTGGATATGGGCGCGGTGTGCGAGGTGGTGCGCAAGGCGGCGACCGAGACCGGCGTCTTTCCGGTCGGCGGCATCCGCGTCCGGGCCATCAAATGCGAGCATTATGCGATCGCCGACGGCGGCACTCATTACGGCTTCCTGGCCATGCTGCTCCGCCTCGGCGAAGGCCGCGATCTCGCCACCAGGAAGAAAGCCGGCGAGCACGTTTTTCGCGCGCTTTCCAGCCATCTCGATCCGGTTTTCGCCTCCAGCAAGTTCGCCTTGTCGTTCGATATACAGATCAACGACAAGGAAACGAGCTGGAAGCGCAACAACATCCACGACGCCATGAAAGCGGAGGCCACCCATGGATAAGGTCACGCCCAAATCAGCCGATGTCTTCAAGGCCAACTGCGAGCGCGCCGAACCGCTGCTGAAGAAGCTGAAAGCCGACGGCATCGGTCACATGATCGACGGCAAGATCGTGCCGGCGATTTCCGGCGCCACGTTCGAAACCAGGTCACCGATCGACGGCTCGGTGCTGGCGACGGTGGCACGCGGCAACGCCGAAGACATCGACCGGGCCGCGACCGCAGCGGCGCTTGCCTTCAAGGCCTGGCGCGACATGTCGGCCGCGATGCGGCGGAAGCTGCTGCATCGCGTCGCCGACGCGATCGAGGACAATGCCGACGATATCGCGGTGCTCGAATGCATCGACACCGGACAGGTTTATCGCTTCATGGCCAAAGCCGCGATCCGAGCAGCCGAGAACTTCCGCTTCTTTGCCGACAGATGCGCCGAGGCTAGAGACGGCCTCAACATGCCGAGCGAAGAGCATTGGAACGTTTCGACGCGCGTGCCGATCGGCCCCGTCGGCGTGATCACGCCCTGGAATACGCCGTTCATGCTCTCGACATGGAAGATCGCCCCGGCGCTCGCCGCCGGCTGCACGGTCGTGCACAAGCCCGCGGAATGGTCGCCGGTCACCGCCGCTTTCCTCGCGAAGCTGGTCAAGGAGGCCGGCGTTCCGGATGGCGTCCTGAACACGGTGCAGGGGTTCGGCGAGGAAGCCGGCAAGGCGCTGACCGAGCATCCCGCCATCAAGGCGATCGGCTTTGTCGGCGAAAGCGCGACCGGCGCGGCGATCATGGCGCAGGGCGCGCCGACCTTGAAGCGCGTGCATTTCGAGCTCGGCGGCAAGAACCCGGTCATCGTCTTCGACGACGCCGATCTCGACCGTGCGCTCGATGCGGTGGTCTTCATGATCTACTCGCTCAACGGCGAGCGCTGCACCTCCTCCAGCCGCCTGTTGATCCAGCAGAGCATCGCCGAGCGGTTCATCGAAAAGCTGACCGCGCGGGTAAAGGCGCTGAAGGTCGGCCATCCCCTCGATCCCGCAACAGAGATCGGACCATTGATCCACGAGCGGCACCTTGCCAAGGTGTGCTCCTATTTCGACGTCGCCCGGCAGGAAGGCGCCGTGATCGCAGTCGGCGGCAAGGCGCATGAGGGACCCGGCGGTGGGCATTATGTAGAGCCGACCCTGGTCACCGGCGCCAACGCCAAGATGCGCGTTGCGCAGGAGGAAGTGTTCGGGCCGTTCCTGACCGTCATTCCCTTCCGCGACGAGAGGGACGCCGTCGAGATCGCCAACGACGTGCGTTACGGCCTGACTGGCTATGTCTGGACCAACGACATGGGCCGGGCGCTGCGGGTCGCCGACGCGCTGGAGGCCGGCATGATCTGGCTCAATTCCGAGAACGTCCGCCACCTGCCGACGCCGTTCGGCGGCATGAAAGCTTCCGGCATCGGCCGCGACGGCGGCGACTATTCGTTCGATTTCTACATGGAGACCAAGCACGTCTCGCTGGCGCGGGGCACGCACAAGATTCAGAGGCTTGGCGTTTGATGGAACGTCGTTCCGGGGGGCGCGACGAAGTCGCGAGCCCAGAATGACGAGCTGAGAGGAAGTACATGACACACCCTCGCCTCGCCGCTTACTCCATCAACGGCATCACCGGGTACGGCGCTGTGACCGACAGCGGCATCGTCGATCTGTCGGCGCGCCAGGGCAAGGACTATCCGAGCTTGCGCGAAGTGATCAGTGCCGGCGCACTGATGAAGCTCGCCGAAGAGGCCGCCCGGCATTCGCCCGACCATGCGCTTTCCGAGATCACCTGGTTGCCGCCGATCCCCGCGCCGGAAAAGATCATCTGTATCGGCGTGAACTATCCCGATCGCAACGCCGAGTACAAGGATGGCCAGGACGCGCCGAGATATCCGAGCATGTTCATGCGCACGCCGCGCTCCTTCGTCGGCCACGAGACGCCGCTGGTGCGTCCGCGCGCTTCACCGCAGCTCGACTACGAAGGCGAGGTCGTTCTCGTCATCGGCAAACCGGGCCGGCACATTCCGCAAGCCACGGCGCTCGACCACATCGCCGCAATCACGCTGTGCAACGAGGGCAGCGTTCGCGACTGGCTGCGGCATGCCAAGTTCAACGTCACCCAGGGCAAGAATTTCGACGCGAGCGGCAGCCTCGGGCCCTGGCTCGTGCCCTATAGCAGTGAATCGCAAATCGCCGACATCCGCCTGATGACGCGCGTCAACGGCGAATTGCGGCAGGATGACCGCACCTCGCGGCTGATCTTCGGCTTCCGTTATCTCATCAACTATATCTCAACCTTCACGACCCTGGTCGCGGGCGACATCATCGTCACGGGTACCCCAACCGGCGCCGGTGCGCGCTTCGACCCGCCGCGCTATTTGAAGCCTGGCGATCTCGTCGAGGTGGAAGCCGAAGGCATCGGCACCTTGCGCAACGGCGTGGTAGACGAAGCCTGAACCACACACTCACCGATTGGAAACTGCAATGACCTCCCAGACTGGCGGCGAAGCGATCGTAAGCGGCCTTGTCGCACACGGCGTCGACACGGTGTTCGGCCTGCCCGGCGCGCAGGTCTACGGCCTGTTCGACGCATTTCAGCAGGCCCAGCTCAACGTGATCGGCGCGCGCCACGAGCAGGCCTGCGGTTACATGGCTTTCGGCTATGCGCGCTCGAGCGGCAGGCCCGGCGTGTTCAGCGTGGTGCCGGGACCCGGCGTACTCAATGCGGGTGCGGCGCTGCTTACCGCCTTCGGATGCAACGAGCCGGTCCTTTGCCTCACGGGTCAGGTGCCGACGGACTATCTCGGCAAGGGCCGCGGTCATCTGCACGAGATGCCGGACCAGCTCGCAACCCTGCGCACCTTCGTCAAATGGGCCGAACGGATCGAGTATCCGGCCTCGGCGCCCACGGCGGTCTCGCGCGCGTTCCAGGAAATGCTGTCGGGCCGGCGCGGCCCGGTTGCGCTGGAAATGCCGTGGGACGTGTTCACGCAGCGCGCCGAAACCCGCTCCTCAGAGCTGCTCGACCCCTTCCCCGCGCCGGAACCGGATCCCGACCGCGTAAAAGCTGCGGCGGCGCTGATCGCCGCCAGCAAGACGCCGATGATCTTCGTCGGCTCAGGCGCGATCGACGCGCGCGAGGAAGTGCTCGAACTCGCCGAACTGATCGATGCGCCGGTGGTCGCCTTTCGCAGCGGCCGCGGCATCGTTTCCAACGCCCATGAGCTCGGGCTCACCATCGCTGCCGCCTACCGGATGTGGCCCACCACCGACCTGATGATCGGGATCGGCACGCGCATGGAATTGCCGACCACGTTCCGCTGGCCGTTCCAGCCGCAAGGCATCAGGTCGATCCGCATCGATATCGATCCCGCCGAAATGCGGCGCTTGAGCAGCGATGTCGCGGTCGTGTCCGACGCAAGGAGCGGCACCGGCGCATTGCTGGCCGCCTTGCGCAAGGCCGGCAATCGCAAGACGAACGGCCGCCGTGCGGCGATCCGCGAGGCTTCGGCCGCGGCCCTTGAGGAGATCCAGAAGGTCCAGCCGCAGATGGCCTATCTCAACGTCCTGCGCGAGGTGCTGCCGCACAACGCGATCGTCACCGATGAATTGTCGCAGGTCGGTTTTGCCTCCTGGTACGGCTTTCAGGTGTACGAGCCGCGCACCTTCATCACGTCAGGCTACCAGGGCACGCTTGGGTCTGGCTTTCCGACCGCTCTCGGCGCCAAGGTTGCCCATCCGGACAAGCCGGTGGTGGCGATCACCGGCGACGGCGGCTTCATGTTCGGAGTGCAAGAGCTTGCCACCGCCGTGCAGTACGACATCGGAGTCGTGACTTTGGTGTTCAACAACAACGCCTACGGCAACGTGCGGCGCGACCAGCTCCAGCTCTTCGATGGCCGCGTGGTGGCGGCCGATCTCGTCAATCCGGATTTCGTCAAGCTCGCGGAGTCGTTCGGCGTCGCGGCGTCGCGCGTCACCTCGCCCGATCATTTCCGTCCCGCACTGGAGAAGGCGCTGGCCCATGGCGGGCCTTATCTGATCGATATCGAGGTGCCGCGGGATTCGGAAGTCAGCCCGTGGGCGTTCATACACCCGGCTAAACCGTAAACCTGAGAGGCGCCCCGTCACCGCGCCTTGCGGAAAGTCAGGTTGATGCGCTGGCGGCCGAGCAGCGGATGTTCACCGTCGGCCAAAGGGGCGATGCCATGATAGGCAAGCCGCACCGGACCGCCCCACACCACCACATCGCCGTGCAGCAGCCGGAAACGGCGGGGCGTGTCGCTACGCTTCATGCCGCCGAACAGGAAAATCGCCGTCAGCCCCAGCGATACGGATACGATCGGCGCACCAAGATCCCTCTCGTCCTTGTCCTGATGCAGGGACATGCGCGAGCCCACCTCGTAGCGATTGATCAGGCAGGCATCGGGCAAGAAGCCGGGAAAGCCCACCTCCTCCGCAGCCTCGGTCGCGAATTGCCGCAGCCATTGCGGCATCGCCGGCCACGGCTTGCCCGATTGCGGATCGGTTGCGTCATAACGATAGCCGGCGCGGTCCGTGACCCAGCCACAATTCCCGCAACTGGTCATCGCGACCGACATCTGGTGGCCGCCCGGCGTGATCATCCGGCGGAAAGGCGCTTGCGCCGTGATGTCGCGCAATACAGTCACGAGCTGCTGCTCGAACGGCCGGGCGAAGCCACGCAGCAGCACGGCGCCCTCCGCGATCACCTCGCGCGAGGGGCCTTCATCCGCGATTCCTTCAAACAGATCCGCCGTCAAGAAAACTCGCACTCACTTCGAATCATGAAAGATGACACCCAGCGTGTGGCGACGGCCCGATCGAATCCGGCTGACGCCGTGGCGCATGTTAACGCGGTACGTCCCCCGCGTCCCCTGCACCGGCCGGTAGTGCACCGCAAAGACAACGCCGTCTCCTTGCGCGAGCGGCATGACCTCGGCGCGCGACTGCATGCGCGGGCGCTGCTCGGTCAGCACGAATTCGCCGCCGGTGAAATCGCGCCCGGGTTCAGACAGCAGGATCGCGACCTGTAAAGGAAAAACGTGCTCGCCATAGAGGTCCTGGTGCAGGCAATTGTAGTCGCCGGCTTCGTATTGCAGCAGCAGCGGCGTCGGCCGGGTCTGCCCCGCGTCGTGGCAGCGCTTGAGGAAAGCCTCATGGCGATCGGGATAGCGGATGTTGATCCCCATCGCTTCGTTCCAGCGATCGGCCACGTCCTTCAGTCGCGCGTAGATCAAAGGCCGCAGCCCTGCGATCAGTTCGGGAAGCGGATAGGAAAAGTACTTGTATTCGCCGCGGCCAAAGCCGTGGCGGCTCATGACGATGCGGCTGCGGAAGTGTGCATCGTCCGGATAGAGGGAGGCGATCGCGCGACATTCGTCGGGCGTCAGCAGCCTTTTCAGAAGGGCACAGCCGTGGGCGTCGAGTTCTTCGGTGATTTGCGGCCATTTCAGCGCGTCCACCCGCGCGCCAACGTTTGAGGACGGAACCGGTTGGGTTGGTTTTCTGACAGTTGCTCTCATGACTCAGAGATAATGCAAACGAAGCGCATTCGGCCACCCGATTTCCGACCGGATCTCGGTGGTCATTGAGTATTCCAGTCTCGATTTCCGATCGCATCAACTAGGATGATTCACCAAGATCGATTCAGGCTCCAACGGGCATGCAGAATGTTTTCGTCGTAATCGGCAAATCCGTGCTGGCCCTGCTCTCTGTCGCCGGCACTGCACTGCTCGTGTTCACCGGCTGGTTCGTCTGGCATTCTGAATATGATCTTGGACTTCCCGATGAGAGCAAATTAGCGGCACTTTCTTCCACGGAGCGCGTATGCTCGGCAGGTGGTCAGCGCTTGTACACTCCACTCGCCGAAATCCCGCCGCTGGTCCGCAAAGCAGTCCTCGCTTACGAGGACCCCGATTTCTACGAACGACCTCACGTGAACCCGCTGGCAGCCGTCGTGCTTGCCGCACATGCCAATCGCAGGCCATGGTCTTACATTTCAGTGTCGGTTACGTACTGCTTGATGCGGCTGAGTTCCGAATGCTGCAGAGGGCTCGACCGGCACCTCGGCAATCTGATCCTTATGGGCCGCATCGAGAGAGTCTTATCCCGAGACCGTATTCTCGAGATCTACCTTAACGAGAGGTATTTCGGTCGTGACGCATATGGCGTCAGTGCCGCGGCCGAGGCTTATTTCGGCAGGCCGCTTGGCGAGCTTGGGATCGAGGAGACGGCGTTCATCGTCTCGCTTCCCAGACACCCCTATCGACATCATGATGCAGGCCCACGAGACGTCGTTCTTGACCGCATGCTGAAGGCGGGTCTCATCAACGAGGCCCAGGCGCTATCGGCAAAGAGTCAGCCTCTGTACATCAAGCCGCTGAGCAGGCCGGGCAATTCCGATAGCTTGTGAACCGCGCGAGCCTTCAGCCCAGCACCGGCAGCGTGATTACGTCGTAGGCGTGGCGAATGCTGCGCCTCAGCACGGGATCCTCCAGCTCGAACTCGAAGCGTTCGGCGGGGCGGATGCCGCCCTTGGCCGCGAAGGTGCCGCCGAACATGGCGCAGCCGTCCGGCAGGCGCTTGCTCGCAAAGCCGCGCTCTATCAGTTCTGGAACCGGCAGCATGGCATCGAGGGTGCCTTCCTGGTAGAGCACGCGCGCGCCGCCGATCACCGCATGGGAGCGCAGGATCAGCTGGTCCCAGTGACCGGCGACCTCGTCGAATTCCCACAAGGTCGGCGCGACCACCTTGTCGCACATCTGCTTGGAAACCGTGACATTGTAGGCCTCGACCTTGCGATCGGTGTGATCGGAACCCACGCCGACGAAGATCCGGCCCTGCCAGCCAATCAGGACGAACTCGACCTCACCGCTGGAATCCCCGCCGCTGACCTCGATGCTGTCGGCCGTGGTCAGGCGCCTTGCCGCGACGCGATAATAGATCGGCGTCGAGGCCGGCCGAGCAATGCCGACGGCCTCAAGTTCCGCAATATGCTTGTCGCGCGCAATCGGATCGCGGCCGGTCCAGCCGGCGATGACGGCCTGGTCGATCGGAAGCGTCAGCGGCGTTGTCGTGCCTCGGACATCGACGGTGAAGGCCAGATCAAACACGGATCACGGCCTCCAAGCCGGCGGCAAGCTCGAAAATGCGACGATCCGATCCGCCCACTCCCGCCAGCATGAGGCCGACCGGCACCTCGCCCTCGCGATGCGCCGGCAGCGAGATCGCGCAGCCGTCAATCATGTTGATCAACGTGCAGTTGCGCAGCGAGCGCAGGTTCGCGGTGGTGAAGGCCTTGTCGTCGGCAAGATCGGCAATACGCGGCGGCGTGTTCGCCGTGGTGGGAAGAACCAGCGCGTCATAGGGCGCGAGCCGCGCATAGGTCCGCGCGATCAGCGAGCGTCGGGTGTTTATGAGATCGACATAGTCGGCCGCGCTTTGCGCCTCGCCGCGCATGATGCGCACCGCGACGCGGGGATCATAGACATCGCCCTTGCTGACGATGAGGTAGCGGTGCCAGGCATAGCTCTCGGCGGCGGCAAAACCGCCCTTGGCATTCATCGGCCCGATGTCGAGGAACTCCGGCACCTCGATGCGCTCGATGACGGCGCCGTGGCTGGAAAGGTTCTTGAGCGCGCGCTCGAAAGTCTCGGCAACGGCGGGATCGAGATCGTCGAGCGCGATGGTCGTCGGAACGGCGAGGCGCATGCCCGGAATCGGGCGGGGGTGCAGCGGCTGGATAGGCTCGCGTGCGAGCACGGAATCCAGCAGCGCGCAGCAGGCAACGCTGCGCGCCAGCGGGCCGATGCTGTCGAGAGTAAAGGACAGCGGTATGGACCCATCGAGCGGCACGCGGCGCTGCGTCGGCTTGAAGCCGACGATGCCGTTGTACGCCGCCGGGATCCGGCACGATCCGCCCGTGTCGGTGCCGATCGCGCCGTGCGCCATGCCGTCCAGCACCGAGACCGCCGCGCCTGAAGAGGACCCGCCGGGCACGTGCCCTTGGCTGCGATTCCAAACGCCCTTCGGCGTGCCGTAGTGCGGGTTGATGCCGATCCCGGAATAGGCGAACTCGGTCATGTTGGTGCGGCCGATCAGGACAAAGCCTGCCCCGCGCAGCCGCGATACTGCCGCGGCATCGCTCTCTGCCGGGGGCGAATCGTCGAGCGCGCGGGAGCCTGCGCGCGTCACCTGCCCCTTGATGTCGAAGAGGTCCTTGATCGAGATCGGAATACCGGCGTAGCGCGACGGCGCGGCATCGACCTTGCGCAAGCGGTCCATCGCGTCTGCTGCCGTGAGCGCTGCATCCTTGTCGACATGAACAAAGGCGCGGGCGCCCTCGCCGGCCGGATCGGCGATCTTCTCAAGGCACTTCTCGACCAGTTTGCGGGCCGTGGTACGGCCGCTGTCGAGATCATCGGCCAGCGTGGCAAGGCTCGGCGTATTGGGCATCTTCGTTCGTCCGGTTTGGGGCAGGCAATCTATCGCGCAAGGCTGAACGGGATACAAGCGCTGCAGGCTCAATTGTGCGCGTCATGGAATACTTACCATGCGCGCGCCTTGCTGGACCGTTGACGGGCGATAGTCAATTGTCGCATCAAGACCGCAACGATCGGGCTTGGCGGCCCGAACTCCCGGAGGAAATGGCAAGATGGCCGAACCGCAGCGTGCGCGACCTAAACCGACACCCGAAACCCAGCATTTCTGGGACGGCACCAAGGCGGGCGAACTCCGCCTGCAGCGCTGCGACGCCTGCGCCCACGTCTATTTCCCGCCCCGCCCGTTCTGTCCCTCGTGCGCCTCGCGCAAGGTCAGCATCTTCAAGGCGAGCGGCAAGGGCATGCTCTACAGCTACGTGATCAACCACCGGCCTCCAGCCCCCGGTTTCACGCCGCCCTACGCCATCGCGGTGGTCGAGCTGGACGAGGGGCCGCGCATGATGAGCAACATCATCGATTGCCCGCAGACGCCGGAGGCGCTCGAGCTCGACATGAAGCTGGAGGTCGCGTTCGAAAATCTCGACGACAAGATCACCCTTCCCGTGTTCCGTCCGGCGAAGGGATAAGCGAGATGCGCAGGAACCAGGTTGCCGTCGTCGGCGCGGCCGAAACCACCGAGCTCGGCGTCATCCCCAACATGTCGCAGATCCAGCTGCATGCGGACGCGGCGCTCAATGCCATCGCCGATGCCGGGCTGAAACTCTCCGACATCGACGGCTTCGCCACCGCGGTCGAGACGCCGCAGCAGGTCTGCCACTATCTCGGCATCAAGCCGACCTGGGTCGACGGCACCTCGGTCGGCGGCTGCTCGTTCATGCTGCACGTCCGCCACGCCGCGGCGGCAATCGAGGCCGGCCTGTGCAAGACCGTGCTGATCACCCATGCCGAAAGCGGCAAGTCGATGATCGGCAAGCAGCCGCGCTATACGCCGCCGGACAGCCTGAACGGCCAGTTCGAGTCGCCGTTCGGCGTGTTCGGGCCGCCCAGCATGTTCCCGATCCCCGTGCTGCGCTTCATGAAGACCTACGGCATCACCCACGAGCAGCTTGCCATGGTCGCCGTGGTGCAGCGCGAATGGGCGGCGAAGAACCCGCGCGCCTCGATGAAGGACCCGATCACCGTTTCCGACGTGCTCAACTCGCGGATGATCGCCTATCCGTTCCGCCTCCTGCAATGCTGCCTCGTCACCGACGGCGGCGGCGCCCTGATCCTGACCTCGGCCGACCGCGCCAGGGATTTTCCGCGCAAGCCGGTCTACATTCTGGGCACCGGCGAAAGCGTCGAGACGCCGATGGTCAGCCAGATGGAGACCTTCAACTCCTCGCGCGCCTTCAAGGTGGCGGGTCCCCTCGCCTTCAAGGAGGCCGGCATTACGCACAAGGACGTCGACCATCTGATGATCTACGACGCCTTTGCCCATCTGCCGCTGTTCGGCCTCGGCGACCTCGGCTTCATGCCCTATGAGGAGACCGGCAAGTTCATCGCCGACGGCAACACCCGGCCCGGCGGCAAGCTGCCGCTCAACACCAATGGCGGCGGACTCTCCTACATGCATTCGGGCATGTACGGCATGTATGCCTTGCAGGAGAGCGTGCGGCAGATGCGGGGCATCGCGCCGGCGCAGGTGCCCAACGCGAAGATCTCGGTGTGCCACGGCGTCGGCGGCATGTTCGCCGCCAGCGGCACGATCATCTTCACGAACGAGAGATAGCAGCCGTCATTCCGGGGCGGAGCGGAGCGATGAGCCCGGAATCCATACTCCCGATCGTGGTTATGGATTCTCTGATGTGCAATTGCACATCATAGCCTGCGCCTTCGGCGCATCTACGATGCGCAATTGCGCATCGGAGAATGACAGCAGAAATTGGGATCGATAGCGGAGAAACAAAATGGCAAGATCACTCGAAGGCAAATCAATCGTCGTGACCGGCGCAGGGCGCGGCATCGGCCGCGAAATCGCGCTGCTGTGCGCCGCCGAAGGCGCCAAGGTCGTGGTCAACGATCCCGGCGTCGCCGCCGACGGCTCGGGTTCGAACGCGGCACCCGCCGAGGAGGTCGTCGAAGAGATCAAGAAGCGCGGCGGCACGGCAGTCGCCAATTTCGAAAGCGTGGCGGACGCGATCCCGGCCAGCAAGATCGTCAAGGCCGCGGTCGATCATTTCGGCAAGCTCGACGGTGTCGTGAACAACGCGGGCATCCTGCGCGACATGATCTTCCACCGCATGAGCGTGGAAGCCTTCGAGGCCGTGATCAAGGTCCATCTCATGGGCTCGTTCTACGTCAGCCACGCCGCCGCGCGCCTGTTCCGCGAACAGGAAAGCGGCTCTTTCGTGCACTTCACCTCGACGTCGGGCCTCGTCGGCAATTTCGGTCAGGCCAACTATGCGGCGGCCAAGCTCGGCATCGTCGGCCTGTCGAAATCGATCGCGCTCGACATGAACCGCTTCAACGTGCGCTCGAACTGCGTCTCTCCCTTTGCCTGGAGCCGCCTGATCGGCACCATCCCGACCGAGACCGAGGAGGAGAAGGCGCGTGTTGCGAGAATCCAGCAGATGGGCCCGGAGAAGATTGCGCCGATCGTAGCCTATCTGCTCAGCGATGCGTCCAAGGACGTCACCGGTCAGATCTTCGCGGTGCGCATGAACGAAATCTTCCTGATGGGCCAGTCACGCCCGTTGCGCTCGGTGCATCGCGGCGAGGGTTGGACGCCGCAAACCATCGCCGAGCACGCCATGCCGGCGCTGAAGGGCTCGTTCTACAAGCTCGACCGCTCGGCCGACGTGTTCTGCTGGGATGCGATCTAGCATGGCCTGGTAAGAAGCTGTCGTCCCGGATTCGCCGGGACGGCAGAACTATCTCAGGTTGCTCGCCCGCTTTATGCCGGAATGCGGGCCGATGGTTTGCTCCCAACTATAAGTGGGAGGAAACCATGACAAAATCCCTGACCTATCCCGGCGACAATAATGAATCGGAACCGACCGGTGTCGATCGCCGCGGCCTGTTGAAGGGCGCGGCGGCGTTCGCTGCAACCGCTGCGACCATGACCGCGGCCTCCGCCGCGACCGTAACGCCCTTCGGCCAAACGGCCGCTCCAACCCGGTCAACCGACCGGCTGCCATTGGGACCGCTCCCGGGGAGCCGCTATCCGGATTCGCATTTGGAATCGATGAAAAAGCCTGGCGTTTCGTTCGGGCCTACCGGCTTTCCGGCCTTCGCCGGCACGATGGCGGTAGAGCGCGTCGCAACGGGTTTCCGCTGGGCCGAGGGCCCGGTATATTTCGCGGCTGGACGCTACGTGCTGTTCAGCGACATTCCCAACAACCGCATCATGCGCTTCACGGAGGATGACGGTCACCTCAGCGTGTACCGCCAGCCGTCGATGAACTCGAACGGCAACACCATCGATCGGGAAGGACGCCTGATCACTTGCGAACACAGCGGTCGACGGGTCACCCGGACCGAACTCGACGGCTCGATCACGATCATCGCCGACAAGTACAACGGCAAGAGGCTCAACTCGCCGAACGATGCGGTTGTCACTTCCGACGGCGCGATCTGGTTCACCGATCCGGTCTACGGCATCGGCGGCTATTACGAAGGCATCAAAGCCGAGCCTGAGCAGGAAAAGCGCAACGTCTACCGGGTCGATCCCAAGTCCGGCGACGTCAAGGTTGTCGTCGATGACTTCGTCGAGCCCAATGGCCTTGGCCTCTCGCCCGACGAGAGGAAGCTCTACGTCTGCGACACCGGATTCACGGACGGGCCGGACAATCCGTCGCATATTCGCGTGTTCGACCTGGATGTTGCGGCCGGAAAGGCGTCGAACAGCAAGGTCTTTGCGGACATGCCCAAGCCCGGCATTACCGACGGGGTGCGCTGCGACACCGCCGGGCGTGTCTGGTGCTCCGTCGGTTGGGGCGATCCGAACGAGGACGGTGTGCGCTGCTACACGCCGGAGGGCGATCTGCTCGGCAAGATCCACATCCCGGAAACTGTCGCGAACCTGTGCTTCGGCGGTCAGCAACGAAACAGGCTTTATATCTGCGGCTCGACATCGCTCTACGCCGTCTACACGAGTGTGCAGGGCGCGATGAAGCCGTGACAAAAGCGAATAGCGAGTAGGGAGTGGCGATCGTTGGCAGCTGACATCCTACTCGCTACTCACCTCCTCACCCCGTATTCCTCAGTCCCGCCGAGATACCGTTGATGGTGAGCTGGACGCCGCGCAGGACCTGCTCGTCCCCATTCTGCGCGCGGTGTTCCTTCAGAAGCTCGACCTGCACATGGTTGAGCGGATCGAGATAGGGAAAGCGGTTGCGCACCGAACGCTCCAGCAAGGGATTACCCTGCAGCAGCCGATTCTGCCCCATGATGTCCAACAGCGACTCGATGGATGAATGCCATTCGCGGCGGATGCGGGCGAAGATCTTCTCGCGCAGTGCCGCATCCGGCACGAGTTCCGCATAGCGCGAGGCGATCGCGATCGAGCTTTTCGCCAGCACCATGTCCATGTTGGACAGCAGGGTGCGGAAGAACGGCCATTCGCGATAAAGCTCCTTCAGGAACGGCATGCCCTTGTCGGGATGCTGCGCGATCCACGCCTCGACCGCGCTGCCGAAGCCGTACCAGCCGGGCAGCATCAGGCGGCATTGCGCCCAGGAGAACACCCAGGGGATGGCGCGCAGGTCTTCGATCGCGCGGGTCTTCTTGCGCGATGCCGGACGGCTGCCGATGTTCAGCGTCGCGATCTCGTTGATCACGGTGGAGCACCAGTAATAGTCGACGAAGCCGTCGGTCTCATATACCAGGCCGCGATAGGCCTTGAACGCCAGCGCCGAAAGTTCTTCCATCGCGGTGAGGTATTCTCGGCTCGGTGCGCCCTGACGCGGATGCAACAGGCTCGCCTCCAGCGTCGCCGCCGCCAGCACTTCGAGATTGGCGCGGCCGACTTCGGCATTGGAATATTTGCTGGAGATGATCTCGCCCTGCTCGGTGATCCGGATCTGGCCGTTCACGGCCCCGCCCGGCTGGGCGATGATGGCGTCATAACTTGGGCCGCCGCCGCGGCCGACCGAGCCGCCACGGCCGTGAAACAGGCGCAGGCGCACGCCGTGGCGCTCGAACACTTCGACCAGATTGATCTCGGCCTTGTACAGCTCCCAGCCCGAAGTGACGAACCCGCCGTCCTTGTTGCTGTCGGAATACCCGAGCATCACCTCCTGCACGCCACCGCGGCTGTCGACCAGGCGCCGGTAATCGTGCAGCGACAGCATCCGGTCCATGATGGCAGAAGACGCCTGCAGGTCCTCGATCGTCTCGAACAGCGGCACGATGTTGATGGCGCTGCGGCCGGAGGGATGAACCAGGCCGACCTCCTTCAACAGGACCGCCACCTCGAGCATGTCGGACATGCCTTTGCACATGGAGATGATGCATTGGGCGATCACATCACCGCCGAATTGGGCGTGGGCCTCGGCGGCGGCCCGGAACACGGCCAGTTCGCTTAGCGTTTCGTCGCTGTATTTCACGAATTGCGATGCGAGCTGACGCGTGTTGCCCAACTCGCTGGATAGCAAGGCGACGCGCGCCTCTTCGCCAAGCGACAGATAGGACATGCCGGGCATCGCGGCATCGATCAGCTCGGCAAGGGTGCGCTCGTGCACGGCCGAATTCTGGCGGATATCGAGCCGCGCCAGGTGAAAGCCGAAGCAATCGGCGGCGCGGCGCAGCAGCCGCAGCCGACCGCGGGCGATCACCCGCGCATTGTTCGCGATCAGCGAGCGATGCAGCACGTCAAGATCGGCCTGGAATTCACTGACTCGGGCGTACGGAGCGGCCTCGCCGACCGGCCGTCGCGTGATCTCGACTTGGAGCTTCTCGGCGGTGGCTGCAAGACGCGCATAGATGCCCGATACCGCGAGCCGGTAGGGCTCGTCACGGCGGTGCGGCGAGATATCGGGCGAGCGCTCGGCGAGCGCTCGCAGATCGTCGGAAAAGTCGGCGAGGTGCCCCGCGATCGACAGCTCCGAGCCGAGCACATGCAGTTCCTCAAGGTAGAACTGCATCACCCGACTGGACTGCAGCCGCAGCGTGCCACGCATCACCTCGGCGGTGACGAAGGGATTGCCGTCGCGATCGGCGCCGATCCAGCTTCCCATGCGCAGGAAGGACGCGAGTTCGCCTGCCGCCTCATCGACCTCGTTTAGCCCGTCCTCCAGCGCGTTAATGAGCCGCGGCACCTCGCGGAGAAAGGTGTAGTCGTAGAAGGCGAGTCCGTTGGTAACCTCGTCGAGCACGGTGAGCTTGGTCCGGCGCAACAGATTGGTCTGCCACAGCGTCAAGACCTCCCGCCGCAACTGCTCGTCGCTCGCAACGGCCTCTTGCGGCGTCAGTGCGACGCGCTCGCGCCGGTCGAGCAGCGCGGCGATCTCCATCTCGCGATCCATCGTGCTCTTGCGCCGAACTTCGGTCGGATGCGCGGTTAATACCGGGCTGACCAGCGCATCCTTGAAGAAGGAGCGCAGATCAGCCGCGGTGAAACCCGCGGCCCGGGCGTGGCCCAGCGTCTCGGCGAGCGTACCGGCACCTCTCCCGTTCGCTGCGCTGCGCGCGCGCATCTGTCGGATGTTGTTGTGGTCCTCGGCGATGTTGGCAAGATGCGAGAAATAGCTGAAGGCGCGCACGATGCGCACGGTGTCGGAGGTCGACATGCTGTCGAGGATGGCTTCGAGCTCGCCCCTCGCGAGCCGATCCTCGTCGCGATGGAACCGGATCGAGGTCTGGCGGATGCGCTCGACCAGATCGAAAACACCCTCGCCCTCCTGATCGCGCACGGTATCCCCCAGGATGCGCCCGAGCAGCCGGATATCATTCCGCAGCCTGGTGTCTTCCTCGATCGCCAGCGCTTCCTCGGCGCGATCGGCATCTGAAGGCATGGTTTCGGCGGACATGGGTTCCTGCTAGCAAGAGTGCCCGACTTTATCGAGTGTGCAATAGTTTTGCACCTGCGCAAGATGAAGAAAGAAGCGTCCGGTCCACCCGGATGCCTCTTGTGAAGCAGGTGTCGCTGTCCTGAAGCTGAGGACCTCTAGCGGCCTTCGAACTTTGGCTCGCGTTTCTCCATGAAGGCCTTCATGCCTTCGGCCATGTCCCTGGTCTTGAACAGCGGCAACAGCTGCAGATAGACGTGGTGCACGTGATCGGGAAACGTCTCGTTCAACCCCATACGCATCATCCGCTTGGAGGCCTGCACCGCGAGCGGGGCATTGGCGGCGATCTCGCCTGCCAACGCCCGGGCGCGGTCCGTCAACTCGCTGTCCGCGACGACCTCATTGGCAAGTCCCCAGTCGAGGCATTCCCGGGCGCTCAAGGTGCGGCCGGTGAAGATCAGTTCCGAAGCCTTGGCCCAGCCGATCATCCTGGGCAGCAGCCATGTACCGCCCGATTCGGGCACCACGCCGCGCTTGACGAACGCCGCGGCAAACTTGGCCGACTCCGCCATGAGGCGGATATCGCAGCCCAGCGCCGTGTCCATGCCGTAGCCGGCCGCCCCGCCGTTCACGGCGCAGATCGTCGGCTTGTCCATCGACTGCAGAACCGTCGGCGGCGTATTGCGCAGGTTGAGCGTCGTCGGCGAGGACGCCAAGCTGAGCCCGTTACCATCTCGCTCCTGGCGCAGGTCGAGACCGGCGCAGAACGCCCGTCCCTTTCCGGTCAGGATGACACAACGGACCGCCGGATCCTCGTTGGCCTGGATCAATAGCCGCGCAAGCTCGCTGAGCATCGGACCGGAGATCGTGTTCATCCGCTCCGGGGCATTGAGCGTGATGGTCGCGATGTGGTCGGAGACCTCGCAGAGAACCTCACTCGCTTCGACTTCCCCGGCCCCTGCCGCATCACTCATGGCAACCTCCTCCGCTTCTCAATTGGTGCTGGCCGAATTTCCCTTCAGCCGGAGAGATCAGATCAGCCGGCCCGCCTGCTCCCAATACGGGTCACGCAGACGGCGCTTGAAGATCTTGCCGGAATCCTCGCGCGGCAGTTTGCTCCGGATCTCGATGTGCTTGGGAACCTTGTAGTCGGCGAGCGAGGTCTTCAGCCGCGCCCTGATATCGTCGACCTGGAGCGTGATCCCTGGCTGCGGCTCCACCACGGCCATCAGCGCCTCGCCGAACTCGGCATCGGGAATGCCGAACACCGCGCAATCCTGCACGCCCGGCAGGGCATGGAGCACCGCCTCGATCTCGGCGGGATAGATGTTGACGCCGCCCGAGATCACCATGTCGCGCTTGCGGTCGCAGAGGAACACATACCCGTCCTCGTCGATATAGCCGACGTCGCCCGACGTAATGAAGCCGTCCCGGTCGATCTCGGCGCGCTTATCCGGCCTGTTGTGGTAGGTGAAGTCGGGATTGGCCGCGATGCGCGAATAGATTTCGCCGACATGCCCCGGTCCCAGTGCGCGTCCGTTCTCGTCGATAAAGCGAAGCTCCGCGCCCGGCGAGATCTTCCCCACCGTGCCCGGCTTCCTCAAGGCGTCCTCGGACGTTGCAAAGGTGACAGCGCCGGATTCCGTCGAACCGTAGAATTCGTAAATCACCGGCCCCCACCATTCGATCATGGCGCGCTTCACGTCAGCCGGACACGGCGCTGCGGCGTGGATCACGTGGCGCAGCGAAGACACGTCGTATTTCCGGCGCACGGCCTCGGGAAGCTTCATCAGGCGAATGAACATGGTCGGCACCATGAAGATGGTGTCGATCCTGTGCGCTTCGATCAGGCCCAGGAACTCCTCCGCATCGAAGCGCGGCATCAGCACCAGCGCGCCGCCGAGGCGGCCGGAGCGGATGCCGAATGAATTGGGCGCGGAATGATAGAGCGGCCCCGGCAACAGCGCGCGGGCGCCGGGCTTGAGGCCATAGATCATCGCGCGCATGCGCTCGGCTGCGGCGCCCTGTTCCGCCGTCGGTGCATCCCGCCGCACGCCCTTGGGATGGCCCGTCGTGCCCGAGGTGTAGATCATGTTCTGCGGCTGGGGCACGGCCGGGCCGTCGTAAGGCTGGTACTGACGCAGCCAGGCTTCGAAATCGATGGCGTAATCCGGCGTCACGAGGTGCTCCGGATCGATTTTGTAGCTTGAGAGGATCTCGGACGGGGTTGGCACACTGAGCACGGTTACTCCGGCCGGGATCGCCCCACGCAGCCCATGCAGCAGATCGGCATGCGCGATCAGCACGGATGTTCCGGAATCCTTCAGAATGTAGTCGATCTCATCCGGCTTGAAGTGCCAGTTGATCGGCACTCCGTAGGCGCCGAGCCGCATGGCCGCATAGGCCGCCTCAAGAAAGGCGATGTCGTTACGCATGAGCATGCAGACGCTGTCGCCCTGCTTCACGCCGAGTTGCTTCAGTCCCATCGCGATGCGATCGGCACGGTCGGCGACTTCGGCGTGGCTGCGACGCCGCTCGCCACTGATGATGCCAAGGAAGAGTTCTGGCGTTTCACTCATTTTTTGCTTGGTTCTGGTTTGTGGTCATCACCGGAGTTGTTGCATTCCGTCCTCATCCCGAGGAGCCGCGCAAGCGGCGCCTCGAGGGAAGGCAACGGGCCTCACGGTTCGAGGCGGCGCTGCGCGCCTCCTCACCATGAGGGGACGGTGGTCGCTTCACGCGTCGGCAAAGTGCGGCGGGCGCTTCTCGAGATTGGCGCGCACGGCTTCGGTCTGGTTGGCGCTGCCGATCAGCTTCTGCTGCTCGACGGATTCGGCAAGCAGCGCGGGTCCCGGATCGAACGACAGATTGTTCAGCATGCGCTTGATCGCTCGGATAGCGTCGGGACTCTTGCCGGCGATTTCGCGGGCGGTCTCCAGGGCCGCCGCACGCGGGTCGTCGCAGATCCGCGTAGCTAGGCCGTAACTCATCGCCTCCTGGGCCGAGAAGATCCGGCCCGTATAGGCCAGCTCGCGCAGGATGTCGTCGCGTACCAGCGTCGCGAGGATCGGCGTGCCGGCCATATCCGGCACCAGACCCCATTTGATTTCCATGATCGACATCCGAGCGTCGGGCGCCAGGAAGCGCATGTCGGCGCCGAGCGCGAGCTGAAAGCCGCCACCGAATGCGACCCCATGCACGGCGGCGATGACCGGGACCGGCAACTGGCGCCAGCCCCACACCGCCTGCTGGGCGAAGTTGGCCTTGCCATGGGTGCGAACGCTCAGGTCGCGATTTTCACCGCCCGGAATTCCGTTGCCGCCCTTGTCCTTCATGGCGGCGAAACGGCCCATGTCGAGGCCGGCGCAAAACGCCTTGCCCTCGCCGGATAGAGCTACCGCCCGCAGCCCTTTTTCCTTGGCGAGCCGTTCGGAAGCGGCCACCAGCGCCTCGAACATGGCGAAATCCAGTGCGTTCATCTTGTCCGCCCGCACCAGGCGGACGTCGGCGACGCCCTCCGAGATCGTGATCGAGACGCGCTCTTCCATGGACGAATTCTCCCTGCACTTTTGTTCGGGTTGCCGCTTTACAGAAAGCCGGCGGCCAGATTTAGTCAATCGAGCAATTAACAGACAATCCCTGCAGGCGGAAACCTATGTTCCAAGAAAATCTTCTGCTCGGACGGCGCATCCTGGTGACCGGCGGCGGAACCGGGCTCGGAAAGTCCATGGCGGCGCGCTTTCTCCAGCTCGGCGCCGAGGTGCACATCTGCGGGCGCCGGAAGATCGTTTGCGACGAGACCGCGACCGAGCTGATGGACCTCTATGGCGGCCGCGTCACCAGCCACGGCGTCGACATCCGCAACGTCCTTGCGGTCGAGGAGATGATCGAGAACATCTTTCGCGAAGCTCCCCTCACCGACCTCATCAACAACGCCGCCGGCAATTTCATCTCGCGTACGGAAGAGCTGTCTCCGCGCGGCTTCGACGCGGTCGCCAACATCGTCATGCATGGTACGTTCTACGTGACGCATGCGGTGGGCAAGCGCTGGATCGAGGCCAAACAGCGCGGTAACGTCGTATCGATCACCACGACCTGGGTGCGCAACGGCTCGCCCTATGTAGTGCCGTCGGCCATGAGCAAGTCGGCCATCCACGCCATGACCATGTCGCTCGCAGTCGAATGGGGCAAATACGGCATCCGCCTCAACACCATCGCGCCCGGCGAAATCCCGACCGAGGGCATGAGCAAGCGCATCAAGCCGGGCGATGAAGCCGGCGCCCGGACCAAGGCGGTCAATCCCATGGGCCGCGTCGGCACGATGGAGGAGCTGCAGAACGTCGCAGTGTTCCTGATCTCGGGCGGCTGCGACTGGATCAATGGCGAGACCATTGCCATGGACGGCGCGCAGGCGCTCGCCATGGGCGGCAACTTCTATCAGCTCCGGGAGTGGAGCGACGCCGATTGGCAGACGGCTCGGGAATCGATCAAGGCGCAGAACGAGAAGGACCGCGCCCAGCGCGGGTGATCTCGTCCCTGCGGATCCTGCGCAGCACGAGCGACGTGCTGCGCTACTGACTTGCAGGCTGGGCCCCGGGCTCTGCGGCGCACTGCTCCGCAAACCGCGTCCGGACACGAACGCGCTGCTCTCCCACCGTATTGTCTTTGTGGTTGGATGACCCCACTATCGCATCAACAACAAACAAGACTTTACGAGGAGGAACATGTCGGATTTGGCAATCCCGTCCACGCTTGCCGAAATGGTGCGGTTACGCGCGGAAAATCGCGGCGAGGCGACGGCGTTTGAGTTCGAGGGCCGCGCAACCAGCTTCGCCGATTTTGATCGCAAGACCAACCAGGTTGCCAACGCGCTGAAGGCTCTCGGCATCAAGCCCCGCGAGCGCATCTGCTATCTCGGCAAGAACAGCGACTTCTATTTCGAGCTGCTGCTCGGCGCCATGAAGGCGAATGTGGTCATGGCACCGGTCAACTGGCGCCTGGCCGGTCCCGAGGTCGCCTTTATCGTGGAGGACTGCAAGGCACCGGCTCTGTTTGTCGGGCCTGAATTCGTGACGCTGGTCCGCAACATTCGCCCGCAACTGCCGAGCGTTCGTACCATCATCACCACCGAGGGCGGCGCGCCGGAGTGGCCCGACTATACGGCCTGGCGCGATGCCCAGGGCGCACAGGATCCGCGGGTCGAAGTCACGCCGAAGGACATCGCCATCCAGCTCTACACTTCGGGCACCACCGGAACGCCCAAGGGCGCGATGCTGTCGCACGCCAATTTCCTCAATCTGGTGCAGACCGGCAGCGAGGCGGAAAAGCCGGAGTGGAACAAGTGGACCAGCGACGAGGTCTCGCTGGTGGCCATGCCGATCTTTCATATCGGGGGATCAGGCTGGGGCGTCATGGGGCTGTATCACGGTGCCAAGGGTGTCATCGCCCGCGAATTCGATCCCACCAAGGTGCTGGACTTCTTCGATCAGTCCGGCATCACCAAACTCTTCATGGTGCCCGCGGCGATGCAGTTCGTGGTGCGGCAGCCGCGTGCAAAGCAAATCGATTTCTCGCGGCTGAAGTACATGCTGTATGGCGCCTCCCCGATTCCGGCGGCGCTGCTCAAGGAATGCATCGAAGTGTTCAAGTGCGGCTTCGTGCAGATGTACGGCATGACCGAGACCACTGGCACGATCGTGGCGCTGCCGCCGGAAGATCATGTCGAAGGGCTGGAGCGGATGCGCTCGGCCGGCAAGGCGCTGCCCGGCGTCGAGATTGCGATTCTCGATCCCGAGGGCAACCGCTTGCCGCCGCGGCAGGTCGGCGAGATCGCGACGCGTTCCGGCTCCAACATGGCCGGCTACTGGAACCTGCCCGACGCCACCGCAAAGACGCTCGGCCAGGACGGCTGGCTGCGCACGGGAGACGCCGGTTACATGGACGAGGACGGCTATCTCTACATTCACGACCGCATCAAGGACATGGTCATTTCTGGCGGCGAGAACGTCTATCCGGCCGAGGTCGAAAGCGCGATCTGCGATCATCCGGACGTCGCCGAAGCCGCCGTGATCGGTGTTCCCGACGACAAATGGGGCGAGGCGGTCAAGGCGATCGTGGTGATGAAGCCAGGCAAGACGGCAACGGCGTCAGACATCATCAACTTCACACGCAAGCGCATCGCCGGTTACAAGACGCCAAAGACGGTGGAATTCATTCCTGCCCTGCCGCGCAATCCCTCCGGCAAGATTTTGCGGCGGCAATTGCGCGAGCCGTATTGGGCGGGCAAGGACAGGCAGGTGAATTGAGCGCCATCTCTCGAAGCGACCCAGCAGATCCGGGTTGCTTCGCTCGCAATAACGCCGAGCTAGCGTTTCCCCGGCCCCATATAGCCGAACAGGAAGCCCGCAACCTTCCTCATCTGGATCTCTTCGCTGCCCTCGGTGATTCGGTAGCGGCGATGATGGCGATAGATGTGCTCGAACGCCTTGTGACGCGAGTAACCCATGCCGCCATGCACCTGCATGGCGCGGTCGGCGGCCTCGCAGCACAACCGGTTCCCCCAGTAATTGCACATGGAGACCTTGTCGGAGAGCGTGCGCTCGATCTGCTCCTCGGTGAGCTGGTCCATCTCCCAGGCGGTCTTGCGGATCAATAGCCGCAGCATTTCGGCTTGGGTCGCGAGCTCCACCAGCGGAAACTGGATCGCCTGGTTCTCCGCCAGCGCCCGGCCGAACGGCTTGCGCTCGCGCGCATACCTGACGCTTTCGTTGATGCAGTAGACCGCCGCCCCCAATGAGCTTGCCGCCTGGCGAATGCGGTTCTGGTGCACGAAGCACTGGGCAAGCGACAGCCCCCTCCCCACCTCGCCAAACAACGCATCTTCCGTCACGAACACGTCGGTGAAGCTGACCCGCGGGTGGTCGGTCGGCATGTTGAAGGTCCACATATATTCTTCGACCTTTACACCGGCGCTCTTCGCCGGCACCAGGAAGCAGGTGATGCCGCGCGCATCGCCGTCATTGCCCGAGGTTCGCGCGAACAATGCGCAATGGGTGGCGACATGCATGCCGGTCGTCCACATCTTCTCGCCGTTGATGATCCAGCCCTTGACGTTGTCGCGGTTCGCGGGGACCGCCCTGGTTTCCATATGGGTCGCGTCCGAGCCGTGATGCGGCTCGGTCAGGCCGAAGGTGATCCGGTACTTTCCTGTTATCGAGCCGTCGATCATCGCCTTCTGGTCGTCGCGGCCGTAGCGGTCGAGCATGGTGACGATCGGGAAATTGCCGACGATCGAGTGCTCGTTCTGCAGGTCGTTGTGAAGGCCCAGGCCTTTCGAGGCAAAATGCTCGCGGATGACGGCCATCCAGAGGTTGGAACCATCCTTTCCGCCATAGCGCTTGGGCACGGCGAAGCGCAGATGTCCGGCGGCATCAGCAAAATCCTTCGCCTTGCGCAAGAGCGCTTCCCACTCATGCCGCGGCAACCCGCCATTTTCGAAATCGGTCCTCGCCCATTCGCGGCGATGGTCGAAGAAGCGGATGTTGTCATCGGCCTCCTCCAGCGGCTTGATCTTTTCTGCGATGAAACGGTCAAGCTCGCCGAGATAGGCGACAAGATCGGGCGGCAGCGAGAAATCCAAGGCAGTCTCTCCCGGAAAGTTGTCGTTTTGCGTTAAGGCGCTACGCGCATTTGCTCGGGTCGATTTAGGTGAGAAGTCGAGGGGCAAGTCAAGCAACCGGACAGGGCCTGGACGCGCAGGCGCCTTGCGTAATTCAGGTGGTACCCGACGGCGAGAGCGCGCTACTATTGCCGGCATATTCTTCGCCACAGAAAACACAGCGGGAGCAAACATGGAGCTGAACTTTTCGAAAGTGGAGCGCAAGGGGCCGATCACCATCGTGACGATGTCGCGCCCCGAGGTTTACAACGCGCTGCATATCGACGCCCATTTCGAGCTCAATAAGATCTTTGACGATTTCTCTCGGGACCCCGAGCAATGGGTCGCGATCGTCACCGGCGCCGGCGACAAGGCGTTCTGCGCCGGCAACGACCTGAAATGGCAGGCCGCCGGCGGCAAGCGCGGCTGGGACATAGGCGGTTTTGCCGGCCTGACCTCGCGCTACGACTGCGACAAGCCGCTGATCGCCGCCGTGAACGGCGTCGCCATGGGCGGCGGCTTCGAGATTGCGCTTGCCTGCGACCTCATCATCGCCTCAGAAAACGCGACCTTCGCCCTGCCCGAGCCGCGTGTCGGACTTGCTGCGCTGGCCGGCGGCCTGCACCGGCTGCCGCGGCAGATCGGGCTCAAGCGCGCCATGGGAATGATCCTGACCGCGCGGCACGTCAGCGCCAAGGAGGGCCTCGAACTCGGGTTCGTGAATGAAGTCGCACCTCAGGGCGAAGCGGTCGCGGTGGCGCTACGCTGGGCGGAAACCATCTGCAAGAACTCCCCGATGTCGATCCGTGCCTCCAAGCAGGCCATCCACAAGGGCCTTGCCGTTTCGCTGGAACAGGCGATCGAGGAGCAGCGGGACTACCCGGCCGTCAAGGCCATGCTCGCCTCGCAGGACTTCATCGAGGGCCCCAAGGCGTTCGCCGAGAAGCGCCCGCCGAAATGGCTGGGGCGATAAACATCGTCATTCCGGGGTATCGCGCGGGCGACCAACCCGGAATCCGTCGCGATGCTCGGTTAGCGACGTTGGGATGAATGGATTTCCGGGCTCGCGACTTCGTCGCGCCCCGGAATGACGAGTCGGGAAACGGCTACGCGCCCTTGTCTCGCGCCAGCTCCCGCTTGTACGACGCATAGTTCGGCTGATCGACGGCAAGCTTGTCCATCGTCGTCTGCCACAGATGGGCGGCAAGTCCCGGCGTCTGAAGATCGAGCTTTCCGGCGGCAATGCCTTCGGCAAGCGCGCGGTTGAGTTCCATCAGCGAGCCTTCGTTCCCGAGCAGGCGCGTCAGCCGCGCGAGTTCGGCGGCATCGCTCCCCTCTTCCAAGGTCAATTGCCGCGTGACGACGTCAAGCACGTTGATCGCGACCCGCAGCTTGAAGGCGTGATGCCCGGTGATTTGAGGCGCGATGTCGTTGCGCAGGAAATCGGCAACGGCCTTGGTCAGCTCGACGGGTGTGGGCTCGTCCTGCATGGTCATGTCCCTCGCGGCGCTAGCAGCCTGAGCAGATCGATCTCGGTTTCCGAGGCACGGCGGCCGATCATGGCGCGCTCCAGGGAATGGTCGGGCGAAGCACGGAAACGCTGCATCATGCCGCAGCACATCAGTCCCCAACGCAGCGTGCCCATCACTTCCCAGAACTGCACGCGGGCGGGATCGACGCGGCGGCCGGCAGCCTCGTAGCCGGCGAACAGTTCCTCGCGCGAGCCGAAGCCGCCCACCGGCTTGTCGATTTCGCCGAAGCGCCAGGAATTGACGCAGACCCAGCCCAGATCCTCCATGGGATCGCCGACATGAGCTAGTTCCCAGTCAAGTACCGCGCGAACGCCGTCGGGACCGATGATGAGATTGCCGTTGCGGAAGTCACCGTGCACCAGCGTCACTTCCGCCGATGGACCGGGATCGCGTTCCCGCAGCCAGCGCAACGCCAGCTCGAACACAGGCTTCGGCCAGCCGAGGCTGCGATAGTCGCGTTCGAACTCCTTGAGCTCCCTGGTCGCGGTCATGCGGCGAAGCGCCGGCAGGTTCTGCAGCGGCAGCCCATGAATGCCGGCCAGAACCCCGCCGATCTGCCGCGCCAGGATCGGCCGCGCATTGGCGAACTCATCGTCGCGCAGGATCTTGCGCGCGATGGTCTCGCCCTCGACCCGCTGCATGATGAAGCCGGTTCCAAGCCCCTCATCCGGCGTCAGCACGTGCAGCACGCGCGGCGACGGCACGCCGGCCTCATAGGCCAGCTGCATCAGCCTCGCTTCGGCGTCGAGGCCGGCCGCGCGCTCCGGCGCCGCGCTATAGCTCGCCGGTGCCCGCCGCAGAATCGCGCCCATATTGCCGCTGGGATGGACGATGTCGAAGCGCCAGGTCTCCTGACTGGCGCCGCCGGACAGCTTGGCGGCACCCGTGACCCCGGTGGCTCCGGGGCACCACGCGACGACGCTGCGCGAAAGCTCGCTCTCGATCATTTGCCCGCAAACTTTGCCGGACGCTTCTCAAGGAATGCCGTCACGCCCTCCTTGAAATCGCTCGTCGCCCCGGCAAGGCGCTGGCATTCAAATTCGAGATTGAGTTGGTCCTCGAAGGAGTTCTCCGGGCTATCCCAGTACAATTTGCGGATCAGCGACAGCGAAACCGTCGGCCCGTTGGCGAGTTCATGCGCCAGCTTCATCGTCTCTTCGATCAGCGCCGCATCGTCATAGACCCGGTTGACGAGGCCCCATTCCAGTGCCTTTTCCGCCGGCAGACGCTCCCCGAGCAGCGACAATTCAACCGAGCGCGCCTTGCCGATCAGCCGAGGCAGCAGCCAGGTCGAGCCGCAGTCCGGCACAAGGCCGATGCGACGGAAAGCCTGCAGAAAATAGGCCGAGCGCGCGCACAGGATGATGTCGCCCATTAGCGCAAAGCTCATGCCGGCCCCCGCCGCCGGCCCGTTCACCGCGGTCACCAGCGGGCAGTGCAGGTTGCGCAGCCGGCGCAGGAACGGATGGAACGCGGTCTCGAGCGCTGAACCGGCGTTGCTCTTGCCCGGCTTCTGGTTGTTGCGGCCCTGAAGGTTCGCACCGGTACAGAACGCTCGCCCTGCCCCGGTCAAGACGACACACCGCACCTCGGCCTTTTTCTCCTCGATCCCGTCAAGCGCTTCGGACAGGCCGCCCAGCATGTCCATCGAGACCGCGTTCATGACCTCCTGATGGTCGAGCCTCAGAATTGCGACCGAGCCTTCGATATCGAGCGTGGCGTGCTTGAACTGCATTGTTTCCTCGTCGGTTGTGATCCGCGGTCCAAATCCCGCGAAGTGGAATTGATTAAGAGGCATATTTGATTTTTGCCGCAGCCTTGTCCATGGTTGAAACGATCCATCGACCTGTCTTGCGCACACCGGCTGATGCGCGTCATACCGAATACGGGAAACGCTCCATGAACATCTTCGACCTCACCGGCCGCGTCGCCGTCGTTACCGGCGGCAACGGCGGTATCGGGCTCGGTATCGCCCAGGCCCTCGCAGCGCAAGGCTGCAATGTCTCGATCTGGGGCCGCAACGCGGAAAAGAACAAGAGCGCCGCGGCCTCCATGGCGGGCAGCCCCGGCAAGGTCGATACCCGCGTCTGCGACGTCACCGATCCGGCTTCGGTCAACACGGCCATGAAGGCGACGCTCGACACCTTCGGTCGTGTCGACGGCTGCTTCGCCAACGCCGGCATCGGCGGCGGCGGCCGGCGCGCCTTCATCGACCGCACCGAGGAAGAATGGCGAACGATGTTTGCCACCAACCTCGACGGCGTCTTTCACGCGTTCCAGGCCGCCGCGCGTCACATGACAGACCGTGCCAATGCAGGCGATCCCTTCGGCCGGCTGGTGGCGACATCGAGCATCGCCTCGATCTTCGGCACCGCCCGCAACGAGCATTACGCCGCGAGTAAAGCCGCAATCAACGCGATGGTGCGCGCGCTCGGCGTGGAACTGGCGCGTTTTGGCATCACGGCCAATGCCATCCTGCCCGGCTGGATCAAGAGCGAAATGACGGCCGGTATCATGGCAAACGAGAAATTCGTCGCGAACGTCATGCCGCGCATTCCGATGCGGCGGTTCGGCGAGGCTTCCGACTTCGGCGGCATTGCCGTTTATCTGATGAGCAAGGCCTCGTCCTATCACACCACCGATTGCTTCGTGATCGATGGCGCCTACGCGGCGTATTAATTTCATCGTTGAGAAAAGGGGGAACAGAGCAATGTTTTCGCACGTGATGATCGGCACCAATGACCTGGAAAAGGCCAAGGCGTTCTATGACGCGCTGCTCGGTACGCTTGATGTGCGGCCGGCCAAGGTGGACGGTCATCGTATTTTCTACTTCACCAAGACCGGCGTGTTCTCGGTGACCAAGCCGATCGATGGCAAGCTGGCGACCCCGGCCAACGGCGGCACCATCGGCTTTGCCTGCAACTCGCCCGAGCAGGTCGAGGCGTGGCATGCGGCCGGCGTCGCAAACGGCGGAAAGCCGTGCGAGGATCCGCCGGGTGTTCGGCAGGGTTCCGCGGGCAAGCTCTATCTCGCCTATTTGCGGGATCTCGACGGCAACAAGATCTGCGCGATGCACCGGATGGGCTGAGCCCATCCGCGTTCTTTGTCGCTCTGGAATTCCGTGGCACGGCAAACGCATGCGCCGCGATGGCCTAAATGTGCGCTCGCGGTCCGAATTTGCCGAGCATAAAGTCGGTCGCGACGCGCTTTGCGAATGGGAGGAAGAACAATGATGCACGCCTACGTGCCCCGCACGACATCCTATACTCTCAGTCCCGGCGATGAGCTGAATGACCTGCGCATGTCCGAGCAGGTCCGTCCCCTCTACGACCATGTCAAGAAGTTCATCCGCGACACAGTCGACCCGATGTCGGTCGACTTCATGCGCCTCGGCAAGAACAGGCAGGATCGCTGGAGCTTCACGCCGGGCCAGCTCGAGGTGCTGGAGACGGCCAAGACCAAGGCCAAGCAGGAAGGCCTGTGGAACTTCTTCCTGCCCGACGCCGAGACCGGCGAAGGCCTGAAGAATCTCGATTACGCCTACATCGCCGCAGAGCTCGGCAAGAGCCCGCTGGCCTCGGAGACCATGAACTGCTCGGCGCCCGACACCGGCAACATGGAGGTCTTGGAGCGCGTCGGCACGTCCGAGCAGAAGGAGAAGTGGCTGAAGCCGCTGCTCAACGGCGAAATCCGATCGGCTTACGCCATGACTGAACCCAACGTCGCCTCATCCGATGCCAAAAACATCTCGACCACGGCAAAGCTCGTCGGCAACGAATGGGTAATCAATGGCGAGAAGTACTACATCTCCGGCCTCGGCGACCCCCGCTGCAAAATCATGATCGTGATGGTCAAGACCAATCCGGACGCGGCGCCGAGCAAGCAGCAGTCGCAGATCCTGGTGCCGAAGGACACGCCCGGCGTGGAGATCATCGGTCCCATGCACGTCTTCGGCCAGGATCACGCGCCGCGCGGTCATATGCATTTGCGCTTCAACAACGTTCGCGTGCCGAAGGAGAACATGCTGCTCGGCGAGGGCCGCGGCTTCGAGATCTCGCAGTTGCGCCTCGGTCCCGGCCGTATCCACCACTGCATGCGCACCATCGGCAAGGCGGAAAAAGCGCTCGATCTGATGGTGACGCGCGGACTGACGCGCGAGGCCTTCGGCAAGAAGATCGCCCAACTCGGCGGCAACCTGCAGATTATCGCGCAGGCGCGCTGCGAGATCGAGGCCATGCGGCTGATGGTCCTGAAGGCGGCCAAAGCCATGGACGTGCTCGGCAACAAGGAGGCGCGCGTCTGGGTCAGCATGGTCAAGGCCATGGTACCAGAGCGCGCCTGTCGGATCATCGACCAGGCGATCCAGATGCACGGAGCGACCGGCATCTCGCAATGGACTCCGCTCGCCGAGATGTACCAGGACGTCCGGCACCTGCGCTTTGCCGACGGTCCGGACGAAGTGCACTGGATGGTGGTCGGCCGTCACGAACTGAGTATGCCGTAAGCTTCTCCTTCTCTCCTCTTGCGAAGAGAAGGTCGGGATGAGGGGGCTCTCGACAGGGGCGTTCTAAAAGAGTCCCCCTCACCGGGATCGCTTCGCTTTCCGGCCTCTCCCCGCAAACGGGGCGAGGTGGACCGGAAAGCGTGAGGGGGAAAGGGCTCAACAACAGGAGCGGAAGAATGCCGGATACATTTCGCGACAACGAAGAGCGCAACCGGTTCGAGCTTGAGGTGGACGGCACCATCGCGTTCGTCACCTACCGGAAGTCGCCGGAAGCGATCACGCTGGTCCACACCGAAGTGCCGCCGGAACTAGGCGGACGCGGCATCGGCTCCAGGCTCGGGCGCGCGACGCTTGACGCGGTAAGGACGCAAGCACGCGCGCTCACGGTCGAGTGCGACTTCATCCGAGGCTTTATCAAGAAGAATCCCGAATACAAGGATCTGCTGGCGCAGGGCGAGGACGCGCTTGCGGAGGCCGCAGCCACCTACAAGGCGAGCTGCTTCTGCGGCGCAGTCGAAGTCGAGGTAACGGGCAAGCCGGTGTTCGCGGGCTATTGCCACTGCCGCGACTGCCAGGAATGGTCGGCCGCTCCCATCAACGCCTTCAGCCTCTGGAAATCGGACGACGTGCGCATCACCAGGGGAGCGGCGGACGTTGGCACGTTCCACAGGACCGATAATTCCTACCGCAAGTTCTGCAAGATCTGCGGCGGGCATGTCATGGCCGATCATCCGCGGATGCGGCTGACCGACGTCTACGCCAACCTGCTCAAAGGTTACACCCACCAGCCGACGCTGCATGCCAACTACGGGAGCAAGATGGTCACCATCCGCGACGGGCTGCCCAAATACAGGGATCTCCCCGCAGAGCTCGGCGGCTCCGGGGAGATGCTGCCGGACTGACTGCTGATTGAACAGCGCTAGGATGCGGGCGCTCCGATCTTTTCCTGCGTCCTGGTCTCGAAATCGCCAGCGTCGTGGCGCTCGTGCAGCTGGCTTGCGGGGTCACCCCAGGTGCGGTTGACCATGCGCCCACGCTGCACGGCCGGCCGTTTGGCGATGGCATCGGTCCAACGCTGCACGTTCTTGTATTCCTGCACCGACAGGAATTCCCCGGCGCCATAGAGCAGGCCCTTTGCCAGCGCTCCGTACCACGGCCACACCGCGATATCGGCGATCGAGTAATCGCCGCCTGCCAGGTACTCGCTCTCGGCAAGCCGCCGGTCGAGCACATCGAGCTGGCGCTTTGCTTCCATCGCGAAGCGATCGATCGCATACTCGATCTTGGTCGGCGCATAGGCATAGAAGTGGCCGAACCCGCCACCGAGATAGGGCGCACTGCCCATCTGCCAGAACAGCCATGACAGGCATTCGGCACGCGTCTTGACATCCCCGGGCAGGAACGCTCCGAATTTTTCGGCGAGATAGAGCAGGATCGAGCCGGACTCGAACACCCGGATCGGCTCGGGCCCGGAGCGGTCCATCAATGCCGGAATCTTGGAGTTAGGGTTGACGGCAACGAAGCCGCTGCCGAACTGCTCGCCGTCGTTTATGTTGATCAGCCAGGCGTCGTATTCCGCACCCTTTTGGCCGAGCGCCAACAGCTCTTCCAGCATCACCGTGACCTTCACCCCGTTCGGTGTGGCGAGCGAATAGAGCTGCAGCGGATGGCGGCCGACCGGCAGTTCCTTTTCGTGCGTCGACCCGGCAATCGGGCGGTTGATACTGGCAAACCGCCCGCCGCTTGGCTTATTCCAGGTCCAGAGATTGGGCGGGGTATAGCCAGACGGATCGGATTGTGGCGCGTCGGTCATTCGTTCCTCCAAGGGGAAGGGCGTGCGGATGGTCGCTAGCCCCGGATGGTAGATTGGCGAGGGTGCAAGTGCGAGGGGCATTCCACGCATATTTTGCGTAGCGGAATGCACCCTCGCCGCCCCGGCTGTGCGGCGCCTGCGCGCAAGATTCGCGAAGGGAAACCCGTTGGCATCGCTGCCGACCATCGGCTAGCGTCGGGCGCCGTATCCAAAGCAATAAAGCAGCACCAGGCTGCCGCCGGGAGAGAAACATGAGATCGCCGATCTGCGACATGCTTGGAATAGAGTTTCCCCTGTTCGCCTTCAGCCATTGCCGCGACGTGGTGGCGGCCGTCAGCCGCGCGGGAGGCTTTGGCGTCCTGGGTGCCACGGTGCACACGCCCGAAACGATCGAGCGCGAGCTGAAGTGGATCGACGACCACGTCGACGGCAAGCCCTATGGCGTCGACGTGCTGATTCCCGAGAACATCTCCACGGCAGGCGAAAAGGACGTGACCTGGA
>NZ_JACRAW010000045.1 GCF_016213215.1 Bradyrhizobium sp. | reverse complement strand
GGGGGGACTTCCCACCATTAGTCAAGCTCCAATGGCGACCGAGTACGTCGCCGACCGATCTGGTTGGTCGAAATGCGAAGAAACTCGTTGAGCGGTTGCGGGGCGCTGCCCCGAACCCCGGGACTTTCGGACTCCACGAGCAAGTCTCTGGAGCGAACTGGAACGTTTTGTGATCACGCGCACAACGGCGAGCAAGCTCGCCCGGGGGCCAGCCCCCGAACCCCCGGAGTTTTCGGAGGCATGACTCTGGCGTTCGATGGCTCTCAGGGAAGAGGCGAAGGGCGGGCGCAAAGATCGCAATCCCCGCGCCCGCCGGCGTCATCGACGCGCCATCGATCCGGCTATCCCTTGCCCGGGTGCTCTCCAGCAGAGCCGGACTCTGTTTCGCCGGACGGCAATACCATAGGAATTCGAGTCGGCGCGGGCAAGCGGGCGGGCTAGATGTCGTTCTCATGCTGCAGGCACCAGAACGAGCGGTGCAGCGGTGCGCCGATTCGCGTCATACAACGTGCGGTCCTTGAGCATGCGCAGCAGAACATCGAGAAGCCGATCGACTACGCCGCGGATAGCGCGCGCATGACCGTGGCCGCGTTGTCGCAAACGCGCGTAGTGTTGGCGGCAGTGCTCGTCGTGCTGCACCGCGGTACGCCCCCAGTGATAGAACGCATTGCTCAGACGCGGATTGCACGCACGGCGACGTTGAACCACCAGAAGCGACTTGCCGCTTCGTTTGGTCACCGGTGCGATTCCTCCCAGGGCGCGCAGCGTGCTACGCTCCCCGTGCAGCAACACTGCGTGCGCCTCGGCGAGCACAGCGGCGCTCACGATCCTTCCGACGCCTGGCAGGGAGCGGAGGATCGCAACGTCGCTGTGTTCGTCCGGGGGCCGATCCTGCCCCGACGATACGTCTTCGGTGTCGGCCTGTCCGCAGCGATCGAGCAAGCGATCGATATTGCGTTGCGATTCTTTGAGTTGCGCCATCACCGCTCGCAGCTGTGGCAGCAACGATTCGATGCGACGTACCACGCCCTCGCGCACTCCGTCTGCGGCGGTGAAAGACGCAGCGCGCAGCTTCTCGCGCACCTCGTCAGCGCCGATGCGTCGAATGTGATGACGACGCAGGATGATCTCGATACTGCTCAGGCGTATCTTCTGCGCGGCCTGCGGATCCGGAGCGCGCTCGAACAATTCCCAGATCCAGGGCTCGGTCACGTCACCGATCGTCAACAGTTGCCCATAGTAGCGTGTCACCAATTCACGCAGGCGGTTGGTCAGCCGAGTGAAGTCAGCGCGCAGGTCCTCGTAATTGTGGCTCTCCTCACGCAGTTCGATCCACTTCGGAGCGCCGATCGCAACCGGCCAGAACGCGCGACGATCGGTGCGCAGCGCACTGGCCAGCGCGTGCGCATCACGCCGATCGTCCTTGGCCCCCGCCACCGTGAAGCGGTCACGGAAACGATCGAGCTGCTTGGGGTTGATCGAAAAGACCTTCAGGTCCGCATCGACCAGAGTCTCGACGATGACGCCGTGCGGAACCTCGATGGCCACCCCGACGCCGGCAGGATCGCCACCGGCCAGTCCAATCACCTCGTCGATGATCTTTCGTAACGCGCTGACCTCATGGACGATCTTGCGCTCGAAGATCACCTTTCCCAGGGCATCGAGAACGCACACCTGATGTTCTTCGCGACCCCAATCGATACCGACAAACACCTTCAGTTCCTCTTCCACTTCAACACCTCCTCGATGAATGTTTCGCCTGGTCCGACCCACCGCGTCGATCTACCCTGTACTGGCACTCACGCGACGTCGATGACCTCCAACGCCGGCGGCGCAACTTCCCACTGGATCTCTACGATGGGTGACCTGCCGGGGCGCGAGTCCCCCCCAGGCGCTCTCGATGGCACAGGGGGCATTTGGCACTCCCGACAGGTCGGCCCAAGCTGTCGTCCTCCCTATCACAATCGCTGGCGTGCGATCACGATCGATTCCGACACTGGAGATGGTACAGGGGG